>NZ_JAUHIR010000007.1:0-353365 GCF_032381375.1 Bradyrhizobium sp. SZCCHNR1017 | reverse complement strand
ACCCCTATCGGAACCCAGCCGCCCACGTTGCCGGCGACGATTGGCGAGCCGCCGTATTTGAGCTCGGGCCCAGTGCTACCTCCACTCGGTATGAAGTAGTAGTTGAGACCCACCTGTGCCAGAGCCGTGGAGCCGTTCGCCTCGATCGTCACCGGCGTTGCGGAAACGAGATGGAAGCCGAGCGCTTCCATCTGCTTGAGATCCACGGCCGTCAGCGTCTGCAGCGTGCTGTAGGTGTAGAATTCGTTGAACGGATCGTTGCCGCCCTGCACGCCGCTGTTCAGGAAGTCGCTGGGGTCCGAGGACTGGCCGTAATCCGCGAGCTTCGTATAGCCGCCGTCGACCGAGAAATACGCGGTCCCCGCCGTCGCGCCGCCGGTCATCAGCCGGACGCCCGGGCTGGAGAAGCGGAACAGGTCGAACACGTCCGGCTGCGGCCCGTAGGGCACGCGGCCGAACGCGTGCGTCAATTCGTGCAGCGCCACGCCGACCAGCAGGTTTGAATTGATGTCAGTCGCGAAGGTCGCGCTGCCGTCGTCCGTGGTTGCATCGTTGGCGCCGAGGCCGCCCCACAGCTTCAGCTGCGAATTCCACACCGCGACGTAGGACTGTCCCTGGATGCTGGATCCCGCCGGCAGGGCATTGAAGGTGGTATCGCCTGGGCTGGCATAGTTGATCAGGTTGGACCTGACGCTCGAATAGCTCATCCACTGGCCGCCGTCAGGACCGGCCGCCGCGCCGCCGCCGACGCCGCTATAGTCGATCTTGATGTTGACGGTGATATGATCCGAGATCATCGAGGTGAGGATCGCGGCGGCCTGCTGAATGCCGGCGCGAAAGCTTGCCGGTGCATTCATCGCCGCCGTGTCGAACAGCAGATTGATTGTCAGTCCGCCGGCGCTCACCGCGGTGACCGCGCCGATCCCGCCGAAGTCGCCCTGCGCGAGCTGGGCCTGGACCGCCTCGTCGGGCAGCTCCACGGGATTCGACGGCGGAGGGACCCCCGCGTCGTACGGAGGTGAGGTCGTGACCGACTGTAAGGTGGACACTCCGGGCATTGCCTCAGTTCCGGCTAATCGCATGAGCGGCGCATGGCTCGACCGTATCGACGCGCTGCCGAGCCGAATCGCGACCATCCCAAGTTACAGGGCATCGATCTTGCTCGGAGGTTAACGGGAGCCCCGAAGCACTGGAAAACGACCCGCGATGGCCGTCGCGGGCGTTGATCGAACCGAGGCCGGGTTACGCGTTCAGTGCAGCAGCTCGGGCAGACGGTCCAGGAACGCGGGGACCGGTAGCGCAGCACCAAAATTGTAGGGGTTGCTGCTGAGCGCTGCGCGATAGCGATCGAGCTGCGGGCCTCCCTCACCCAGGGATATGCCGGTTCCGTCCAGGCAATCGAGCTTGTAGCGGACGGCTGCCGTGATGTCCTGTGCGGTATTGGGGTGGATTTCGAGCCCGTGACGGGCCAGCACGGCGGTGTCGATCAGCAGCGCCTGCAGCGGCTGGCGGTAGGTCTCTCGCAGCGAGAGGTAGCGCCGTCCACGCCGGTCATAGACCGGCCGCACGGTGAAGTCGGTGCGGTCATGCCAGAACTGGCAGTCGTTGGAGATGCAGTTGACCAGCAGCATCGGCGTTCCCAGCGCCTGCACGGCCGTGGTCAGGCCCGATGTCGTGCCGACGAACAGACGAGCTGCGGCGCAGAGATAGAGGTCCATCTCCGCCGATTTGATGTCGCTGTGCGCGTAGTCGAACACGCCGGCCATGCCGCGCAGCGGCGTCATGCTGCGATCGCCGAGCCTGACCACGGCGCCGCCGCGTGAGGTGATCGCGGCGATGGCGTCCAGGTAGTCGCCGACATTGGCGGAGCGATGCTGGCGCGTGGTGCCGGGTCCGTCGCCATGATAGCCGCCCTCGCGGATGTGCATCGCGACGAACCAGTCCGCGGTGACACCTGCGGCGCGCAACCTGGCAGCCCCGGTGTCCATCAGCTCCGATGGGACCTTCACGATCGGCAGCCGCCGCTGTTCGGCCCAGGCGACCTGCGCGCGCGACGCCGCGTGGGCCCATGGCTCGGCCAGGCCGTCCTGGCCGCGGACGGCGATGAACTGGTCGCCGACCAGCCGCTGATAGGGCAGCAGGTCGTCGACGAGAGCGGGGTCCTCGACGATCGTGACATGCGGCGCGAACAGCCTGAGGAACGGTTGGTTGACCACCTTGCTCGCCGGAGCAAGCAGGACGTAGTTGGCGCGCGGCAGCATGCCGAGCGCGGCCATGCGCAAATGGCAGTCGATGAAGCCGATGTGGCCGATCAGCGTCACCCATTCGTAGCCGAGCAGCCGGACCGGGAGCGCGGGATCGAAGATGCTGCTGGCGCCGGCAATCCGATCGATCAGCGCGCCGGGAATCGACCATTTGGCCGCTAAGGCGTCCTGATGGTCGAGCGCGGCCTGATAGCAGCGGAACGTGTCGTCGTAACGGCCCTGGTGATAGAAGTTCTCGCCGAGCTGGATCAGATTGTCATAGATCAGGAGCTCGCCGGCATGCTCCAGCTCCCAGGCGCTCGGCGTGTAGGTCGACGGATCGTAGCCGCCGGCATAGTTCTGGTGCGCCATCACCGAGCGGGGATCGCGTGCGACCGACGCCTCGAAGCAAGCGGCGGCCTGGACGTGGTCGCCGGCCAGGGCGTGGACGGCGCCGAGCTTGCGCAGCGCGTTGCCGTCGCCGGAGGCCGCAGCCGCCGTCAGGAAATGGGCCGCGACCGGCAGATTGCCGCGATACATGTGGGCGACGCCGACCGCGAAATTGATCGCGAAGCTGTCGATCGTCTCCGGCCGTGGCACGTCGCGCACGATCCGGTCATAGGCGCTGCACAGCGCCAGCGTGGTGAAATAGGCCTGCGCGCCCATACCGGCCCGCGCGCGCACGTTGCTGCGGAAGATCAGGTTCAAGATCCGCACCGCACGCAGCGCACTCGGCTTGCGGCTTGCGGCCAGATGAACCTGCGCGGCGGCGGCCAACGTGGTCGAGGTCGTCAGCGCCAGCAAACGGCCGAGGCGCGATCCCCTTGCCAGTTGCCGGTCCATCAGCCGGAGCAGCGTCGCCCCGGCCGGCGCAACGATGAGCCTGCTGTCGACGATGTTCGCGGCGCGAGTGGTCAGCGGCAGCAATTGCCGGCGCCGCGCGCTCAGGAACGCGTAGAGACGAAATGCGGAGGCCGTCAGCCACGTCCGCGGCGACCAGCGGCTGCGCGGCGCCTGCGGCGATGGTTGCGCCGTCGGCGTCGCGCGGATCGGCGCAGGCGCCGCCTTCGCGCCGAGGCGGCGCCGGAGAGAGCCGAAGGGGGCGCGGACCGTCATGACGCGCGATAGCCGGGCGTGGCGGACAAGATCGCGCGCCGGGTGGCGGTCTGGGCGAGCAGGCGAGACAGCGACATCGGCCGCGTCCGCAAGGTGATCCAAGCGAGCGCAGCAAGGCGGCCGCTTGCGCCGAGGCTCAACATCAGCCGAAGCAGGTACGTATCGAGCGCATTGCCGTCGAGCAAGGCGGATACGCGCGCTGCCTTGGCCGACGCTGCCGTATCGCCGCCCAGTACCATCCGCGCGGCGCCGAAGCGATTGCGCCGGGCGAACACATCCTCATACCCCTTTGGGAACAGCCTGCTTTGCGCAATCAGCGCGCCGATCTCCGCGAGCTTGGCGTTGAGCGAAGCCGGATCGGTTGCGGTCGCCGTCGAATAGTTCTGGCCGTGAATCCGCCAGTAGCCGAGCGCCTCGGCGATGAAGCAGCAGCCATAGGTCAATGCCAGCCGCCGGGCGAGAAACGCGTCCGAGAACGAGCCGAGCTTGACGTCGAATCCGCCGAGCGCCTGCAAGGCCGTGCGGCGGTAGAGCGAGGTGGTGCCCGAAAAGTAGTTGTCGCCAAAGCGCAGCGCGTGGCGAACGTCGGCCGGCGCCAGCATCGCCGATGCGGAAGCCGGCAGCATCACCGGCCGCAGCATCCGTTTTGCGGACGGTCCCTGAGGGCCGATGATCTCGCAGCAGGCGAAGACGAAGCCGGCTTCGGGATGGGTGGCCGCCTGCGCCATCGCCTTTTCGAGATAGGCCGGATGCAGCGCATCGTCGGCCCCGAGAAAACCGATCCATTCGGTGTCCGCGATCGCCAGCGCCTCGTTCTGACCGCGCACGACACCCTGGTTGGTCTCGTGGCGGATCAGTCGCCAGCTCGGCCGTTCCGCCACGAAGCGTGAAATGACCGCGATGCTGTCATCCGTCGAGCAGTCGTCGATGATGATGACGCGGTCGGGGGCGCGGGTTTGGTTCGCGATGCTGCCGAGCGACTCGGGCAGGTAGTGGGCGTGGTTGAAGTTCGGGACGACCAGCGTAACGGTCGGGGAGGCAGCGCGGGCGGGCGTCGTGGTCATGGTTCAGCGAGCTTCCTGCCGCATGCTGTCGAGCCCGGCCGCTCAAACCTTGGGCAGCTCTTTCAGAACGTCGTCCAGGGCGCCGAAGGCCCGCACGCGGCCGCCATCGAGATAGAGCCCGAGATTGCAGGTGTCGCGCAGCAGGCCATGATCATGGGTGGCGAGCACGACGATTCCCGAGCGCATCGTGATGTCCTGCAGCCGGCCGTGAGTCTTCTTGCGGAACTGCGCGTCGCCGACCGCGATCCACTCGTCCATCAGGATGATGTCGCCGTGAATCGAGGCTGCGATCGAGAACACGAGACGCAGCAGCATGCCCGAGGAATAGGTCCGGATCGGCAGCTCCAGATAGTCGCCGAGCTCGGCAAATTCGGCGATCTCGGGCACGCGCTGCTCGATCTCCTCGGGCGAGAGCCCGAGGATGAGGCCGCGGGTGCGAATGTTCTCGTAGCCCGAGGCCTCTTCGTCCATGCCGAGACCGATGTCGAACATCGGAACGTTACGCCCTACGGTCCGCAGCGAGCCGCGCGTCGGCTCGTAGATGCCGGCGAGCACGCGGATCAGCGTGGTCTTGCCGGCGCCGTTGTGGCCGATCAGGCCGAGCCGGTCGCCCTGCTTCAGGGTGAAGCTGATGTCATCGAGCGCCTGGACGAACTGGAACGAGCCGTCGCTCTTCGAGACCCGGCCGCCGACGCGCGAGGCCGCCTTGATGGCCAGATGCCGGAATGATCGTGCGTTCGGCGGCGCGACCGGAAATTCGATGCCGATTTGCTTGGCTTCAATGAGAGTCATTCGAGGCGGATCCAGAGCTCCCGGCCATGATGTCAGGCCCAATACACGACGCGCGACCGATAGCGCGTGTAGATATAGATCATGGCGGCGGTCAGGACCGCGACCGATCCAATGGCACCGGCCCAGGTCGCAAGGCCGGGAACGTCGCCCATCAGCGGACCGCGCGTGACCGACAAGAGATAGGCGATCGGATTGAGCGTGACGATGAGCTCGCCGCCGCGGATACTCGACGGTTCCCAGATGATCGGAGAGATGAAGAACAGGAGCTGCAGCACCGCCGCCATGACGGGCGGCACGTCGCGATAGCGCACGCAGATCATCGAGACGATCACCGAGGCGCTGACGACGAAGACGTAGACGATCATCAGGCCGAGGATGGCGAGGACCATTCCGAACCCGACCGACCATGGATAGACGAGCCAGATGAACGGGATCACCGCGATGTTGTGCAGGAAGATGATCAGGTTGCGCTGAACCATGCGCATGACATGGATCAGGATCGGCATGTCGACGGCTTTGATCATGCCGCCTGCATTGATCATCGTATAGCAGGCCTCGCTGAGCGAGGACGAGATGAAGCTCCAGATGGTCATGCTGACCATGAAGTGGGGCAGGTAGGTCTTCATGTCGGCGCCGAGGAAGCGGCCGGCCACCGTGCCCATGATCAGGGCGGTGATCGCGTTGGTGGCCGTGATCCACCACGGGCCCAGCATGGTGCGGCGGTATTTCGATCGGATGTCACCGGCAGCGAGCGCGCGCCAGGTGACGTGACGGGTGATGAAAGGCGCGATGTCCTCGCGGCAGCGCGCCCAGGAGATGCGACGCCGATCCGCAACCACGAACCGCTCGACCTGTCCATCGGTCAGGGTGGTCATCCTTGTACCTCGCGAGAGCCGTAAGTGTTTGTCTTACCAGCTGAATGCGGTTGGACCCCCGCCACGCCGGCGGCCCATCGCCGGGGCTTGCTGGACCATGTTACGAGGGCACTGTCAACCGGTCAGCTCAGGCCGCCGCCGCGGCTCAGATCGCGACCGAGCCCGAGGCGTCGACGATCCGCGGCTCCGGCAGCGGCACCAGGAATCGACCGCCTGCGTCCAGGTAGGCCTGGTTGCGCTTCAGGATCGGGTCCGCATAGATCCAGGCGAGGACGACGACGATGTCGGGCTTTCGCGTCGCGAGCTCGCTGGAGGGCAGCACGGGGATGTGGGCGCCCGGGCTGAAGCGGCCGTGCTTGAGCTGGTTGTCGTCGACGATGAACTTGATCCGGTTCTCCAGCTCGAAATGGTAGAGCAGGGTGGTGGTGGTGGTCGAGGCGCCGTAGGCCGCGACCAGCTTGCCCGCGGCGATGGCCTCGTCGAGAGTAGCGAGCACCCGGCGCTTGCAGTTCTCGATGGCGACGAACCAGTCACGGTAGATCTGCGGCTTGGTGACGCCGCGCCGTTCCTCCTCGGCGATCAGCGTCGACAGCTCCGCCGAGCGCGGGCGCTTGCCGGTCGATTTCGGCTGCGCAAAGGCGCGGATCGAGCCGCCCTTGGTGCCGGTGCGTTCGACGTGGAACAGCGTCATGTCGTGCCGGTTCAGGAAGGTCTCGAGCGGGATCAGCGCGTGATGCGAGACGTGCTCGTGGTAGATCGTGTCGAACACCATGTTGTCGATCATGTCGACGATGTAGGAGACCTCGAACACGAAGGCGCCGTCGTCGGCGAGCAGGAGGCGGATGCCCTTCACGACGTCGGACATGTTGTCGATATGCGCAAACACGTTGTTGGCGCAGAACAGCTTGGCTTCGCCCTGCTCCGACTTGATGCGGGCCGCCAGCGCGCTGGTGAAGAAATCCGGGATCGTCGGCACGCCTTCCTTGGTGGCGGTCGCCGCGATGTCGCGGGCGGGGTCGATGCCCTGCACGCGCATGCCCTCGTTCTTGAACGCCTTGAGCAGCGAGCCGTCATTGCTGCCCATCTCGGCGACCAGGCTGCCCTTGGGGATGGCGAGCGAGGACACCACCGATTGCGCATAGCGCTTGAAATGCTCGACGAGGCCGAGCGAGACCGAGGTGCGGTAGGTGTAGTCGCGGAACAGGATGTCGGGATCGACGACGTCGAGATTCTGCAGATGGCCGCAGTCGAGGCAAAGATAGCAGTCGAGCGGGTAGAGGTCCTGCTTCTCGCCCAGCCGGTCCGCCGTCACGAACGCGTCGCCGATCGCCGAAGGCCTGATCGGCAGCACGTGATCGAGCGAGGTCGAGCCGCAAAGGCGGCAATCGGTCTTGTGCTTGACGTGCTGCATGAGGTGTCGATCCTGGGTTGGCGATCCCGCAGGCGGGACGGTCGGCCGAAGAGGAATTTGCGGCGGGTTTTACAGGCCGGCGAAGCTCTTGGCGACCTCTTCTTGCCAGACTGTGGACACTCCGCCATCCAGAAACAGGCTCTGCCCGTTGATGAACGAAGCGCGCGGGCTGCAGAGGAAGTCGAGGGCGTCGGCGCATTCCTCGGCCGTCCCGAGCCGGCCCAGCGGGACCAGCTTGCGGTAGGTCTCCATCAGCTTCTCGTTCTGCTCATAGAAGATGCGCGATTCGCGCTTCAGATAGGTCAGGGGCATGATCGCGTTGACGCGGATGCCGCGCCGGCCGAGCGTCGCGGCGTAATGCCGGACCATGGCGTTGAGGCCGCCCTTCACGACATGGTAGCCGACCGGCTGCGAACTGCCGACGAATTCGGCATAGACCGAGCTGACCACGCCGATGGCGCGGTCGCCATCGTCAGCGAAATGGCCGGAAAAGCCCTCGATCAGGTCGCGCGAGGCGGTCAGGCCGACCTGGATTTCCCCGGCCCAGGGATCGCCCTGGCCGCGAAAGCGCTGGCTCAGGACGAGGTAGCGGACCGGGCCGTTGGCCTCGGCGATCTCACCCCAGAGCCCGGCAAAGCTCTCGCTGCGCTCGAGATCGGCGGAAAAATGCTTCAAGCCGGGCTGATCGGGAAAATCGGCCGGGCGCTGCCGCGACACGACGCTGACGGCGCAGCCGCGCGCCAGGAAGCGTTCGACGACCACGCGGCCGAGGCCGCGGGTGCCGCCGACCACGACGGCATGGCTGGTCATGCGGCAACGCCCTGCCGTGCGGCGACACGCCGGACGAGATCGGCCTGATAGGCCTCGGCCCCGGCGGTGTCGCTGTCCTCGGGCGCGAAGTCGGCGAACACGCTGGCGCCGGGGCGGAACGGGCCGTTGGTGATCTCGTGCACGATCAGCAGGTCGCTGCGGATGATCAGGGTGTGAAAGAATGCATTCGACATGCGATAGTAGAAGGGGCGCGCACCGCCCGGCGGCCCCAATTCGACGACACGCTCGATCTGGCCGTCATCGTCGAACACCACGATATCGACCTGGCCCTCGATGATGTGGAACGCCTCGCTCTTGCCCGGGTGCTTGTGCGGACGGATGTAGGAGCTGGAATCGATCGCGATGATCATTTCATGCAGGCTGTCATCGCCGTCCGGATGGGCGTTGATGCGGGCCCGCCGCTTCGGGCTGGCCTTCACCGCGGCCTTCAGGGTGTTGATCTCGGCCGCGCCCACCGATGAAATGGGGCCCTCGGCCAGGAATACCTCGGGGGATTTCTGGACGAGCGTCATGCGTGATCCCTCATGATCGAATTGTCGAGCGCGGCGTAGATCGAGCGGAATTCCACGCCCCTGGCAGCGAGCGGCGCGAGCTTTTCACGCACCTTGCCCTCGATATGCGGCGCGATCGCAAACAGGCAGAGCCTGATCCGCTCGTCATCCAGCAGCCGCTGGGAGCCTACCACAGGTGTACGGAAGCCGGGGGGGAAAAAGCCTGTCTTGTCCGCATCATCGTCGACGGCCACCGCGATCAGGTCGGCCAAGCCGAAGGCGTTGACGAACATGATGGCGTGATGGCCGATGCCGAACAACGCGATCCGGTCGCGGTCGGGACCGGCCAGGGCCGCGAGCTTCGCGCGAAGGGCTTCCCGGGTTGACGTAAAGTCGTCCCGATAGGCTTCGAACATACGAGAGGGGCCACGCGCCGGACTGGCCGGTACTGGGGCGTCGGCGGCTTCGAGAACAAGCGCCAGGGCGTCTTCGAGGACGCCGGGATAGCGCAGCAGCGCCCGAGCCCGGAAGCCACTCAACTCTGCGAGACGCCGAAACGTTTCCTCGACAAAATAGCAGCTGTGCTCCTCCCAGAGAAAGCAATAGTCACGAGCGGCAAGAAACTTGCTGCTGTCGGGAACCTCAACAACCAGCAGGCCGTCGGGATTGAGCAGGCGCTTCAGGGCCTGCAGCGCGGCGACCGGTTCCGGTGTGTGCTCGACGATGTAGCGGCAGGACACGATGTCGAAAGTGCCAAGCTGCGCCGCCCTTGCTACGAGATGCGGCTCATTCAGGCTGGCCTGCCAGGTCTCCAGATAAGGGTAGCGGCCAGCGGCCGAGCCGGACTCGAGTTCGAGAGCGTGCGAAACAAGCCCCCGCGCGGCAAGCCGCGACAGCAAAGGCCGCTCGAACGGGCCAGTACCGATTGCGCTTTGTGCGTCCGGTCGCAACGAGAACAAGCTCTCCACCAGCGCGTCAAGATGACCTTCAGGCTCGCGATAGCGAATCCAGGGCACCTCGGGCCTCAATAGATGGGGCGGGGGGACCTCACCGAGCTGGACGAGCTGGCAGACGTCACACTCGACGATAGTGAGATCAATGTCAGTGCCGGGGCCGGGAGACCGGCTGAATTGATTGCAGATGGGTATAGATCCCAGCGCCAGCGTCGGCTCTGTCATCGTCTGTCCGCAGAGCCGGCATGTCGGAGCAGGTGGAGGTCTGACCATCTCGGCATCCGTGCTAGAATCGCGAATCATTGCCAATTCGCTGGCCCAACGACGCGCGAGCACTATTCTCCGTGTCGAAGGGAATTCGACGGTGACAGTGGCGATAGCTGAGCACTGCAGGCTGGCGTCCAGAGCGCTTCGCTGGTATTCATCTTCGCCGAGCGACAGGGCACTCTTTACCTGCGGTCCGATTCTTGCACAAGCGTCTATACACCGCCCTTTGATTCGAGGAGATAGTGTCCGTGGGTATGAACTTAAATGGCCCGATCTATTTGCAGCGCAAGGGCTTTTTGACGTCAGAACGAAACAAGATACTCGATATTGGCCCCCAGAATGTTCTGTTTGTCCGAGAAGAACAGCTCAGGGAATTCATTCAGCGCCAAGGCGGCGCAACGGTGTCGGAAGCGACAGTCGAAGCCGAGCTCAAACGCCTCGTCTACTTCTCGACTCCGCGCCCCGGCGAACGGACAACGCTCTTCTCGGAGATCACCGACCTGACCAACATCGAGTACAATTCGGTCGACGTCTGTCCGGGGCTCAAGACGACGATTCTGGACCTAAACTTCGACCCGGTGCCGAGCGAGATGCTCAGCCACTATCATGTCATCTTCAACTTCGGAACGACAGAGCATATTCTCAATCAGTGGAATTGCTTCGAGTTCATGCACGACGCCTTGGAGGTCGGTGGCGTCATCTATCATCAGCTGCCTGCCAGCGGCTATCTCGATCACGGCTATTATTGCTACACGCCGCTGTTCTTCCGCGAGATGGCTCAGGCCAACGACTATGTCATCGAGCAGATGGCGGTGACGCCGGCAGGTGAAAGCAAGATCGATTCGCTCAATATCCCGTCCATGGGCGGTGATTCGCTTCTCAGTGAAAGCGCACCTCTGGGCCAGAATAACCGCGTGCCAGCGCTGAACATTCATGCCGTGCTGCGCAAGACGTCGGACGCGCCGTTCCGTGCTTCACTTGAAATCGCTACGGCTCACTCCGAGGTCGCCACGGCGATGCTGGAGCGCTACAAGGGCGGGGCTCGTGGCGCCTCGTTCTCCAAGCTGCGCCTGAACGAACTGCTCGCTGCAGAGCGCGAGTTGGTAGCCCTCAAGCGATCTCGCTCATGGCAAGTTACGCAGCCGCTCCGCGATGCAGCCGATCTAGTGCGCCGCGCGCGAGGAAAATAGCCTTGCGCTTGCGTCCGCCGTAATCTGTGACCGCACCCTGCTCGACCTCTGCGTTGGTGCTGGTTAGGCTCGGGACGAGCCCCTCGCGACTCTAAGCAAGTTTACAAGTACGCAATATGCAACAGTGGGCGAAGAATACCGCGCGAACCGTCGGGGCAGACTTGACCAACTTGAAGGTGAGGGCATGTGCCTGCCGAATAATTGTGCGCCAGCAGATGGAAGCAGCTTTGCGAGATGTTCGGCTGAACCGACGAAGGCATGATCCTTCTTGTTCCGGTGACAGGTAGTTGGGGGGCAACTGCATGAGTGACGAAGACGAACTACTGCGGCGCATGCTCTCGACGGCCCGCTCGGCGGCTCGCACCATTTGCGTGTGTGTTATAGTTTTCTCGGTGCTTTCGGCGCTTGGCGCAGGACTTCTGAAATCTTCGGTGGCAGCGGGGGTCGCCTTTGTTTTGGGCGCGGTCGGGCTTGGCCGGTTCACGCTCGAAAGGCTCGCGGTGTGGTCCGTTGTTCTGTTGATTATCCACTGGACAGGCCTATTGCCTCTCAAAGAATGGATCCAGTCGATCATCGCGATCATCAATCGAGGATTGAGCTAAAGCGGCGCACGTATCCGCCCGGCCCTTCATTGCTTGGCGTTGATAGGAGCTTGATCGAGCAAGGAAGGGAAAGGCGGAACTGGAGCTTTGGACATGACAACGGGATCCGAACGAAGCGAGATACATAGAACAGGACCAACTGTGCCGCCTCTGCGCATTCTTAGCCAGGTCTGAAGCTTCTTGTTGGGGGAGGGGGGGTGCAACTAAGGGCTGTGGACGACTATTCTGCTACTTTCCCTAAGGCCCGCGTCGTGCTGTGATGGCAGCCGCCATACATCGCCGAGCTGGACGCAAACGATGACCAACTTCGCCGTGTCGCATTGTGGTTATAGGATGGAATCGTGCACTAGCTCGGCAGGTGCGTCAGGCCATATATTGAGCCAGTTTCCACGAGATTTCACCTACGGAGAGAGTGTTTTCGGTCACCTAAGACTGTATCGACTTGGGTTGAGTTTTGAGAACAAGGAGCCGAGCGCCGTTCGCCATCGGTTTGCCTCCGATCTAAGACGCTCTCGTCTGATCGCAAATGACGACCGGGCTAGAAATATGCCATCGTGAGGTCGGGCGATTAATTAAGTGCTGTTCTTGGGATCTGACAACTGTGATGACAATGCACAGGCGCAAAAGTCTGGAGGTGCCGTCCGAGCCGCTCACTCTCGTTGCAGCGTACGGGGGCGCGGCACGGTGGTCGCGGCTGCAGTCCCGGCGATGGCTTCTCTTCGGCGTCGGTTTAGCGGCTAAGCTTCTATCTCTGTTCCCGGCTCGTTCGGCATTTCTGGTCATGGTAGCTGTCGACGCGAGCAGGGTTCGCGGCGGTCGCCGGCTTCAGAACGCCTATCAGGGCTACGTGACATCGCTACTGGCCAAGCGTCCCGCCCGTCGGTTTTCCGGACGGTTGATGCGGCAATTTCCGATTGCCGCCACGCGAGTTCTCCTGCGTATCGGGGCCTGTCGCGAAGCCTACGAATTGGTCATGCAGGGTCAACTAGGTTTCCGTTCCACTGACCTTGCAGGCTGGACCGCGCGCGAACTGTTCGAGCACGGGGAATTTGAGAAAGCGCATCGACTGCTATCGGGGGTGGCAGGACAAGTCGATCTGGAACGGGAGCACCATCTCGCCTTTCTGAAGGGAGGGCTTGACCTGATAGCGGGTGACGAGGCGGCCGCCGCTGCATCCGCTCGCAAAGCCGGCCGTGGCTACTCGGATTACATGCGTCCGCACCAGAACATGGCTGCACGGCCGGCTCAGAACTACGTTCCCAATCCGCTCGACTCCGCTTGCGGCTCACAGGGGAGGCTGTTTGATCTCTGCAACTACACCGGCCAACGTTTAACCCACGTCGGGCGTGGCGAACTGGGAAGCGGTCTTTTCGAAAGAGCTCTTGTTGCGCAGTCGCAGCTGCGCAGCAATGTCGTGCCGATCTTGTCGGCGGAACTTGCTGCCCTGCTCACCAGGTTGGGCATCCCGCTGGATCAACTGCGGATCCTTGCGGAGGAATGGACCAGCCAAATCGGTCATCTTGGGATGCTTGACATCTTGTTCCGAATGCGCGACCTGGGCTGGTGGTCGGGACGGCCGGTCCTTGTCGTGCGGCGCAATCTCGTTGCCAACAAGCCTTTTTCTCGCCTGTTCGAGAGATTTGCGGAAGTTGTGGTCATTGGAGAATCCGTCTCCCAAACGATAGGCGAGGAGCTCCTGTCGCTGCAGCGGTGGTATGGAATGAGCTTCAACGTATTCCAACTGCCGAGCGGCGATGTGGTGCCGTGGCAGGAGGCGGGAGCGTTAGCCGTTGTGCAATGGGAGAAGGAGGGCCGAGGCCATCCGCTGCGTGACGAGTATGATCGGATTTTCGGGGCGTGGGCGGGGGTGCAAGACAGTTTCCAGGGGATGCGCGAAGCCTTTGGCATGAAGCCGGACGATTGGTATGTCTGCCTGCACACGCGCGACGCTGCGCACTATTCCGAGGTCGAGGGCTCCGGCCAGACTCATCGTAATTCCCCCATTGAATCATACCTCGATGCAGTCCATTTCATCACGGACAGAGGTGGATGGGTGATCAAACTCGGCGGTCCGAATTCACCCAAGCTGCCGCCAATGGATCGTGTGATCGATTATGCACGCAGCCGCTTCCGTTCCGAATTGATGGATATCTGCTTGATCCGTCACGCCAAATTTTTCATCGGGACCACGTCCGGGCTAACGAATGTAGCGATCAGCTTCGGCGTCCCATGCGCTCTTGTCAATTGCATCACCACTGACGCGCAGCTTTGGACAGGAGGGGTGCGGTTCGCGCCCAAACCGATTCGTCGCGATGACGGGACAATGCTGACGCAGGCGCAACTCACTTCGAGTCCATGGCGTTGGCGGCAGTTTGATGCAGGCGTCCTTCGGCGTAGCGGAGCTCAGCCGTACAACAATACGTCCGATGAAATTTCCGCAGTCGTTGAAGAAGTGGAAGCATTGGCTTCAGGACGTCCGCAGGCGCGTTGTCGTTCAACTCTGGTAGTTCGTTGGCGGAAGCAGCTTGCGATCCCGCACTATTATGGTGCCAGCACGATCAGCTCGTATTACCTGAAGAAGTACGAAGATGCGTTCTTGCGTTCGGACGATGACGGTGAGGTTTCTGGTAACAGGTAATTCGCTCACACTCTATACATGTATGTCTGCTCGAAGCGGTCCCTCGCGCCAGTATAGAGAGCCTGATCGACGACGTTCAGTTGCCGGATCAGCTCAAGGTCTTGAGGCGCGATGTCTCTTTGCAGCGGACGGTCCATGTTCAAGTTGAGTTCTCGGGCGATTGGAGTTCTTCCAAGAAGGCGGGAAAGAACCTCGACGCTCTGTCGATAGTGCTCCACTATTCCGACGAACTGAAATCCGGAAAGATTAAGTTCCGCCTCGCGTTGTAGATCTCCGATTTGTTTCCGATATTGTGGCCTAAAATCCAAGGCGAGCGTTCTGGCCTGAAATTTTCCGTGATCATCCGGACCTGCGGATCTTCACATCGAAGAAACTCTGACAACGACATTATTCGAGCAGCCTCGATCGCGCGGCGACTGTAGTCGGATATCGGAGATTTCTCTCTCAAGAAATAATAGGCCAAGATAACGCGTTCGGTCGGATCGCGCAAGAATGTCAAAGGAAGCGATCCTACCTGAGCTTTGCGACGTGCTGATATGTGAAATGGCCAATAACGAGATCGTGGATCACGAGCTCAAGCGGCGTCACCGTGTCAAAGTTGGTAAGCACCTCGTGGAAGATCACCGCGTCCTTGAAGGCATCCGAGAGCGCGTGCTGAAGCGAGGTGCCCGCCGTCTTGCCGATATGCAAAAAGCAGATCTGGTGGCCGTCAGGTCCCGGCCCGGATGCGGTCGCTCGCCCCAGGAACTTCTCGAGACTGCGGAAGAGTCGGTCGCACTCATCAAGCGCCCTGGAACGTTCGGCGCAGCACGTCTCGTATGCAGCACAAAAACCATCCGATGTTTCGCGCCACTGCGTAGCTTCAGCTTGCAAACTCTCGAAGGCATTCCGATAACGATCGGCATCGAGGTGCCATTGCGTTGCTTGCTGCGTCAGGCTTTGATAGGCAGCACGCAAACCGTCCGCCGTTTGCCGCCACTCGGTAGCCTCAGCCTGAAGACTCTCAAAAGCAGCCCGGTAGCCGTCAGCGTCCAGGTGCCACTGTGTTGCTTGCTGCGTTAGATTTTCGCACGCAGCACGATATCCGTCACGTTCGCTTCGCAGGCGATCAATATCTAGTGCGGTGCCCACATTGTCCGCATCGGTGGTTCTCCACTTTGCCAGCAACCGTTGAAAAACCTTTCCGGGCTTCGCCATTCGCATCTGTCCTCACTCACGCTGAGGCGCGTTTGATTTTGATCTTAGGTGGGCCTGGTGGCCTGAGTCCAGTCGCTCACGTATGCCGTCGTGCCTAGAGTGCGAAAGAGATGGCAAGCACACTCATTCGAAGAAGATGAATTCGTGGTCGCCGGTGTAGCCGGAGCGCTTGAATTCGAAGGCCCATTCCTCGGGGGTGTGGAAGATGCGGCAGGTGAGCTGCCAGTACATCAGGTTCACCTTCTCGCGCTCGTTGCGGTAGCCCTCGACGCAGAGATACTTGGCGCCGCGGCTGACGCGCTCCATCTCGCGCAGGGCGGCATCGAGATCGTAGTTGTAGAGGTTGTGCAGCGTGTTGATCGAGATGACCAGATCGAAGTGCTTGTCGGGGTAGGGCAGCTTGGCCGCGGTGCCGACCTGGCAGAACGGCTTCACGCTCTCCATCGTGTGCTCGATGCCGTAGGAGGAGACGTCGATGCCGGCGACCTCGAGATCCGGGATGGCTTCGCGGAAATCGTGCAGGATGAAGCCCTTGCCGGAACCGACGTCGAGCACGCGCATGCCGGGCTTGATGCCGTAGGTCGCGATCATCGCATCGGCGACCTTGCGCCAGCGGCCGTCATATTTGTAGCCGCCATAGCCGGTCTCGCGGCTGCCGTCCCAGTAGTCGTAGTCGTACTTGATCGCCATCTCCGCGACATCGGCCTTGTCGCGCTGGGTAACGCGCGCGAGATAGTCGCGCTTGGTCGATTTGTGGACGAGACTGACGAACTCGCGATAGGCCATGAAAATCTCCGGGCGTTACGATGTCGGTTAGTCGGATGTGGCGCCGATGAGGTCGAGCTTGGCGTCGGCCTTGGCGAGCTGCGCGGCGCAACGCTGCGCCCAGGCGCCTGTGTCGGCGAAGGCGCGCCTGGCGGCGCCAAGCGGCAGGAAGTCGTTCAGGATGATGCAGGTCCACTTGACCTGGTAGGCGTCGAGCAGGAGCCGGCAGCGCGCGACGCTGGCCGCGTCCAGTCCGAGGCCGTCCGTGAGCCGGTCGATGAAATGCTCGTGCACCGCCAGCGGCACCGGCACCTCCGGCTGGCAGAAGAAGTCGGAGACCAGCTTGGCCGGGTCGTCGCAGCCGGCATATTCGAAATCGAGGAAGGTGAGCTTATCAGCGTCGTCGATCAGTGCGTTGTGGAAGCCGAAATCCGACGGCGACAGGCAGACCTGGTCGGCGGGGATGGCGGCCTCCAAGGCAAGCCCTTCGGCCGCGGCGCCGCGCAGAATGGCCGCCTTCACCTCGGCCCAGGCCGGCTGCAGCCGTGCGGTCACGAACTGTCGGGCGTCGGCCACATGGGGCACGTCGCCATCGAGCGTCGCCAGCCGCGCCACCCGGCGCTCGACGGTGGCGAGGTGCTCGGCGAGGGAAAAGCAGGCCTCGGATCCGGCCGCCAGCGCCGGGCGGGGCGGAGCATTCACGGCGAGCACGAAGTCGATCGCGGCATCGACATGAACGGGCGCCAGCTCCGCGACCGTCAGCTTGCGTCCCTGGACGAAGCTGTACAGGCCAGCCTGTTCGGCGCGGTCGCAGGCCAGGGGCTCCGGCACGACACGGACCCCGTGCGACCAGGCATGGCTGACAAAACTCCATTCGGCGCCGAGCCGGTCGCGGGTGTCGCGAGCGTCGGTGAAGTAGCGCTTGAGGACCAGCGGGCCGTCGGCCGTGTCGAGACGGAAGACCTGGTTGTTGCGGCCGCCGGCCAGCCGCGTCAGTCCCGTAGGGCTGGCCTTGCCGGCCTGCGCGGCGAGGCGCTGGGCGAGCGCCAGCAGGGCGGCGTCGGCGTTGGCCTCAGCCGCGGTCACGGACGACATCCGCCGCGATCTCGGCCCACGAGGCGCGGCGCTCGTAAGGGACGGCCGTGGTCGCGAACTGGTTCTCCGGGTCGAACAGCACCTTGCGCATCCCTTGCGGGAATCCGGTCATGCCCAGGATCTCCGGCAGGTCGTCGACAAAGACCTCGCAGGCCAGCGCATGCGCACGGGCGACCTTCTCGTCCTTGGTCAGCTCGAAGAACACCCGGTCCGGCGCGATCTGGCTGGCGGCCGATCCCATCAGCCCGCGGTCGGTCAGGAAGCCGCGCGCGGCGGCATGCATGTCGTGCTTCGGACCGAGAATGGGGTGTCTGGTCTTATGACTGACGATGAACAGGTCATGCCCGGCGCCGCGGGCCGCGGCGACGAACTCCGCGAAGCCAGGGTAGGGCGACACCAGGTCCATCCGGGCACCGTAGACGTAGCCCTGGAGCTCGGTGAAGTCGTCCTTGCGCCCGGAGCCGTTGAGATGGTCGCGAACGCTGTTCTTGTCGCGGCCGAGATCGGCCGGGATCAGGCCGCGCTCGAGCGCGGCCGCATGAAACACGCCGTCATAGCAGGCGATCGTGTTGTCGAAGTCGATCCCGATCCGCATGGCCTGGACTTAACGCAGCGACATGTCGATCAGCGGACGGCCGACCTTGCCGGCGGCCAGATCCTGCAGCGCCTGGTCGGCCTGGGCGAGGCTGTAGGGCTTCGACAAGAGATCCCGCACCGGGAAGCGGCCGGAGCTCAGCAGCCGGCCGTAGCGGCCGTAGTCGCGATCCGGAACGCTGTCGCCGCCCCAGGTGCCGAGCAGGCTCTTGCCCTGGTTGAAGACGCCGGGATTCAGCGTGAGCGCCGCGCCATGCTTGGCGTTGCCGATCACGACCGCGCGGCCGCCCTGCTGACGGGTGGAATTGATCGCCTGCTCCATCACGGCCGGAATGCCGGAGGATTCGACCGCGAGATCAACGCCCTGCGGCACGATCTTCTTGATCTCGGCCAGCACGTCGCCCGATGCATCGATGACATGCGTTGCGCCGTAGATCTGGGCAAGCGCACGGCGGGTCGGGTTCGGGTCGATGCCGATCACCGGCATCGCGCCGGCCAGCGCGGCGGCCATCAGCGCGTTCAGGCCGATGCCACCGGTGCCGAACACGGCGACCGCGTCGCCCGGCTGCACCTTGAGCACGTTGTAGACCGCGCCCATGCCGGTCGGCGCGGCGCAGCCGAGCAGCACCGCGACGTCCATCGGCAGGTCGGGCGGCAGCAGGGTCAGGCGGTTCTCGCTGACGACAGCGTGGCGCTGGAAGGTGGTGACGCCGCCGGCGTTGACCTTCTTGCCATCCCAGTCATAGACGGCGCCGCCAGCCTCGATGCCCGTGCCCTTGATCCAGGACAGCACGACCTTGTCGCCGACCTTGACCTTGGTGACGGCGCTGCCGGCCTCGATCACCGTGCCGGTGCCCTCGTGGCCGAGGCAATGCGGCACCCATTTGTCCTCGCCCTTGTCGCCGCGCCACTCCATGACCTGCGTGCCGCAGGCGCCGGAATAGGCGATCTCGACCAGCACCTGGCCCGGCTTGAGGGCGGGGGTCTCGATCTCGGCCAGCACGAGCGGCTGGCCGGTCTGGACCAGGAGGGCAGCTTGGGTCTTCATGTGATGTCTCAGCTCAACGCGTGGATGATCTTGTCCGCGATCTGGTGGCCGGTCAGTCCCAGCACCTCGCGGGCATATTCCTGTTCGCCTGATTTCTTGAAGAACGCATCCGGCGTGCCGAAGCGTAGGAACTTCTGGTGCTTCGTCTCGGTATCGGCGAGCCATTCGGACACGGCGGAGCCGAAGCCGCCGATCAGCGAATGCTCTTCGATGGTCGCGACCAGCTTGAAGCGGCTGAAGGCCTGCTTGAGCTTGTCCTCATCCAGCGGCTTGACGGTGTGGAAGCTGACGACCTCGGCGGAGACGCCCTTCTCCTTCAATCTGTGTGCGGCTTCAATGACTTCCGGCAGCATGTTGCCGGTCGAGAGCAGGCAGACGTCTGAGCCTTCCTCGATCGTGATCGCCTTGCCGATCTTGAAATCCGCGAGGGGGCCTTTGTGAACGACAGGCTCACCCTTCTTGCCCATGCGGATGTAGACCGGACGGTCCTGCTGCATCGCCGCGCGCAGCGCGCCGCGCACCTCGAAGGCATCGCCCGGGCAGATCACGACCATGTTCGGGATCGAGCGCAGGAACGAGATGTCCTCGCAGGCGTGGTGGGTCGGGCCGAGGCCGGAATAGGCGAGGCCGGCGCCGACCGCGACGATCGTCACGGGGACTTCGTGATAGCAGACGTCGGTGCGGATCTGCTCCAGGCAGCGTGTCGTCACGAACGGCGTGATCGTGTAGGCGACCGGGCGAAGGCCGTTCATGGCCATGCCGGCGGCGACGCCCATCATGTTGGCCTCGGCGACGCCGCAGTTGAAGAAGCGGCTGGGGTGCTTGTCCTTGAACTTGTCGAACAGGCGGTTGCCGATGTCGCCCGAGAGCATGACGACGCGGCTGTCCTCGTTACCGAGCTTGGTCAGTTCGTCAGCGAAAGCGTTTCTCATGACAGGCCGAGCTCCTTGAACGCCTTCGTCACTTCGTCTGCGGTGGGGGCGCGATAATGCCAGTTGTTGTCGTCTTCCATGAACGACACGCCCTTGCCCTTTACGGTGTGGGCGATCAGCGCCACCGGCTTGCCCGAGCCGTTCGGGATGTTCTGCATGGCTTCCGCCAGCGCGCCGACGTCATGGCCGTCGATCTCGTGCGCGTCCCAGCCGAAGGCGGCCCATTTGTCGCGCAGCGGTGCCAGCATCAGGGTTTCGTTGGAGCGCGCGGTCGCCTGCCACTTGTTGTAGTCGACGACGACGCAGACGTTCTCCAGCTTCTGGGCGGCGGCGAACATCGCGGCCTCCCAAACCGAGCCCTCATTGTTCTCGCCGTCCGAGAGAAGGGCGAACACGCGAAAACTCTCGCCCTTGATTCGACCGGCAAGCGCCATGCCGCAGCCGAGCGGCAGCCCGTGGCCGAGCGAGCCGGTCGCAGCCTCGACGCCGGGCAGCAGGTTCGCCGGCGGATGCTCGGCGAGACGGCCGCCGTCCTGGCAGTAGGTGTCGAGTTCCTCGATCGGGAAGTAGCCCTTCATCGCCAAGGTCGCGAACAGCGCTGCGGCGGCGTGGCCCTTGGAGAGGATGAAGCGGTCGCGCAGCGGATCGGTCGGGTTTTTCGGGTCGATGTTGAGCACATGCCAATAGGCCGCTGTCATCGCATCGGCGCAGGACAGCGACGAGGCCAGATGCGCGGCCTGGGCCTTGTGCGACATCTCGATGATCTTGCCGCGCAGCTTCGCCGCCTGCGCCTTCAGGGCGGCTGCGTCAGGCTTGGCCGCTGTGCTCCGGACTGCCACGTTCATCGTGCTCTCCAGTCGCGCTTCACCGGGAAGCGCAGGGGTCGATCAGGGTTTATGTTCGTACTTGGTCGGCAGCTTGGCCATGACATCCTCGAAGCGTCGCGCCCAGGCGATGACGTCGTCGATGCCCTGTTCCAGCGAGAACGTGTCGCGCCAGCCGAGCTCGGTGCGCAGCTTGAAGCTGTCGAGCGTGTAGGCGGTGTCCTTGCCCGGCCGCTCCGGGCCGATCTCGACGCAATCCTCGAACGACTTGCCGAGACGGGCCAGGATCATCTCGACCAGGGTGCGGATCGAGACCAGCTCGTAGCCGGAGATGTGATAGGTTTCGCCGAGCTTGCCGCTGCGCCCGATCTTCACCGTCGCGTCCGAGACGTCGGTCATGTGGATGAAGACGCGGATCGACTTGCCGCCGCCGTCGAGCCGGAGCTTCTGCCCGGTCATCGCGGCCACGATGGTGCGCGGCACGATGCGGTAGAGCTGCTGACCCGGACCGTACACGTTGGCGGCGCGCGTGAACACCACCGGGAACTGGTAGTTGGCGAAATAGGTCCGCAGGCTCATGTCGCCGGCGGCGCGCGACACCGCATAGGGCGTCGACGGATTGAAGGCTGCGTCCTCGCGCACCCAGCCCTCGGTCGAACCGTAGACCTCCGGCGTCGTGACGTGGACGTAGCGGTCGAGGCCGTCATAGTTGCGCAGGATATCGTGCAGGCGGACGGCGGAGACGACGTTGGTCATCATCCAGTGGTCCGGGTACAGCCAGCTCTCGCCGACCATGCTCTGCGCAGCGAAGTTCACGACGTGGGTCGGCCGCTCGGCCGCCAGCAGCGCCTTCAGCGCATCGAGATCGTGGTTGAGGTCGACGCGCTGGAAGCGGACCTTGCCGGCCCGCTTCTGCCACTTGTACGGCAGGAACGCGTCATGCGGCTCGTCCGAGCGGCTGGTCGCGATCACGTCGTGACCGGCCGCAGCCAGGAAGTCGACGAAGGTTGCGCCCGAAAACGAGTTCGAGCCGAGGATCAGGTACTTTTCGTTCGCAGCCATCGTCCTTGCCCGTCAGACCTCGCGCGTCGTGATGATGTCGCCGCGCTGGGCGTACAGCCACTGCATGATCATGTGGCCGATCACCATCTGCGCGTCCTCGGCGATCTGCATGTCGTCGACCGCGAAGTGGATCGGCACGTCGGCGAGCGCCTTGGCCTTGCCGCCGGAGAAGCCCAGCACGGCATAGCTGGTCATGCCGATCTTCTTGCCTTCTTCGAGCGCCTTCAGGATGTTCGGCGAGTTGCCGGAGCCGGAGAAGGTGATCAGCACGTCGCCCTTGCGCGCGAGCACCGCGAGTTGCAGCGAGAACACCTGATCATAGCCTTCGTCGTTGGCGAGGCAGGTGATCACGGACGGGTTCGACGACAGCGAGTGCACGCGCAGGCCCGAGCCGGGCGTCTTCGACAGCGCGTAGAGGAAATCGTTGGCGAGGTGGTTGGCGTTGCCGCCGCTGCCGCCATTGCCGCAGAAGAACACCTGGCGGCCGGTCTGCCAGCAATCACGCAGATCATAGGCGAGCTTCTCGACCGGGCTCCAGTCGAAATCCTTCAGCACGGTGCTGAAGCGGCTGGTGTAGTCGGCGAACAGGCTGCCGGGGGTCTTGAAGGCCAGGACGTTCATTTCACGACCTCCTTCTCCATCCATTTCAGATTATACCAGCGGTCGTCGTTCTTGAGCTGGCCTTGCGAGTACATGCCGATGATTTCCTTGATCGCGTCCTCCACCGTCTTCTTCGGCCGGAAGCCGGTCGCGAGCAGGCGATCGGAGTTGACGCGATAGCTGCGCGGGTCGTTCGAGGGCGTCACGATGACCTCGGCCGGCACGTGCTTGGTGACGAGCCTGGCGATGTCGAGGATCGAGATGTTCTCGAAGCCGGCATTGTAGATCCCGGTGTGCTCAGGATGATCGAGCAGGAAAAGATACAGATCGGTGATGTCGTCGATGTGAATGTTCGGGCGAGTCTGGTCGCCGCCGAACACGGTGATGCGGCCGTTCATCAGCGCCTGCATCGTCAGCATGTTGACGGAGACGTCGAGCCGCTGGCGCGGAGAGTAGCCGCAGACGGTCGCGGGGCGCACGATCTGCACCACCATGTCGTCCTTGTAGGACAGCACGATGCGCTCGCCGCACATCTTGGTCTTGTTGTACTCGGAGATCGGCAGCAGCTCGAGATCCTCGGTGACCTGCTCCTCTTCCTTGACGCCGTAGACGCTGCCGGAGGAGGCGTAGATGAAGCGCTTGATGCCGTGGCGATAGGCGCGATCGGCGAGCTGCATCGTGGCGAGGCAGGAGATCTCCCAGGTCAGCTTTGGGTCGAGATCGCCGCAGGGATCATTGGCGACGCTGGAGAGATGAATGATGGCGTCGACCCCGGTCAGGTCGATGGCGTCGGGATTGCGGACGTCGCCCTGGACGACGGTGAGATCCGGATGCGGCTCGAGAAAGTTGCCGAACCACATGATGTCGAATGCAACGACCTTGTGGCCGGCCTTCAAGAGCTTCGGCACGAGCACGCTGCCCTTGTAGCCGCACGCTCCGGTCACGAATATCTTCATCTGAGCAATCCCCGTGGCTCGCCTGTCGTGTCGCCGGCTGGCGCGTCGCGCGCACCTTTATACAAATTGGCAGAAGAAGGTGACCAGCCCGGCGGCGAAACCCGCCCGTCAAGCGTCCCCGCCACGGCGTGGTTCGTGATTAAACTCCAAATGGGCCCGGCGCAAGCTTTCCGGGTTGCCGATGTCCCGATGATAACCGCTGGTTTCCACGCAGAAAATGCGCCCCAAATAGTTGGGGATGATTTCCGTGGAGAGATCGACGATCGGCTTTCCCAGCGCGGCGATGTCGGCGATGACGGCGGGATCGAATACATAGACCGCGCCATTGGCGAGGTTCCCGGGCGGATTCTTGACCTTCTCGTGGAAGGCGATGACCCTGTGCTGATCGTCCAGCTCGAGAATCCCGCACGAGCTCGGATCATCGGTGCGGAACGCGAGCATCGTCATGATGCAGCCGGGCGGGCGGTTGCGATGGGCGGTGAGCAGCCCCGCGACGTCGAAATCCGTCAGATTGTCGGCGTGAGCCACCAGGAAGGGCTGGTCGCCGAACCAGGCGCGGTTGGCAAGCACGGTGCCGCCCGTCCCGAGCAGTTCATCTTCGTGAACGAGATCGATGCGGTCCCGCCAGCGCGATTGCGCCACGTGCGCGCGCACCTGTTCGGCGAGCCAGTGTGTGTTGAGCAGCGCGCGCTCGATGCCGCCTTCGAACACGA
The DNA here is from genome assembly GCF_032381375.1 of Bradyrhizobium sp. SZCCHNR1017. Classification (NCBI taxonomy): domain Bacteria; kingdom Pseudomonadati; phylum Pseudomonadota; class Alphaproteobacteria; order Hyphomicrobiales; family Nitrobacteraceae; genus Bradyrhizobium; species Bradyrhizobium sp. SZCCHNR1017. Next base: position 329,106 of record NZ_JAUHIR010000007.1, on the reverse strand, counting down.
GATCGAGCCAGTAGTCCAGCAATGGACGGTCGTGCACACGCACCAGGCATTTCGGCGTCGTATTGGTCAGCGGGCGCAGCCGGCTTCCGATCCCCGCCGCGAGCAGGAGGGCACGCATGACGACATCCTACTCCTGGCTGAATCCGGTCTCGTCGATTTCCCGCACCAATTCCGCCGTCGTCAACGGCAGATTGCCGACGCGGGAAACCTGGAGGGCAGCCGCCAGCGATCCGAGATAGGAGGCCTGCCAGATATCGGCGCCCGCGCGCAGGCCCATCGAGCAGGCCATGAAGAAGCTGTCGCCGGCACCGGACACGTCCTTCGGGGATGGATTGAACGCCGGCAGGCGGTCCGAGGTGAAGGTGCCGTCCGCCATGGTGTTGATCAGCGCGCCCTCGGCGCCGAGCGTGATCACGAGATTCTTGGTGCGGGCCCGTTCGACCAGCCGCTCGCTGATCACGGCGAGACCCGAAATGAAGTCGTTCAGTGCGACGCGCGCCTCCCGCTCGGTCGGCGTCAGCAGGGTCATGCCCTTGAAGCGGGAGACGTCGCCGGTCTGCGACGACACCTGGCTGTCGGCCGCCATCATCACGCCCTGGGCGCGGGCGCGATCGGCGATCGCGTCGACCAGATCCTGCGGCAGGCAGCCGTAGTTGAAGCAGGAGAACAGCAGCAGATCGCAGGTCTTCAAGGCGCGCTCGACCGAGGTCAGCATCTGCCGCTGCAGGTCGGCATCCGACGCGTGCTGGCGCAGATGATTGACGCGCAACAGCGTCTTGTTGAGCGCGCGAAAACGCTGCTTGCGCGTGGTCGGCCGGCTCTGGTCGGTGAAGGCGTTGAAGTTGACGCCATGCTGTTCGAGCGTGTTGCGGGCGAACCGCGCCGCTTCGTCGTCGCCGACCAGGGTGAAGAATTTCACGTCGGCGCCGAGCCCGTGCGCATGCGCCGCAACCGCACCCGCGCCGCCGACGAAGGTGCGGGTCATCAGCGGCGTCACGACGATGGTCGGGTCCTCCTGGGACATGCCGACCGCATCGCAGGTGACATATTCGTCGACGATCAGGTCGCCGATGACGGCGACCCGCATGCCGGACAGCTTGCGGAGCAGATCCTTCAGATTCGCGATCTCGAAGCCGTGGCGCCTGGGAAATTCCTGCGGCTTGCGGACCGTGGAGATGTCGATGTTGGCGTCGCGTTCCAGCAGCGACAGCGACGCAAAGCGCAGTTCACCGGACGAGAAGATCAGCCGTCCGCCGTAGGCGTCCACGGCCTCCTGCTCGGGATTGGCGCGATCCTCGAACTCCTTGCCCTTGACGACGACCGTCGGCTTCAGATGCGCGATGAAGTCGGACGCCGATGTTTCCAAGCGCACGACATGGTGCACAAAGGCGATGGAACGCACATTTTCGAGGCGCATGTCCTGCGCCAGGGTCACGCCAGGCGTCGAATCGGGATTGACGCCCACGACCAGCACGTCGGCCTGCTCGGCGGCGAACTTCAAAAGCCGTAAATGTCCGGGGTGCACGACGTTGAAGTTGCCGGACACGAACGCAATCGTCTGCCCGGAGTCGCAGGAGGCGCGAACAGTCTGACAGGCCAGATCCATCTCACTCATATCGATCACCTGATCCAAGGAATTCGCCTCCGGTTCGATCGGGCTGAGGTCGGATAATCGGCCACCGTGTCATTCGCGGGCCGAGGAACTCCGATGCAAAGCGTCGCTGTCGCCCGGCACATCTGCACCGCGAATCCCGTTCCGATCTGCATCTTTCATGCTCGACATTGATTTCGTTGCGAAAAAACAAGCACGGTCCCCCGATCGGAGCGATGGAGGGGCCGGCGGCGGTCATTTCCAGCGGTCTCTTTATCAGGTGTGCGCAGCAGCACAAACAGTCCTGTTAGCTTACGGTTGTGTGGTCGCGTTGGAATGCGGCTTCCGGAGAGCTCATCATCCTTTCTCCGCGATGCTCAGCATCTTTGCTGACGAATCAGGCGGAGGATGGATCCGAGGATGCTCCGACGAGAGACGAACTGCTTCGCTGGTGGGCGGGCCAATCGGAAAAGCCTCGGAGGACGCAAGTCTCTCGCAGCATGCCTCAGTGATAGAGATCGAACTGTTCACCCTGTCCCTTTTCGAGATCGGCTGCCAAGGCGCTGCGGTCGATCCGCGGAAACAGCTTGCTGAACTCGGTCCGGTCCAGCAGGGCGAGGTAGGTCTTGAGCATGCCCCTTTCCGAGGGATGCGCGGGATCGAAGAAGTTGCCGGAATCGCGCGATATCTCGGTGCGGCTCATATCGAAGAACTGGATGCCAAGCTGCGCAAATCTTTCGACGGTCTGTGAACTCCTGATCTCGCGCCAGTGACCAGAATAGGGCCGGTAGGCTTCATCGGTATCGAGGAAGGCTGCCGCGCTTTCCAGGAACGGATATTGGATCGCAACCACCGAAAAGCCTCGTTCGCGAGACAGTCGGGCCAAGCGATCGACTTCCAGGAACTGCCTTTCGCTGAGGTGGGATGTACCCCAGAACGACAGGATGTATTGAGCGCCACTAGACATCGTCTCGGCCCATGCGCTTCGATAGGGTGGGGCAACTATGACCGAGCCGTCCTTGCGGAATCCGAACTTCCCGCGAATCGCCTCTGGACCGACCAGTTTGTTGTTGTCCACAGGATCGAACTGCGGAATCAAGAGCGCGGACCGGATTGCTTCGATGTTTCCCCCAGTCCGGATCACGAACTCTACCACGCTGTGCAACTCTCGCCGGTGTGCATCGAGCCCCTGTGCGAAGTCCATCGTGCGTTCCTTTGTCCAGGCATCGGCAAGGGAATCGTCGAACAGGAAGTAATCCAGCGCCACGACGACGACGCGCGGTTTCGCAGCTGTGGTCGCGCGATCGACGAAATCTACGACGTGCGCGAGAGGCCAAGCCGTCAGGCAGGCGTTATAGCTGCGATAGGGGCGAAACATCTGTTCGCGGGCTTGGCCGCAGCGGGAACTTCCCACCAGCAAGATCTCAGGGCGAGTTCGCCTAATTCGCTCCAGCTTGTAAGCGGCATAGTCCTTGAACGTCCCAAGCCAGACGAGCCGGTCGCTTTGTGACTGCTCCGCCGCGATCACTGAAAGCGGAACCGTGGCGCCCAATTGCCAGCCCGCCCATTCCAACATCGCCAGCAGCGGCACGAACGCGGCAGCGAACAGCGTTATGACTATCGCGATATACCGGGTCACGGGCTTGTATCCATTCCGTCTCCTGCCGCAAAGCTCGGCCATCTTTGGTCCCCAACAAGCAACATTCGGACGTTGACTGTCCACGTGTCGAGCTGACGACTCAGAGGTGCTGGCCAAAGAGCGTTGTATGGTGCTCAGGTTTGCGGTGAAGAAGCGAGTGATCGCCGGATCTCTGAGGGGTCGATCCTCGGAAACTCAGCTCGAAAATCCGGATCATTCAGCAAATGCAGCATCGTTCGGGCGGCGCCGGCCTCCGCCAAATGATAGGCGTCCACGAAACTGGCCGTCTCATGCTCCATCGTTAGGCGCGCCAAATCGAAGAAGCGGATTCCCATCTCCTGCATCCAGTCCCGAGTTTGCTTGCTCGCGAACTCTCGCCAAGCACCGAACCTCTGAGGACCGTCCTGTTCGCGATCTAGAAGATCAACGCCAGCCCGAATGAACGGCAACTGAACGCCAATGAGCTTTACCTTGCGAGATTTCGCGATTTCCGCGAGTCGAGCGATCGGCTGTTTCAGCCGTGACGACACGCCTGGCGCGCGAGGAAGGCTCCCGGCGAGCGTTTCGGCATTCAAGTAACGTGAGCGCGCATCGGCAATATGTGCCGGTGAATAGAGGTAGGATCCGTCACTGCGGAAGCCTTCCCCATGAAGGATGGACTGGGTGCCGACGAAGGCCGTCGGCGAGCTGGCGTAGTTCCGGAATGGCGCCGGATTGCGCGCTGCCGTCCGCGCGAAATCCAAAAGGCTTGATCTCACATAGGTGAGCGCGAGATCGTAACGCATCTTTCGTGGAAGAGCGAACCATTCTTCCCAACGCTCGGCAAACAAGAAGTGATCCAGTGAGAGAATGGCGACCCTGGGAGGCGCGAACCGTGTGGCGCGCTCGAACAGATCGACCATCTGGTCAGTCGTCCAAGCCGTGAACGAGAGATTGTAGAAGCTGTATGGAACAAAATGGGCGGCACGAAACGAGCCTGCGCGCGATGAACTGATCCAGATGACTTCGGGACGCTCCTGCTCGAGCCTCGCCAACTTGAACGCTGCATTGTAGCGCAGATCAAAGGGAAGTACGATTTGCCCGGGGTTCTTTCGCTGCGACTCAGCCAGATCCTGCAGAGTTTTCGTAGCGCCGAATGGCCGGGCTAGTTGAAAAAGAGTCGCGGGAAGCAGGTAGCCGGTCAGCGCGGAGGTCGCCAGAACCGTCGTGACGTAACGCCGCGTGCAATCCATCGACTGTGCCGAAAGCGGTGGCCGCGGTTGATCATCCATGCAGCTGTCGTCTGAAACCATGCTCATTAACATCAGCGCAAAGCACTGCGGTGCGCGCGATGATAGCTTAGAATTGGAAGTAGAGGAACTGGGAGGTGTCTCCGGCGATGATGTTCATCAGAACCGCCGCCACGAGCGCGATCGAAGTTCCGATGGCCCACGGCAGGGACGGTCGCCACTTCAGGTTCAGAATGCTCCAGGGACGAGGGTTGTGGTAGGTGTCGAGCCCGACCTTCCAGCGCTCGAACATCGTGTTCACGTTGGGCAGGGTGAAACAGGCGACATAGCCTGCCAGGATTGCGATCATGAGGCGCGGATCGACGAGGTTCGTTGCCGTGATCTTCTCCGGGTTGGACAGGGCGAGCATCCCCTTGATGAGCCTGACCGCGGCATTCGGATTGTCGGCCCGGAAGAAAACCCATGCCAGAACCACGACGAACTGTGTCAACAAGAGCGCCGCCACCGCATACCAGGCGGTCGCCGACAGGCGGGTGAGGGCCGGTCGCTGCGCGACGAATTTGCTCCAGCGATGATTGACGATGAGAAACAGCCCGTGCAGCGCTCCCCAGATGATGAAGGTGAAGCCTGCTCCGTGCCAGAGACCGCCGAGCAGCATGGTGGCGAAGAGGTTGGCGTTTCTCCGGTGCTCGCCGTAGCGATTGCCGCCAAGCGGGATGTAGAGATAGTCGCGGAGGAAGCGCGACAGCGAGATGTGCCAACGGCGCCAGAACTCGACGATGCTCAGCGACTTGTAGGGGGAATCGAAGTTGAAGGGCAGCCGGATCCCGAACATGATCGAAATGCCGATCGCCATGTCGGAGTAGCCCGAGAAATCGAAGTAGATCTGCAGCGAGTAGGCGAGCGCGCCGCCCCAGGCGTCCATCAGGTGAAGGTGGCTCGAATTGGCGGCCTGGAACACGGGATTCGCGATCACGCCGAACCCGTCCGCGATGAACGACTTCTTGAAAAGTCCGATGGTCAGAATCGTAAGGCCGACCGCGACCTTCTCGATGGAAATTCGTCGGCTCTCCTCCGAGCCGAATTGCGGCATCATCTCGCGGTGATGGAGAATCGGGCCGGCGACCAGATGCGGAAAATACGTGACGAACAGGCCGTACTTCACAAAGCTTCGTTCATCGGAATACCCGCCATAGACGTCGGCGAGGTAGGCGATCTGGGTGAAGGTGAAAAACGAAATGCCAAGCGGGAGAACGATCGCAAGCGAGGGGTGCTTCGACGCGGTGATCGCATTGAGGATCTGGATGCCGAAATTCGTATATTTGTAGAACGCGAGCGCGGCCAGGTTGAGCGTGATGGCAGCGGAAAACAGGCCGGTGCGGAGCTTTCCGGTCTGTCCGGCAATCAGCAGACCCATCGTATAATTGAAGACGATGGAGATTAGGATGATCGGGACGAAGTGGATGTCCCAATAGCTGTAGAAAGTGAGCGACGCCGCGGCGAGCCAGCTGAGGCGCACGACAGGGGCGGCGAAAAAGCGAGCCAGCAGAAAATAGCCGACCAGGGTCACCGGCAGGAACAGGAACAGAAACTCAAACTGCGTGAAGAGCATAACAAGTTTCTTGATGTTGCTGCATATTGCGCTGCTTTATCAATGATTGAGGGCGCTGCCAAGTTGCGTGCGCCGCTCCAGCTGCGAATTTCGGGGGGTGCCGCCTGCTGACGGCAGCGACGTGCGGCCGGCCTCTCGAACAGGGCGGACCCTTTTCGATCAATGATTCTTCTGCTATGGCAGCTCAAAATTCGACCCAATGACGCCAATCCAACGCCGCCATGATAGGGGGCGCGCAATCACTCTCGCCGATGACCGCAGCGGCGAAGAAACCCCTCGATGGATCATGCAGATGACATCCCGATAGGTCTGCGCTCCCGCGCAAAGCAAACTTGGGAGGAGTGGGAAGCCCTCTGTTCCACCGGCTGACGTCGTGTCTAGACTCTCGTCGTCGGAGCCGAAAGCAGCTGCCACGACACCCACCGAGACAACCTATCGAGCGGAAATTGCGTCATGTCGACAGTCGGCCGGTCTGCACCGGAAAAGTCAGCTGAACCGGCCGGATTCGGGCGCTATCTCATTGCAGTCGGAATTGTCGGCCTGGCGGCCGCGTTCGCGTTTTCGCTCGGCTTGTCGCTCTTCTCGTTCGACGCGTGGACGTTGCGCGATGGGCTGCTGCAGATTCCGCGCCAAAGCGACACCAACTGGTATCGTAATTTCGGAGGCCGCAGCATTCCGCAGATCCAGGACCAGGATATCTTTTACAGCAATCTGGGAGGATCGGTCGGAGCCGCCGAGCAGGCTGACATTGTCTTTCTCGGTCCGTCCTTCGTCAGCTATGCCGTAGACCGGCAGACGCTCGCGCAATCGCCGGTGCTCGGTCGATTGGGGATCTACAACATGGCCTTCGTGGGCATTCGCGGCGGTGAGTTCTCGCGGCTCGTGATCCAACGCTGGAAAATCCGTCCGCGTCTGTGGATCATCAATGCCGACGATCAGTTCGTGCACTTCTTCAGCAACGACCTCAACGTCACTCTTGGTCCGCAGAAGCAGCCCATTGCCGCCGTCCAGCGCAACCGACTACGGGGGTATCTGACGGTGGTCGGCCGCAATCTGCACTGGCGTATCGAGGACTTGATTGCGGCGTATCAGAGCGGCCATTTCTCGCCCACCGGCCTCTATCGCAACATCGCTGATGGTGACATGGGGCTGGATGACAATCCGGGCTATGTCGCCTTGGGCAACAAGCCGATGCTGTCGGCCCGCGATCCCGACTGCCATACGACCCCCGCGATTGTCGACTATGCGAAGAGATTTCTCCATGAAGTGGGCGGAGAGGCCGTGCTCACATTGGTCCCGCATAGCCAGTCCTGCGTCCAGCAGGCCGCAGAACTGGCGAAGGAATTGAACATCGAACTGATCGCGCCGCCATTCGATGGCCTGACGACGATCGACGGCGGCGGCCATTTGGACAGGCACGGGGCGCAGATCTTTACGAGCTATCTCGCTCGCGAGATCGTCAAGACGGCGGCTTTCAAGCGGGCATTTCCCGTTGGAGTTGGCGACGGCAAATGATGCCGATTTTGCTGAATTCCAACCAAGGAGGAGCCGCCGCCTCCACGCGGGGTCGTCCGACACGCTTCGTCCGAGCCCTCGCGCATCAGGTGGGACTCCCCGAGACCAATCGGCGCCGGGCCTAAGATTCTGAATTCTCATTTCATCCGGATTTGCTCGCGTTCATCCCATGTTCGGCTTGGAAAATTCCCGGCACCTCTGTTATAGCTGCGATCCAATCGGCTCAATCCTTGGTTGGCATTCGCGGCGGCGATGTCTCCACGGGGAATTCTCGCATTGGACTCGGCGAGCGTACTGTCCTTATCCCGAGACGTGATCCTTGGCGCGCAGGCGACTTGAATGGCCGGTCGTCCAGGCTCCGCCTTGATCCGAACGCGCGGAATCCGGGATTTCAAGGTTGTGTGGAACTTGGTCGTATGAAACTGCAAAAGCAAAGGCCGATGCGCGGCGGCCGCCGACGGTTTGTCTACCAGGTCTTCGTCATAGTCGGAGCGACCCTCAATCTGCTGCCGCGACGCGCGGTGTTCCTTGGTCTGGTCATCGCTTTCGCCGCGAGACTTCCACTCCGGCGGCGCCTGGCTCAGGCGTATTTTCCCTATGCGACGTCGCATCTTGCAGCTCGGCCGGAGTTTCGTTTTTCGACGGCTCTCAGCCGATATTTCCCCGGCGCTTCGATTCAAGCCCTGAGCAGCATCGGCGCCTATCGCGAGGCGGCCGGGACTGTCGGCCGCGAAACCTTGGCGTTCGATGATGCGGACACCAGATACGCGCTGGTTCGATCCTTGTTCGAGCTGGGCGAGTTTTCGGAAGCGCGCGATGCCGCGGCGGGAGCGAAGCCAGAACAGCTCGAAGCGATGGTCGATCTCGCCTTCTACAAGGCCATGGTCGACGTGATCGAAGGGGATGAGGCGGCGGCGCTCGACGCGATGTTCTGGGCGGGTCGGAGCAGCCTGCATTTTTTCCGTCCCCACCAGAACATCGCAGCTCGGAATTCACCGCGCTATGTTCCCAACAGCCTCGATTTCCTCTGCGGCGCTCCCGGCCGGCTGTTCGACCTGTGCAACTTCACGGGCCAGCGCGTGATGCATGTCGGTCGCGGCGAGATTGCAATTCGGTTGTATGAGCGCGCCTTGGATGCGCAGCGGGAACTGCGGGCATCGCCGCCACCGCTTTCTGATGAGTTGAAGCGTCTGCTCGACCGGCTCGGCGTCACCTTCGATACGCTGCGGCTCGTTCCTGAGGAATGGGCGACGCAGATCGGCCATCTGGGCATGCTCGACATTCTGTTTCGGATGCGAGAGCTGGGCTGGTGGTCAGGCGAAGCCGTGATCGTCGTCCGTCCCGATAGCATCGCCAACGCGGTCTTCTTCAAGCTGTTTGAAGGTTTCGGCAAGGTCGTGGTGATCGGCGAAACCGTATCGGAGCGATTGGGTGAGGAGCTGCTGTCCTTGCAGCGCTGGTGCGGGTTGAACTTCAACGCGTTCAGGCTGCCGGATGGGCGGGTCGTGCCCTGGCAGGACGCGGGTGCGATCGCCATCGAGCAATGGGAGCGTGAGGGCAGAGGGCATCCGTTGCGTGATGCCTACGACCGGGGTGCGGCCGCCGCTGCGGCTCGCTTCGATGCGTTCCGTTCCAGGTACGGCATGAAGCCCGACGACTGGTATGTGTGCCTGCACACCCGGGACGCAGCGCATTATTTCGAGTTCATGGGCACAGGGCAGACCCACCGCAATGCGCCGATCGAGACGTCTTTGGACGCCATTCGTCTGATCGCCTCCCGTGGCGGTTGGGTCATCAAGCTCGGTGGTCCGAACTCGCCGAGGCTTCCGCTGATGGCTCGCACGATCGATTACGCGCTGAGCGAATTCAGATCGGAGCCGATGGACATCCACCTGATCCGCCACGCCCGCGCCTTCATCGGGACGACGTCCGGGTTGACGAATGTCGCTGTCAGTTTCGGCATTCCTTGTGCGATCGTGAATGCGATCACGACCGACGCCCAGCTATGGAACAGCAACGTCCGTTTTGCCCTCAAGCCCGTCAGACTGGCAGACGGCACCGTGCTGACGCAGCACCAACTGACAACGTCGCCCTGGCGCTGGCGCGTGTTCGATGCGGCCGTGCTGGGCCGGAGCGGCGCGCATCCGGAGACCAACTCGGCGGACGACATCCGCCACACGGCGGATGAGGTCCTGGCCATCGCCGACGGTCGATTGGCTGAATTCGAAGGCGATCACGATGGCGCACGACTGCTGTCGCGCTGGAGGCGTGCGCTGGGGCTCCCCTATTACTACGGCACCAGCCGTCCGAGCCTCGGTTTCCTGGCCAATCATGAGACGGAGTTGCTGCACGACGCTGGTGAGGGTCACTGAGCCATGCAGACGGGGGACGAAGCGCCGGAGAGGGTACCATGTGCGGCATAGCCGGCCTGTTTCGCCCCGGCGGAGCCGACCAGGCTCAACTGACTGGGATCGTCGAACGGATGACGGCAGCGCTGGCGCATCGCGGCCCCGATGCGTCCGGCAGTTGGATCAGTGCTGCGAGGGGACTTGCCTTCGGACATCGCCGTCTGGCGATCCTCGATCTCTCCGAGGCCGGGGCGCAGCCGATGCACAGTGCCTGCGGACGTTACACCGTCACCTTCAACGGCGAGATCTACAACCATCTCGATGTCCGTGCAGAGCTGGAGGCCGCCGGCGCCGCGCCGAATTGGCGCGGTCATTCCGACACCGAAACGCTGCTCGCCGCGATCAGCCGATGGGGCGTTGAGCCGGCGCTTCAGCGCCTGATCGGCATGTTCGTCTTCGGGCTCTGGGACGCCGAAACTCGGCAGTTGATCCTGGCGCGAGACCGCTTCGGCGAAAAGCCGCTGTTCTACGGCTGGAGCGGCGCCGATCTGGTGTTCGGCTCCGAGCTCAAGGCGCTGGCGGCGCATCCCTCCTGGGCGCCGTCGCTCGACCGCGCGGCGCTCACGGCGTTCATGCGCTTTTCCTACGTGCCTGCGCCCGCCACGATCTGGACCGGCATCCGGAAGCTGCCACCGGCGTCGTTCGTGAGCTTCGCCTCGGATGCGGCTCCCGGCGGCTGGCCACTGCCGCAACCCTATTGGTCGCTGCGCGATCGCGTCGCTGCCGCCCAGGAGGATCGCATCGCCGACGAGCGCGAGGCCGTCGATCGGCTGGAGCAGTTGCTGTCGGTCGCCGTGAAGCGGCAGTGCCTGTCGGACGTGCCGCTCGGCGCGTTCCTGTCCGGGGGCGTCGATTCATCGACCATCGTGGCCTTGATGCAGGCGGGGGCGAGCCAGCCGGTCCGCACCTTCAGCATCGGCTTTGCCGAAGGTGGCTACAACGAGGCCGAGGACGCCCGCAGGGTTGCCCAGCATCTCGGCACGGATCATACCGAGCTGTACGTCGATGCGCGGACCGCGATGGACGTGGTGCCGAAGCTGCCGCGGATCTATGACGAACCGTTCGCCGACTCCTCGCAGATCCCCACGCATCTGGTCGCGCAGCTCGCGCGCCGGCATGTGACCGTCGCATTGTCAGGTGACGCGGGCGACGAGCTGTTCGGCGGCTACAACAGGCATGTCTGGGGCGGCGCGCTGCAGGCGCGTCTTGGTCGCGTGCCGATGCCGCTGCGGCGTGCCATTGGCGCCGTTCTCGGCGCGATCGCCCCGGAGCCGGCCGAGACGGTTCTCAGGGCGCTGCAGCCGGTGTTGCCGGCGCGATTGAAGGTTCGGCATGCCGGCGATCAGGTGGCCAAGCTCGGCCGCGTCATTGCCGCCGACGGCTTTGATGGCCTCTACCGGGCGCTGTGCTCGATCGATCAGGATCCGGCCGGCACGGTGGTGGGTGGCACGGAGCAGGAGAGTTGGGCGGGGAGCGAGATGCGGCAGCTCGCGGCGCGGCTCGATCCGCTCGACCGCATGACCCTGGCGGATTCCCTCAGCTATCTCAGCGACGACATCCTGCAGAAGGTCGATCGCGCGGCGATGGCGGTTGCGTTGGAGACGCGTGTGCCGTTCCTCGACAAGGACGTCGTCGAGTTCTCGGCCAAGGTGCCCGCCGGCATGAAGGTGCGGGACGGCCGCGGCAAATGGCTGGTGCGGCAGGTGCTGTATCGCCACGTGCCGGCGGAGATGATCGACCGGCCGAAGACCGGCTTCAGCATTCCGCTCGACGCGTGGCTGCGTGGGCCGTTGAAATCATGGGCCTCGGACCTGCTGTCGCCGGAGCGGCTGAGGCGGCAGGGCCTGTTCGATCCGGTGCGGGTGACGCGCATGTTCGACGAGCATCTCAGCCGCCGCCACAATCATTCCTACTGGCTGTGGAACGTGCTGATGGCGCAGGCCTGGCACGACGAATGGGCGCGCGCCGCTTAGAGCATGATCCGGAAAAGTGGAAACCGGTTTTCCGAAAAGATCATGCTCAAACAAAGAGATGAGATCATGATGCGATTCCGTGGAATCGCATCATGATCCAGGTCAGTCTTCGACCGTCGCGGGAACGGCGAGGCGGCCGGCGCCTTTTTCGGCGCTGAGAATCCACACCAGCCCGCCCATGCCGCCGACGATGAAGTAGACCGCGCCGAACAGGATCGAGACCACGGTGCCGTCCGTCGGCGCCAATCCGGCATAGCCGAAAGCCACCATCATCGTCGCCTCGCGCACGCCCCAGCCGGCGATCGAGATCGGCAGCATCGTGATCAGCATGATCGGCGGGGTCAGCAGGAACAGTTGTTCGAATGCGGCTGGCGCCGCGATGGAGCGCACCGCGCACCAGGCGATGACGACGGCCAGCACGTGAATCGACAGTGACAGCGCGGCGATCTTTGCAGCCGTGGTTCGGCCGAAGATCACCTTGTTCGCGATCACCGAGCAGGCATAGACGTGACGCGTCGGCCACCACGCCTTCATCCACGCCGCCGGCAGATGGCCGATGGTGAGGAAGCCGACGCCGGCCGCCAGCGCGGCGGCGTCGACCAGCACCAGGGCCAGCCGCCCGTGCTCGTCGGCGATCATGCCATAGCTCCACGGCAGGCTCGCGACGATGATCAGCGCCAGTGCAATGAAGCCGACGGCGCGGTCGGTCAGGATCGAGTAGCTGGCAGCGCGCCAGCCGGCGCCGGTGCGCCCGATCAGCCAGAGACGCACGGCGTCGCCGCCGATCGAGGACGGCAGGGTCTGATTGAAGAAGGCGCCGATCATGTTGTAGCGGAACGCTTGCAGGTCCGTCAGCGGCGCGCCGCACAGCGCGGAGATCTCGCGCCACCGCAGGGCGCCGATGAAGATCTGCACCAGCGTGATGGCCACCGCCAGCCCGATCCAGCCGATGTTGATCTGGCTGAGCCGTTCGCGGATCGCCGCAAAGTTGATCCCGCGCAAAGCGAGATACAGTAGGGCCAGCGACACCACGATCCGGAGGAGAAGAATCAAAAACGCACGCATGCCAGGCTGGCTTCGCTCTTGGTTGAAACGGTCCAAGCCGAGTGCGATACGCGCAACTCCCGTCCTGGCAAGGCCGGACCCCGGTCGAGGGGGAGCCTTAGCCGCCCCTTGCGGTCCTGATGCCCCGGTGGCTAAACAGTCGCAGGGGTGGCGTCAATGGCCTCCGAAACGACCGGAATATCAATTTATGTCTCATGGCCGGAAGATTGCGGTGATAGGCCTTGGCTATGTCGGCCTGCCGGTCGCGGCTGCGTTCGCGCGGACAGGCTGCCCGACGATCGGGTTCGATATCGATGCGGTGCGGGTCGCGGAGCTGAAGGATGCAAGGGACCGGACCTGCGAGGTCGATGCGGCCGACCTGCGCCGGCCAGGCCTGCGCTTCACCAGCGAGCCGGATGATATCGCGACTGCCGATTTTTTCATCGTCACCGTTCCGACCCCGATCGATAGCGCGCGGCGGCCCGATCTCGGCGCCATGCTGGCCGCGACGCGCACGGTGGGAGCCGTTCTGAAACGCGGCGACGTCGTCGTCTATGAGTCGACCGTGTACCCGGGCGCCGTCGAAGAAGACTGCGTCCCGTTGCTGGAGAGCTGCTCGGGGCTGAAGGCGGGGACGGATTTCAACGTCGGCTATTCGCCGGAGCGCATCAATCCCGGCGACAAGACGCATCGCTTCGAGACCATCACCAAGGTGGTCTCGGCACAGAATCCGCAGACGCTCGCGATCGTCGCCGCCGTCTACGGCTCGGTCGTCACCGCCGGCATCCATCGCGCGCCCTCGATCAAGGTCGCCGAGGCGGCCAAGGTGATCGAGAACACCCAGCGCGATCTCAACATCGCCTTCATGAACGAGTTGTCGCTGATCTTCCAGGCACTGGAGATCGATACCGGCGACGTGCTCGCGGCTGCCGCGACCAAGTGGAACTTCCTGCCGTTCACCCCCGGCCTGGTCGGCGGCCACTGCATCGGCGTCGATCCGTATTACCTCACCTACCGCGCCGAGAAGGCGGGCTACCATCCCGAGGTGATCCTGGCGGGCCGCCGCATCAATGACGAGATGGGCCGGCGCATCGCGCGCGAATGCATCCGCGGATTGCTGCGGCGGAAGGGCCGGGGGGGCGTCGTCACCATTCTCGGCATGACGTTCAAGGAGAACGTGCCGGACATCCGCAATTCGCGGGTGATCGACATCATCAGCGAATTGCAGTCGTTCGGCGTCGAGGTGCAGATCGCCGATCCCCTCGCCGATGCAGCGGCGGTGCACGAGGAGTATGGCATCGGCCTGACGGCGATCGAGGCGCTGCGCCCAGCCGACGCGGTGGTGTTGGCCGTGTCGCACGATCAGTATCTCGCCGGAGGCTGGGCTCTCGTGCAGGGCCTGCTGCGCGAGGAGAGCGGCCTCGTGCTCGACGTGAAGATGAAGCTCGACCGCGCGAGCAAACCCGCCGCCATCGAACTGTGGCGACCCTGACGGAGCGACCATGGCAGATCATCCCATCCTCGTGACCGGCGCCGCCGGCTTCATTGGATTTCACCTATCGCAGCGGCTGCTCGCCGAGGGACGGCAGGTGGTCGGCATCGACAACATCAACGCTTATTACGATCCGAAGCTGAAGGAAGCGCGCCTCGACATTCTCAAGAGGCAGCCCGGCTTCACCTTCCACAAGCTCGATCTCGTCGACCGCGCCGGCATCAAGGCGCTGTTTGCCCAGCATCGCTTTCCCGCCGTGGTGCATCTCGCGGCCCAGGCCGGCGTGCGCTACTCGCTGGAAAATCCGCACGCCTATGTCGACGCCAATCTCGAAGGCTTCATCAACGTCCTCGAAGGATGCCGCCATCACGGCTGCGAACACCTGCTGTTCGCCTCGTCCTCATCGGTCTATGGCGCCAACACCAAGCTGCCGTTCTCGGTCAAGGACAATGTCGATCATCCGATCAGCCTCTATGCGGCGAGCAAGAAGGCCAACGAGCTGATGGCGCATTCCTACAGCCATCTGTACCGGCTGCCGTCAACCGGCCTGCGCTTCTTTACCGTCTACGGCCCCTGGGGCCGTCCCGACATGGCGATGTTCATCTTTGCCAAGGCCATCCTCGCCGGGCAGCCGGTCAAGCTGTTCAATCAAGGCCGGATGCGGCGTGATTTTACCTATGTCGACGACATCGTGCAGGCCATCGTCCGCCTGATCGGCCGCCCGCCCCAGGGAAACCCGGATTGGGATGGAAACAGGCCCGATCCGTCGAGCAGCCGGGCGCCATGGCGGATTTACAATATCGGCAACAATCATCCCGAACAGCTGATGGACGTGATAACATTACTAGAGAAGGAGTTCGGGCGGCCGGCCATCAGGGAAATGCTGCCGATGCAGCCCGGCGACGTCGAGGCGACCTATGCTGATGTCAGCGACCTCGAACGCGACATCGGCTTCCGGCCGGCGACCTCGATCGCCGACGGCATCGGACGTTTTGCGAAATGGTACCGCGACTATCACCGAATTTAACGGGTTGATTCATGACCGGACGCATCATTCCTCTCATCATGTGCGGCGGCGCCGGGACCCGGCTGTGGCCGGCATCGCGGGAGGTTCGCCCAAAGCAGTTCCTGCCGCTGTTCGGCGCCCGTTCCACGTTCCAGGACACGCTGCTGCGCGTATCCGATGCCGACTTGTTCGAACGGCCGATCATCATCACCAACCTGGCCTATCGCTTCATGGTGCTGGAACAACTGGCCGAGATCGGCATCGAGGCGGACGTGCTGCTGGAGCCGATGCGGCGTGATTCTGGCCCGGCCATCGCAGCCGGAGCTGCCTTCGCCCAGTCGCGCCATCAGGACGCTGTCGTGCTGGCACTCGCGGCCGATCACGTCGTTCGCGACACCGCGGCCTTCCTCGCGGCGTGCCGGCAGGGGCTCGCGGCCGCCGAGGCCGGCCGCATCGTCACCTTCGGCGTCAATCCGGAGCGCGCGGCCACCGAATATGGCTATATCAGCCCGGGTGCATCGGTATCCGGGGAAGTGCGGGCCGTCGCGAAATTCGTCGAGAAGCCGGATCAGCCGACCGCTGAGCGCTACATTCGCGAAGGCTATCTCTGGAACAGCGGCAACTTCATGTTCCGCGCGTCGGTCCTGCTCGATGAATACCGCAAGTTCGATGCGGGCAGCGTGCAGACGGTGATCGACGCTGTCTCCAAGGCCGGCCGCGACCTCGGCTTCATCATCCTGGACTCCGATGCCTTCGCGGCGGCCAAGCCGATCTCGATCGACTATGCCGTGATGGAAAAGACTGAACGTGCCGCCGTGGTGGCGGTGTCGTGCGGTTGGTCTGATGTCGGCTCCTGGCATGCGGTCTGGGAACTGTCCGATAAGGACGGGCAGGGCAATGCCGCGCGCGGCGCCGCCGTGTTCGAGGATTCCCGCAACTGCAACGTGGTCACCGACAAGGCGCTGGTCGCGCTCGAGGGCGTCGATGATCTCGTCGTGGTGGCGGCGCAGGATGCCGTGCTGGTGTCGCGCCAGCGCGATGCCAACGGGTTGAAGCGGCTGGTCGCCAAGCTCAAGACCGTCGCGCCCGAAGTGACCGAGGCGCACATCAAGGTGCATCGGCCCTGGGGCAGCTATCAGTCGGTCGACAATGGCGAGCGTCATCAGGTCAAGCGCATCATCGTCAAGCCCGGCCAGCGGCTGTCGCTGCAGAAGCACTATCACCGCTCCGAGCACTGGATCGTAGTGCGCGGCGCGGCGCGGGTCACCATCAACGAGACGGTCAAGACCGTGCACGAGAACGAATCGATCTACATTCCGATGGGCGCGGTGCACCGGCTGGAGAACCCGGGCAAGATCCTGCTGGAACTGATCGAGGTCCAGACCGGGTCCTATCTCGGCGAGGACGACATCATCCGCATCGAGGACGATTACCGCCGCGAGTAGGGCGGGGTCTCGCCGCGAATCACGCGAGCCGTGCTAGATAGCCCCGGACGTCGTCCGCCGGAGAGCTTCCTTGCAAAGCACGATCGGATCGCGCGCGTTCCAGAACGCGCGCCTGCAGAAGAAGAACCGCAAGCAGGCCGACGGCCTGCTGCCGAAGGCCGTCGAGGCCTACAGGGCGGGCCGGCATGCCGATGCCCAGGCCATCTGCGGTCAGGCGCTGGCCCTCGTGCCCGATCATTTCGACGCCCTTCACCTTCTCGGCGCCTCCGCGCTCGACAGCGGTCGGCTCGACCTCGCCGAGCAGGCCCTGACCCGCGCGGTCGCGGTGGAGCCGCGCAATGCCGAGGCCCTGGCCAATCTCGGCCTCGTGCTGTTCAGCATGAAGCGCTACGAAGAGGCGCGCGCGGTGCAGGAGCGCGCCGTCGCGCTCAAGCCCAATTTCGCCACGGCGCTGACGAGCCTCGGCAACACCCTGATGAACATGCAGCTGTTCGCGCAGGCGATCGAGGTGCATGACCGCGCCATCGCGCTGAAGCCCGACTTCGCCGACGCCTACTGCAATCGCGGCATGGCGCAACTGCTCCTGCTGCGCAACGAGGAGGCCAGACAGAGCTTCGACCGCGCCTTGGCACTGGCGCCGCGGCACATGCAGGCGACCTTCGGCAAGGGGTTGGTCAGCATCAATCTGCGGCACCTCGAGCAGGCGCTCGCCGCCTTCAACGCCGCGCTTGCCATGAAGCCGGGCACGGCGGCCGTCATCGCGCAGCGTGGCCGCCTCTACGTGCAGATGGGACGGTTCGCCGAGGCCGAGGCCGATTTCGATGCCGCCCTGGCGACCGACCCCGGGCTCGAGGCGGCGCTGCTCGGCAAGGCGCATGTCTGCGTGCTCACCGAGCGGATCGCTCCGGCGATGCTGGCCTGCAAGCGGGTGCTGGAGCAGAATCCGGCGTCGGAGGTCGCGCTGATCTGGCTCGGCACGTGCCTGGCGAAGCAGGGCGACACGGCCGGCGCCATCCAGCACTTCGACCGCGCCCTCGAGATCAAGCCGGATTTCGAGGATGCAATGATGAAGAAGATCTTCGCGCTCGATTTCTATCCCGGCGCCGACGTCGCCGTGCATCAGGCCGTCCGCCGCGAATGGTGGGAGCGGATCGGCGCGCATATCTCGCAGCGCCAGCTCGCCGCCATCGACCGTGATCCGGATCGCCGCATCACCGTCGGCTACGTGTCGTCCGACTTCCGCAGTCATTCGGCCGCGCTGACCTTCCTTCCGGTGCTGCGCCATCACGACCACGCGGCGTTCAAGGTCATCTGCTACTCGTGCTCGCCGCTGGTCGATTCAGTCACCGAGCAGTGCAAGGCTGCGGCCGACGGCTGGGTCGACGGATCTCAGCTCTCCGACGATGAGTTGGCCGATCGCATCCAGGCCGACCAGGTCGACATTCTCGTCGACCTCTCCGGTCATTCGGCCGGCAACCGGCTCACCGTGTTCGCCCGCAAGCCCGCGCCGATCCAGGTCACCGCATGGGGCAATGCGACCGGCACGGGATTGCCCACGATGGACTACTTCTTTGCCGATCCGGTGACGGTGCCGGCGGCGGTGCGGCCGCTGTTCGCCGAGCAGGTCTACGATCTTCCGGCGCTGATCACCACGGATCCGCTGCCGGACGCGCAGCCGACGCCGCTGCCGATGCTGCGCAACGGCTACGTCACCTTCGGTGTCTTCAACCGCGTCGACAAGATCTCCGACGAGGTGCTGAGGGTGTGGTCGGCGCTGCTCCAAGCGTTGCCGGACGCCCGCATCGTCATCAAGAACGGCGCGCTGGAGGACGCATTCCTGCGCGACACGCTGATCGCCCGCTTCGCCGCGCACGGTGTCAACGAGAGCCGCCTCACCTGTCTCGGCGCCTCGATGCGCCATGAGCACATCGCGGCGTTCGCCAACATCGACATCTCGCTCGATCCGTTCCCGCAGAATGGCGGCGTCAGCACCTGGGAATCGCTGCAGGCCGGCGTTCCCGTGGTTGCCAAGCTCGGCAACAGCGCGGCGTCGCGGGCCGGCGGCGCGATCGTCAAGGCGATCGGGCTCGACGACTGGGTGGCCGAGGACGACGAGGGGTACATTGCGATCGCCCTGAAGCACGCGGCGCGGCCGGCCGAGCTCGCTCAGCTCCGTGCGGAGCTGCCGATGCGGGTGGCCAACTCGGCCGCCGGCAACGTCGAGACCTACACGCGCAAGGTCGAGGAGGGGTATCGCCAGTTCTGGCGCCGCTATTGCGCTACTGGCGGCTGAGGCCCATCCGTCGCGGCCTGAAGCAAGGTCGCGCGTGAACAAGCCCGATATGTAGATCCACGCGTCATTCGGAGGCCGTCTTTGGCAAGCGATGTCGGTTCCCGTGCGTTTCAGAATGCGAGGCTGCAGAAGAAACACCGCAAGCAGGCCGATGCGCTGATGCCCGCGGCCGTCGCCGCCTATCGCGGTGGTCGGCGGGCCGAGGCCCAGGCGATCTGCGGCCAGATCCTGGCGTTGCTGCCGGACCATTTCGATGCCCTGCATCTGCTCGGTGTGACGGCGCTCGACGGTGGCCAGATCGATCTCGCCGAGCAGGCGCTGACCAAGGCCGTGGAGATCGAGCCGCGGAATGCCGAGGCGCTCTCCAATCTCGGTCTCGCGCTGTTCAACCGCAAGCGCTTCGAGGAGGCGCGCAAGTGCCAGGAGCGGGCGATTGCGCTGAAGCCAGCCCTCGTGGTCGCGCAGACGGGCCTCGGCAACACGCTGATGCGGCTCGGCCTGCCGGACGAGGCGATCGCGGCGCATGACCGCGCGATCGCGCTCAAGCCCGACTATGCCGACGCCTATTGCAACCGCGGCATGGCGCTGCTTCCGCTCGGTCGCAACGCGGAGGCCAACGAGAGCTTCGACCGCGCGCTGTCGCTCAATCCGCGCCACATGGAGGCGATGTTCGGCAAGGGGCTCGCCAGCATCAATCTGCGTCACGTGACCGATGCGCTCGCGGCCTTCGATGCGGCGCTCGCCATCAAGCCCGGTGCACCGCAGGTGCTCGCCCAGCGCGGCCGGCTGCATCAGATGGCCGGGCGTTTCGACCAGGCGAAGGCGGACTACGAGGCGGCGCTGGCGCGTGATCCGATGCTGGAGATGGCGCTGCTCGGCAAGGCCCAGCTCGGCCATTTCAAGGACGTCGCCCAATCCGTCGACGCCTGCCGCAAGGTGCTGGAGCAGAATCCGCGCTCCGAGGAGGCCTGGCTGTGGCTCGGCGTCTGCTATGGCAAGCAGGGCGAGGTCGCCTCGGCCGTCGCACATTTCGATCGCGCCCTCGAGATCAGGCCCGATTTCGCCGAGGCGATGACCGCCAAGATCTTCACGCTCGAGTTCATGCCGGAGGCCGATTTCGCGCTCCAGCAGGCGGTGCGGCGCGAATGGTGGCAGCGGATCGGCGCCCACATCCCGCGCCGGCCGGCGGCCAAGCGCGATCTCGACCCGGAACGACGCCTGACGATCGGGTACGTCTCGTCCGACTTCCGCAATCATTCGGCCGCGCTGACGTTTCTGCCGGTACTCAGGCATCGCGACCCGCAGAATTTCGCGATCGTCTGCTACGCCTGCTCGCCGGTGCAGGACAGTGTGACCGCGCAGTTCCGTGCCTGCGCCGATCTCTGGGTCGACGCCGTGCAGATGTCGGACGACGAACTCGCCGACCGCATCACGGCCGATGGCGTCGATATCCTGGTCGATCTCTCCGGCCACTCCGCCGGCAACCGGCTGCCGCTGTTTGCCCGCAAGCCCGCACCTGTCCAGGTCACGGCCTGGGGCAGCGGCACCGGCACGGGACTGCCGACCATCGACTACTTCCTGGCCGATCCGGTGACGGTGCCCGACGCCGTGCGTCATCTGTTCGCCGAGCAGGTCTACGACCTGCCGGCGGTGATCACCACCGAAGCGTTGCCGGACATCGCGCCGACACCGCTGCCGATGCTCAATAACGGCTTTGTCAGCTTCGGCGTGTTCAATCGGCTCGACAAGATCTCCGATGCTGCGCTGATCGTCTGGACCCGCATCATGCAGCAGCTGCCGGACTCGCGCATCGTGATCAAGAGCAGCTCGCTCGATGATCCCTTGTTGCGCGACCGTCTCCTGGCGCGCTTCGCCGCCCATGGTGTCGCGCCGGAGCGGGTCGTCTGTCTCGGCTGGTCGACGCGCGAGCAGCAGATCGCGCAGTTTGCCCAGGTCGATATCTCGCTCGATCCGTTTCCGCAGAATGGCGGCGTCAGCACCTGGGAATCG
The DNA here is from genome assembly GCF_032381375.1 of Bradyrhizobium sp. SZCCHNR1017. Classification (NCBI taxonomy): domain Bacteria; kingdom Pseudomonadati; phylum Pseudomonadota; class Alphaproteobacteria; order Hyphomicrobiales; family Nitrobacteraceae; genus Bradyrhizobium; species Bradyrhizobium sp. SZCCHNR1017. The sequence continues at coordinate 307,849 of NZ_JAUHIR010000007.1, read as the reverse complement.
CTGCAGGCCGGCGTGCCGGTCATCGCCAGGCTCGGCTGCAGCGCGGCGTCGCGCGCCGCAGCCGCGATCGTCACGGCGGTCGGGCTCGGCGAGTTCGTGGCCGAGGACGACGAGGGCTATGTTGCGCTCGCCGCGAAGTGGGCCTCTCGGCCGGCGGAGCTCGCCAGGCTGCGGGCTGCTCTGCCGGCGATGGTCGCAGGCTCGGCCGCGGGCAATGTCGAGACCTACGCGCGCAAGGTCGAGGAGGGTTATCGCCTGTTCTGGCGCCGCCATTGCGCCGGCTAGTTCTGGTGTCGCGGCATCCGCTCGTGCCGCATGTGAGTTCACCGCGTTCCCGCGATCTGCACGCTCCTCGTGGAGGCAAGTCTTTTGGCAAGCAATGTCGGCTCTCGCGCCTTCCAGAATGCGAGATTGCAGAAGAAGCATCGCAAGCAGGCCGATGAGCTCATGCCGCGCGCCGTGGCGGCGTATCGTGCCGGCCGTCACGCCGAGACGCAGGCGATCTGCGGCCAGATTCTGGCGCTGCTTCCCGACCATTTCGATGCGCTGCACCTGCTCGGCGTCACGGCGCTCGACGGCGGCCAGCTCGACCTCGCCGAGCAGGCCCTGACCAGGGCCGTGGAGATCGAGCCGCGGCATGCCGAGGCGCTCTCCAATCTCGGTCTCGCGCTGTTCAACCGCAAGCGCTTCGACGAGGCGCGCAAATGCCAGGAACGGGCGATCGCGCTGAAGCCGAATCTGCTCGTGGCGCTCACGGGCCTCGGCAACACGCTGATGCGCCTGGGGCGGCCGGAGGAGGCGATCACCGCGCATGACCGGGCGATCGCGCTCAAGCCCGACTATGCCGACGCCTATTGCAATCGCGGCATGGCGCTGCTTCCGCTCGCCCGCAATGCAGAGGCCAATGCGAGCTTCGATCGCGCGTTGTCGCTCAACCCGCGTCACATGGAGGCGATGTTCGGCAAGGGACTCGCCAGCATCAATCTCCGCCATTCCGACGAGGCGCTCGCGGCATTCGACGCCGCGCTTGCGATCAAACCCAACGCCGCGCAGGTGCTGGCGCAGCGCGGCCGGCTGCATCAGCAGGCCGGACGTTTCGACAAGGCGATGCCCGATTTCGAGGCCGCGCTGGCGCTCGATCCGCGGCTGGACGTCGCGCTCCTGGGCTTCGCGCAGCTCAGCGCCATCAAGGACAATATCGCGCCGGCGATGGATGCCTGCCGCAAGGTGCTGGAGCAGAACCCGCAGTCGGAGGTTGCCTGGACCTGGCTCGGAGAATGCTTCTGCAAGCAGGGCGATCTCGCGACGGCCTTGCAGCACTTCGAGCGTGCGCTCGAGATCAAGCCGGATTTCGGTGATGCGATTACCGCGAAGATCTTCCTGCTCGACTTCATGCCGGATACCGATTTCGCTCAGCATCAGGCGGTACGCCGGGAATGGTGGACCAGGATCGGCAGCAAGATCACGCGCCGGCCGCCGCCGGTCCGCGACCGCGATCCGGAGCGGCGGCTCACCATCGGCTACGTCTCGTCCGATTTCAGGAATCACTCGGCTGCCCTGGTGTTCCTGCCGGTCCTGCGCCACCACGACCATCAGGCGTTCAGGGTCGTCTGCTATTCCTGCTCGCCGCTGCAGGATGGCACGACCGAGCGATGCCGTTCTGCCGCCGACCTCTGGGTCGACGCCTGGCAGATGTCCGATGAGGAACTGAGCGACCGTATCGAGGCCGATCAGGTCGATATCCTCGTCGACCTCTCCGGCCATTCCGCCGGCAACCGGTTGCCGGTGTTCGCGCGCAAGCCGGCGCCGGTGCAGGTCACGGCGTGGGGCAGCGGCACCGGCACGGGGCTTCCGACCATCGACTACTTCTTCGCCGATCCGGTGACCGTGCCGGAGGCTGTGCGTCCGCTGTTTGCCGAGCGGGTCTATGATCTGCCGGCCGTGATCACCACCGATCCCTTGCCGGGATGGCAGCCGACGCCGCTGCCGATGCTGCGCAACGGCACCGTCACGTTCGGCGTCTTCAACCGGATCGACAAGATCTCCGAGCCTGCGCTCGCGCTCTGGTCCCGCCTGATGGGCGCGCTGCCGGGCTCGCGGATCGTCGTCAAGAACGGCGCGCTCGATGCGCCCTTGCTGCGCGACGGTCTCGTCGCGCGGTTCGTGGCGCATGGCATCGCGCAGGAGCGCATCACCTGCCTCGGCCTGTCGACGCGCGACCAGCACATCGCGCAGTTCGCAGGCATCGACATGTCGCTCGACCCGTTCCCGCAGAACGGCGGCGTCAGCACCTGGGAGTCGCTGCAGGCCGGCGTCCCCGTCATCGCCAAGCTCGGCCACGGCGCGGCGGCGCGCGCGGCCGCGGCGATCAACACGGCGGTCGGGCTCGGCGACTTCGTGGCCTCCGACGATGACGGCTACATCGCCATCGCGCTGAAATATGCTGCCGCACCCGCGACGCTGGCGAAGCTGCGTGCTGAACTGCCGGCCATGGTTGCCAACTCGGCCGCCGGCAATGTCGAGACCTACACGCGCAAGGTGGAGGAGGGCTACCGCCAGTTCTGGCACCGGTACTGCGCCTCCTCCTGACCGCATACTACAATCGCGCCGCGCCGACGATGCGCCCGTCCGCCGCTTCGAGAATCACGGCGGCATCCTCGCCCTCCGGCATCGGCTCGGTGAGGCGCAGCGCGGCGCCGCTCCAATCTGCCAGCGTGCGCACCGAGCGCACCACGTTGAGCTCCTCCAGCGTGCGGCCGCCATTCTCGCCGCGGCGGATCGCCGTTTCATGCCGATGATCGAAGCCGACCAGGAGGAGGCGTCCGCGTCCTTCACCGCCGCCGACCTCGACCGTGAGCCTGTCGCCATTGCGTGCGAGCTTGAGCCGCGCCGCCGTCGCGCTCGCGCCCCTGGCGCGATTGATCGCGGCTCCCACCTCGGCCCTGTTGGAGCCGACATGACCCGTCACCCCGTCGACGACGATCTCCGGCGTGTAGGAGCCGTCGCCGAAGCGGCTGCCGTAGCGGGCCTGGCGGTCGGTGGCGGCCGGCAGCGAGAACGGATCCTTCCAGCCCAGCCGGTCCCAATAGGTGACGTGAAAGGCGAGCGGCAGCACGTCGCGGCGCTGCCGCACCAGCTCGTTCAGATAGGCATTTGCAGGCGGGCAGGAGGAGCAGCCCTGCGAGGTGAAGAGCTCGATGACGACGGGCCGATCCACCGCGGCCGCCGACGGCGACCACGGGGCAAGCGAGGCGAGCAGCACGGCGAAGGATGAGGCGTAGCGGAGCGAGGCGAGGCTGAGGGTCATGGGTGTTCTCCCGCGATGTGACGTGATCTCCTTCGCCGGCGGGCTCCACCGTGTTACCTCCTGCCGTAGCCAACACGCAGGCGTGAAGACGCATCGACGGTTACCTTCGCGGCCTGTCGTGACGCGTGAGCAGGGCGCTCGCCACACGTGAAGGGCATCGTGCACGCCGTTCAAAAGACAGCGCTTTTCGTCCGCACCCGATGTAACTTTCTGAATCAAATCGTGTCCTGAAAAGGGTTTCCGCATTCGCCTCGCTTCAAGCGGCATGCTAGGAGAGCTTCGACCGGTGATTTGCCGTTCGTTAACCGTTGCGGCCAATCCGTGACGTCGCAATCCGGGGACATTGATGGGGTCGATGACATGAGTTCCAAGGGGGCGGGCCACAAGGCCGAGCTGAGGCAGGCGCTGCGAGTCGGCGTGATCGGAGCCGGCGTGATGGGCAGCAATCATGCCCGCGTGCTCGCCGGTCTGCCCGACGTGCACCTCGTCGGCGTCGTCGATCCGCTGCCGGCGCATCGCAGCCGCGTCACCGAGCTTGCGAACTGCCCGACCTTCGAGACGCTCGATGAGCTCGTCGCCGAGGGCGTCGACGCCGTGACGATCGCCGCGCCGACCCATCTGCATCACGAGCTCGCGCTCGCCTGCATCGCCCGCAAGGTGCATCTGCTCGTCGAGAAGCCGATCGCCTCCACGGTCGAGGAAGGCAAGGAGATCGTCTCGGCCGCGCACCGCGCCGGCGTCACCCTGATGATCGGCCATGTCGAGCGCTTCAATCCGGCGGTTGCCGCGATCAAGAAGGCGATCGCCGGCGAGGATATCCTGTCGATCGCGATCACCCGCGTCGGCCCGTTCCCGCCGCGCATGTCCAATGTCGGCGTCGTCATCGACCTCGCCGTGCACGACATCGACCTGATCCGCTGGTTCACCGAGTCCGACATCATCGAGGTGCAGCCGCAGCTCTCCAGCGCGGTCGCCGAGCGCGAGGACATCGCGCTTCTGCAGTTCCGCACCGCATCGGGCGTGTTGGCCCACATCAACACCAACTGGCTGACGCCGTTCAAGGCGCGCAACGTCACCGTGGCGACGCGCGGCAAGTACATCATGGGCGACCTGCTCACCCGCCAGGTCACCGAATGCTTCGGCTTCAAGCCGGACGGCAGCTACTCGATGCGGCATCTCCCGGTCGGCCATGACGAGCCTCTCCGCGCCGAGCTGATCGCGTTCCTGCATGCGGTGCGCTCGGGCACGTCGCCCGCCGTCACCGGCGACGAGGGCGTCGCGAGTCTGGCGATCGCCACGCAGTGCCTGGAAACCTCGAGCCATCGCCCGGCCGAGGCCGCCGCCACCAAGCTGCGCGCGGCCGGCTAGCCGGCCCGGCCTTCGCTTCATCCTCATTTCCGTTTGCGAACATGTGTCAGAGCTCATGAACCAGCACCTGCGTCATCAGCCCATTCCGTTCATCGACACCGCCGCGCAGCGCCAGCGGCTCGGCAAGTCGCTCGATGACGCCGTCGCCCGCGTGCTCGCGCATTGCCAGTTTCTCGGCGGCCCCGAAATCATCCAGCTCGAGAAGGAGCTGGCTGAATTCTGCGGCGCCAAATACGCCGTGAGCTGCTCCAGCGGCACCGACGCGCTGCTGATGGTGCTGATGGCCCAGGGTATCGGCCCCGGCGACGCGGTGCTGTGCCCGTCCTTCACCTTCTGCGCCACCGGCGAGGCGGTGGCACTGACCGGCGCCACGCCGGTGTTCGTCGACGTGCTGGAGGACACCTTCAACATCGATCCGGCCTCGCTCCGCCGCGGCATCGCCACCGCGAAGCGGCTCGGCCTGAAGCCGAAGGCTGTGATCCCGGTCGATCTGTTCGGGCAGAGCGCCGACCACGATTCGGTCGCCGCGATCGCGCAAGCCGAAGGCCTGTTCGTGCTCGACGACGCCGCCCAAGGTTTTGGTGCCAGCTACAAGGGCCGCCGCATCGGCACCTTCGGGCTCGCGACCGCCACCAGCTTCTATCCGGCCAAGCCGCTCGGCTGCTTCGGCGACGGCGGCGCCATCCTCACCGACGATGCTGGCCTCTTGGAGCGGCTGCGCAGCGTGCGCGCCCATGGTGGCGGCAGCGACAAATACGACAATGTCCGCCTCGGCCTCACCGCGCGGCTCGACACCATCCAGGCTGCGGTGCTGATCGAGAAGCTCAAGATCTTCGAGGACGAGATCGCCGCGCGCAACGCGGTGGCCGAGCGCTACACCGCGGCGCTGGCCGACGTCGTGAAGGTGCCGCGCCTCGCCGAGGGCTGCACCTCGGTCTGGGCGCAATACACCATCCGCCTGCCCAAGGGCGTCGACCGCGACACCTTCGCTGCCGCGCTGAAGGCGCAGGGCATTCCGACCGCGATCTACTATCCGAAATCGATGCATCAGCAGACCGCCTACCGCATCTTCCCGAGCGCCGATGGCGGCCTGCCGGTCAGCGAGCAGCTGTCCAGCGATGTCATCAGCCTGCCGATGCACGCCTATCTCGACGAGCCGACGCAAGGGCGCATCATCGACGTCGTCCGCGGCGCAGTCCGGGCCTGAGGCCTTACGCATCCTTGACGTCACGCCGCTTGCTGCGGCGCGGCTCACAGCGCCGGCGGGCGATCTGCCCCGTTGGCAGCCCCAAATCACACTGTCGTCCCGGCGAACGCCGGGACCCATACCGCGTGATCTCTGAAACGGGCAGGCGGCCCGATCCACGCGCCCCATCGGCCGCACGGCGTATGGATCCCGGATCAGCGCCCGCCGCCGCTTCGCGTCGGCCGGCTTGTCCGGGATGACAGCGGAGTGCTTGGCACGCATCTGGCGCCTTCTCCGGTGTTGTTCGTGCTGACGCCGCATCGGCACACTCATCGTCATTGCGAGCGAAGCGACTTGTCCGCCATAGCCCGAAGGGCGACGGCGGAAGCAATCCAGCGCTGCGCGTGCGGCCCTGGATTGCTTCGTCGCTGACGCTCCTCGCAATGACGGTGGTGAGTTGCGTGCTCGCAGCAAGCCTCGCCCCGATGAGCGCATCGACATCCGGAGTACTAATCGGCCCTACGGGCTGAGCGAAAGATCGTTGGCTACTGCGAACCGTTGATCACTCGGCCAGCTCTGAAGAGAACAGGGATGAGGGCAACGATGGCAATCACGACCAGCGGTCCGGCCCAAACGAACGTGCCGCTGTCAATGTAGCCCTCCGCCAACGCCGTTCGCAGCAGCGTGGCGGTGACCGGCAAATTGATGAGCACTGCAGTTGCAGTCCCCGGCGCATAGCGGCGCATCGCCAGTGTCGACAGAACATGCGGGACGGCGACGTTCAGCAGCATGGCCAGTGCGTAGCCACACAACAAGTAGGATCCGAGACTTTGCTTGCCCTGCAAATTCGCGAGAACGGCCGCGACCGCTGCCACCAGCGTCAACACCGCCAACGCAAACCGAAACTCACTGCTTCCTACGGTATGGTGCCATCTCCCAGCCGTTGCCGACCATCCCGGCAACCAAACGGCCTCTTCGACGTTGTGAACGGCAATTGCCGCCACAAAGAACCATGCGAGAGTTGAGTAGCTCACTCTGGGAACCAAGCTTCTAACAACGCCACATTGCATGCCTACCTTGGTCGGGACATGACCCATTTGACATGTCTCAAGTGTCCGCGAACCGGAGGTCGGACATCGGCCCGAGCATGCTTGCCAGCCGGCGGAGCGCAAGATCCGAGACGATATGTGCTGGCGCTGGCCGCAAGTCGGGAGAGGGGGCCGCGACCGGGTCGCCACAATTTACCCCCAAGCAGGCATCGCCCGCGTTCTCCGCTTCAAACCCGCCCCCCAATGCTCTAGAAGCCCCCCATGCTCGGACGTATCTTCACCGTCGGCGGCTATACGCTGCTGTCGCGCCTCACCGGCTTTGCCCGCGACATCATGCTGGCGGCGATTCTCGGCGCCGGGCCGGTCGCGGACGCCTTCTTCATTGCGTTCCGGCTGCCGAATCATTTCCGGGCGATCTTCGCCGAGGGGGCGTTCAACGCGGCCTTCGTGCCGGCCTATGCGCATGTCCATGGCGAGAAGGGGCCGGCCTCGGCGAGCCTGTTTGCCGACCGCATCTTCACCCTGCTGCTGGCCTCGCAGATCGTGCTGCTGATCCTCGCCTGGGTGTTCATGCCGCAGGCGATGACGATCCTGGCGCCCGGCTTCACCGACGATCCGGCGCAGCGGGACCTGGCGATCACGCTGACGCGGATCACCTTTCCCTATCTGCTGCTGATCACGCTGGTGACGCTGTATGGCGGCATGCTCAACGTGATGCAGCGTTTCGCCAGCGCGGCGGCGGCGTCGATCTTCCTCAATCTCGCGATGATGGCGACCTTGGCGCTGGCGGCGTTCTTCCCCGGCGTCGGTCATGCCGCGGCCTGGGGTGTGCTGATCTCGGGATTCCTGCAATATTTCCTGCTCGCCGGCGATCTCGCCCGCCACGGCGGGCTGCCGCGCTTCGCGCCGCTCAAGCTCGACGATGACATCCGCGCCTTCTTCAAGGCGCTGGGGCCGGCCACGCTCGGCTCGATGGGCACGCAGGTCGCGATGTTCGCCGACACCATCATCGCGACGTTCCTCCCCGCCGGCGCGATCTCGGCGCTGTATTATGCCGACCGCCTCAACCAGTTGCCGATCGGCGTGATCGGCATCGCCATCGGCACCGTGCTGCTGCCGGAAATGTCGCGGCGGCTGACCGCGAACGATCATGAAGGGGCCATGGAGCAGCAGCGCCGCGCCTTCGAGTTCACGCTGCTGTTCTCGGTGCCGTTCGTCGCCGCCTTCCTCGCGGTGCCCGACGTCATCACCCGCGCGATGTTCGCGCGCGGCGCCTTCACCAAGGGCGATGCCGCGGCGGCCGGTGCGACGCTCGCCGCCTATGCCGTCGGCCTCATTCCGTTCGTGATGATCCGCAGCGCGGTCTCGACCTTCTACGCGCGCAAGGACACCGCCACGCCGGTGAAGGCCTCGCTCACCGGGCTGACCGCCAACGTCGTGCTGAAGGTCCTGCTGATGGGCTCGCTCGCCCAGGTCGGCCTCGCGCTGGCGACGGCCGTCGGCGCCTGGATCAACCTGCTGCTCGTGCTCGGCTTCGCCGTGCACAAGGGCTATCTGCGGTTCGATCGGCGGCTCACCATGTCGCTGCTGAAATTTGCCGGAACCGGCGTGGTGCTCGCGGCGGCGCTGTGGGCGACAGCGTTGGTGGCATCGGCCCATCTCGCTTCGCTCGGCCGCTTGCAGGACGAAGTCGTTCTCGGCCTGTTGATCGTGGTGGGGGCCGTCATTTATGCCGGCGCCATTCTGGTGCTGTTCGGCCCGCGCTGGCTCAAGGCGCTGGTGCGGCGCTGACGTTTGCGCTGCAGCATCGAGCTGGTGGCATGCCTGCGGAGAGTTGACCGCGCGTGGGTCCAGGGGCGGCCATATGGCGTTTGCGCGAGTCTTCGTTCCGCTGCAATATGCCGTCCAATAGTCGCGACAATGCAAGCGGGAAGTGAAACCAGATGGCAGCTCCTATCAAGTTCGGCGTCGGACAAAGCGTTCTCCGGAAAGAGGACGACGCGCTGATTCGCGGCAAGGGCCGCTATACCGATGATCTGGCGCTGGCTGCCGCCTTGCATGCCCTGGTGCTGCGCTCGCCGCATGCCCATGCCAAGTTCACCATCGATGTCACCCAGGCGCGGCTCTTGCCGGGCGTGGCGCTGATCCTGACCGCCGCCGACACCGCGGAGCTCGGTGGGCTGCCCTGCCTGTTCAATCTCGAGACCGATCCCTTCACCGCGCCGCCTTATCCGATCCTCGCCAGGAACGAGGTGCGCCACGTCGGTGACGCCATCGCCTTCGTCGTCGCCGATACGCTGGATCACGCGCGCGACGCGCTGGAGGCGATCAAGGTCGAGTGGACGACCTTGCCGGCCGTGACCGGCGTCGTGAACGCGATCAAGCCGGATGCGCCGCAGGTATGGGCCGAACACAAGGGCAATGTGCTGTTCGACGTCTCGATCGGCGACAAGTCCGCGACCGAGGCGGCCTTCGCGAAAGCGCATACGGTGGCCGAGATCCGCATCGTCAATCCGCGCGTGGTGGCGAGCTTCATGGAGACGCGCGCCGCAGTCTGCGAATACGACACCAAGCGCGATCATCTGACCCTGACGGCTGGCAGCCAGGGCAGCCACCGGCTGCGCGACATCCTCTGCCAGAACGTGCTGAAGATCCCGACCGAGAAGATGCGGGTGATCTGCCCCGACGTCGGCGGCGGCTTCGGCACAAAATTGTTTCCCTACCGGGAGTATGCGCTGCTCGCGGTCGCCGCGCAGCGGCTGCGCAAGTCGGTGCGCTGGGCCGCCGATCGCTCCGAGCATTTCATGGGCGACGCGCAGGGCCGCGACAACGTCACCACGGCGAAGATGGCGCTGGCCGAGGACGGCAAATTCCTCGCCATGGACGTCGACCTGATGGGCGACATGGGCGCCTATCTCTCGACCTTCGCGCCCTACATCCCGCATGGCGGCGCCGGCATGCTGCCGGGCCTCTACGACATCCAGGCGTTCCACTGCCGGGTGCGCACGATCTTCACCCACACCGTTCCGGTCGACGCCTATCGCGGCGCGGGCCGCCCCGAGGCGGCGTATGTCATCGAGCGCCTGGTCGATGCCTGCGCACGCAAGCTCGACATGTCAGTCGATGCGATCAGGCGCAAGAACTTCATTCCGCCGCGCGCGCTGCCCTACAAGACCGCGACCGGCAAGGTCTATGATTCCGGCGACTTCAACGCGCATCTCAAGCGCGCGATGGAGATCGCGCAGTGGAAGGAGTTTCCGAAGCGCGCCAAGGCTGCCAAGAAGCACGGGCTGATCCGCGGCATCGGGCTCGCGAGCTATGTCGAGGTCTGCGGCGTGATGGGCGAGGAGACCGCCAATGTGCGGCTCGACCCCAATGGCGACGTCACCATCCTGATCGGCACGCAGTCGAGCGGGCAGGGCCATCAGACCGCCTATGCCCAGATCGTCGCCGAGCAGTTCGGCCTGCCGCCGGAGCGGGTCCACATCCACCAGGGCGACACCCAGGAGATCGCGACCGGCCTCGGCACCGGCGGCTCGGCGTCGATCCCCTCGGGCGGCGTCAGCGTGCAGCGCGCCACCCATGAGCTCGGCGACAAGCTCAAGCAGATCGCCGCCGAAGCGCTCGAGGCCGGCCTCGGCGATCTCGAGATCGCCGATGGCGTGATCCGCGTCGCCGGCACCGACCGCGCGATCTCGTTCGCCGACCTCGCCAAGCGTCCGGGCACAGATCCCGCCAAGCTCAACGGCAGCGCCACCTTCGCCAGCGCCGATGGCACCTATCCGAACGGCACGCATGTGGCCGAGGTCGAGATCGATCCGGCGACCGGCATCATCAAAATCGTCAACTACGTCATCGTCGACGATTTTGGCGTGACGCTGAATCCGCTGCTGCTGGCGGGCCAGGTGCATGGCGGTGCGGTGCAGGGCATCGGCCAGGCGCTGATGGAGCAGGTGGTCTACAGCAACTCCGACGCCCAGCTCGTCACCGGCAGCTTCATGGACTACGCGCTGCCGCGTGCCGCCGACGCGCCGTCCTTCACCTTCGAGACCCACAACGTGCCCTGCAAGACCAATCCGATGGGCGTCAAGGGCGCGGGCGAAGCGGGCGCGATCGGCTCCTGTCCGGCCGTCGTCAATGCGATCGTCGAAGCCCTCTGGCGCGAGTACAAGATCGATCACATCGACATGCCGGCGACCCCGGAGCGCGTCTGGATCGCGATCCGGGAGCAGCATCGCCGTCATAGTCTCTGAGTACTCTCCCCCCGGATCTCCTCCGATATCCGCCTCAATTCCGGAATAACCCGCCGGCTGAGGGGTTGACCACCCAAGCGACCCGTCCAGGTGGGCTGGACGGGATTGTGACAACAAAGGAGCGAATTGATGAAGCGGACTGTCGTGGCTGTCGCAGCTTTGCTGCTAGGGGCCGGCGCCGTGATGGCACAGCAGGATCTGGTCAAGCATAGCCAGGACACGATGAAGGCCAACGCCAAGAACCTCGGCGGTGTCCTGATCGCGATGGTCAAGGGCGAGAAGCCGTATGATCAGGCCGCCGTCAATGCCGCTCTGGCGCAGCTCGAGGAGACCGCCAAGAAGCTCCCGACGATGTATCCGGCGAGCCTGAAGGGCGCCAAGTTCGAAGGCGACTACGGTCCGTCGCCGAAGATCTGGGAAGACCAGGCCGGCTTCAAGGCCAAGATCGAGAGCTTCGGCAAGGTCGTCACCGAGGCCAAGGCCAAGATCAAGGATCTCGACAGCCTGAAGGCGACCGCGCCGGCCATCGGCAAGGAATGTGGCGGTTGCCACGAGACCTTCCGTCTCAAGAACAGTTGATCTGACCAGCAATCAACGGGGGCGGACGCGACAATGCGTCCGCCCCCGTTTGTTTGCGCCGCGCGGGCGTCCTGACGTATCACGGCGCCGCCGAGCTCCGGTGATGATCGCCGGGCCGACGATATCCTCCTGCTGTGACGGAGCCACCATGCTACGCCGCCTCCTGCTTGCTCTCTGCGTGCTCGGCGCCGCCGGCCTGGCGGTGTTCTGGTGGCTGACCCAGCCGTCGACGATCACGCTCGCAGCGGCGACGCGCGCGCCGGATCTCGCCAACGGGCAGGAGATGTTCAACATCGGTGGCTGCGCGTCCTGTCACGCGGTGCCGAACCAGCCGGATCGACTGAAGCTCGGCGGCGGTCTGCCGCTGAGCTCGCCGTTCGGCACCTTCTATGCGCCCAACATCTCGCCCGATCCCACTGACGGTATCGGGCGCTGGAGCGAGGCCGAGTTCGTCAATGCGGTGGTGAGGGGCGTGTCGCCGGACGGCAGCCACTACTACCCGGCATTTCCCTATCCCTCCTACGCTGCGGCGAAGATCGACGACGTCCGCGATCTCTTCGCCTACATGAAGACGCTGCCGCCGGTCGCCGGCGCCTCGCGCGCGCACGACATGCCATTCCCGTTCAACATCCGTCGCACCGTCGGGGTCTGGAAGCTGCTGTTCTTCGACGACAGGCTGTTTGCCGCCAACGCCTCGCGCCCGGCGGAGTGGAATCGCGGCGCCTATCTGGTCAATACGCTCGGCCATTGCGCCGAGTGCCACAGCCCGCGCAACGCGCTCGGCGGCATCGTTTCGGCGCAGCGTCTGGCGGGCGGGCCGGATCCCGAAGGTCAGGGCTTCGTGCCGAACATCACCCAAAAGGGCCTGGCGGACTGGAGCGAGAGCGACATCAGCTATTTCCTCGAGACCGGACAGCTGCCCGATGGCGACAGCGCCGGCGGCTCGATGGCGCGGGTGATCCGCAACACCTCGCAGCTCACGCCCGAGGATCGCAAGGCGATGGCGGTCTATCTGAAATCGCTGCCGCCGGTGGAAGGCCCGCCGAAGTCGAAGAAGCCGGCAAGCTGATCAGTTCGGCGAGCGCGCGCACTCAGGTCAGATCGGCTTGAAGCTGCCGTCGCTCTGGATCACCGTCAGCGATACCGGCGGTGGATTCTCCTTGCGCGCGTTGCCGAAGCTGACCACCAGTCCGCCGATGTCGAACTGGCCGACCTCGTTGATGATGCGGAGCAGCTCGGCGCGGGTCGGGTTCGGCCCGGTCATCGCCAGGGCGCGGGCCACCAGGCGGCCGGTGATGTAGCCCTCGAGCCCGATGAAATCCGGCGTCTGGCTCGGATCGAGCGTCTTCATCGCGGCCTGGTAGTCGGCGACGACGCGGAGGTCGGTGTCCCACGGAAACGGGACCACCTCGGAGACGATAACGCCGCGTCCCTCCGGACCGAGCTCCTTTGCAAGCGCATTGCCGCCGACAAAGGAGACCGCCGTGAAGGTCGGATTGAAGCCGCTGCGATGCGCCATCTTGATGAACTCGGCGCACGGGCCGTAGGTGCCGACCAGGATCACCGCTTCCGGCTCCGCGCGCCGGATGACCTTGAGCGCCGCGCCGACCGCGCGCGTGTTGCGCTCGAACGTGCCTTCGGCCGCGAGCTCGAGGCCGCGGCGATCGAGATGCGTCTTCACGCCGGCCAGCACGTCGCGGCCGAACGAGTCATCCTGATAAAAAATGGCGATGCGGGTGAGGTGAAGCTCTTCGGTGAGATACTTGATCGTGGCTTCGGCCTCGGCCGCGTAGCTCGCGCGGATGTTCACGACGTTCTGGAATTCGGGCGCCCGCAGGAATTCGGCGCCCGAGATCGGCCCGATGAAGGGGACGTCGTTCGACGCCGCGATCGGCGCGGTGGCCATCGCGGTCGGGGTGCCGACGGCGCCGATCAGCGCGAACACCTTGTCCTCGTAGATCAGCTTGATGGTCTCGACCACCGAGCGATCGGGGTCGTAGCCGTCATTGCGGCTCGCCAGCTTCAGCCTGCGGCCGTAGACGCCGCCCTTGGCGTTGAGCTCGTTGAAGGCCGCCAGCAATCCCTGGCGCGCCGCCTGGCCCAGTGCGGCCGACGGGCCCTCCAGCGCCGCCACCTGGCCGAACATGATAGAGTCGTTGGTGACGCCGAGCTCGTCGGCGCGCGCAGACCCGGGCGGCAGCACGCCGGCGATCAGGACGAGAACGATGGAGATCCGAAGGCTTGAAAACCAGTTCATTGCGATCTTCGATGCACGAGTACGCTTGATGACAACTCAGTCTAGGCGTGTTGAATGAAGACCTCGCTAAAGACGTGGCCCGCGCTTGATCGCGTTTTGGGCGGCCCTCAACAGTCAGCCGTTAACCAAGCCCGGTTTCTGGTACGCCACGACGGATCATCTTTGACCGTCCTTAACTTACCGCGGCCAGCATCGGCCGCATCGTGGTGAGGGGCAGCCGTTTGGCGGGGGCCATATTGCAGGTTGAAGAGTACAGCGCACCGACGCTGCAGGAAAAGGATGATGCTCGCAGCGGTAGCGGGCGCGAGAGGCTGCGCGCGTCGCTATCGCGATACCGGCTTTATCGCCCTGCGATCATCGCGGCATGCGTCGGCGTCGTGCTGTCGGTCGTCGGGACGGTTGCCGTGGGACGCTGGGAAAACCGGCTGGCGCGCACCGATTTCGAAGGCGTGGCCGAAGCTCAGGCGATCCTGGTCCAGAACGGCGTCAACGAATATGTCAGCCGGCTGACCGCGCTGCGCACCCGCTTCGAATCCGCCAACGACGACATCACCCGCAGCGAGTACCAGACCTTCAGCGCGCGCCTGTTCGAGGCGCATCGCGGCATGCTGCGCCTGGCGTGGCTGCCGCGGATCAAGCGCAAGGAGCGCGGCGAATACGAGGCGGCGGCGATCACCGATGGCGTGCCCGCCTTTCGCATCAAGTCCTATCCCGACGGCACGGTCGCGCCGGAGAGCGACGAATATTATCCGGTCTACTTCTCCACCGAGGCGAAGACCTCGCCGGTCTACGGTCTCGATTATTGGAGCATTCCCGACCATCGCGCCGTGCTGGAACAGTCGCGCGACTACGACGTGATCGGCGCATTGCGCACGCGTCAGAACCTGATCAATCAGAACGAGCGCAACAACGCCGTGATGATCGGCATCCCCGTCTACGCCAAGGGGACGTCGCGCACGACGGTCGCCGACCGCCGCCGCAATCTCAGCGGCTTCATCATCGGCGTGTTCGACCTGCCGACGCTGTTGCAGTCGGTGCGCGCGAACAATCCCAACAGCCCGGCGCTCGCGATCAACCTTCTGCCGCCCGAACGCGTGATCAACGCCTCCGGCGTGGACCCGCAGCGCTGGCCCGCGGACCCCAGCATCTGGTCGACGACCTTGCGCATCGGCGACGCCGACTGGGTGTTCCAGGCGGCGCCCGCCGGTGGCAGCCTGATGGCGAGCCACAACCGCGCGCTGGCGCTGTACGCGGCCGGCATGGCGACGACGATCTTCCTCGCCGTGTATCTCGCGCTGTCGAGCCGCAACGCCCTGCAGCTCGCGCTCGCCAATCGCCGCGTGCTCGAGCTGGCGCAGACCGACGCGCTGACGGGCCTTGCGAACCGCGCCTTCTTCCTCGAGGAAATGGAGCGCATCAACGACGAGAAGAGCGGCCGCTTCACAGTCTTCCTGCTTGACCTCGACCGCTTCAAGAATGTCAACGACTCGCTCGGCCATGGCGCCGGCGACGAACTGCTGGTGCAGGTCGCTCAGCGGCTGAGATCTCAGCTGCGCGACGAGGACGTGCTGGCCCGGCTCGGCGGCGACGAGTTCGCCCTGATCCAGGCCGGATCCGCCGACCAGCGCGCCGCCGCGATCGAGCTTGCGCAGCGCATCACCAAGCTGATCGCCGAGCCGTTCCAGCTCGGCGGGCAACGGGTCGAGATCGGCACCAGCATCGGCATCTCGCTCGCGCCCCAGCACGGCCGCGACCAGGAGCACCTGCTCAAGAAGGCCGACCTCGCGCTCTATCGCTCGAAATCCGCCGGCCGCAGCTGCTACACGCTCTATGACGATGCGATGTCGGCCGAGCTCGAGGCGCGCAACACGCTCGAGGGTGATCTGCGCGACGCCATCGCGCAGTGCCAGTTCGAGGTGCACTATCAGCCGTTCTACGACGCCGAGACGCGCGAGCGCCGCGGTGTCGAGGCGCTGGTGCGCTGGCGTCATCCGGTCAAGGGGCTGGTGCCGCCGGACAAGTTCATCCCGCTTGCGGAGTCGACCGGCCTGATCGTGCCGCTCGGCGAATGGATCATCGGGCGCGCCTGCGACGACGCCACCGCATGGCCGGACGACGTCAAGATCGCCGTCAATCTGTCGCCCGTCCAGTTCAAGCAGGCCGAACTGTTCGACGTCATCCAGTCGGCGCTCGCGAGGTCCGGCCTCGATCCGAAGCGTCTCGAGATCGAGATCACGGAGTCGGTGCTGCTGGAGCGCGCGGCCGAGAACGAGAGCTTCATCGACCGGCTGAAGGGCCTCGGCATCTCGCTGGCGCTCGACGATTTCGGCACCGGCTATTCGTCGCTGCGTTCGCTGACGGCGTTCCCGTTCAACAAGATCAAGATCGACAAGTCCTTCGTCGCCAATCTGAGCGTGCGCGACGAAAGTGCCGCCGTCATCTCCTCGGTCGTGACGCTGGCGCGGGGGCTTGGCATCCAGATCACCGCCGAAGGCGTCGAGACCGAAGAGCAGCTGGTGCAACTGCGCGCCCTCGGCGTCAATTTCGCGCAGGGCTATCTGCTGGGCCGGCCGATGCCGGTCGAGCAGCTCGAGCAGCATCTGGAGATCGCGCGCGCTGCGTCCGATGCCGACGAGCCGCAGCCGGCCGAAGACGCATCTGAGGACGACGCATCCGAGGACGACGACCCGCACTCGGCGGCCGTCGTCGCGCTCATTCCCCGGTCCGGGGCGCTGCTATCCCTCGCATCCAACGGCTGAGCGGCGAGGCGGCTTCGGCGTCCGCGTCGACCGGCAGGCGTGGCGAGCCCAGCATGGCGGCCTCGCGCGCGGCGCTCGGCGTGATGCCGTAGGCGGCCTTGAACAGCCGCGTGAAATGCGCATCGGTCCCGAGCTGCCAGCGCCGCGCGACCTCGCTGATGCGCTGCGTCCGCGATCCCGTCCCGGCGAGATCGAAGAACGCGCGGTGCAGGCGGCGGCTGCGGATGTAGTCGGCGATGCCGCCGATCGGCGCGAACAGGCGATAGAGCGACGCGCGAGACATCCCGAAATGCAGCGCCACCGCGTCGGCGCTGAGTTCAGGGCTCGACAGCCGCGCTTCGATATATTGGCGGACGCGGAGGAGCGAGGCGTCCGGCGTCACGCTGCGGTCGGCATCGCGGCGTTCGAGCTCGCCGCGCAGGCACGCCGAGATCAGCGCGATCGTGCCCTCGACCGCGGCCTGGCACTCGTCGAAACTCATGCGCGGCGCACAGTCGAGCAGCGCGCCGAAATGCCGCGCCAACAGCGGCGCCAGCGCGCCGCTGCGCGGCAGCACCAGGCCGTGCAGGTCGTCGACCTGCAGCAGGCGCGCATCGAACATCGGACGCGGCACCACCAACGTGACGTTCTCGAACGGTGTCGCGCGCGTTTCGAGTGTCTGGGCGAGATCGAGCACGCAGAGGTCGCCGGCCTCGACCCGGATCGGCGAGGCGCCCGCGACGCCCTCATAGCTGCCGTTCACGTAGAGCTGCAGGATGATGTGATCCACGCCGCTGCGGGCGACGGTTTCGGCCGATCGCCGGAACCGCTGGCCGCTCGCACGGGCCGATCCCAGCAGCACGGAGCCCAGCGCATAGGACAGCACGTCCGCTCTGAACGGAGCGGCCTCGCCGGCCGCGAGCTGGTCGACCTCGAAGAACGTCGACGTGGCCTCGCGCCACGCCGCAATGTTCGCCTCGGTGTCCATCTGCTCGGCGCAAAAGCCGTAGCTCGGCAGCAGGGACGAAACGGCTTTGATCTCACTCTTCACGCGGCGCCGCAGTCATTCTTGAGTTTTCGTCTCAACTTCTTGATCGACCGTATCGGATCGGCCGCCCGCCTTGACCCGGTGCTCCGCGTACCCGCTATAGAGCGCCTGTCGCCAAGTTGCCGAAGGGAAAGCCGGGCCGTTCGACGGTCCCCCAATTGCCCCTCACGATCGAAAGGTCCGGCTTTCCGGCCCACCGGTGCGAATTGGCGGACAACGGTCTCCGGCCGCCACCGTCTTTCATGACGAAACCATGCTTGACCCATTTTCAGGACCTCGGCGCCCGTCGGTCACGACGGGCGCCTTTGTCGTGAGGCAGGTGTTGAGGCAGACGCCCGACGGGCAGGCCGCGCCGGGTGAGAAAGCGCGCCTCGTCAGGTGGCGCCGAAGGCCTTGAACGTGATGATGGTGTGGGTGTCCTGAATGCCGGGCAGGATCTGGACCTTCTCATTCACGAAGTGGCCGATGTCGGTGGCATTGTCGACGTAGAACTTCACCAGCAGGTCGTAATTTCCCGCCGTCGAGTAGATCTCGGAGGCGATCTCGGCTTCCGCCAGCGCATTGGCGACCGTGTAGGACTGGCCAAGCTTGCACTTGATCTGGACGAAGAAGGGAACCATTGCGGGCTGTCTCCGGAAGGCATCTTTCGCCTCAATATAGCGTTTTCCGACGAAGTCGATACGCTTTCTCCGGTGGGCCGGCCTGCTTGCCGGGCGCGGCCGGCCCGCGCTAGGAAGGGGGCATGAGCACCCCCGTCGCACTTACCATCGCCGGTTCGGATTCCTCCGGGGGAGCCGGTATCCAGGCCGACCTCAAGACCTTCGCGGCGCTCGGCGTCTATGGCGCCTCGGTGCTGACGGCGCTGACCGCCCAGAACACCAGGGGCGTGACCGGGGTGCATCTGGTGCCGCCCGATTTCGTCGCCGCGCAGATCGATGCGGTGTTCGATGACCTCGCGGTCGGCGCGGTCAAGATCGGCATGGTGGCGCAGGCGCCGATTGCCGACGCCATTGCGGCAAGCCTCGCGCGCTGGCGGCCGCGGCACGTGGTGCTCGATCCGGTGATGGTCGCAACCTCGGGCGCCCGGCTGTTGCCGGAGGATGCGATCGACGCGCTGCGCCGCGGGCTGATCCCGCGGGCGTCGCTGATCACGCCGAACCTGCCCGAGGCGGCCGCGCTGCTCGACGAGCCGGTCGCGACCTCGGACGAGGCGATCGCCGCGCAAGGCCGCCGGCTGCTCGCGCTCGGCTGTCCGGCCGTGCTGATCAAGGGCGGCCACGGGCAGGGCGCCGACAGCACCGATTACCTGATCACATCAGCAACCAGCATCCCATTGCCGTCGCCGCGCATCGACACGACGAACACCCACGGCACGGGGTGTTCGCTGTCGTCGGCCGTGGCCGCAGGGCTGGCGAAGGGGGAGAGCCTCGAGGCGGCCGTACGCAACGCCAAGGCCTTCATCTCCGGCGCGATCGCGGCTGCCGATCGCTTCACGGTCGGACGCGGCCACGGCCCGGTGCATCATCTCCACCGCTATTATTGAGGTCACTCATCTTTGAGGTCACTTCCCGTGGGAAGTCCGCTTAGCTGGCGACAGCCGAAATAGCTGGGGTGGGCAACGGCTGCATCATGTCTGCGCCCCGGGGGAGATGACGGAATGATGACGCGTTTCGCCGCGGTGGCCGCGGTGCTGTTCGCCACGGTCGCAACACCGGTGCTGGCTCAGCGGGCCTATTCGGCCCAGGAGGAGCGCAACAAGGCGATCGTGCTCGACTTCTATGAGCAGGGCCTCAATCGCAAGGATTTCGAGGCGGCGTCGAAATATCTCGGCACCTACATCCAGCACAATCCGAATGCCGAGGACGGCCCGGAGGGATTTCGCAAGTTCATCGAATTTCTGAAGGCCAAATTTCCACAGTCGCACAGCAGGATCACGCAGGTGCATGTCGACGGCGACTTCGTCGTGCTGCGCGTTCACGCCGTCCGCGAGCCCGGCACGCGCGGCAACGCCATCGTCGACATCTTCCGTCTCAAGGACGGCAAGATCGAGGAGCATTGGGATTCGGTTCAGCCCGTTCCCGAGCAGTCGGCCAATCCCAACGGGATGTTCTGAAGAACGCGTCTGAAGCCGTCTCCCGCCGGCGGATCATGGTCCGCGCGCGACAGCGACTTCCCGCCGCACGCCCTCCATCAGCCGCGAGCGGTATTCGCCCGGTGATTCGCCGAACCAGCGATTGGATGCGCGGAAGAAGGTGCTCTGGTCGGCATAGCCGAGCAGATAGCCGATGTCGGTGAGCGTCATGCGGAAATCGGCGAGATGGCGCTGGGCGAGCTCGCGCCTGACATCGTCGACGAGATCGCTGAAGGAGAGGCCTTCGTCCGCCAGCCGGCGCTGGAAGGTTCGGTCGCTCAAGCCCAGCTCGGCTGCGATGGCCGAGCGCAGCGGGCTGCCGTCGGGCAGCAGCCTGACGATCGCGGCGCGGGCGCGATACGCAGTGTCGGCCTTGACCAGACGCTCCAGCGCCTCGTCGGCGATCCGATCGTGGATTGCCGAAAGCTCGGGCGCCGAGGTCGTCAGCTTGCAGGCGAGATCCTGATCCGACACCAGGAAGCCGTTGAATGGCGCGTCGAATTCGAGTGGGGATTGGAACGCCCTGTTGTAGCACGCGATCGATAGCGGCACCGCATGCGAGAAACGCGTGGCGAGCGGCGTCAGCGGACGATCCAGCATCCACCGGCATAGATTGAGCAGATTGACGACGCCGTAGTCATAGCGCTGCCGCGGAATCGGGCATTCACCGCCGAACACGTCGGTCCGCACCCAACGGCCGCCATTGCCCTGCTCGAGCGTGATGGTCACCGCGTCGCTCACCAGGCACATGTAGCGGATCAGTCGCGTCAGCCCGGCGAGGAGCGTGGGGCTCGACATCATGGCATAGCCGGCGACGCCATAGTTGTCAGGTCGCGGCGCATCGAGCTTTGCCAGCCCGATGTCCGGATTGCCCGAACGCTCGGCCGCCAGCACCCACAACCGGCTCAGCGCCTCGGTCGGCCAGCGGCGATCGCAATCGTCGAGATCGTCGATCGACAGGCCTACGTCGGCGAACAGCGCAGCCGCATCCAGACCTTGCTCGTTCAGCGTCGTCGCGACGCCGCGCATCCAGGACGACGATGTGGTTCGAATCTGCTGAGCCATCCCTTGGCCTTCTGGGGCCAGTGCTTTGGCCTCCTCGGGTCATTGTGCAGATGCACATGAGATTGCATAGCACCGGGTATTGGCGATCGCGACACGAAATTCGTTGGTGCGACCGCATGGCTGGCGCGCAGGAGAAAATCATGCCCGTTCTGAAAACCAATGACGGCACAGAGCTTTACTACAAGGATTGGGGCTCCGGCCAGCCGATCGTGTTCAGCCATGGCTGGCCGCTGTCAGCGGATGATTGGGATGCGCAGATGCTGTTTTTCCTCAATCACGGCTTTCGCGTCATCGCCCATGATCGCCGCGGCCATGGTCGTTCGGCCCAGGTCGCCGACGGTCACGACATGGACCACTATGCCGACGATCTCGCGGCCTTGACCGCGCATCTCGATCTCAAGCGCGCGATCCATGTCGGCCATTCCACGGGCGGCGGCGAGGTGGTGCATTACCTCGCGCGCCATGGCGAGAGCCGCGCGGCCAAGGCTGCCATCATCGCCGCGGTGCCGCCACTGATGCTGCAGACCGCGGCCAATCCGGGCGGGCTGCCGAAGTCGGTGTTCGACGACTTTCAGACCCAGGTCGCCACGCGCCGCGCGGAATTCTATCGCGACGTCGCCGCTGGGCCGTTCTACGGCTACAACAAGCCTGGCGCCAAGCCGTCCGAGGCCGTGATCCAGAACTGGTGGCGGCAGGGCATGATGGGCAGCGCCAAGGCGCACTACGACGGCGTCGTCGCCTTCTCGCAGACCGACTTCACCGAGGATCTCAAGAAGATCACCTTGCCGGTGCTGGTCATGCACAGCGAGGACGACCAGATCGTGCCTTACGCGGATTCCGCGCCGCTGTCGGCCAGGCTGCTGAAGAACGGCGTGCTGAAGACCTACAAGGGCTTTCCGCACGGCATGCCGACCACGGAGGCGGAGACCATCAACGCCGACCTGCTGTCCTTTATCAAGGGCTGATCAGAGGAGGCTTGCATGACCTGGGGAATTCCGACGGCCCTGTTTCTTCAGATCCACGTGGTGCTGAGCCTGATCGGAATCGCGACCGGGCTCGTCATGCTCGCCGGCATGATGGCAGGCCGCCATCTGGCGGCCTGGGCGGCGCTGTTCCTGGTCACGACCTTCCTCACCGGCGTGACCGGCTTTCCGCTGCCGCCGTTCGGTCTCGACCCGCCGCGCATCATCGGCATCATCCTGCTCGCGCTGTTGATTGCGGCCAGCGTCGCACTCTATGCGTTCGCGCTGTCGGGATGGTGGCGACGGGTCTACGTCGTCACCGCGCTGCTCTCGCTCTATCTCAACGTCTTCGTCGCGATCGTGCAGTCGTTCCAGAAGATCGGCGTGCTCAATGTCCTGGCGCCGACGCAGAGCGAGCCGCCGTTCGCCGCAGCTCAGCTCGTCACGCTCGCTCTTTTCATTGCTTTCGGTGTCTTCTCGTGGCGGCGTTTCGCGCCAACCACGCTGGCGCCGCGAGCTTCTCTCACCTGATCGATTCGACCCTTCAAGGAGAACCTCGTGTCCAAGCTCGAAATGCTGACCCCGCAGAACTGCGCCGTGGCGTTGATCGACTATCAGCCCGCGATGTATCAGGGCGTGCAGTCTCATGACCGCCTCGGCGTGTTCAACAACATCCAGATCGTCGCCAAGGCGGCCAAGCTGTTCAAGATTCCGACCGTGCTCACCACGGTCGCCAAGGACTCGTTCTCCGGTCCCTTCATGCCGGAGGTGACCGAGCTGTTTCCAGAGCACGACATCGTCGACCGCACGGCGATGAACTCCTGGCTCGATGCCGGCTTCCGCAAGCAGGTCGCTGCCACCGGTCGCAAGAAGTTCATCATCGCGGGACTCTGGACCGAGGCCTGTGTGCTGTTCCCGACGCTCGACATGCTGCGCGAAGGCTATGAGATCTACATCCCGGCCGATGCCTGCGGCGACCTGTCACTCGAGGCGCACAACAGGGCGATGGACCGCGCGGTGCAGGCCGGTGCGGTGCCGATCACCTCGTGCCAGTTCGCCTTCGAGCTGCAGCAGGACTGGGCGCGTGCCGAGACCTATGACGGCATGATGGAGATCCTGAAGGCGCATTCGCCCTACGGCATCCAGATCCGCTTCTCCAAATGGGCGCTTGGAGAGCACGCCTCGGAGGGCGGGGCCAAGTAGTCCCGGGACGAACGATGAAGATCTATCTGTTTTCGCTCGGGGCAGGGCTGCTGGTCGGCGTGATCTACAGCCTGCTTCAGGTCCGCTCGCCGGCGCCGCCATTGGTGGCGCTGGTCGGCCTGCTCGGCATCCTCGTCGGAGAGCAGGTGATCCCCGTGGGCAAGCAGCTCCTGAACGGCACCACGCTTGCTGCCGCGTGGCAGAAGGCGGCCTGCGCCACGCACATCTTCGGCCTGCTGCCCGGCCACCACGGCCGGGCAGAGACGACCAATTCTACTGTGCAGAATGAGAAGGCCTCATGAGCGATTACCCCGATCTCATCCTCCATCACGGCCTGTTCACGACGCTCGATCGGTCCAATCCCACGGTGAGCGCGGTGGCGATCAAGGACGGCGCCTTCACCGCGGTCGGCCACGAGCAGGACGTGATGAAGCTCGCCGGTCCCCGAACGAAGATCATCGATCTCACGGGCCGTCGCGTGCTGCCGGGGCTGATCGACAATCACCTGCACATCATCCGCGGCGGGCTCAACTTCAACATGGAGCTGCGCTGGGACGGTGTGCGCTCGCTCGCGGACGCGATGGCGATGCTCAAGGCCCAGGTCGCCATCACACCGCCGCCGCAATGGGTGCGCGTGGTCGGCGGCTTCACTGAGCATCAGTTCGCCGAAAAGCGCCTGCCGAGCATCGACGAGCTGAACGCGGTGGCGCCTGATACCCCGGTGTTTCTGCTACACCTGTACGACCGCGCGATCCTGAACGGCGCCGCGCTACGCGCCGTCGGCTACGACAAGGACACGCCGCAACCGCCCGGCGGCGAGATCGTGCGCGATATCAGGGGCAACCCGACCGGCTTGCTGCTCGCCAAGCCGAATGCGGCGATTCTCTACGCGACGCTGGCCAAGGGTCCGAAGCTGCCGTTCGACTATCAGCTCAACTCGACGCGGCACTTCATGCGCGAGCTGAACCGGCTCGGCGTCACCGGTGCGATCGATGCCGGCGGCGGCTTCCAGAACTATCCGGACGACTACGCCGTGATCCAGAAGCTGGCCGATGACGGCCAGCTCACGATCCGGCTCGCCTACAATCTGTTTACCCAGAAGCCAAAGGGCGAGAGAGACGACTTCCTGCGCTGGACGCAGAGCTCGACCTACAAGCAGGGCAACGACTATTTCCGCCACAACGGCGCCGGCGAGATGCTGGTGTTCTCTGCCGCCGATTTCGAGGATTTTCGCGTACCGCGGCCGGACATGCCGGCCGAGATGGAAGGCGAGCTCGAGGAGGTCGTGCGCATCCTGGTCCAGAACAAGTGGCCGTGGCGGCTGCACGCGACCTATGACGAGACCATTTCGCGCGCGCTCGACGTGTTCGAGAAAGTCAACCAGGATACGCCGCTCAAGGGTCTGCACTGGTTCTTCGACCATGCCGAAACGATCTCGGACCAATCGATCGACCGCATCGCGGCGCTCGGCGGCGGCGTCGCCGTGCAGCACCGCATGGCCTATCAGGGCGAGTACTTCGTCGAGCGCTACGGCTTCGGCGCGGCCGAGGCGACGCCGCCGGTGAAGAAGATCCTCGACAAGGGCGTCAAGGTCTCCGCCGGCACCGACGCGACCCGCGTCGCTTCCTATAACCCCTGGGTGTCGCTGTCGTGGCTGGTGACCGGCCGCACCGTCGGTGGCCTGCGGCTGTATCCGCAGCGCAACTGCCTCGATCGCGAGACCGCGCTCAGGATGTGGACCGAGAACGTCACCTGGTTCTCCAACGAAGAAGGCAGGAAGGGCCGCATTGCGGTCGGGCAGTTCGCCGATTTGATCGTGCCGGATCGCGACTTCTTCTCCTGTGCGGAGGCCGAGATCGCCGACATCACCAGCGACCTCACCATGGTCGGTGGCCGCATCGTCTACGCCGCCGCCGCGTTCAAGCCGCTGGACGACGCGGCTCCGCCGCCGGCCATGCCGGAGTGGTCGCCGGTGCGCCGCTTCGGCGGCTACGGCGCCTGGCTGGAGAAGGACGATCACGGCGGCGTCCGCGCCCAGGCGATGCAGATGTGCGGCTGCGCCAGCGGATGCGGCGTGCACGGCCATGACCACGCGCGGGCATGGTCCTCCAGCCTGCCGGTCTCCGATCTCAAGAGCTTCTGGGGTGCGCTCGGCTGCGCCTGCTGGGCGGTCTGAGATGGCGGGGATGTCCGACACGCCACGGCCGATCGCCGCGGTGCTCGACTGGCGCTGGCTGTGGCACGCGGCGCGGGTCGCGCTGGTTTCAGCCTATCTGATCGGCGGCGTCCAGAAGTTCATGGACTTCCCAAGCGCGATTGCCGAGCAGGCGCATTTCGGCCTGCAGCCGGCGGCGCTGTGGGCGGCGGCCGCGATCGCCGTCGAGCTGATCGGCTCGGTGCTCGTCATCGCGAACCGGTTCGTCTGGCTCGGCGCCGGCGCGCTCGGCGTGCTCACGCTCGTTGCGATGCTCGCCGCCAACGATTTCTGGCACATGTCCGGCCATGACCGGTTCATGGCGCTGAACGCCTTCTTCGAGCATCTCGGCCTGATCGCCGGCCTCGTGCTCGTCTCGATCATCTCCCGGCGCACGCACCGCGCTTGATCCACATCTGCTCATTCGAGGTCGTCATGGTCCGTTCCCGTCATCTGCTCGGCGCCGTCATCGCCACCACGCTGCTCGCCGCGCCCGCTCTCGCCAAGGACGCGCCGCCGCTGATCGGCGTGGGCGCGCAATACGACACCACGCATGTCTATGTCGCGCCGGACGACGTCGAGAAGTTCGTCACCAGCTTCCTCGCCACCTTCGGCGGCCAGAGCACCAAGCAGGTGGTTGCGACGGTGACGCCTGCTCCGAGCAGCACGACCTCGCAGCTGTTGCAGACGCCAGTCGGCACGGTCTCGCTGTTCGGCTTCAAGACCGGAATTCCGTATCCGTTCGGGGCCGAACGCACCGGCTATCTGGTCACCGATCTGGACGCGGCGATCGAGGCGGCCAAGGCCGCCGGCGCCGACGTGCTGGTCGCGCCATTCCCCGATCCGATCGGACGTGATGCCGTGATCCAATGGCCGGGCGGCGTCAACATGCAGCTATACTGGCACACGACCAAGCCGTCCTATCCGGCGTTCGACACCGTTCCGGAGAATCGCGTCTATGTATCAGCCGACCGCGCCGAGACCTTCACGCGCGCCTTCCTGCGCTTCTCCAAGGGCAAGGTCATCTCCGATGACCCAAGGGCGCCGGGCGTCGAGATCGGCCGTCCGAATGATCACTATCGGCGCATCCGCATCGCGTCGGTGTTCGGCCGCATGACCGTGCTCGTCACCGACGGCCATCTGCCGTATCCGTTCGGACGCGAGACGACCGGCTACGAGGTGACTGATCTCAAGGCCACGCTCGACAAGGCAAAAGCAGCGGGCGCCACCGTGCTGGTCGAGCCGTTCAACTCGGACAGACGCGAGCAGGCACTGGTGCAGTTCCCCGGCGGCTATGTCGCGGAGATTCATGCGCCATTGAAGTAGGATGCTGCGGCGATTCCTGAGAGGTCATGGATGGCGTGGCTCCTGAGAAAGACCCTGGTCGCGAGTACGCTGCTCGGCGCGCTGTGTGCAGCCACGCCAGCTTTCGCCGAGGACAACGCCTCGCGTCCGGCGATCCGCACCAACCGCTGGCAGGAGGACTGGTCGGTGCTGGCCGATCCGGCGCTGCGCACGGCGCCATCAGATCCGATCAAGTACATCCCGCTGCAGCAGGACCATCCGCAGAGCTACGTCTCGTTCGGCATGAACCTGCGCGAGCGGTTCGAGAGCCTGGATGCCGCGAGCTTCGGCATCGGTGGAACGCGACCCTATCAGCATCTCCTGCAACGGCTGCAGATCCATGCCGACGCACATCTCAACGAGAACTGGCAGCTGTTCGTCCAGCTGGAGGACGACCGTGCCTTCGGCAAGGCCAAGATCACGTCCGTCGACCAGGACCCGCTCGACCTCCGGCTCGCCTTCCTCGCCTATGTCAATACGACGGACAGCGGCACGTTCAAGGCCCGGGTCGGGCGGCAGGATTTCGACTTCGACCTGCAGCGCTTCGTGTCGTCGCGCGACGGACCGAACGTGCGCCAGTCCTTCGATGCGCTGTGGGCCGACTGGGAAAGCGGCCCATGGCGCTTCATCGGCTTCGTCAGCCAGCCGGTGCAATATAATCTGGTGCGTCCGTTCGACGACACGTCGAACGGATCGTTCCTGTTCCACACCTTCCGCGTCGAGCGCCAGGTGCTCGGCACCAACGAGCTGTCGTCGTATTATTCCTACTATCAGCGCGACAATGCGCGCTTCCTCGACGCAGCCGGCCTCGAGCAGCGCCACGTGCTGGACATCCGCTTCGCCGGCAAGCTCGCGGGCTTCGACTGGGATCTCGAGGCGATGGGGCAGGCGGGCTCGGTCGGGGCGAAGCAGATCCGCGCCTGGGGCGCCGGCGCCCGCGCCGGCTACACCTTCGCCGACCTCGCCTGGCAGCCGCGCATCGGCCTTCAGCTCGACGGCGCCTCCGGCGACCGCCATCCCGGCGACAACAGGATCGAGACCTTCAATCCGCTGTTCCCGAACGGCTATTACTTCACGCTGGCCGGCTTCACCGGCTACACCAACCTGATCCATCTCAAGCCGTCGCTGACGGTGAATCCGACCGCCGCGCTGTCATTCATGGCCGCGATCGGCCTGCAATGGCGCGCGACCAATGCGGACGCGATCTACGTCCAGCCCAATGTCGCGGTCGCCGGCACTGCGGGGCAGGGCAGCTCGTGGTCCGGCGTCTATGCGCAGTTGCGCGCCGACTATCGCTTCAACGCCAACCTCACCGGAGCGTTGGAAGCCGTGCACTATGAGATCGGCGATACGCTGCGCCGCGCCGGCGGCCATGACTCCGACTACATCGGCATCGAATTGAAATACGCGCTCTGAGCAACGAAAGTAGGACGACATGTCGCAATTCGAGTCCCGCAACGTGGTGCCGCTGCTGCTCAGCGTCAACGCCGGCTATGTCGACACCGCCGGGTTCCTGGCGCTGCAGGGCCTGTTCACGGCGCATGTCACCGGCAACTTCGTGACGTTCGGCGCGGCGCTGGCACTCGGGACCTCGGGCGCGATCGCCAAGCTGCTGGCGCTGCCGGTGTTCTGCGTGGTCGTGATCGCGACGCGGCTGGCCGGGACCTTGCTGTCCCGGCGGTGGTCACGCGCCTTCGAGGTCCTGATCGGCGTCAAGCTGGTGCTGCTCATGCTCGGTGCCGTGCTCGCCATCCATTTCGGCCCGTTCCATGACGGCGACAGCCGCGAGGCGATCATCACCGGCATGGTGCTGGTCGCGGCGATGGCGATCCAGAATGCCGTGCACCGGATCCATCTGCCGAGTTCGCCGCCTTCGACCCTGATGACCGGCACCACGACGCAGGTGATGATCGATCTCGCCGACAGGATCTATGTCGGCGACAAGGGCCAAGCGCCGCCGCCGGCGCGGCTCATGCAGATGGCCATCAACGTGCTCGCCTTTGCGCTCGGCTGCGGCGCCGCCGCGCTGCTGTTCATGCGCCTGGGGAGCTGGTGTTTCGTCGTGCCGCCGGTCATTGCCGCGCTGGCGCTCGGCGTGCGCCTCGCGGGGCCGGAGCCGGCGCGCTGAGGACGCCGTCAGGTGCCGGTGCCGCGCCGGCCGGACGTGCGGTGCCGGCGCCGTCGGCGGCAGCCGTGTGCGCGTGTTGTATTTGCCCGAGTTCATCGAGCCATCGCGATGACGTGAGACTGCAACCGCGGCGGCGGAACGCAGTTGACGTTGCTGACGGCGGACCGCGGTGAAGGCGCAGCGGAACGCGCGCCGGCGGCCTTCAATGACGAAAAGTTTAGCCGTCCGCATCGCGGCTCGCCATTGCGTCCCACCTGCCTCACCCCCAATTCTAGAAACGAAACGGTTCCGTTCTATTCAAGGAGACGTGATGACACAGCAAGCTCTGTCATCGGCCGAGGTCCCATCGGCGGCCAACGACGATCCGGCGGTCTCGGCCCGCGATCGGGCCGTGCAGCAATGGCGCGGGCGGGCCTCCGGCGAGCCTCGGCAGCAGGTCGAGGCCAAGATGCCGGCGGCGGAGCCCGGCCCGTCGCCGACGGAGCACGGGCAGCGCCAGGAGAGGTCCCGGAGGAGCCTGATCCGGCGGCATCCGCTTGGGGCAGCGCTGGGTCTCGTGCTGCTGCTCGCCGTCGGCGCCGGCGGCTACGTCTACTACGATGCGGCCGGTCACTATGAGACCACCGACGACGCCTTCATCGCGGCCCGCCAGTTCTCCATTGCGCCGAAAGTCTCCGGCTACATCACCGCCGTCCCGGTCACCGACAACCAGCATGTCAAGGCCGGCGACGTGATCGCGCGCATCGACGATCGCGACTGCAAGACCGCGCTGGCGCAGGCCGATGCGCAGGTGAAGTCGGCGCAGGCGGCGATCCGCAACATCGATGCGCAGATCGACGTGCAGCAGGCGCAGATCATCGCGGGCCAGGCCCAGGTCGAGCAGGCCCAGGCCGGGCTGACCTTCGCAGAGCAGCAGGCCAAGCGCTATCAGGACCTCGCCCGCACCGGCTCCGGCACTGTGCAGAGCGAGCAGCAATACACATCGCAGCTTCAGCAGCAGAAGGCGGCGCTGACCTCGGCGCAGGCCAACCTCTCGGTCGCGCAACGCCAGTTGGAGTCGCTGAAGGCGCAGCACGAGAGCGCCGACGCCAATCTCGCTCAGGCGCAGGCCCAGCGCGACCAGGCCCAGCTCAATCTGTCGTACACGACCGTGACCGCGGCGCAGTCCGGCCGCATTGTCAATCTCAGCGCCGCTGATGGTCAGTTCGCGGCACAAGGGACGGCGCTTTCGATGTTCGTGCCCGATGACGTCTGGGTGACCGCCAATTTCAAGGAAACCCAGCTCGACGAGATGCGGCCCGGCCAGCCCGTGACCCTCGAGATCGACGCCTATCCGGAGCGCGAGATCCGCGGCCATGTCGCGAGCGTGCAGTCCGGCTCGGGCCCGGCGTTCTCGCTGCTGCCGCCGCAGAATGCGACCGGCAACTACGTCAAGATCGTGCAGCGCGTGCCGGTCAAGATCGACATGGACGATCCGCCGACGGACGTCGCGCTCGGCCCGGGCATGTCGGTGGTGCCGACCGTTCGCGTCGATCCCAAGCCGTCGCTCTATGAGCGGCTGAAGGCCGTGCTGTGAGAGAGGTCCGCCATGAGTGAGGCTGCTCCGCTCGCCGCGTCGCGATCCGCAGGCAGTCCGTGGATCATCGCGGTGCTGGTGGCGCTCGCGACCTTCATGGAGGTGCTGGACACCACCATCGCCAACGTCGCGCTGCCCTATGTCGCCGGCGGCATGGGCGTCAGCCAGGACGAATCCTCCTGGGTGGTGACGACCTATCTCGTCTCCAACGCCATCATCCTGACCGCATCGAGCTATCTCGCCAAGCGCTTCGGCCGCAAGACCTTCTTCCTGCTGTGCCTCGGCCTGTTCACCTTGAGC
The DNA here is from genome assembly GCF_032381375.1 of Bradyrhizobium sp. SZCCHNR1017. Taxonomy (NCBI): domain Bacteria; kingdom Pseudomonadati; phylum Pseudomonadota; class Alphaproteobacteria; order Hyphomicrobiales; family Nitrobacteraceae; genus Bradyrhizobium; species Bradyrhizobium sp. SZCCHNR1017. The sequence continues at coordinate 277,161 of NZ_JAUHIR010000007.1, read as the reverse complement.
TCGGTGCTGTGCGGCTTCGCCTGGAATCTGCAGGTGTTGTTGTTGTTCCGGATCATGCAGGGCCTCGGCGGCGGCGGCATGGTGCCGGTGGCGCAATCGATCCTCGCCGACTCCTTCCCGCCGGAAAAGCGCGGCCAGGGGTTCGCGCTGTTCGGCGTCGCCGTCGTGGTCGCGCCCGTCGTCGGTCCGACGCTCGGCGGCTATCTCTCCGACAACGTCTCCTGGCACTGGTGCTTCCTGATCAACGGCCCCGTCGGCGTCGCCGCGATGATCCTGATCGGGCTCATCCTCAAGGAACCTGAAGAGGTCACGGCCGAGCGGCGCAAGCAGGCGCATGGCTTTGACGTGGTCGGCTTCGTGCTGGTCGCGACATTTCTCGGCGCGCTCGAACTGATGCTGGACCGGGGCCTGGAGGACGACTGGTTCGACTCGCGATTCATTATGGTGACCGCCGCGGTCTGCGTCGCGGCCTTCATCGCCATGATCCCCTGGGAGATGAACCAGAAAAATCCGACGGTCGATGTCCGCATGCTGGCGTCGCGCCAGTTCGGCGCCAGCTTCCTGGTGATGCTGGCGACCGGCGCGATCCTGCTCGGCACCACGCAGATGCTGCCGCAGATGGTGCAGCAGGATTTCGGCTACACCGCCACCTGGGCCGGCCTCGTGCTGTCGCCGGGCGGCCTCGTCACGATGGCGATGATGTTCGTCGTCGGACGCCTCTCGGGCAAGGTGCAGCCGAAATACATGATCATGACGGGCGCGGCCGTCGTGGCGTTCGCGATGTACGACCTCACCCGGGTCTACGCCAATGTGGATTTCTGGTTCTTCGCCGAATCCCGCATGCTGATCGGAATTGGCCTGCCGCTGATCTTCCTGTCGATCACGACCGCGTCCTACAACGGCATTCCGCCTGAGAAGACCGACCAGGCCTCGGCGCTGATCAACGCCGCGCGCAACACCGGCGGCTCGATCGGGGTGTCGCTGGCCGCCAACATCCTGGCGCATCGAGGGCAGTTCCACCAGAGCCGGCTGGTGGAGAATGCGATTCCGTCCAATCCGGCCTATCAGGACACGCTGCATCAGGTGACCAACTACTTCACCGCGCATGGCAGCTCGCTGGTCCAGGCGCAGCAGCAGGCGCTCGCCTGGATCGGGCAGACCGTGCAGATGCAGTCGTCGCTGCTCGCTTATGTCGACGTCTACTGGGCGCTGATGCTGATCTCGCTGTCGGCGATTCCGCTGGCGCTGACCTTGCGCAAGGTCAAGCTCGGCGGCGGGCCGGCGATGGCGCATTGAGTAGGCACTGTTGTTCGGCTGTCATTCCGGGGCGATGCGCAAGCATCGAACCCGGAATCTCGAGATTCCGGGTTCAGCCCTGGCGGGCTGCCCCGGAATGACGGTCAAGAACATCAGGGGCGCTCACACCGCCTCGTCGGCGATGCCGTTCCGCAACAGTCCGATCTTGTCGATCTCGACCTCGACGATGTCGCCGGGCTTCATCCACAATGGCGGCGTGCGGCGGGAGCCGACGCCGCCTGGCGTCCCCGTGGCGATCACGTCGCCGGGCTCGAGCCGGGTGAACGACGAGCAGTACTCGATCTGGCGCGGGATATCGAAGATCATCTGGCTGATCGTGGCGTCCTGCACCACCTCGCCGTTCAGTCGGGTCTGCAGCCGCAGCGGACCGAGATCGTCGATCTCGTCCGGCGTGACCAGCCACGGGCCGAACGCGCCGGTCGCGGGAAAATTCTTGCCCGGCGTGAACTGGTGGGTGTGGCGCTGGAAGTCGCGCACGCTGCCCTCGTTGTAACAGGCATAGCCGGCGATGTGCTGCCAAGCCTCGCTGCGCGGGATGTAGCGGCCGGGCTTGCCGATGACGACGGCGAGCTCGCCCTCGAAATCGAGATCGGTCGAGACGCGCGGGCGGATGATGTCGGTAAGGTGTCCGGTCTGGCTGTTGGCGAAGCGGCCGAACACCGTGGGGTTCTCGACCTCGGAGCGGCCGGTCTCCTTGCGGTGCGTCTCGTAGTTCAGGCCGATGCAGAGGATCTTGTCAGGGTTCGGGATCACCGGAAGGAAGGTGATGGCCGAGAGCGGATACCGCCTTGCGCCCGAGGCCGCTGCAGCCGCCTCCGTCAGCGCGTCCGCTGCGATCGCCGATTTCAGGTCCGGGAAGCGGTTGCGCAGGATAGCACCGAGATCGGCGATGTCAGTGCCCTCGACCAGTCCCCAGGTCGGCGCATTGTCGATGGTGAAGCTTGCAAATCTCATCCGTTGTCCTCAGGTCGAAACCGCCGCTACGGCGGAGGGAGAAGCCGGTTCTTGCGCCGATTTCGCGAAGCGCGCGATGGTGCGCTCCGGGAAGATCAGCGCGAAGGCCGAGATGGCGCCAACGATCAGCACGCCGGCGGTGAAGGTCATGGCGTGGGCGTAACCAAGCGGCGCGTTGCCGCCGGCCTCGCCGACGATCCAGCCGGTGAGCGCATTCGACACCAGCGCGGATGCCGCGTTGCCGGAATAGATCACGACGATGAGCCGGCCGCGCTGGAGCGCCGGCGCCACGGCGCCGAGCGCGACGGGGCCGAAGATCGTGGTGAGGCTCGGTGCGGCGAAGGCGATCGCGATACAGGCGAGCTGCAGCGGGCCCGAGGTGACGATGCTCAACAGCAGTGCGCAGCCGGCGGCGAGCAGCGCGAGACCGGAGGCGTGGCCGAGGCAGGCACGCAAGCTGAAGCCTTTGCGCTGCAGAACTTGCGTCAGCCAGGAGCCGCCGAGCAGCAGCGGCGACTGGAACAGATAGATCCCTGAGATGATCCAGCCGACATCGACCTGCTTGTAGCCGAGCCCGAGCTGCAGATAGGGCGGCAGCCAGGTCGCGGACATGCCGACGATCCAGTACGACGCGGTCGACATGATGATGACGCCGATCACGGTCGGATCGGCCCACAGCACGCGCGCCGGCAACGCCTTGTCCTTGGCCGCCGCAGCCTCCGGCGCATGGGCGGAGTAGGGTCCTTCGCCGCCGATGAAGAACCAGCCGAGCATCCAGGCCAGCCCGAGCAGGCCGCAGAACAGGAAGCCGGTGCGCCAGCCATAGCTCACGATGACGTAGGTCAGGATCGGACCGCCGGCCAAGAGGCCGACGCTGATGCCCTGCAGCACCACGGCGCTCGGCACGCTGCGCCGGTCGGCGGGAAACCAGTTGTAGCAGGCGTGCAGCGCGGTCGGCAGCCCAGGCCCTTCGCCGGCGCCGAGGATGATGCGGCAGATCACCAGCACGGCGATCGAGCCGGAGAAGAAGATCGGGATCTGCGTCGCCGACCAGACGCCGGCCATGATCAGGAGCAGCCATTTCACCGGGAAGCGTCCGACGACGAACATGCCGACCGCCATGCCCGACAGCGAGAACAGCAGGAAGAAGCTGCTGCCGATCAGCCCGAACTCCTTCGGGCTCAAGCCCAGCTCCTTCATCATCGGCACGGCCGAGAGGCCGAATACCAGCTTGTCGAAGAAGTTCAGCGTCTGGAACAGGAACAGCATGATGAGGACGGCGATCGCGCGTCCTCCCATACTGGATCTAGCGGTGTCCGATGATGTCGTCATGGCGTTTCCCCGTTTGATAGTCTCTTGTTATGATGAGTGCAGTCGTTGGTTCAGCTCGCTCAGCAGCGCGGCGAGCTCTGGCGCGTCCGTCGCGACGCCGTAGACATAATGGTCGGGTCGCACCAGCGCGGCGCCGCAGCCGTGGCGTTCGAACCAGCGTGCGACGACGGCGCTCTCCTCGTGCAGGCCGTGACCGCCGATGGCGATCACACTGATCCCGGCGTCGCGGGTCGCAGCGTCGATCGCGCTCGAGTTCAGCGCACCCCGCCCGTCGAGGACCAGCCGCCATCCGGTGCCGGCCACGGTATCGAGCAGGGCACGCCCGCCATCACCGGCGGTCCAGGGCTGCGGAAACAGCGTGCCATTGGCTGCGTTTGCCTTGGTTGCGAGCAATCCCTGCGTCAGCGGCGGCACGATCTCCTGCCGGGTGATGGTGCGCGGCGCGCCGCCGCCTTCGGCAAGGATACGCGCATCGCGCGCCGCTGCGGCCTCCGGATCCTGCTCGCAGATGACGCGGCCGATCGCCTTGATGCGCGTGGTCAGCTCGCGCACATGCGTGCTGCGCTCGATCTCGTAGCTGTCGAGCAGCGCCGCGGTCGATTGGCCGCGCAACACGCGCGCGAGCTTCCAACACAGATTGGCTGCATCGCGCAGGCCCTGGCACATGCCCTGGCCGATGAAGGGCGGCTGCTGATGCGCGGCGTCGCCGGCGAGCAGGACGCGCCCCTGGCGCCAGCGGCGTGCGACCAGCGCATGGAAGCGATAGCTTGCCGCGCGCCACAGCGTTGCGTCCTCGGGCCTGAGCCAGGGTGAGAGCAAACGCCAGACCTGCTCCGGCTGCTCCATCGCGTGGCGGTCTTCCCCCGCTCGCAGCATGATCTCGAAGCGGCGATGGTTGCCGGGGCCGATGATGTAGGTGGTCGGACGCGCGGGATCGCAGAATTGGGCCGCGGTGGCCGGAAGCTTGCCGACACCGCCGTCATTTACGAGAAGATCGACCACCAGCCACGGCTCGTCGAAGTCGAGATCGTCGAAGCTGATGCCGAGCTGCTGGCGCACGGTGCTGGAGGCGCCGTCACAGCCGATCACGTAGTCGGCGGTGACTTCGCGAACTGTACCGTCCGCCCGCTGCAGCACGACGGTCGCCGCCGTCGCATCCTGCCGGATCGCGACGAGGGTCGTGCCGAGCTCGACCGTGACGGAAGGACAGCGGCGAGCACGATCGCGCATCACCTGCTCGACCGGCGGCTGGGTGAACACCATGCTCGGCGTGTAGCCGAGGGGATAGGGCTCGCCGACCATGTCGATGCGGCGGATCAACTGCCCTTGGGCGCCGAAATGCTCGGACGCCGGGAAGGGCGCGACGTACCGGCTGACTTGTTCGGCGATACCGAGATTGTCGAACAGCCGCATGATCTCGTGATCGAGCGCGATCGCGCGCGGCTTGTCGTAGATCTCGACAGCGCGGTCGATCGCGAGCGTTTTGATGCCCTGCATGCCGAGCAGGCTCGCGGCGATGGCGCCGGTCGGACCGAAGCCGACGATCACGGCCTCGAAATGCTTGTGATCTGACGTGGCGGACATGGATCTGGAAACTCTGGAGTTGGAAAGCGAGTCAGGCGGCGTAGCCGACCGCGAGCTGCGCGGACTTGACGTGCTCGGCCTTGGGCGGAGCGATGCCCCATTGATCGGTGCGGCCGGGCGGCCAGACCCAATGGTCCGGCCCGCGCGCGACGTAGTCGTCGTCGACCTGCAGCACCTCGGCGGTGTATTCGATCACGGTCCCGACGGGATCGATGAAGTAGGCGAAGACATTGTCGCCGGGGCCGTGGCGTCCGACGCCCCAGGCGATCGGATGACCGGCATCGATCATGCGGCCCGCACCGCGCATCACGCCTTCCCAGGTCGGCATCAGGAAGGCGACATGGTTGAGCCCGTTGACCTTCGCCGCAGCGATCACGACGGCATGGTGGTCCGAATTGCAGCGAACGAAGGCCATCGCCGCGGAGCGGTCGGTCAGGCGGAAGCCCAGCGCCCTCTCGTAGAAGGCCGCCGAACGATCGACATCGGTGCTGTTGAGATTGACGTGGGCGAGCCGCTCCGGGAGCTCAGGCCGCGGCGGCCTGGCGTCGTGCCTGATGTCGCCATGCACGAAGCGCAGCACGCCACCTTCGGGGCCGCGCAGGCTCATGATCACGCCGCCGTCGGGGCCGGGGTTCGGCGCCGGCGCTGCGATCAGCGTCGCGCCTTCATGGATGGCGTTGCGGCTGATGGCATCGAAATCACTGGACTCGGCGAGGCGGAAAGTCACCGCCTGCAGCTCGGTGCGCTCGCTCTGGTGCAGCGCCACGACATGATGGTCGCTGCCGGTCGCGCGGAGGTAGACGATGCCGTGGGCTTCCGCGACGCGCTCCAGCCCCCAGGTCTGTCGATAGAACGCTTCCGAACGCGCGAGATCTGGCGTGCCCAGATCGACGCTGCGCAGAGCCGCGACCGGAAACCGGGTCATGAGCGTGTCCTCCTGCGCGATGCCCGGGTGAGGACGCGCGACGTTTCTGTCCCTGGCCGGCGAAACCGGCTCGTCCCTTTTATTACATAAAAAATCGAAATCAATCGGAATTTATAAATTTCATGTTCTGCAGCCTCGCTCTATACATGTCGTCTGATTCAGAGGAGATCGGGCGTGGATGCGGTTTTGGAGGCCGAGGGGCAGGGCCCGTCGACGCAGGCGAGTCATGTTTATGACCGGCTGCGCGAGGACCTGCTGTCCGGCCGGCTGGCGCCGTCGCGCAAGCTGCAGATGCGGTTTTTGACCGAGACCTATCAGACCGGGCAGACACCGCTGCGCGAGGCGCTCAACCGCCTGACTGCCGACGGACTGGTCGAGGTGCGCGAGCAGCGCGGCTTCTACGTCAAGGACATCAGCCGCGCCGAGCTCGCCGAACTGACCAAGACGCGCTGCTGGGTCGAGGCGCTGGCGCTGCGCGAGTCGATGGCGGCGGCGACGCCCGATTGGGAAGAGCAACTGGTGCTGGCGCAGCATCGGCTCAGCCGCGCGCCGCGCTCGCTCAGCGCGACGACGTTCGAGGACAATCCGGAGTGGGAGAGGCTGCACCGGATCTATCATCGGGTCCTGATCTCGAACTGCGGCTCGCAGTCGCTGATCGCGTTCTGCGGCCAGCTTGCCGACCAGCTCTATCGCTACCGCCGGCTGTCGATCCGCAAGGCGTTTCCGTCACGCCCCGTCGGCGACGAGCACGCCGACATCGTGAACGCCGTGCTCGACGCCGACACCGAACGCGCGGTTGCGCTGCTCACGGCGCACTATCAGCGCACCGCGGACGTGATCCTGCAGGACGAGACGATCTTTCCGGAGCTGCGCAAGGACAAAAAGATTTAGGATCACGTCGTCGCGGCGAGGAAGAAGTCGACGCGCTTCTCGACATGCGCCTGGGCTTCCTTCTTCAGGGCGCGCATGTCCTCGCCGAGCAGGCTGCGGATCAGCACGGCGAACACGACGAGATCGAGGAAGATCCGTGCGCTGTCCTCGATGCGGTCGGCCGAGAACGCGCCCTTGCCGGCGAGACCTTCGGCGCGCGCGAGCTCGCCGATCGCGTGGCTCACATTGCAGGTGGCGCGCTTGCGCGCCGTGTCCTGGATCTCGAGCGTCAGCTCGGGAAAGCGCGGACTTTCCGCAATCGCGGTGCGCATCAGGCCGATCGTGTCCTCGACGAAGGCGCGCTCGATCAAGGTGAGCCCGAGGCTGATCAGCCGGGCGCGGAAGGTGCGGCCCTGCGGCACCAGGTTCTCATACTGCGTGTTGCGCGCGGCCTGGCGGCCGATGACGGCCGCGAACAGCACGGCCTTGCTGGGAAATCGCGCGTAGATGGTCGGCTTGCCGGCGCGCGCGGTCTGCGCGATTTCGTCGACGCTCGCGCCTTCGAAGCCGTTTGCGAGGAACACCGTCTTTGCCGCGTCGAGAATGCGCTCCTCAACCTCGCCGGCACGTTCGAGCGGAGGCCGCCCCACCTTGCCGCGCGCCGTCCTGGAAGCAACCATTCGATCCGCCATGGCTTTCTTTCGAGGCCTTTGTGTTCCCGTCCTGTTTGGCACAGGGGTCGGGATTGTTCAATCAACGCGGCCGGGGCCGCTGCTCATGCCTGGGGTGGTAATGCGTTCCACGGAATATCAGCTTGCCCGTGGGGTCTCGAACACTGAAACTGCACATAACGATTTAGGAGGAAAACCATGGGACGGACATTCGTTCATTTGGCGTTGCTCGCCGTCGCCTGGGTCGCGGCCGCGCCGATGGCTCGTGCCGAAACCGTCGTCTTGAAGTCCGAGCTCAAGGCCGCCAACGAGGTGCCGCCGAACGCGTCCGCCGCGTCGGGCGCGGCCGAAGCGAGCTTCGACACCGCAACCAAGACGCTGAGCTGGAAGGTCACCTTCTCCGGCCTCAGCGGGCCGCCGATCGGCGCGCATTTCCACGGTCCCAGCGAGCCCGGCAAGAATGCCGGCATCGTGCTGCCGTTCAAGAGCCCGGAGCCGCCGATCACGGGCTCCGCAGTGATCACCGATGCGCAGGCGGCCGATCTGCTGGCCGGCAAATGGTACGCCAACGTCCACACCCAGGCGAACCCGGGCGGCGAGATTCGCGGACAGATGACCCGGCAGTGAGGCGCGTGCCCGACGCGCGCGGGCTCGCCGTCAGGCGGCCAGTTCCGGCTCGCCGGCCTGGCCGGGAGCGGCCGAGGCCCGGCGCACGTCGAGGAACTGCTTGAAGCGGCCGAGCGACAGCGGCGGCGCGACCAGGTAGCCCTGGCCTTCCTCGACGCCGCAGGCGATCAGCGCATCGACCTGCTCCTGATGCTCGATGCCCTCGGCGACCACGGACATGTCGAGCTCGCGCGCCAGCGCCACCAGCATCTGCACCACCACGATGGCGGACTGGTCGCGGGTGATCGCGTCGACGAAGAACTTGTCGATCTTCAGGATGCGCGCGCCGAGCCGCTGGATATAGGACAGGCCACTATGGCCGATGCCGACGTCGTCGAGCGCGACGCGGAAGCCGAGCTCGCTGAGCTCCTTTACGACATCAGTCGCCTTGGCGAGATCGGCGAGCTCCTCGCGCTCGGTGACCTCGAGCACGACCTGGCGGGTGGAGACCGATGACGACGCGACCGTCTTGCGCAGATCGTCGATGAAGCGGTCGCCGAGCAGATGGCGCGGGGTGATGTTGACGGACAGCTTGAACAGCTTGTCCTGCTTCATCTCCGGCTGCAGTTCGCGCAAGGCGGTCTTGAGAAGCTGCCAGGTCAGCTTCTCGATGCGGCCGGTGGTCTCGGCGAGCGGGATGAAGCTCATCGGCGGGATCAGCCGGCCGTCCGGCTTCTCCCAGCGCGCCAGGATCTCGCAGCCGACGATGTCGCCGGTCTTCAGTCGGAAGGTCGGCTGCACATAGGGCTTGAACTCGTTGGCCGCGAGCGCGCGGTCGAGCTCGGCGACCGGGTCCACCGGCCGGCTGAGATAGCTCGCCAGCAACAGGCCGAACATGCCGCCCAGCGTGCCGGCGGCGAGCATGGTCAGGAGATAAGCGAGGTCGCCGCGGGTGCTCAGGCTCTGCGGCCGCACATGGATCGTGGCCTGCAGCGGATAGCGGTCGGACACGGTGGTGAACGCGACGGTCTGCGCCGGAGACTTGGCGGATGCATCGGGATGATAGCCGGCCACCTGCTCGCCATCGGGCAGGGTCAGGGTGACGTTGCTCTCGGCGCGCAGGCCGACCGGCATCACGTCCAGCAGGTTGCCATCGATGCGCAGGATCGCAGCCAGAGACCGTTGCGCGTCGATGTCGCGCATCACGCCGAACGCGGCGCCGGTGAACTGCTCGACGCGGAACAGCCGCAGCTCGCCGTCGGCGGACTTGAACATCTCGTCGCGCCGCGCCCAGCCATTGTCGAATTCGAGCGTTTCGGAATAGGCCGCACACTCGACCGCGCCGTCGCGGTCGACGGTGCGGATGTCCTTGATGATGGTGCCTTGATAGACGTGAAGGCGCAGCGCCTGCAGCGCGACGGCGCTGCAGTCCATCGGACCTTTCGCGATCAGGCGGTTCAGGATCGATCCGGCCGAGTCGATGGCCGCCTCGGAGCGGCGCAGCGCCACCTTGCTGAGCTCGCTGAGCTGCCGCGCGGTCTGGTTGCCGATCAGCGCGGTCACGGCGAAATCGGCGCCGGCCAGGAAGATCCCGACGCAGGCGGCCACCGCCCCGACGCGAAGCATGTGTTTGCGCTGCAATGCCATCGTGTCGTGAATGACCCCCGTATGACCACGGGTATCCTTCAATCCAACCTTCAACTTTTCGTATATGCGCTCATGGATGCCCGTCCGTAGCGGCACGGTGAGCGGTGGGCGCAGAAAGCTGGTTAAGAAAGGGCTACCGGCTCAAGCCGCCTTGTCGGTGGTGTCGAGCGGCACCGCCGTCTCGGCGCGCTCGGCCGGCAGCAGCATCAGGGCGGCGAGCGCCGACAGGCTGAGGCTCGCCGACACGATCAGCACGCCGCGGCCGAGCCCATCGATCAGCAGGCCGAACAGCAGCGGCGCGAAGGCCTGGCAGATCCGCGACGGCGCCCCGATCAGGCCGAGCCGGTAGGCGTAGTTGACGGGGCCGAAGATGGCGAGCGGCAGGGTGCCGCGAGCGATCGTCAGGATGCCGTTGCCGGAGCCGTGCAGCAGCGCGAACGCCGCCGCGGCGCCCCCGCCGAACAGCCCGATCGTCACGGCGCCGATCGGATGGGTGATGCAGGCGAGCCGCGCCGAGGCGAGCGGATGGAAGCGGCTGAGGAAGCCGGCCTCGAACACGCGCGCGGCGACCTGCGCCGGCCCGATCATCATGCCGGCGAACAAGGCTTGCGCGGGCGTCGCGCCGAACGCCTGCATCAGCCGCGGCAGATGCACCGCCATCGCCGCGGTCACGGTCCAGGCCGCCGCCATCGCGAACGCGATCAGCACCATCGGGCGGTCGAGCGGGATGTTGGGCTTGCCCGTCGGGATATCGCCGGGCGCCATCACGGTCGCCCGCGGCAGCGACAAATTGAGCGGCAGGCCGATCACGAGATGCGCGATCGCCCAGGCGAAGCAGGTCTCGCGCCAGCCGATCGTCGCGAGCCCCAGCGTGCTCAGCGGCCAGCCGACGGTGGAGGCGAAGCCCGCGATCAGGGTGATGCCGGTGATCGCGCCGCGTGCATCCTTGCCATAGATGCGCCCGAGCGCGCCGAACGCGGCGTCATAGAGGCCGAGCCCCATGCCGACGCCGAGCCACAGCCACGCCAGCGCCATCACCCACAGCGAATGCGACAGGCCGAGCAGTGCGAGTCCGATCGCCAGCACGATGTTGGAGGCGCACAGCACCTGGCGGCCGCCGACGCGGTCGATCTGGCGGCCGATGCGCGGACCCAACAGGCCGGAGATGATCAGCGAGGCGGAAAAGGCGGCGAAGAACCAGTTGTTGGACAGGCCGAGATCCCTGGCGATCGGGTCGGCGAGGATGGCGGGAAGATAGTAGCTCGATCCCCAGGCCAGCGTCTGGGCGGTGCCGAGAGCGATGACCACGCCCAGCCGTCTTGCCTGCATTCCCGTCGACCTCTCCTTGGCTCGGCGTCATGAGCAGCCGCGGCCGCTGCGGCCAGCCAGCTTGGCTTTGGCGTCATCGGCACAGCAACTGTCTACGCCCGATGGCGCCGGTCCGCCACAGCAGCCGGGCAGGGCTGCAATGCTCTCCACTCCGCCGCGGGTGCAGACGCCGGTCTCCGGCAGTTTCAACTCGACACGATGCGCGGCGGCCTTGTCCCCGGCGATGTCGGCGGTGATCGAACGGACCTGCTCATAGCCCGTCATCATCAGGAAGTTCGGCGCGCGGCCGTAGCTCTTCATGCCGGCGAGATAGAGCCCGGGCTCATCGGCCTGCGCCAGCTCGCGCGCGCCATGCGGCCGCACCGTGCCGCAGGAATGCTCGTTCGGATCGATCAATGGCGCGAGCGCAACAGTAGCCTCGATCGCGGGATCGAGCCGCAGGCGCAGCTCCGCGAGCAGCGACAGATCGGGGCGGAAGCCGGTGGCGACGATCAGCTCGTCGGCGGTGATGCGGCGGTCGCCGTCCGCGGCGATCCGCAACCGGCCGTCCTCATCGGTGATCCCCGTGACGCCGAAGCCGGGCTCGAGCCGGATGCGGCCCGAACGTACCAGCGCGGCGAAGGCCAGGCCGAGTTCGCCGCGCGCGGCGAGCTGGTCGGCGCTGCCGCCGCCGAACGCCCTCGCGGGATCGTCGCCGCGCAACAGCCAGATCGCCTGCGTGCCCGGCGCGACCTCGGCCAATGCGGCCAGGTCGATCAGGGTGCCGATCGCCGAGTGGCCGGCGCCGAGCACCGCGACCGTCCTGCCAGCATAACGGCTGCGCTGCGCGCCGCGGACGTCCGGCATCGCGTAGGCGATGCGCGCCGCATGCGCGGCTTCGCCGAGCGCGGGCAGTCCGCTATGGCCGGCAGGGTTGGGCGAGAACCAGGCACCGGAGACATCGATGACGGCGTCGGCCTGCAGCGCCGCCTCGCCCTTGCCGTTGTGGATGCGGATCTCGAACGGCGCATCGGCGCGTCCCTTCGACGTGGCCTTGTCGAAGCCGGCCCGGCTGATCGCGGTGACGCGATGCGAGGTCCTGACGACGTCGCGCAGCGCAGTGCGCGTCGCCAGCGGCGCGAGATAGGATTCGATCAGCTCGCGCCCGGTCGGGTAGGCCTCGGGCTCGGGCGAATTCCATCCCGTCGCAGCGAGCAGCCGCGCCGCCGCGCTATCGATGTTGTACTTCCACGGCGAGAACAACTGGACGTGCTGCCATTGCCGCACCGCATGCGCGGCTTCCGGACCCGCTTCCAGCACGACCGGGGTCAGGCCGCGCGCCAGCGCATGGGCCGCTGCCGCCAGCCCGACCGGGCCGGCGCCGATGATTGCGACCGTCTTGGCGTCCGTCATGTACTCCCTCCTATATTTCTAGAAATATCGAATTAATGGGCGAAATCATCAGGCCGCCGGCCTCGCGGTGCCGCAGTCGCGCTCCTCGACGCAGCATTCGGAAACCAGAAAGCCGAGCAGGGAGCGCATCACGTCGTATTCGGCATGGCAGACCAGCGTCGTGCCCTCGCGCATTTGCGAGATCAGCCCGACCGCGACCAGCGTCTTGACGTGGTGCGACAGCGTGGAGGCCGGGACCTTCAGCCGCTCCTGCAGCCGGCCGACCGGCATCCCGGCATGCCCGGCGCGCACCAGCGCGCGGTAGATCTTCAGGCGCGTGGTATTGCCGAGGGCTTCCAGGCGGGCAGCGGCGTCATCGAGCTTCATGATGTGGAGGATGCGGCATGCGGCCCGCCGGAGTCAAACGATATTTCTAGAATATTGGAAATATCCATGAGTGCGCGCCGCGCGCGGTCGGTTGTCCGGCGCGCTATCGCAGCCGGTAGCCGGCATGGCAGCCGACGCAGGCCGCCATCGTCTCGCCGAGCGCCTTCAGCGCCGGCTTGAGGTCGCCGGTCACACCCGCATTCTGCGCTTCGATGGCGAAGCGGCTCGCCGCTTTGTGCATGGCGGTGCCGGCCTCCTGCATGCCCTGGGGCATGAACCCGGCGACCTCAGCGGCGCCGTGCAGACGCAGCGAGCTCATGCCCAGGCGTTGCTCGGCGATCTGGCCGGCTTTGTCCGGCTCGCCCGCCGCAAGCGCGTCGTTGATCTGCTGCAGCGCCAGCAGATGGTCGCGCATGTTGGCGAGGGTGTGCTCGGCGAGATCGGGCGGAAACGCCACCCGCTCGCGCTGGTCCGGCGGAAGCGCCCCATGGCTGCCGTGGTCGTGATGGCCGTGGTGCTGCGCCGCGGCGATGCCGGCGGACGCAACAAGGGCCAGCGTGATGACGGCGAGACGCAGGCGCATGAGGACCTCCATTTCAGCGAACGCGGTGGCGTCTTCCCTAGACCGCGCAGCCGGGCAGCGCATATGATCCTGATCATATGCCGAGGACCTTCCATCTCCCGCCCGAGGGCACGCGCCCGCCGCTCGACTGGCGCGCCCTTGCACGGCTGTCGCCATTGCTTGCCGCGCTGCCGGCGGCCGCGCGGTTGCAGACCCGGCGCATCCAGGTGCCGCGCCAGGGCACGGTGTTCTGCCGGGGGGATCGGCCGCGGGCGATGTTCTTCGTGCTGACCGGCGAGGTGAGGCTGGTGCGCCGCTCGCGCGCCGGCGACGACATCGTCCTGCAGCGGGCCCGCCGGGGCTTTCTCGCCGAGGCCAGCCTCGATCAGTCAACGTATCATTGCGACGCCGTCGCGACACAGGACTCAGCGCTGCTCGCGATCGACCGCAAGGCCTTCGCCGAAGCGTTGCGTCGTCCCGAGATCGGGGACCGATGGTGCGATCATCTCGCCCGCGAGTTGCGCAAGGTCCGGGCGCAGTCGGAGCGGCTCAGCCTGAAGACGGCGCGCGAGCGGATCGTGCATTTCATCGAGACCGAGGGGGAGGGCGTCGAGGTCGAGCTCGGCCGGTCGAAGAAGGACTGGGCCGCCGAGCTCGGCGTCACCCATGAGGCGCTCTATCGTGCGCTGGCACGCATGGAACGGGACGGCGAGCTCACCGTCGATGGCACCCGCCTGCGCTTGCGGTGAGCCTTCGGGCGCCTCGTCTCCCGATCGTCGACACGGACCATTCGAACTCGTCAGCCTTGACGCCGGATCATCATATCGATAGTTCTGGATATATGGAAAACGAGCAAGCCGTTCTGGCCTTGGCGGCGCTGGCGCAGCCGACGCGCCTGCAGGCCTTTCGCACCCTGGTGCAGCACGAGCCCGACGGTCTGCCGGCCGGCGAGCTCGCACGTCTGCTGGAGGTGCCGCAGAACACGCTGTCGGCGCATCTGTCCGTGCTGGCGCGCGCCGGCCTCGTCAGTTCGATCAGGCACAGCCGCTCGATCGTCTACCGGGCCGATCTCACGCAGTTTCAGAAGGTCGCGCTGTTCCTGCTGCAGGACTGCTGCGGCGGCCGGCCGGAGGTCTGCGCGCCCGTCATCGCAAGTCTCACCCCGTGCTGTCCGCCGAAGCGCAAGGAGAAGAGCCGTGTCTGACCGCATCTACAATGTATTGTTCCTCTGCACCGGAAATTCGGCACGCTCGGTGCTGGCCGAGTCGATCCTGCGCAAGGACGGCGCGGGCCGCTTCCACGCTTTTTCCGCCGGCAGCACGCCGAAGGGCGCGGTGCATCCGTTGGCGCTCGAGACGCTCGCGCGCATGGACTATCCGACCGGCGATCTGCGCTCGAAGAGCTGGAGCGAGTTCGCCGCCGCCGGCGCGCCGGCAATGGATTTCGTCTTCACGGTCTGCGACAACGCCGCCGGCGAGGCGTGTCCGATCTGGCCGGGGCAGCCGATGACTGCGCATTGGGGCATCGAGGATCCGGCGGCGGCCGAAGGCACGGAGCTGGCGAAGCTCGCGGCGTTCACGACCGCCTTCCGCTATCTGAAGAACCGGATCGACGCCTTCATCAATCTGCCGCTCGGTCGCATCGATTCGATGTCGCTGGGCACGCGGCTGCGCGAGATCGGGACGGGCGAGGGCGCAACGTCGTTCCGCTCCGACGTGGCCTGATCCGATGACGATCTTCGAGCGCTATCTGACGGTCTGGGTCCTGCTCTGCATCATCGTCGGCATCGGTCTCGGCCATCTGATGCCGGGGCTGTTCGCGGCTGTCGCGTCGGCGGAGGTGGCGCGGGTCAATCTGCCGGTCGCAGCCCTGATCTGGCTGATGATCATTCCGATGCTGCTGAAGATCGATTTCGCGGCGCTCGGCAACGTGAAGGAGCATTGGCGGGGCATCGGCGTCACCCTGGTCGTGAACTGGGCGATCAAGCCGTTTTCGATGGCTCTGCTCGGCAGCGTTTTCATCGGCCACGTGTTCGCGCCGATGCTTCCCGCAGGCCAGTTGTCGTCCTACGTGGCCGGTCTGATCCTGCTGGCGGCGGCGCCGTGCACGGCGATGGTGTTCGTCTGGTCGAATCTGTGCGACGGCGAACCGCACTACACGCTGAGCCAGGTCGCGCTCAACGACGTCATCATGGTGTTCCTGTTTGCGCCGCTGGTGGGCCTGCTGCTCGGCGTCGCCTCGATCTCGGTGCCCTGGACCACCCTGCTGCTGTCGGTGCTGCTCTATATCGTCGTGCCGGTCATCGTCTCGCAACTCTGGCGCCGGGCGTTGCTGCGTAGCACGGACGGGGCATTGGAGCGCACCTTGCGGGTACTGCAACCGGTCTCGCTCGTGGCGCTGCTCGGTACGCTCGTGCTGCTGTTCGGCTTCCAGGGCGAGCAGATCCTGAAGCAGCCGGTCGTCATCGCGATCCTGGCCGTGCCGATCCTGATCCAGGTCTATCTGAACGCGGGGATCGCCTATTGGCTGAGCCGCCGGCTCGGCGTGGCCTGGTGCGTCGCGGCTCCGGCCGCCTTGATCGGCGCCAGCAATTTCTTCGAACTGGCGGTTGCCGCCGCGATCAGCCTGTTCGGGCTCGACTCGGGGGCTGCGCTCGCGACCGTCGTCGGGGTTCTCGTCGAAGTCCCCGTGATGCTCTCGGTCGTGCGCATCGTCAGGGCGACGCGTCGCTGGTACGAAGCGGGACTGCCGGCTTAGCTCCGGTCAGTGCTTCGGCAGAGCCGGTTTGCCTCACCGCCGCGACTCGTCCTGATCGTCGTCGTCGCCTTCGCGCTCCCGGCGGGCCGGCTCGTAGCTCAGCGGCTCGCCTTCGGCCCGCGCATGCAGCGCCGCAAGATGCGGGTAGGCTCCAAGACCAGCTCCAAGACCAACTCCAAGATCAGCTCCAAGACCAGCTTCAAGACCGCCGTCAACGGCACGGGCCACCGGCACCAGCGTGGGCGCTGCGTTCCGGCTGGCTTGTGACATGGCCAAGAGGCCGCCCAGCCCCGCCAGCACGGCTGCCAATGTCATCGTCTTACGCATTCTCGTCTCCGAACTCACCGCGCCCCCGGCTCGCTCCGTCCGGACGCGATGATGTCGCAACGAGCGTGACAGCATCCTGTCAGGTTGAGTCAGCGAGACGTCAGCTTGTCTCGGGCAGGATGCCGATCCCTTGGAGTTTCCCACCCCCGCATCGGCCTGAGCGCAATTCCGACATCGGAAGTTCAAACTAAAATCCGCACCATCTCCTTAGCATTTGCGAACGCTCCGCAAGTCGACCCCCGCAAGTCGACCTCCGCAATTCGAACCCAGTGGCGAGAGCGCAACAAATCACGACGAGCTTTGAAGATCAGAGCGTCAGGCCCCGGGAAGATCATGCATTTGCCTCAAATCGGACGGTTCATGCGCATCACGGTATTTGCGATGCTGATCTCGACGGCGGCATCCGCGGCGACGGTGGCGCGCGAGGATGATCGCGAGCGCCGTGACGCCGTGCGCCGCGCCGTCGAGGCGGGCGACGTCCTGCCGCTATCGGAGATCCTGCCGCGATTGCGCGGCCGGGTCGCCGGCGACGTGATGGGAATCGATGTCGACCGCCAGCGGGGCCGCTGGCGCTATGAGTTTCGGGTGATCGGCCGCGATGGCCGCGTGCGCGAGGTCTATGTCGATGCGCGCAGCGGCGAGATCGAACGGATCGAGGAAAAATAGATGCGAGTGCTG
Organism: Bradyrhizobium sp. SZCCHNR1017; assembly: GCF_032381375.1. Lineage (NCBI taxonomy): Bacteria > Pseudomonadati > Pseudomonadota > Alphaproteobacteria > Hyphomicrobiales > Nitrobacteraceae > Bradyrhizobium > Bradyrhizobium sp. SZCCHNR1017. The sequence continues at coordinate 259,844 of NZ_JAUHIR010000007.1, read as the reverse complement.
CTGGTCGAGGATGATCCGCGGCTGGCGTCCGACCTGGCCCGGACGCTTCAGGCGGCGGGCTATCTGGTCGAAACGTCCGACAACGGCGAGCAGGCCTGGTTTCTCGGCGACACCGAGGACTATGGCGCCGTGATCCTCGATCTCGGCCTCCCCGGCATGGACGGGTTGTCGGTGCTGAAGCGCTGGCGCGGCGCCGGGCGGCACGTGCCGGTGCTGATCCTGACCGCGCGCGCGAGCTGGGCGGAGCGGGTCGATGGCATCGACGCCGGCGCCGATGACTACCTGCCGAAGCCGTTTCGCAATGAAGAGCTGTTGGCGCGGCTGCGCGCGATCGTGAGGCGCTCCGCCGGCCATGCGGCGCCGGTGCTCTCGTCCGGCGATCTGGCACTCGACGAGCGCCAGATGAAGGTCAGCCTGTCTGGCGTGCCGGTGACGCTGTCGCAGCTCGAATACCGGCTGATCGCCTATCTGCTGCGGCAGAGCGGCCGCGTCGTGCCGCAGCATGAGCTGGAGGAGAACGTCTACGGCCTCGGCCACGAGCACGACTCCAACGCGCTCGAGGTGCTGATCCGGCGCGTCCGCAAGAAGCTCGGCGCCGAGATCATCGAGACCCGCCGCGGCTTCGGCTACATGATCCCGGAGACGGCGGAATGAGGCTCGGCTCGCTGCGGCTGCGGCTGGTGGCGGCGGGCACCATCGCGCTGCTGGTCGCGCTCGGCGTCGCCGGCTTCGGCATGGTCGTGCTGTTCAAGCGCCACGTCGCGCGGACGCTCGCCTCCGATCTCGACATTCATCTGCGCCAATTGCTGAACGGCCTCGAGGTCGATGCGGAAGGGCGCATCGTGGTCGCGCGGCCGCCAGCCGATCCGCGCTTCGTGGTCCCGCTGTCGGGGCTGTACTGGCAGATCTCGGACGATCATGGCCAGTTGCTGCGCTCGCGCTCGCTGTGGGACACCATCCTGCCGCTGCCGATCGACGAGCCCGGACCGAGCGACGTGCATCAGCATGAGCTTGCCGGGCCGGATGGCGAACACGTGCTGGTCGCCGAGCGCGGCATCCTGATGAATCCGGAAAGCCAGATCCGCGTGCGCGCGGCTGTGGCCTACGACCTCGACGGCGCCACCAGCGCGGTGCGGACCTTCGCCAAGGATCTGTCGATCGCGCTCGCCGTGCTGGCCGTCATCCTCGCCGTCGGCACCTCGGTTCAGGTCACGCTCGGCCTGCGTCCGCTCGGCGTGCTGCGCCGTGGCGTCGCCGAGATCCGCAGCGGTCGGCGCCAGCATCTTCCCGTGGACGTGCCGACCGAGGTGGCGCCGCTGGTTGACGAGGTCAACGCGCTGCTCGATGCGCAGAGCCGCGAGATCATGCGCTCGCGCAGCCGTGCGGCCGATCTCGCCCACGGCTTCAAGACGCCGCTCGCCGCACTCGCGGCCGACGCCGCGCGGTTGAGGGAGCTCGGCCAGCTCGAGCTGGCGCGCAATGTCGAGGATGTCGCCGAGGCGATGAGCCGGCAGGTCGATCGCGAACTGGCGCTGGCGCGGCTGCGCGGTAAGGCCCGCGGCGGGCCGGAGGCCGCGACCGAGCTGGCGCCCCTGGTGAATGCGCTGCTCGGGACGCTCGGCCGCACGCCGGCGGCCGCCCATGTCAGCTTCGATGGCCAGGTGCCCCCAAGCCTGCGCGTCGGCATGGATCGGACGGATCTCGCCGAGGTGCTCGGCAATCTCTTGGAGAACGCCGCGCGTCATGCGGCGAGCACGGTTCGCATCGTCGCCAGTGCGACCCCTCTGATCGTCACTGTCGAGGATGACGGTCCGGGCATTCCGGACGCGAAGATCGGCCGCGTGCTCGAGCGCGGCGGCCGCCTCGACGAGCAGGGGCCGGGCAGCGGGCTGGGGCTCGCGATCGTGCAGGACGTGCTCGAAGCCTATGGCTGGCGGCTGCAGATCGGCCGTTCCCAGCTCGGCGGCGCCAGGATCACGATCGCGCCGGCCATCGTCTCGGCACTCCGCTGGCCGCAGCCCGCGACGTCCCAGGCCACCCCGGCGCCGTCCATTCTGACAGCAGGCTGACATCCCGCGTCAGCGGCGCGACGCCCCCGGTCGGCTATTGCCTCCGGCCATGCCACCCCGTGCTCCGGCGTGCCGGCGCGGGATGCCCAATGGTCGAAGGAAGCTGATCATGCGCATTCGAAACTCCGCCAAGACGTATGGCTCCGTCGCGATCGCACTGCACTGGATCGTCGCCGTGCTGGTGCCGGCGGCCTGGATCTCGGGCCATCTCGGCGACATGCTGCCGCGTCCCTCTCATGACACGGGCCTGTTCATGCACGTCTCGCTCGGGCTGGCGATGCTGGGCTTTGCGCTCGCGCGCCTGGCCTGGCGTCTGGCCGATCCGCCGCCGGCGCCTGAAGCGACCAAACTCGGCCCGTGGACGGTTCATGTCGGCGAGATCACGCATCTGCTGATCTACGGCATCATGTTCGCCATTCCGGTCCTCGGCATCGTCACCCAGTTTGCCCGCGGCTACGGCTTGCCGGTGTTCGGCCTGTTCGAGATCGCCTCACCCTGGGTCGGCGACCGCGGCTTCGCCCACGACATGAAGGAGATGCACGAGGCGCTGGCCAATGGCCTGATGATCCTGATCGGCCTGCACGCGGGCGCTGCCTTGCTGCACCATTACTGGCTGCACGATCGCACCCTGCGGCGGATGGTGCCGGGACTGCGGTGATCGCTCCTGTCATCCGGGCCTGCTAAAAGGCCTCCGTCGATCGCGCCATCGGAGGCCGCCATGCCGGCAACGCCGCATATTGAAAAGCACTTCACCGCGTCGGAGGTGGTCCGCGACGTGGTCATCGGCATGGCCGACGGGCTCACCGTGCCGTTCGCGCTCGCCGCCGGTCTTTCGGCGGCGGTCGCCAAGACCGACGTGATCGTCACGGCCGGCCTCGCCGAGGTCGTCGCCGGCGCGATCGCGATGGGGCTCGGCGGCTATCTCGCCGCCCGCTCCGACGCCGAGCATTATGCCGCCGAGGAGACGCGGGAGCACGACGAGATCGAGAAGCTTCGCGGCCGCGAGGTCGAGGAGGTCGCGGCGATCTTTCGCGGCTATGGTCTCGAAGGCCAGGCCTTGACCACCGTGGTCGACGCCATCGCGTCCGATCGCAAGCGTTGGGTCGACTTCATGATGCGCTTCGAGCTCGGTCTCGAACGCCCGGATCCGAAACGTGCGCCGGTCAGCGCCGTGACCATCGGCGGCTCCTACGTGATCGGCGGCCTGATCCCGCTGATCCCCTACATGCTGGCGCCTGACATTTCGTCCGCGCTCCGGATCTCCGTGGTCGCCACCGGCATCGCGCTCCTGATCTTCGGCGCCATCAAGGGCCACTTCACCGGCGTCAACAAGATCAAGTCCGCGCTGCAGACGGCGCTCGTCGGCGGCCTCGCCGCCGGCGCCGCGTTCTGGCTGGCGCATCTGTTCGGGTAGGGCGGGACAGGATTGCGGCTGCGATATTCGCCAGCCCGTCACGGGTCTTAGTGGTTCCGCCTGCCATGCGGCGCAACGCGTCCGCACGTTGCTTTGCCCACGGCAGCGGAGATATCTCCCGATGTCAATCCGGGGCATCGCGAAGCGATGAGCCCGGAATCCATAACCACGAACTGCTGAGGAGTGCGCGACGGCGGCGACGAGCTTCTCGGGCCCTACGGCCATCCTGAGTATGGATTCCTGGCTCGCGCAGACGCGCGCCCCGGAATGACGACGAGGAGAGAGTTGCGAAGCGCACTTGCATCCGTGCGCAGGACCATTCCACGTAGATCGTCAATCCATCGGGGACGAGGAAGCATAGGCGACAGCGCCGCGTCGCATCGCGGCCCACCACATTCGGGCGGTGGCAATGGTGGGCGCGCGCGGCCTGACGGCAGGGCGTGCCATCTCGACGCAAGCGTCAAGAGCGGTGGCACGCTGGATCAACGAGCACGGTGTCGTCGCGGCGAACGCCGGGACCCATAACCCCAGGGAGACCATTCGTCAGCCTTGAATTGGCACAGCTCAGCTTTAGGCCAGAGAGCCGATCGTCTTGGTCGGGATGCGGCGGCTTTGGCCACAAGCGGAATCCTGCTCGGCTTGATGAGACGCTTTCGCATAAGATTGACTCCTGTCAGAATGCGTGCGCGCAGGGCCGTGATGCAAACCGCCGCAAACAGGTGACGAGTTGAATCTCTCGAAGCAAGCATTGCTCGTAGTTGATGTTCAGCCGAGCTTTCATGTGCCCGATGCGATCGTCGCGGGTATCACCGAGCTCACACGGAAGGTTCCTACGATAGCCACCGTGGAACGGCATAACGAGGCCGTCACGCCCTTTCTAGGTCAGTTGGGCTGGACCCCCAGTGCAAACGACAAATGTTTGGTGCCTGCTGACAGGGTCTTTATCAAGCACGGCTATCTTCCGCCTAAGGCCGCCATTGACTATCTAAAGGACCTTGCTGTGGACCGAGTGCTCGTCTGCGGCATACAAGCCGATACCTGCTGTCTGGCTGCGGGCTTCATGCTGTTTGACGCAGGCCTAAGGCCGACGCTCCTGAAGTGGCTCAGCGTAGGGTCGTCCCTCGATCGATCAGCTACCTTAGGAGCTAAGCTCTGGAAACATCATTTTGGATGCGTGCTGAGCGAGCCTAGTGAATTGCAGATCTAGACCACCGCGTTGGAACGGACAAACCGCAAAGTGTTTGGGGGAGCGAGGTTCACTACAACTAACAATACTGAGCGGAGACCATTGCATCACAGGAATACAGGGACGCTCAGACCGACCATGTCTGATTCGGGGCGCTGTCGAGGAAGGCTGGTCGGCTTCACCCAGGACAGCCATACGTCGGCGGGCAGCCCCCCATCAGCTTCGGTCGGCGGGCGTGTGCACCGGAGCAAGAGATGGTCACCTGACAACGCGGATACCGAAACCCGCCGCGCCTGCAGATCAAGCCCGCGTGGACGTGGCCGCGCCGGCAGACCCTTTCGGATTGGTCAGCCTCATGCCATGATGTGTGATGATGCGCGCGCTTCTCCTCATGACTTCGATCATCGTGCTTGCAACCGCTCCGGCCGCAGCTCAGCGGTTCGATGGCAATGATCCGGTGTGCCTCCAGACATGGGAATGGGGCGGTTCCAGCACAATCTCGTGCCAGTATCGGTCGTGGGAGGCGTGTAGAGCGGGGGCTGCGGGCCTTTCGGCCATGTGCTTGCCGAACCCCTATGCACAACGCCCGCCGGAGCCAAGCCGCCGTCGGCCTCCCCGATAGGCGCCGGTTGCGGTCTGACAACACCCCAAGCTTCAACGGAGCTGGCACGTGCCATCCGATGCTTGCTCGGCTGATTGGATCCGGTCTTCATTCTGAGAAAAATAAATCGATTGCTAGTTTTCAGAATACGTGCTTGATTGTCGCCATCCCGTGCTCCTCGAGAGGGGCGCTTCGCGATCGTCACGGAACGTTGGGTGCGGGATGCGGTGGCTGCAGGATGCCGCAGCGTGGGGCGACCCGCGCGGACGAACGGCAGCTTGCGGACGCGAAGTCGCGTGGTCCTGGCGCCCCGATGCTGGCGCCAAGTCGTCGGGCGATGATCCCGAGGGCGACGGTGGCTACCAAGCCGGACACCGGGGAGATCGCGAAGTAAGCGTGAAAACCATCGCGCGGGGAATGCCGGGATGTCTCGGCTGAACCTGTGGTGACTGCCGCCTGCTTTTTTTCTGCAGGCGGGCCATGGGGGCGGCCAGCTCCCGGCATTCCCTGCGCCCTCTGCCTGATCAGGGGGCAACACCGATGACATCACTCGGGCGCATGGCGCCGCGAGAGCAGTGACGCACGTCTTCATGGCGATGCCCAGGGGGGGAGGGAGCCCGTCGCGGGAACCAAATTCCGCAGCCAAGGTTAGCTGGCATGCAGGAGGACTCCCGATGCGCCGTCCGAAGATTCAGCCGTCCCGCAACAAGCTCGACATGACCGATCAGGCCCAGGTCCGCGTGGTGACCAAGCGGCTGAAGATGTCGCCCGGGGAATTGACCGAGATGGTCGAACGCATTGGCAACTCCATCGCAGCCATCACCAAGGAAGTCGCGCAGCAGCGGGCCGCGAAGGCTGCGCCGGAAGGAGCTGTGATCGCCTCGGTGACGGTGACCGAGACCAAGGCGGAAGTCATCGTGCCGGATGAGACGCCAGCGGCAACCTAGCAATCGACGCTGATCATCGAGACCCCCGGCAATCGATCTGGGGAATCGGACGAAGGGGGCAAAGGATGGACCAACGCACCGACCTCGGTGACGCTTTGACGCAGGCGGCGTTCAATCTGCGCAAGACCAGGATCAGCGAAGGCCGTCCGTTTCCTCTCGGCGCGACCTGGGACGGCCTCGGCGTCAACTTTGCGATCTTTTCCGCGCATGCGACCAAGGTCGAGCTGTGCCTGTTCGACGACAGCGGCGAGACCGAGCTCGAGCGCATCGAGCTTCCCGAATACACCGACGAGGTCTGGCACGGCTACCTGCCGGCCGCGCGGCCTGGCACCGTGTATGGCTATCGCGTGCATGGGCCCTACGAGCCCGACGCCGGTCACAGGTTCAATCCCAACAAGCTCGTGATCGACCCCTACGCCAAGCAGCTCGTCGGCAACCTGCGCTGGGGGCCGGAGCTGTTCGGCTATCGGCTCGATCATGCCGACAAGGACCTGTCGTTCGACGACCGCGACAGTGCGCCCTTGATGCTGAAGTGCCGGGTCATCGATCCCGCTTTCACCTGGGGAGGCTCGCGCAAGCCGGAGATTCCGTGGGAGCGAACGATCTTCTACGAGATGCACGTCAAGGGGTTCACCAAGCTGCATCCAATGGTGCCCGAAGCCGATCGCGGCACCTTCGCCGGTCTCGCGCACCAGGACATTCCGGCCTATCTGCGTTCCCTGGGCATTACCTCGGCCGAGCTATTGCCGATCCACGCCTTCATCGATGACAGCTATCTGGTCGAAAAGGGCCTGCGCAACTACTGGGGCTACAATTCGATCGGATTCTTTGCGCCGGAGCCGCGCTATCTGAAGACGCCGTTCGCGACCGAATTCAAGACCATGGTCAACCAGTTCCACGCCAACGGCATCGAGGTCATCCTCGACGTGGTCTACAACCACACCGCCGAAGGCAACGAGCTCGGGCCGACCTTGTCGTTCAAGGGCATCGACAATGCCAGCTACTACCGGCTGATGCCGGACCAGAAGCGCTACTACATCAACGACACCGGCACCGGCAACACCGTGAACCTGTCGCACCAGCGCGTGCTGCAGCTCGTCGCGGACTCGCTGCGCTATTGGGCGACCGAGATGCGGGTGGACGGCTTCCGCTTCGACCTCGCCACCATCCTGGCGCGCGAGCCCTATGGCTTCGACGAGGGCGGCAGTTTCCTGGATGCCTGTCGTCAGGACCCGGTGCTGTCGAGCGTCAAGCTGATCGCCGAGCCCTGGGACATCGGTCCCGGCGGCTATCAGGTCGGCCAGTTTCCGCCGGGCTGGGCGGAGTGGAACGACAAGTTTCGCGACACCGCGCGGGCATTCTGGAAGGGCGACGGCGGCACGCTCGCCGATTTCGCCAAGCGCATCTCGGGCTCGGGCGACCTGTTCAACAAGCGCGGCCGAAGGCCCTGGGCGAGCGTGAACTTCATCACCGCGCATGACGGCTTCAACCTCAACGACCTCGTCTCCTACAACGACAAGCACAACGAGGCCAACGGCGAGGATAATCGCGACGGCCACAGCAACAACCACTCCTGGAATTGCGGCGTCGAAGGACCGACCGACGACCCCGAGATCACCGCGTTGCGGGAGCGGCAGAAGCGCAATCTCCTCGCCACGATGCTGCTGTCGCACGGCACGCCGATGCTGCTTGCCGGCGACGAGTTCGGCCATACCCAGAACGGCACCAACAACGCCTATGCGCAGGACAATGAGACCACCTGGCTCGACTGGATGGGCATCACGCCGCAGGGGCGGGCGTTGCGCGAATTCACGCGCAAGCTGATCGCCATGCGCAAGGCGTTTCCGATCCTCTATCGCAGCCGCTTCCTGATCGGCTCGCACAATGAGGACCTCGGCGTCAACGACGTGACCTGGCTCGACCCGTCGGGCGAGGAGATGACGACGGAGCGGTGGACCGACGATCACGCGCGTTGCTTCGGCATGCTGCTCGACGGCCGCGCCCAGGAGACCGGCGTCAAGCGGCGTGGCTCGGATGCGACGCTCCTGCTGGTCTACAACGCGCATTTCGACGTCGTGAACTTCACGCTTCCGTCCGTGCCCGAAGGCCACAATTGGCTGGCGCTGCTCGACACCAACCAGCCGGATGCTCAGCCGCAGTCGTTCCCGTTCGGCCACGTCTACGCGGTGACCGGGCGATCGCTGCTGGCCTTCGGCCTGTCGTCGGAGCAGCAGCCGATGCGCGGCCTGCGCCATGGCCTCGGCGCGCTGCTCGACGTCGCGGAGGCGCCGCTGGGGTAGGATGTTCGGCGGATCTTGCGGTCAGGCACCGCGGGCGTATTTCGCAAGCCGCGCGTCGAGCACGCCGAGCATGGCCTCGCGCGCCGGATCGCGCGAGCCGCGCAGCCAGACGGCCGCGAGCGGAAGCCGTCCGGCGGTGCTGCCGCGTGTCATCCGCAGCGGCACGAAGCGGACGCCGGAGACCGCGAGCCGCGAGGTCCAGCGCGGCACGATGGCGATGCCGAGCCGCGCGGCGACGAGATGCACGATGGTCTGCTTCTCATCGGCGAACTGCGCGATAGCCGGCGACAGCCCGGCCTGTGCGAACAGCTTCATGGTGAGGTCGTGGCTGTGCGGCCGCGACCGGCGGTCCGGGACGATCAGCGGCTGGTCGGCAATGTCGGCGAGCGAGACCACGGCACGCGAGGCCAGCCGGTGCCGTTGCGGCAGGGCCACCACGGCGCTCTCGCTGAGCAGCGCGCGGAATTCGAGCCTCATATCGGTGCGCTCGGGCGGCCTGACAAAGGCGAGGTCGAGCGCGCCGGACAGGATCCTGGGCAGCAGCCGGATCGTCTTCTCCTCCGTGAGCTGCACCGCGATGTCGGGATGCCGCGCGCGAAAATCGTGCAGCAATTGCGGCAGCAGCCCGGCGGCCGCGCTGTCGATGGCGCCGACGCGCAGCCGCTGCGCCTTCGTGCTTCGGGTACGGCGGCGGAAGCCGGTTTCGACCGCCTCGACACGGGCCAGGATCGCCCGGGCATCGCGCAGCAAGGTCGTGCCGTGCTCGGTCAGCGACACCGCGCGCGTGGTCCTCGCGAACAGCGGGGTCGCGAGATCCTCCTCCAGCAGCTTGATCTGGCGTCCGAGCGCCGAGGGCAGCATCTGCAGCCGCTGCGCCGCCTTGCCGAAATGCAGTTCCTCGGCGGCGGCCACGAAGCAGCGGAGCTGGTGCAATTCCATGGTGGGGTCCTGAAGAGGTGATGGGCCGGATTATATCATTTTTTTGTATAATGATGCGAGCATTGAAGCCGGCCTGGTTCGCCGCCTACGCTTGTCAGATCAACGACAAGACGGGACAGGGAGGTGACGATGGCCGGAGAGCTGGAAACGCGCGTGCTGCGCAGGATCACGTTGCGCATCGTGCCCTTCATCATGCTGCTCTATTTCGTAGCCTTCATCGACCGCGTCAACGTCGGCTTCGCAGCGCTGACCATGAACAAGGACATCGGGCTGTCAGCCTCGGCCTATGGGTTCGGCGCCGGCATCTTCTTCTGGGGCTATTTCCTGTTCGAGGTCCCCTCCAACCTTGCGCTGGACAAGTTCGGCGCGCGCATCTGGATCGCGCGGGTCATGATCACCTGGGGCATCGTCTCCGGCGCGATGGCGTTCGTGCAGGGACCGACGAGCTTCTATGTGCTGCGCTTCCTGCTTGGTGCTGCGGAAGCAGGCTTCTTCCCCGGCATCATCCTCTATCTCTCCTACTGGTTCCCGGCGCGCCAGCGCGCAGCCGTCACCGCGCTGTTCATGGCCGCTGCGCCGCTCTCCACGGTTCTCGGCTCTCCGGTTTCCGGCGCGCTGCTGGAGATGGACGGCATTCTCGGCTTCAAGGGCTGGCAGTGGCTGTTCCTGATCGAGGCGCTGCCGGCGGTGCTGCTCGGCTTCGTCGTGCTCGCCTACATGACCGATCGTCCGGAGCAGGCGCGCTGGCTCGCCGACGACGAGCGCGACTGGCTGGTGCGCACCATGAATGCAGAGGTGGCGAGCAAGGCCGCCACCGCGAGCCACAGCATCTGGCGCGGGCTGGCCGACATCCGCGTGCTGGCGCTCGCGCTGGTCTATTTCGGCACCTCGGCCGGCCTCTACACGCTCGGCGTCTGGGCGCCGCAGATCATCAAGCAGTTCGGCCTGTCGTCCTTCACCGTCGGCTTCCTCAACGCGGTGCCACCGACCGTGGCCGTGGTCGTCATGATCCTGTGGGCGCGCCATTCCGACCGTACCGCCGAGCGCACCTGGCACGTCGTGCTGGCCTGCGTGGCCGCAGCCGTCGGGCTCTGGTTGGCCGGGCTGTCGACCAGTGTCGCCGCCGTCCTCGCTGCGCTCACGCTCGTCAATGTCGGCATCTCCTCCTCGAAGCCTCCGCTGTGGAGCATGCCGACCATGTTCCTGTCCGGCTCGGCCGCCGCGGCGGGCATTGCAACCATCAACTCGATCGGCAATCTCGGCGGATTCGTCGGTCCCGCGATGATCGGCTGGATCAAGGACCAGACCGGCAGCTTCAATGGCGGGCTCTATTTTGTCGCCGGCCTGCTGGTGGTATCGGCGGTGCTGACGCTGTTGCTGTCACGTTCACAAAGTGCGAAGGCCCAAGCAGCCACGCCGTCCTGACCTCATCAACGGAGCTCTTTCATGCGCACCCATTCCATCGCCGCCATTCCCGCCGACGGCATCGGCCCCGAGGTCATCTCCGAAGGCGTCCGGGTGCTCGAGGCGCTCGCCAAGCGCGCGGGCGACATCAGCTTCAACGTCAAGACCTTCGACTGGGGCTCGGACTACTACAAGAAGCACGGCGTGATGATGCCGGCCGATGGACTCGCGGAGCTGAAAAAGTTCGACGCGATCTATTTCGGCGCGGTCGGCGCTCCCGACGTGCCCGACCACATCACGCTGTGGGGCCTGCGGCTGCCGATCTGCCAGGGATTTGATCAGTACGCCAACGTCCGCCCGACCAAGATCCTGCCCGGTGTGGCCTCGCCCTTGCGCAATGTCGGCGTCGGCGATCTCGACTGGGTGATCGTGCGCGAGAATTCCGAGGGCGAATATGCCGGCATGGGCGGCCGGGCGCATCGCGGCCTGCCGGAGGAGGTCGGCACCGAGGTCGCGGTCTTCACCCGCGTCGGCGTCACCCGCATCATGCGCTACGCGTTCAAGCTGGCGCAGTCGCGCCCGCGCAGGTTCCTCACCGTCGTCACCAAGTCGAATGCGCAGCGCCATGGCATGGTGATGTGGGACGAGATCGCCGCCGAGGTGGCGCGGGAATTCCCCGACGTGACCTGGGACAAGATGCTGGTCGATGCGATGACCGTGCGCATGACGCTGCAGCCGAAGAGCCTCGACACCATCGTCGCGACCAATCTGCATGCCGACATTCTGTCCGATCTCGCCGGCGCGCTGGCCGGCAGCCTCGGCGTGGCGCCGACCGGCAACATCGATCCGGAGCGGCGCTTCCCGTCGATGTTCGAGCCGATCCATGGTTCGGCGTTCGATATCACCGGAAAGGGCATCGCCAACCCGGTCGCGACGTTCTGGACCGGCGCGCAAATGCTCGAGCATCTCGGCGAGACGGACGCGGCCGCGCGGCTGATGGCTGCGGTCGAGAAAGTCTGTGCAGCGGGCATCCTGACCCCCGATGTTGGCGGCACGGCGACGACCAAGCAGGTGACCGACGCCGTCATCGACGCGATCCATGGCTCCAACGCCTGAGGCGTGCTGTTCTCTTGCACAATTCTGGCGTGTTCCGTGTCGCGCTTGCAATGGACGCTGCGGGGCGTATATCAGCGCTTCCGCTGCGTCCGCGCATGCCAATCACATGCGTGTCATAGAGACGCGAGACACGGCTTAAGGAGAAAGGACACATCATGCGTCGTCACCGTCGAGCCAAGATCGTCGCGACTGTCGGTCCCGCGAGCAATTCTCCGGAGATGCTGAAAGCGCTGTTCCTCGCCGGTGTGGACACCTTTCGTCTCAATTTCAGTCACGGCACCCAGGCCGATCACGCCAAGGTCCATGCCGCGGTCCGCGCCCTCGAGAAGGAGATGCAGCGGCCGATCGGCATCTTGATGGATCTGCAGGGTCCTAAGATTCGCGTCGGCACGCTGCGCGACAAGAAGATCCAGGTCGAAGCCGGCGAGACGATTCGATTTGTCCTCAACGGCACCGAGGGCGACAAGACATCGATTCCGTTGCCGCATCCGGAAATCTTTGCGGCGGTCGCGCCTGGTCACGATCTTCTGATCGATGACGGCCGCGTGCGCGTCCGCGTCATGGGCCTCGGCGACGACTGGATCGAGGCCAAGGTGATCGTCAGCGGCGCGATCTCCAATCACAAGGGTGTCAATCTGCCCGGCACAATTCTGGAGCTGTCGCCGCTGACGGCCAAGGACCGTTCTGATCTTGCCTTTGGGCTCGACCTCGGCGTCGACTGGGTGGCGCTGTCGTTCGTGCAGAAGCCGTCCGACGTGCTGGAGGCGAGGGGCCTGATCAATGGCCGCGCCGGCATCATGTCCAAGATCGAGAAACCGGCGGCGCTGGAGCGGATCGACGACATCATCCAGCTCTCTGATGCGATCATGGTTGCGCGCGGCGATCTCGGCGTCGAGATTCCCAACGAGGACGTGCCGGGCAAGCAGAAGGAGCTGGTGCGCGCCTGCCGGCTCGCGGTGAAGCCGGTGATCGTCGCGACGCAGATGCTGGATTCGATGGTCGCGACGCCGACGCCGACGCGCGCCGAGGTCTCCGACGTCGCAACCGCGATCTATGACGGTGCGGACGCGGTGATGCTGTCGGCGGAATCCGCCAGCGGGCAATATCCGCGCGAGGCGGTGGCGATGATGGACAGCATCATCAAGGCCACCGAAGGCCACAAGATGTACCGCTCGATCGTCGAGGCGACGCAGCCGGGCGAGGAGCAGACGCCGCCGCATGCGGTGGCGACCGCAGCGGCCGATCTCGCCTCGGCGATCCACGCCAAGGCGATCGTGGCCTATACGTCGAGCGGCACCTCGGCCTCCCGCGTTGCGCGCAAGCGGCCGAGCCTGCCGATCCTGGCGATCACGCCGAACGAGGACACCTCGCGGCGGATGTGCCTGTTGTGGGGCGCGCACAGCGTGCTGTCGCAGGACGTGCAGAGCTACGAGGAGATGGTCGAGCGCGCGACCTTCTTCGCCGTGCAGGAGGAGTTTGCGGAAGCCGGCGACCTGCTCGTCGTCGTCGCCGGCATCCCGTTCGCGCAGGCCGGCACCACCAACAATCTGCGCGTCGTCACCATGCCGAGATAGGAGGCCGATTTTCCCTGTTCGCGCCGCCCACCTGTCGCCTGATTGTCGCACCGCGCTGGTATCGCGGGGCATTGACGGGGGACATCGCGAGTCGTCGAACGAGCGGTGTCCGGTCGCGGTCCGGCAGGATGGGTTCTGCCGGTGCGGCGTTTCGTCATCGCGGTGTCATCAGGGACTGTTAGGTGGGCGCGCATGGGACTTGAGACTGCTGGTGAAGAAAGCCCGGCTCGGCGCTTTCGGACGTTGTTCATCTCGGACGTTCATCTCGGAGCCCGCGGCTCGCAGGCCAATCTCCTCGTCGATTTCCTGCGTCACCATGATGCCGACACGATCTATCTGGTCGGCGACATCATCGACGGCTGGGCGCTGAAATCGAGCTGGCATTGGCCGCAGTCGCATAACGACCTGGTGCAGAAGATGCTGCGCAAGGCGCGCAAGGGCGCCAAGATCGTCTATGTCCCCGGCAATCACGACGAGTTCCTGCGCGGCTATTACGGCACGCATTTCGGCGGCATCGACGTCGTCGAGAACATCGTGCACACCGGCACCGACGGCAAACGCTATCTGGTGATCCACGGCGACATCTTCGATCTGGTCGTGCAGAATGCGCGCTGGCTCGCCCATCTCGGCGACAAGGCCTATGACTTCGCCATCCAGATGAACCGTCTGGTCAACTTCTTCCGTCGCATGTTCGGCGTTCCCTATTGGTCGCTGTCGCAATGGGCCAAGCAGAAGGTCAAGAACGCGGTGAACTACATCGGCGCGTTCGAGACGGCGCTGGCCTCGGAGGCGCGGCGGCATGGCGCTGATGGCGTGATCTGCGGCCACATCCATTGCGCCGTCATCCGCGACCAGGACGGCATTCGCTACATGAATTGCGGCGACTGGGTCGAGAGCTGCACGGCGCTGGTCGAGCACGAAGACGGCCGTTTCGAGATCCTGACCTGGGCCGATCCGCAGCGGCAACCCGCGCCGGTTCCGCAGCTGGCCGCCCGCGCCGCCTGACACCGGCTCCCTTGCCTCTCGGCAATCGGGCGCGGTAAAATAGGGGCATGACAGCTCATTCCCCGATCCTGCCCGTGTCCGCCGCCGACATCGAGGGGGCGGCACGCGTCCTCGCGCCCGTGGCCGTGCGGACTCCGCTGCTGCCAGCCCCCGTGCTCAACGAGCGGTTCAAAGCGAACGTCTTCGTGAAGCCGGAGGTGCTGCAGCGGACCGGCTCGTTCAAGTTCCGCGGCGCCTACAACAAACTGGCGTCGATCCCGCAAGCAGCGCGCGGCAACGGCGTCGTCGCATTCTCCTCCGGCAATCATGCGCAGGGCGTCGCCCATGCCGCCACATTGCTGGGCATGGACGCCACGATCGTGATGCCCTCGGATGCGCCAGCGGCCAAGCGCGAGCGCACCAAGGCGTTCGGTGCCGAGGTCGTGCTCTATGATCGCGATCGCGAGGACCGCGAAGCGATCGCGCGCGACATCGCAGCAAAGCGCGGCTCGACGGTGGTGCCGCCCTATGACGATCCCTACGTCATCGCAGGGCAGGGCACCGTCGGTCGTGAAATCGCCGAGGACCTTGCGGCGCTCGGCCTGTCGCCGGATCTGGTGATCGTCCCGGCTTCGGGCGGTGGACTGCTTGCCGGCGTCTCGACCGCGGTCAAGGCGCGCTTTCCCAGCACCCGGATGGTCGTGGCCGAGCCAAAGGGCTTTGACGACCATGCGCGCTCGCTACGGGCCGGCCACCGCGAGGCGCACGATGCAAAGGGCCGGACCATCTGTGACGCGCTGATGGCAGCGATTCCAGGCGAGATCACCTTCGCCATCAACAGCCAACTGCTGTCGGCCGCGGTCGAGGCTTCGGACGAGGAGGTGGGGCGCGCGGTTGGCTTTGCCTTCCGGGAGCTGAAGCTCGTGGTCGAGCCCGGCGGTTCGGTCGGGCTTGCAGCATTGCTGGCCGGCCGGCTGGATGTGGCGGGCAAGACGGTGGTGATCGTTTTGTCCGGCGGCAATGTCGATGCTGAGCTCTACGCCAGGCTGATCGCCTGACGATCAAGCCTCAGTGAAAGCTGAGGCCGCCTTTTGCAAATCCCCCGCCGCCCATCCGCAGTCCGGACTGCGCGACGTGCGGCGTGCTCCGCGCCGGGCCGCCCTGCATCCCGCCTTGGCCACGCGCCATCGACGGATGCGACGCGTTGATGTTCGGCTTGAACGGTCCGGAATTGCCGGGGAAGGGACGCCGCACTTCGCGGGCGTCGAATGGCCGCCCAGGACTGCGCTTCAGTGGATCGCGCTGGATTTTCGTAGTCACGGGCGGATTTGTCGGCGGCACGATCCTGTCGCGCAACTTGGTCTGAGCGATAGGCCCGGGATCGACGACCTTGTTGGGACCCGCGTTGTTGATGGCATTGCCTTTCGTGACCACCGTTGGCGGCAGCGGTCCGTGCGGCACGGTGGCGGCCGGCAGCGTCGGTTGCGGGGCTGGATGGCTCTGGATCTGCGGACCGGGATTGAACGGTCGCGCGATCGGTGCCAGTTGCGGTGGCATCATGAGACGGCTCGGTTGCAGCACGGGGATGGGCCGAGGCTGTCCCTGCAGCCGCAGTGCGACCGGCGCATATGGGCTGTCGGCATAGGATTCTCGGAAGCTCTGATAGGCGGCCGGCGAATTCGCCAGCACGGCCTGGTGCCACGCCGCGGCCTGCACGAGGCCGGCGAGCAGTGCGCGGATGCGGTCGGCGAGCGGATCGCGCGGATACAGCTCGATGAACTCGCGATAATATTGCGGACGGTTCTCCGACAGCACGTAGTCATAGGCCTGCCGCACGGACCGGCTGGGCAGGTTGGCCGCCATCTGGATCACCGGCGCGTTCTCGGCAGGGCGCGCCGCCGCGACCAGCGTATCCCCGAAGAAGGTGAAATCACTGGTCAACGAGGAGCTTTCCCATGGCGTCTGTCGTCCGTCGGTGCTCTGGTTCACCTGTAGGCGAATGCGCTTGAACAGTTGCTCGATCGGCAGGTTCGGCTGCCGCGCCAGGTTGAGGAACGCCTGCGCGTACGGGCTGTGCTCGCCACGCCCGTCGAGCGCCTCCGCGCCGGGCGAGGTCGAGTATCCGAGGATGGAGCCGTTCGGCGCGTCGACGATGGCAAGTCCGCGTCCGGCATCGTTGATGGCAGGGAATGGATTGTTGCGGCAGGCGTCCAGCACGACGATCCGCATGCGGCTCGGGATGGCGTCGAGCGTTGCCATCAGGTCCACCAGACGGATGGTCCCCGTCGTCAGGTCGGAGGGCGCTGAGATACGGGCATCGATCGGGATCAGATAGTTCTCGCCCGCGAGCTGAACCCCGTGGCCGGCGTAGTAGACCATTGCCACGGTGTTCGGGCCGTGTGCTGCCACCCGGCTCGAGAAATCCTCGACGACCTTGAGCATCTCGTTCTGTGTCAGGTCGGTCGCCGTGATCACCTCGAAGCCGGCTGAGTTCAACAGCTTGGCAACAGCATGGGCGTCGTTGTCCGGGTTCTCCAGCGGCGGCGCGTTCTGATAGCTCGCATTGCCGATCACGAGCGCGACGCGTGGCTCGGCTCCTTGAGGGATCGCGGCGGGCGTGTTGCTCTCTTTTGCCGGTGAGGGAGCTGCCAGCGCGCGCGGTGGTGTGTGAAGGATGTCGAGCTCACTGCCGGCGGCGAACGCCGAGTCCGGGCCGACCCAGGCCATCAGGCCCAGCAGCGCGGACATGAGCAGGGATTTCCAGGCGGATGTTACAGCGCGAAATTTTGGAACGGACACGGCGTTCTCCTCGAGCATGCGCAAAGCGAATGGCTTGAGGATCAGGCTACGCAGGTCACGCAGCAGCGTAAGTGATCCGCGTCACCCATCAACGCGGCACCTTTCGGTGCTCAGTGATCGAGGTTCAACAGGAGGCGGCCGAGATGCACTCGCCCTACGAGAAGAATGCGATCTTCTCAGGCTGGGTCATGCGACGGATCGGCGCCAACGAGTCGTTGGCGGGTGCCTGCGGCCGCTGCAGAAGGCCGTTCGACAGCAGCGTCGATCCCAGCGACGGCTCGTAGGCAGGCTTGGGCATCGCGGACGCGCTGGTGCTGTGAGCCGCGGCGGCGGTCGGGCGGACCTGCTGGCTCGGCGCAACGTCGGCCTTCGGGGCCGCTGCGGGAGATTGAGCTGCGACCGCAGCCGCCACGGCGGCCAGGGTCTCGATGGTGATCGCCTCCGGAAGCGGTGGCGATACGGGCACGCTGGGGACCGGCGCCGGGGCTGCAGGCGAGGCCATGCGCGGGGCCGCCGCGGGCGGGGCCGGCATCGGAGGGGAAGACATTGGCGGAGCCGACATCGTGGGCGCAGCGGGAGCCGGCGCCGCGCTGGCAACCGGGGCTTCTGCCGTGGTCAGCACGAGATCCGGCTCCGACGGCGCTGTCTCGCTGAAGCTCGCGACGATGTCGTCGTCGACCGAGGTCGGCTCCTCAATGTCGAAGCCGAGCGTCCTGGCCCGGCTGAACTCCTCATCGTCGATCGGATCGGGGGCACCCATCTCCGCCGCGACCAATTCCAGGATGGCTTCGTCGTGGGCTTCTGCGGCGACGGCGTCATCCAGGGCCGCCGCCGCGTGCTGCTCGATCTCGAGCAGGGCTTCGTCCACCGACGGCTCGGTCGCAGCTTCCGGGGGCTGCACCACCGCCGCAGCGGCGGTGTCGACCATCCTGGCCTCAACCGCTGCAGCCGCCATGATCACAGCATCAGCGCCGGAGGATGTCTCGACCGATTCGATCGCGGCCACTGCGGCAACGAGCGGAATGGTCATCTCGAGCCCGGCTTGGGCCGCCTCCATCTGTTCCGGCACGGGCTGCGGCTCCGGAGCCACCTGTGGCTCAGCCGAGACCGTCGCCGCCGCAGTCGGACCCGATGCGACATCGGGTGTCGGCGGGGCCGCAGCCTCGGTCGCCGGTTCGATCTCGTCAGCCGCGGGCGGAATGCTTGCTTTCTCCGCGTCGAACTCCTTCAGCCGCGTCTTGATGATCTCGAAGGCCGCAAGCAGCGCGACCTTGGGGTCGGCGCACGCAAGCTGGTCGCAGGCGGCCTCGATCGACGTGACCTGTGAATCGATCAGGTCGCAGATCCGCGAGTCCGCACCGATCTCGCGCCAGCGCCAGGAGATTTCCTTGATGATTCGGATGCCCTTGCGCACCGGCGCCAGGTTCTGCTCGAGGGCCATGCTGTCGACCGCAGTGGCGGCGGCGAGTGCGGCGTCTTCGACCGTGGCGCGGATCGCGGCCAGCGCTTCGGGCAGTGCCTTGCTGTCGGCCTGCTCGAACTCCTGCTGCTGCTGACGCTGTGAGGCCAGCGCATGCTCGATGCGGGCCACCGCGTCGAGCACCATGCTGGTGTCGGCATTGCGGTTGCGCTTGGCGTATTCGCCAAGGAACCAGCGGCCTCGGGACGTCTCCATGAAGGCGTCGCGGATCGCCTCGTAATCGGCCTCGTTCGGCTGAGCCGCACGGGCGGATATCGGCGAGAGGGCGAAGACTTCATCGACCATGGCAAACCTATCGCGCACATTGCTGCGCGTTGGCATAACGATCACCATGATATTGATCGAATCGCAATTGAATTGATGCCACTGTCCCGACAAATCTCCACCACATCGCCGGTATTGTCGCGCCGATTCGCGGACAGGTTGGGGCTGTTCTATGGCGCTGTGTTCGTGCTCTCGGGCACGCATCTGCCGTTCTTTCCCGTATGGCTACGGGCGATCGGCCTGGATGCCGCATGGATTGGGGTCATCGTTGCGGTTCCCGCCGTAACCCGCTTCACCGTCCTGCCGCTGATCACCGCGGTTGCCGAGCGCCGGCAGGCCCTGCGCGCCGCGATGCGGCTGACCACCTTCGCAACGGCATCGGGCTTTGTGGCTCTTGCCTTCCAGCGCGAACCCTGGCTGGTATTCCTGGTCTACGTGGCAACCTGCTGCCTCTGGACACCCGTTGTCCCGCTGACGGACGCTTATGCGCTCCGTGGCGTGATGAGCTATGGCCTGAACTACGGTCGCCTGCGGCTGTGGGGATCGGCCGCATTCATCGCCGGAACGCTGCTGTGCGGCGGGCTGGTCGACCTCGCGCCGTCGTCCGAGCTGATCTGGATCATCGTCTCGGTCGCGCTGTGCGGTGCGGCAAGCAGCCTGCTGCTGCAGGCGCTGCCGCCGCTGCCGCATGGCGCCGGCCTGGCCCGGGACGGGCGCAGTCTGCTGGGCAATCCGAGCTTCCTCTGCATCATCGCCGCTTCGGCGCTGATCCAGGCAAGCCATGCGGCCTACTACACGTTCTCCGCCATCGAGTGGAAGGCGCAGGGCTTCAGCGGGCTGACCATCGCTTGGCTCTGGACCATGGGCGTGCTGGCCGAGATCGTCGTGTTCGCCCTGTCGCCCCGTTTCACGCTGGCGCCCGCCAGCCTGGTCATGATCGGCGCGATGGCGGCCGTGCTGCGCTGGAGCCTCACGGCCCAGGAGCCCCATGCGGCTGGGCTCGCCGCGGTCCAGATCAGTCACGGCTTCACCTTCGGGCTGACCCTGGTTGGAACCATGGGGCTGTTGGTCCGCCAAGTGCCGGCGCAACTGACGGCGCGCGGGCAGGGCTATTATGCGGCTGCGAGCGGCGTGGTCGGCTCGGCGGCATCGGCCCTCTCGGGGCCGGTCTATGCGGCCTATGGACCTGGTGTCTACTACGTGATGGCCGCGATGGCCGGAGCGGGCGGCGTCCTGATGTGGATCGCGCACCGAAGCCTGTCGTTTCAGCCCCATAACGCCTGATCGGGCGGATAGACCAGGCTGTCCTCGTAGTGCAGGCCGTGCTCGCAATCCTCGGCGAGCAGCAGCGGACCGTCCAGATCGACGAAACGGGCGAAAGGCGTCAGCAGCATGGCCGGTGCCATCGACAGCGATGTCGCCACCATGCAGCCGACCATGATGTCGAAGCCGAGAGCGCGCGCGGCTTCGGCCATCGCAAGCGCCTCGGTGAGTCCTCCGGTCTTGTCGAGCTTGATGTTCACGGCGTCATAGCGTCCGCGCAGCGCTTCGAGCGAGTCGCGGTCATGCACGCTCTCGTCGGCGCAGACGGTGAGCGGGCGCGCGATCTTTCCGAGCGCTTCGTCTTTCCCTGCGGGCAGCGGCTGCTCGACCAGCGTGACGCCGGCGGTGGCGCAGGCTGCGAGATTGGATTCCAAATTCGCTTCGGTCCAGGCCTCGTTGGCGTCGACGATCAGTTGTGACTGCGGCGCCGCCGCTCGCACGGCTGCAATCCGCGCAGGATCGCCGTCGCCGCCGAGCTTGATCTTGAGCAGCGGGCGATGCGCGGCCTTGGCCGCAGCTTTGGCCATCACATCGGGGCTCCCGAGCGAAATCGTGTAGGCCGTGACGCACGGTGCCGGTGCGCGACGTCCGAGCAGGTCCCAGATGCGCCGGCCGCTCCGCTTGGCTTCGAGGTCGAGCAGCGCGCAGTCGAGCGCATTGCGCGCCGCGCCCGGCGGCATCGCCGTCTGCAGGGCGGCGCGGTCGAGACCAGAGGCGACCGCATCGCGCATCCCGAGCAGGGCGCTCAGCGCCGCATCGGGCGTTTCGCCATAACGCGGATAGGGCACGCATTCGCCGCGGCCAACCATCGTCCCGTGTCGCAGCTCCGCGATCACTGTCACGGCTTCGGTCTTGGCGCCGCGGCTGATCGTGAAGCTGCCGGCGATCGGCCAGTGGCCGATCCGGGCGTCCAGTATTGGAAAACCGTTGGAAGTCATTTGAAAGTCTGGCGCTTTGTGAACCGGAATGAGGCGCTTGGGACTTGCGCGATCTGACCGACTATGGCTGTTGATAGTGGTCTCCGGCAAGGTGGTAGCGACGCGGTGGGATTTTTCTCGTCAAGGAGCGGACGTCCAAGGCTCCGAGGATGGCCGTCGTGAAGGGCGGCCCTGATTTGCAGCGCAGTGGCGATGGCAACGCGCTGTCGCTGCGCGCGACCGGCGCCTGGACTGCGCCCTTTGCGCCGTCGCTCGAACGGCTCGTCGCCGATGCCGAAAAACTCGCCGGCAAGAAGATCGATGTCTCCATCGACGTCTCCCAAGTCTCCAAGCTCGACACGTTCGGCGCCTGGCTGATCGAGCGGCTGCGCCGCAGCTTCACGACCGGAACCGTCGAGGTCCGGATCGATGGGCTCTCTGCGAACTACGCCAGCCTGGTCGACGAGGTTCGACGCGTCAGCACCGCGCCCAATGGCGACGCGACGATGGTGACCATCACCGGCATGCTCGGCCAGATCGGCCTCAGTGTCGCCGGCATCTTCGGCACGATCGCCGCGCTGATCGACATGCTCGGCGCCGTGATCGTCGCCAGCGGCCGGGTCCTCATTCATCCCCGCAGCTTCCGGCTGACCTCGACCATCCATCATCTCGAGCAGGTGTGCTGGCGCGCGGTGCCGATCATCGTGCTGATCACCTTCCTGATCGGCTGCATCATCGCTCAGCAGGGCATCTTCCATTTCCGAAGGTTCGGCGCCGACATCTTCGTCGTCGACATGCTCGGCGTGCTGGTGCTGCGCGAGATCGGCGTGCTGCTGGTGGCGATCATGATCGCGGGCCGGTCGGGTAGCGCCTACACGGCCGAGCTCGGCTCGATGAAGATGCGCGAGGAGATCGACGCGCTGCGCACCATGGGCTTCGATCCGATCGAGGTCCTGATCCTGCCGCGCATGCTCGCGCTGGTGATCGCGCTGCCGATCCTGGCCTTCCTCGGCGACATCGCCGCGCTCTATGGCGGCGGGCTGGTGGCCTGGTTCTATGGCGGCGTCGATCCCGAGGCCTTCCTGCTGCGCCTGCGCGATGCGATCTCGATCGATCATTTCAAGGTCGGGCTGCTCAAGGCGCCGGTGATGGCGGCGGTGATCGGGATCGTCGCCTGCGTCGAAGGACTGGCCGTGCAGGGCAGTGCCGAGTCGCTGGGGCGCCACACCACTTCGTCGGTGGTGAAGGGCATCTTCTTCGTCATCGTGATGGACGGCGTGTTCGCGATCTTCTTCGCCGCGGTCGGGATGTGAACTGAGATGATGCAGGAGGTCTCCGATCCGATCATCCGCGTGCGTGACGTCACCGTGCAGTTCGGCAAGACGCGCGTGCTCGACGGGCTCGACCTCGACGTCAAGCGCGGCGAGATCCTGGGCTTCGTCGGTCCCTCCGGCGCCGGCAAGTCGGTGCTGACGCGCACCATCATCGGCCTCGTGCCGAAGCTGTCGGGCAACATCGAGGTGTTCGGCGTCGATCTCGACGCCGCCGATCGTGCCGGCCGCCGCGCCGTCGAGCGGCGCTGGGGCGTGCTTTTCCAGCAGGGCGCGTTGTTCTCCTCGCTCACGGTGCGGCAGAACATCCAGTTCCCGGTCCGGGAGTATCTCAAGGTCTCGCAGCGTCTGCTCGACGAGATCATGATCGCAAAGCTGGTGATGGTCGGATTGCGGCCCGATGTTGCTGATCGTTTCCCGAGCGAGCTGTCGGGGGGCATGATCAAGCGCGTGGCGCTGGCACGCGCGCTCGCGCTCGATCCGGAGCTGGTGTTCCTCGACGAGCCGACCTCGGGGCTCGACCCGATCGGCGCCGGCGATTTCGACGAGCTCGTCCGGACCCTGCAGCGCACTTTGGGACTGACGGTTTTCATGGTAACCCATGATCTCGACAGCCTGTATACGGCGTGCGACCGCATCGCCGTGCTGGGCGACGGCAAGATTATCGCCGCGGGATCGATGGCCGACATGCAGGCCTCGGAACATCCGTGGCTCCGACAGTATTTCCACGGCAAGCGTGCCCGAGCCGTGATGGGGTAGCGCGACGCGCCCCAGGGACGATTTTTGTGAGCGGGAGTGGGGACTGCCGCGACAAAGTTGATGGGGTGGGTGCCGCTGTCCGGCGCCAACCGACAGTGCACGGAAGCGGGGGCCGGATGACCGCCGCGACGTGCCGGTACCGGAGTTGGTAATGGAAACGCGGGCGAATTACGTCCTGATCGGGTCGTTCACGCTGGCAGTGATTGCCGCGGCGATCGGGTTTGTCCTCTGGTTTCAGAGCCTGCACACGACCAAGCAGCGCAGCCCGCTGCGGGTCGTGTTCGAGGGGCCGGCCGCGGGTCTGCGCAACGGCGGCAGCGTCAACTTCAATGGTATCCGGGTCGGTGAGGTCATCTCGGTCAAGCTCGACAATCCGCGCCGCGTCGTCGCGCTGGCGATGGTCGAGAACAACGCGCCGATCCGCAAGGACACCCTGGTCGGGCTCGAGTTCCAGGGCCTGACCGGCGTCGCCGCGATCTCGCTGAAGGGCGGCGAGGAGGCTGCGCCGCCGCCGCCGCTCGACGAGGATGGCGTGCCGGTGCTGCGTGCCGATCCGACCCGGCTGCAGGACGTGACCGAAGCGATCCGAGCCACCTTGCAGAACATCAACAAGGTGGTCGCGGACAACCAGGACGCCGTGAAGAACTCGATCAAGAATCTCGAGGTGTTCACCCAGTCGCTGGCCCGCAATTCCGAGCGCATCGATGGCGTCATGAGCCGTGTCGACGGCATCATGGGCAAGGCCGATACCCTGATGCTCGGTCTCAACACGCTGGCCGGCGGCAAGGATGGCGGCGAGCTGTTCCTGACGGTGAAATCGATCCGGGAGCTCGCCGAGGATCTGGACAAGCGCTCCGGCGCGCTGATGGCCGATGGACGGCGCACGCTGTCCGACATCAGCCGCGCCGTGAACAATTTCGACCGCAATCCGACCCGGGTCCTGTTCGGGGCCAGCAACGCCAGCCCGAGCAACGCCCAGGCCTCGCAGCCCGCGCCCGCGGCGCCGGCGGCGACGGGGCGGCGGTGACGCGAGCGAGTTGCGAATAGGGAAGTAGCGAATAGGGGCGCGCGGCAGCGGACTGCGCTCCATCGCTGTCGCTATCCACCGCTGCTGGCTGGCTACGGAGCACGTCGCACGCCGTTGTGCCGGCGATGCGGGGCCCGAACGGCCAAAGCCGGAAGCGCCTTCATTGCATCTCTAAACGCGAAGCGGAGGCCTCGTGGCCTCCGCTTGTTCTTCTTGTCGCAGCGCTGGTTCTACTGAACCCTTCGCTACTCGCTACTCGCTACTCGCTACTCGCCCATTCGCTCCCATCACGCCAGCCTTCCGGCGGCGTGGGCGAGCAGAGTGTAGACCAGCCCGGTCTCCGAGGTGAGCTGGGCACGCAGCGCCTGCGGATTACGGTCGTCGCGTGCGACCTCGTCGAGCAGCCGCTCGAACTCGGTGATGTAGCGGTCCACCGTCTGCTTGAAGGTGCGGTCGGCGCGGTACTTGCGGGCGACCTCGTCGAACGCCTTCTGGCCGGCCGGGGTGTAGAGACGCTTGGAGAACGCCTTGGTCTCGCCGCGCTGGTAGCGGTCCCACATCTCGGCCGCGAGATTGCGGTCCATCAGCCGGGCGATGTCGAGCGACAGCGACTCCAGCGGATTGCCCGACTGCTGCGCCGGACCGCGGCCACGCGGCGGCTGGGGCTGGCCGGCGGTGCTGTTGTCGGCCCGGTTGAGCAGGTCGGACAGCCAGTTGTCGCTGCGCTGATCGGCGACCGGACCCATCGGCGGCGCCTCGACCCGGCGTGGCTGCGGCGGCGGGGCCGGCGGCTGCATGCCGAGATCCGGCGGCGGCAAGTTGGCGACGCTCGTCGCAGCCGGCTCGCGCAGGCGCATGTCCGGCCGGCCGCCGACGGCTGCGGCGACGATCGGCTCTTCCTGACGGATTACGGCCGCGGGGGCGGCGACCGCGGCGGGACGCGACGCGCTGACCACGTCGAGACCGCGGCCGTGATGCGCGACGATCCGGTTGAGCTCGGCCAGCGCCTCGATCTGGTCGACGATGACCTTGCGCATCTGCGCCGTGCTCTCGGCGGCCTCCTGCGGCATCTCCAGCACGCCGCGGCGCAGCTCGTTGCGCGTCGCCTCGAGCTCGCGATGCATCTCGGCGGTCATCTGCTTCATGCTCGACACCAGCGTGGCGAACTTCTCCGCCGACTGCTTGAACATCGCATCGGCTTCCTGCGTGCTCTGCTGGTAGATCTCCTGCATCTGCGACGTGGTGAGGCGGCGTTCCTCCTCCGCGTTGGCGCGGATGGCCTCGAACTGGCGGCTGAGCGCGGTCGAGCCGGCCCCCGCCGTTTCCGCCACGACCCGGGCGATGTCGCGGGCGCGCTCCTCGGCGGCCGCCAAGGACTCGTCGAGCAGGGTGGTGAAGCGCGTCAGACGCTGGTCGAGATCGGCGGTGCGCAGATCGATGGTGGTGACCAGCGATTCCAGCGTCGTCTTGCGATCCGAGATCGAGACGGTCGCATCGCGGTTGCTCTGCTCGACGATGGCCGCCGCCTCGATCAGCGCCTTGCCATGCGCGTCGAACTGGCCGGACAGCGAGTTGAGATCCTCCAGCGCCCGTGACGTCTTGGAGTTGAACACGTTGAGCTGGTCCTCGAGCGTCTGCGTCGCGGTGCCGTTGCGCGCGGTGACGTCGTTCATCGCGGTGACGAAGTCGGCCACCCGGGTGACCAGCGCCCGCTCCAGCGAGTTGAGGTTGTCGTGGGCGCCGGTCAGGACCTCCTGCAGCAGGATGTTGCCCTCGCGCAGACGTTCGAACAGGGCGACCGTGTCGGTGCGCAGGATCTTGCTCGTCTCCTGCATCTCGGTGACCGCAGCCACCGAGACCTGGCGCGACTGCTCGATCGCCGCGCGCGAGGCCTGCTCCAGCTCCTTGAGCGACTTGGTGATCGCGGTGGTCGCGAGCTCTCCCGCCGAGGTGATGGTGCGGGCGACCTCGGAGCCGTTGCCATTGACGCTCTGGGCGAAGTTCTGGCCGCGGACCTCGATCGCCTTCAGCGCGTCGGTGGTGACGCGATCGATCTCGATCGTGAGCTGGTTGGTCTTCGAGTTGAGTGCCTCCACAAGGGTGCCGCGCTTGCCGTCGAGCATCTGCGACAGCCGCTCGCTCTGCTGCTGCACATAGGTGACGATCTCGTCGGTCTTGCCGGTCATGGCCGAGCCGAACGAGTTGCCGGCGGCGAGCACCGAGCGCTCGATCTCGGTCGAGGTCGACTTGACCCGCGTGGAGACCTCGTTGGAGGCGGCGACGAGCGCGCTCTGCGCATTGAGCGCGCTGCTCTGGATCGCATCGGTGGTGTTCGCCGCGACGGAGTTGATGACGCGCTCGATCTCCGACGACATCGCCTTGAGCTGGCCCGCGGTGTCGGTGGAGGTGGCGGTCAGCAGGTTCTGTGCCTCGCGCGCGCCGCCGACGATCACCGCGACCGTCTCGGTCGTGGTCGTCGTCAGCACCGCCTGGGCTTCGCGTGCGCTGCCGACCAGGGTGGCCGCGGTGTCGGCCGACGTGGCGGTCAGCGACATCTGCGCCTGGCGCGCGCTGTTGAGGATCGAGGTCGCGGTGTCGGCGCCGACGGACGACAGCGTCCGCTCGACGTCGACGGCCAGCGACTTGACGTGCTCGGTTGCTTCCGTCGAGGCGGTGACGAGCTTCGACTGGACGTCGCGGGCGCTGTCGACGATCGCTGCGGCCGTGCTGGTTCCGACCGCGGCGAGCGTGCGCTCGACGTCGGCCGCCAGCGACTTGACGTGATTGGCCGCTTCGGACGAAGCGCTGATCAGCGTGCTCTGCGCTTCCCGGGCGCCGCCGGTGATCGTTTCCGCGGTGGTCGTCCCCGCGATCGACAGCGAGCGCTGGACGTCGACGGTCAGCGCCTTGACCTGTTCGGCCGCTTCGCTCGATGCCGCGAGCAGGGCATGCTGGGCATCACGGGCGCCCGCCGTGATGGCTTCGGCGGTTTCCGTCCCGGCACTGGTCAGCGAGCGCTGCACGTCGGCTGCGAGTGACTTCACGTGCTCGGCCGCGTTGGAGGAGGCGGACACCAGCGTGTTCTGGACCTCGCGTGCACCGGCGAGGATCGAGGCTGCCGTGGCCGAGCCGGCGGCCGTCAGCGCCTGCTCGACGTCGACGGCGAGCGACTTGACGTGGGTGGCGGCATCGGAGGAGGCGGACACCAGCGTGTTCTGGGCCTCGCGCGCACCGGCGAGGATCGAGGCTGCGGTGGTCGAGCCTGCCGCCGTGAGCGTGCGCTCGACGTCGGCCGACAGCGACTTGATCTGGTCGGCGGTCTCGCCGGAGGCCGCGACCAGCGTGGCCTGGGCCTCGCGCGCACTGGTCAGGACGGCCTCGGCCGCGCTGCTGCCTGCGTTCGACAGGGCACGCTCGACCTCGGCGGAGGTGTTCTTCAACTGCGATCCGACGTCGGTCGAGACGTTGAGCAGCGCCTGCTGTGCCGAGCGGGCCCCGGTCTGGATGGTCTCGCTGGTGTTGACCACGAGGTTGGTCAGCGCCCGCTCCGCATCTTCCACATGCGACTTGATGCTGGCGGACAGCAGCTCGGCGCGGGTCATCAGTTCGTCGCTCGCCTGGCGGCCGCTGCTCTCGATGCGGCCGGCCACGGCCTCGACGCGCGAGCCGAGCAGGTCCTCGAACTGCGACACGCGATGGTCGATGTCCTTGGCGATCGAGCCGACGCGGGTCTCGATGCCCTGATGGATGTCCTGGAAGCGCGCGGTGACGGCTTCGGTCAGCTCGTAGCTGCGGCCGTCGATGATGTTCGACAGGCTGTGGATGCGCTGATCGATCGCTTCGAGCGCCTTGTCGGTGCCGTCAGTCAGCGAGGAGGTCAGTATGTTGAGGCGGGAATCGATCGACTGGATCGCCTGCGCCGAGCCATCGGTCAGCGAGGAGGTCAGCACGGTCAGCCGCGAGTCGATCGCGTGCAGCACCTGGGCAGCGCCGTCGGTCAGCGAGTTGGACAGAGTGCCGAGGCGGCCTTCGATCGTCGAGGTGACCGAGGTCGCGCGGTTGTCGAAGTTCTCCTCGAGCGACTTGAGGCGGCCCTCGACGCTGTCGTCGAAGGTCTTGATCTTCGCATCGAGCGAGGTGTCGAGGGTGGTGATGCGGGCCTGCAGATTGGTCTCGAACTGGTTCAGCCGCTGATCCAGCGTCGCCGTGATCTCACCGCTGTTGGACGACAGCCGCGTATCGAACGTATCGACATAGGACTTGAGATTGTCGGAGATTTCCTGGGTCCGCTGGCCCATGCGCTCGACGATCTCGCCGCCATAGGTCTTCACCGTGCGGTCGAATTCGGTGATGTGCCGGGTGATCAGCGCGCCCAGCGTCGAGCTGTCGCGTGCGAAGCGCTCGGCGAGCTCGGTGCCCTGGTTCTTCACCAGCTCGTCGAAGGCGCTGATCTGGATCGACAGCGTGTCGTGCGTGCTCTCGGTCTGGCTGACGACCTTGGCGACCAGCGAATTGACGGTCGCATCGAGCGACTCGCTCGCCTTCTCGCCTGACGTGACGATGTGGCCGGACATGCGCTGGCTCGCCTCGTCGATCTTGGTGACGAGATCGCCGCTGCGCAGCTCGAGCTCCAGCAGGAGGGACTCGCCGGACGCCTTGAGCTGGTCGTGAACCTGCTCGGTTCGCACCGAGATGCCATCGACGATGGCCGCCGTGCGCTGCTCGAACTCGCTGGTGATGCGGTCGATGCGCTCGTTGAGCATCTCGTGGACTCGGTCCGACAGGTCGGCGAACTCGTCGTGGACGTGGCCGGTCTTGAAATTGAGGCTGGTGGTGAGCCGCTCCGAGGCGTCGAGCACGGCGCGGGTGGTCTCGGCGCTGGCCTCTTCGAGCCGGTCGAGCAGATCGCCGCCGCGCTCGCCGAGCGCGAGGATCATGTTGTCGCCGGCGTTGCCGAGCGCGGCCGTGATGTGGGCGCCGCGCTCTTCCAGCGCGCCGGTGATGCTCTTGGCGACCTCGTCGACCCGCGAGGCGATCGCGTCCGAGATCAGCGCGATGTCGTGGCGAAGGTCGATCTGGACGCCCGAGATGGCGCTCCGGACCTGCTCAGCCTGGCCCACGAGGTTGTCGCGCTGATGGGCGATGTCCTGGAGAAGGGCGCGGATGCGGACCTCGTTGTCGCTGTAGGCGCGCTCGAGCGCCGCAACCTCGTTGGCGACCAGCATCTCGAGCTCGCCGGCACGCGCGATCGCGCGCTCGACGCCGTCGCCCATCGCCGCGACCTCGCGGCGGATGGCCTGGCCGACGGTCACGATGGAATCGCTGACGGCGCCTTCCGGCTCGGAGAATCGGATCGCGACCTGCGCCATCGACTGCGCGATCATGCGCAGCTCCTGGCCGCGCCAAGCGAGGCTCGCGAGGAAATAAAACAGCAGAACCGGGGCAAAGAACACTGCGGCGAGGCCTGCCATGACCAGCACGCCGCCGCTCTGGCCGATCAGGGTCTGCAAAGCGGGCAGGAAGCCGATGGTCAGCAGGACGCAGCCGACGATCCAGATGCCTGCAAAGGCGGTTGCCAGCGTGTAGACGCCGCGTGACGGGCGGCCCTTTTGGATCGCCTGCAGCAATTGGCCGATGGTCTCGCGGTCGTCGTTGGCCGGGCGGCGCGCGGCGAGCGGCGGCGGCTCGATCTCGTCAAGGCTGCTGCGGTCGATGCCCGGACGCGAGTCGAACGAATCCAGACTGGACACGCCGTTCGGCATGACGGGCGGAGCCCCGTCGGCGTGGACCGAGCTCTGCGAGTCCGTGGGCGCGGACGAATCGCTGATGTTCAAAGCCTCCTGAATGGCGGACAGCGCAACTTCAGTCGGGTCTTTGACCTTTTTCGGAGTGTTCGCCATGTTGAGTCCGAGCCCTCGTCTTAATTTCGATCCGGCGAGCCGCGTACGAGTGCCCTCTCGCAACGCTCGAACCGGACGTCATCCCTCGCAGGCACCAGGGGTGGCAAATTCCGCCAGGTGACCCACTCCATCCGGGCATCATCCTATTGGCTGTGCCTGTTGAAAGAAATGGCCGTGGTTAAGAGATTCTTAATCATCGTTAACAGCAGCCGCCGTTAACACTCTAGAAGTTCTGCGAATTCCCGTTTCTGCCGTGATTGGGGCAGAGCCGGGCCCAAATCGCGGCAAACCCGCGGCAATTGGGCCGGTAACAATGCATTAACCATTGTCGTGCTTGGCTTACCACAGGCGCGCGCGGCGCGCCCGGACCGGATTGCCGCCATGATTCCCGACCTTTCACGGATCGAATGGATGCCCTCGCCCCCGCTGGTTCCCGACGACGGGCCGATCAGCCTGGACCTGCTGCGCCGGATGACGCTCGGCGACAGCGCGCTCGAGCGTGAGGTGCTCGCCATGTTCTCCAGCCAGGCCGTCCGCCTGCTGGAGCGGTTGCAGGTGCTGCCCGAGGATGCTGCCACCGTCGCCCACACGCTGAAGGGCTCGGCCCGCGCCGTCGGCGCGCTCGACGTCGCCGACGCGGCGGAAGGGCTCGAAGCGGCGCTGCGGGCGGGCGACCCGGCCGATGCGCTGGCCTGGCTCGGCACGGCGATCGCGCAGGCCCGCGCGGCGATTTCGGAGATGCTCGGCGCGGCCTGAGCGGCCGGCGGCAGCACTAGCGCGGAGCGGAGCGGTCCGTTATAGGACAGCCCGACCTCATTCCCTGCGCAGCACGAGCACACATGGCCAAGATCACCTTTGTCGACCATACCGGCGAATCCAGAACCGTTGAGATCGAGAACGGCGCGACCGTGATGGAAGCGGCGATCCGTAACGCCATTCCCGGCATCGAGGCCGAATGTGGCGGCGCCTGCGCCTGCGCGACTTGCCATGTCTATGTCGACGAAGCCTGGCGCGAGAAGGTCGGCCCGCCGACCCCGATGGAAGAGGACATGCTCGATTTCGGCTACGATGTCCGGCCGAATTCCCGTCTTTCCTGCCAGATCAAGGTCTCCGACGAACTCGACGGCCTCGTCGTCTCCACCCCCGAGCGTCAGGCCTGACCGTTCGCCTCGCGCCCTCATCGCCGCGCTTCGGCTGATCGCCGCCGGGCCTATGCCGGCGGCGCGATCGCCATGCCGTGGCGGACCCACGGCTGTAGCGCAGCAATGAGATTCGGCGTCAGCGGCGCCGGTTTGCGCGTCACCTCGTCGATCAGGACCATGACCGCGGTGGCCGGCGCCACGCAGCGCCCGTCCGAGAACACGACCTGCTCGCAGGTCACCGACGTGCGCCCCAGCCTCACGACCCCCAGTCCCAGCTCGATCGTGCCCGGCCAGCGCAGCTCGGCCCGGAAATGCATGTCCAGCCGCACCATGATCCAGGCCAGCCCGTCCTGGGTCAGGCCATGGCGCGGGTCTTTCATCAAGGTCACCCGGCCGGTCTCGAAGTAGGTCGCGTAGACCGCATTGTTGACGTGCTGGTTGGGATCGAGGTCGCCGAAGCGGACATTGTCCGTCAGCCGATAGGGAAAGTCCTCCAGGCGTGGCGCGTGGTCGCGGCGGGCCGTCTCTGTCACCGATTGATCTCCATCATTCATGTCCCCTTCAAACCCGGCTAAGCTCATCGCTGCAAGCCGCGCGCGAGGCAGGGGCGGCTTTTGTGCCTTCCCTGCGGCCACCCCGTTGGCTACAAATTCGGAACCGCCATCTGCCGCCATCCGTCGAGCGGCGCCTCCAACGAGAAGAGCGACATGAGCGAAGCGATCAAGACCGATGTGCTGATCATTGGCGCGGGCCCTTGCGGACTGTTTGCCGTTTTTGAACTGGGGCTGCTCGACATCAAGGCGCATCTGATCGACATCCTCGACAAGGTCGGCGGCCAATGCGCCGAGCTGTATCCGGAGAAGCCGATCTACGACATTCCCGGCGTGCCGATGGTGACGGGGCAGGGTCTCACCGATCAATTGATGGAGCAGATCAAGCCGTTCAGCCCGACCTTCCATCTCGGCGAGATGGTCGAGAAGGTCGAAAAGATCGGCGATCCCGGTTTTCGCGTCACCACCGATGCCGGCAAGGTGTTCGAGTGCAAGGTCGTGGTGATCGCGGCCGGGGGCGGCTCGTTCCAGCCCAAGCGCCCGCCGGTGCCGGGCATCGAGGCCTATGAAGGCACCTCGGTATTCTATGCCGTGCGCAAGATGGAGCAGTTCCGCGACAAGAATGTCGTCATCGTCGGCGGCGGTGACTCCGCGCTCGACTGGACGCTCAACCTGCACCCCATCGCGAAGCGCATCACGCTCGTTCATCGCCGCGACGACTTCCGTGCCGCGCCCCACAGCGTCGAGCAGATGCGCGCGCTCGTCGCCGGCGGCAAGATGGATCTGCGCATCGGCCAGGTGACGGCGCTCGAAGGCGCCAATGGCCAGCTGTCGGCTGCGACGATCAAGGGCAACGACAACGCGGTCGAGACCGTCCCCTGCGAGATGATGCTGCCATTCTTCGGACTGACGATGAAACTCGGTCCGGTTGCCGAGTGGGGCCTCGCGCTCGAGCACAATCTCATTCCGGTCGAGACCTCTGCCTTCGAGACCTCCGTGCCCGGCATCTTCGCGATCGGCGACATCAACACCTATCCCGGCAAGATCAAGCTGATCCTGTGCGGCTTCCACGAGGGCGCGCTGATGGCGCAGAAGGCGCACCGCTACGTGTATCCGGAGAAGCGGCTGGTGTTCCAGTACACGACGTCGTCGTCGAGCCTGCAGAAGAAGCTCGGCGTCAACTAATTTGTCGGCGGTATGGAACCTTCCGCCGCCGGACCAACTCAAATGTGAAGAAATGTTTCCTGCGCGTGCCGGTTTCACCGGCGCGCCAGACCTGTTATGGGGCTGGAACGATGCATGAAACGGCCGTACTGTGCGGCCATTCATTTTGTGACTTGGTCAAGGTGAGATGATGATGCGCAATGCGTTTCCCCGACTTCGGCTGGTGCCTGGTGTGACGAAGCTCGCGATCGGCGCGCTCGTCGTTGCCGGTGCTCTGCTGACGCGGCCTGCGCTCGCGGCTGAGCCGACCGCGGCCGGTCTGTGGCAGAAGGTCGAGGATGGCAGGCCCGTCGGCTGGTTTCTCTTCATCGACCACGACGGCGTGTTCGAGGGCGTGATCGCCAAGACGTTTCCGCGTCCCGGCGACAATCCGAACGAGGTCTGTTCGAAGTGCAGCGATGACCGCAAGAATGCGCCTGTGCTCGGCATCTCCTTCGTGCGCGACATGAAGCGCGAGGGCCTGAAATACGAAGGCGGCAACGTGCTCAATCCGCGCGACGGCAACATCTGGAAGGCCAATATGCGGGTCAGTCCTGACGGGCAGACGCTGATCCTGCACGGCTATCTCGGCATCTCGCTGTTTGGCAAGGACGAGACCTGGACCCGCCTGCCGGATAGCAACATGGCGCAGATTGATCCTGCGATCCTCGCCAAATATCTGCCCTCGCAGGCGACGACGGCAACCGGCCCCGCCACCAAGCAGGCGCCTCCGATGATGAAGAAGCCGGCTGCAGTCAAGTAGACTGTTTCCGAACTGCGACCGTCCTCGCTCCTGGCCGACAAGGGATCGCCATCTCGGACACCGCGTCGGCGAAGAGCTTGATCCAGATCAACCGCGTGGTCGAGGACAAGGTCTCCATGATCATCTGGGCGTTGCTTGCCGGTGATCGTGCAGACCATTGGCCGCAGCGGCCTGAATTCGACGAGGGAGCGATGCTGATGCTGCGTTGGATCATCGCGGGGAGCGCGGCCATCTCCATGATCCCGATCGCCGCTGCTCAAACCTATGATTCCAATTATCCTGTCTGCCTACAAAGGTGGGAATGGGGTGGTAGCACCTATGTCGAATGCACCTATACGTCCTGGGATCAGTGTCGAAGGGCAGGCCGGGGCCTCGCGGCCATGTGCGTGAACAACCTATATTGGGCACAAGGACAATCAGGATCGCTTGGCGGTGGTCGCCGTCGATTTGCGCGCTGAGCGTTGGGACGTCGAGGCCGACACGTTCTTTCGAGGCGGCCCGGCTCTCCATCCGCTCCGAACTCACCGTGAGGCCCGCGATCTCGCCGCCCCACAGCCTTTGTTCCTGAGCGCCCACTCACGGAGGGGCGTCCCGAAAGACGGTGTGCGGAGCGGAGCGCTTCAGGCCGTTCTTCCTCTGCGATCCCTACCCGAATGGCCGACTACTGCCTCACCACGCCCGCCGGCGGCAGCGGCTGGCTGGTGACGTTGGGCTCGGCCGCATCGAGGTTGAGCACTTGCGCCGCGGCCGGAAAGGCGGCGTCGGCCATCGCGGCATGGCCCTCCGCCGTCGGATGCACGGCGCCGCCATAGACCGCGGACAGCACGCCCCAGCTCGCATCGTGGATGTCGGAGGGCTGCATCGCCGCCGGCAGCCCTTGCGGATAGGTCATCGCCGAGAAGTAGCTGTCGTTGGCATCGCGGATCCAGCGCGCGCGCGGCAGATAGGGACGATACTCGCTGGCGCCGCGGCCGCACAGCAGCGGCTCGTTGGCGGCGCTGACGATGTTCGGATCGAAGCTGGCGCCGTCGGCCGAAAAGCATTCGCGGTCGAACGGCGGATCCTGCGTCGAGCGGGCGCAGAAGCCGTGATCGGCAAACGCGGCCTGATGCGCATCGACGAAGGTCATGCGGTCGGCCTGCGGATCGCGGCACAGGACTCCCGCGGTACATTGCGCCAGCCCGCGTAGCGACGGCAGGAACTCGTTCTCGACGAAGCCCGCGACCTTGGCGAGCCGCTGCGGATTGGCATTGAACGATGGGTGGATATCGAAACCGGCCGGACCACCGGGGCAGGGCGTGCCGGGGCCGCTCAGTGCCGGGTTGCCGTACGAAGTGTAGATGACGTGCGAGAGGTCGCCGACCAGCGGCTTCAGCGCCTCGCGCAGCTTGGCAAAACCCTGCGGCAGGTCGCGCGCCAGCTCGCTGCGCGATTCCTCGACCGAGCCGATCACGCCTGAGCGTTTGAACAGCGTGCGTTCGGTCGGCGTATCGACGATGACGTCGGCGACGAGACCGGAGAAGTTGATGTCGTTGGCGCCGATCGACAGCAGAATCAGATCGAGCTTGCGGTCCGGCTGGCGACGCTTGGCCGCGGTCAGCGCCTCGCGCAGCTCGCCGAGCTGGCCGTTGACGCTGCCGGCGCAGGTGGTCGCGGCGCGGCCCGGCGTGCATTCGCGTGCGCGCTGGCTGCCGAACAGGCCGTCGGCGATGGTGGCGCCCGTGCAGGCGAGCGGCAGGTAGGTGACCGCGACGTGCGGATAGCGCACCGCCAGCGCCAGCGCCGTCCGTGTCTGGTAGCTGTAGAGCGAGCGGTGGCAGGCGGCGTTGAGCCAGACCGCGCTGTGCTTCTGCCAGTTCTGCAGCGTGTCCGGCGCCTCGCAGGCGCGGCCGCCTTTGAAGCCGGCCCGGCTCGGCCGATAATATTGCGCGGTCGGACCGCCGAGATAGGAGCGGAAGCAGAAGCCGTCGTCGGCGAGCGCGATCGGGCGGTCCGGGTTGCCCTCGCCGGAGGCGATGCTGTCGCCGAGGCCGGC
Organism: Bradyrhizobium sp. SZCCHNR1017; assembly: GCF_032381375.1. Classification (NCBI taxonomy): domain Bacteria; kingdom Pseudomonadati; phylum Pseudomonadota; class Alphaproteobacteria; order Hyphomicrobiales; family Nitrobacteraceae; genus Bradyrhizobium; species Bradyrhizobium sp. SZCCHNR1017. The sequence continues at coordinate 223,816 of NZ_JAUHIR010000007.1, read as the reverse complement.
GATCAGGACGTCGCGGACCTGGATTCCGGTCGAGACCTGCTGCGTGCCTTCCGGGCTGGCGACATCGACGGATGCCACGGTCTGGCGGCCGTAGCGGACGCGCAGGTTGACCGGTTCGGCGCAGTCGAATGTCGAGGTCTGCGGCCCGTCGCCGTCGTCGAACGACCACGCGCAGGTGGCGCCGACCGGGACCGGGCCGGTCAGGCGCACGGTGACCGGATGGTCGATCGGCGTGAGATAGCTTTCCTTGACGTTGTCGCGCGTGCACGGCTCGTTGATGCGGCCGGCGAGGTCGATGCAGAGCCGGTTGACGACGTTCCGGGCCCAGCCGCGGCCGTCGCTCTGCACCGCCAACGCCTGCTCGGCGGCGAGGATGGAGCGGTCGCGCGTGCTGTCGGTATGCAGCAGGAAGTCGCGCTCCTCCCGGAAGAGACGGAAGCGGTTGCGCACCTCCCAGCTGATCTGCAGCGGCGCTGCGCCGAACTGCGCGGCCGCCTCGGTGGCGGCGAGAGGGGCGAGCAGGCCGGCCAGGACGCAGGCGGCGAGCAGCGGACGAAGGGGCATTCGGGTCATGCGCAAGGATTCACGTCAGCGATGGGGCGGAAATAAGAGGATCGCACGCGAGTTCAACCGGTCGAGGGTCGAACCGTCGCGTCATCCGCGAGACGATTGCTGCTCAGCGCTGGGAGTGGCGCTTGATGCGCTGGGGAACCGCGGCGGGCGCCGTGGCCGCGGCGCGCTTGGCGGCGACCTCGTCCTCGCAGGCTGAGTTCAGCCGGCGCCGCTCCTGCCAGGGCTTCACGACGTTCAGCCAGAGTTCCCTGATGCCCATGATGGAGATCGCCGTCGCGAACGGGATCACGAAATACAGCACGCGGAAAACGAGCAGGGTGGCCAGCAACTGCTCGCGCCCGAACTGCGGCAGCGCCACGAGCATCGCGGCATCGAACACGCCGATGCTGCCGGGCGCGTGGCTGGCGAAGCCGAGCAGGGTGGCGAGGATGAACACCACCGACAGCGACAGGAAATCGATCGGCGGAGCGGCGGGGACGAGGAGGTACATCGCCAGCGCGCAGAAGCCGAGGTCGACCACTCCGATCAGGATCTGCACGAGCGTGAGCTGCGCCGAGGGCAGCACCACCTTCCAGCCGTTCTGGCCGAGCTGGCGCCGGTTCTTGCCGGCGGTCAGCCAGCCGAGATAGGCGAAGATCGCCCCGAGGATGCCGATCGCGATCAGCTGGTTCACCGCCGGGGGCAACTGGTCCATCGCGGTGGCGGCGGCCGGATGCAAGGTCATGCCGATGCCGAGTACGAAGAGATTGCCGAGCCAGAAGGTCAGGCCTGACAGGAAGCAGATCTTGGCGACGTCGATCGCGGACAGGCCGTAGTCGGAGTAGATCCTGAACCGGATGGCGCCGCCGGTGAACACGGTGGCGCCGATGTTGTGGCCGATCGAATAGCTGGTGAAGGCGCTCATCGCCGCGATGCGATAGGGCACGTGTTTCTTGCCAATCGTTCGCAGTGCAAAATAGTCATAGAAGGTCAGCGTGCAGAACGCGCCGACCACACACAAGGCCGCGAGGGCGATGTGACCGGGCGGGATTTCGGTGAGCGCGGTCAGGATGACGCCGGCATCGACGCCCTTCAGCGTGCGCACGAGTGTCGTGATCGCGAAGGCGATGATCGCAAGGCTCGCTGCAATCCCCAGCCGCTTCCAGCCGATCCATTTCTTGAAGCCACGCCCAAGCGTGGTCAGCAGGCGCTGCATTCATCCTCCCGGCAGGGCGGTACTAGATCTTGGAAAAGAGGCGAAACCATTGATCGATAGGCGGGCAATTCGTGACAGCTTGTTCCTTATGCTAAAATGCGCGCCTTGTGCAGTCCTTGACACAGCTCAGCTCCGACCCATGCGGCGCAGGTCTGTCACACTCCGGTCACATAGCTGGCGGCCCGTCCGCCTCAATTCGGTCCAACTGGTCACCCGCGCGGTTCACGAGACCCCTCGCCCCTGCGATCGGTTCGGCAGGGCCGGTACGCCGGAACAACCGCCGTAGCCGCCGGTTAGCGCACAGCGAACATGGCGACGATCGGTCGGGGGAGGGACCTGCCATGTTCCGAACCGAGAGGACGTGAAACAAATGGGACTGTTCACCAAGGACATCAAGACGATGAACGATCTGTTCGTTCATCAGCTGCAGGACATCTATTACGCCGAGAACCAGCTCGTCAAAGCGCTGCCGAAGATGGCGGACAAGGCGACGGATCAGAAGCTCAAGCAGGGTTTTCTGACCCATCTCGACGAAACCAGGACGCATGTGAAGCGGCTCGAGCAGGTGTTCGAGATGCACGGCATTGCGCCCAAGGCGGTCGACTGTCCGGCGATCGACGGCATCATCGAGGAGGCCGAGGAGGTCGCCGGCGAGGTCGCAGACAAGACGGTGCTCGACGCCGCCCTGATCAATGCCGGCCAGGCGGCGGAGCACTATGAGATCACCCGCTATGGCAGCCTGATCGCCTGGGCCAAGCAACTCGGCCGCAGCGACTGTGCCGCCGTCCTGCAGAAGACGCTCGACGAGGAGAAGGCGACCGACATGAAGTTGACCAAGCTCGCCGAGACCAGTGTCAATCTGCGCGCCGCGAGCTGATCGCGCCATCGTTGATGAGGCAAAACGCCGCGCGGATCGCCCGCGCGGCGTTTTTGTCGTCAGAGGGGTATCTGGCAACACCATCAGCCATACTTCGATCGATATCGAAGCATGTGCGTCCCAGATGGAATAGAATCGACGCCGTTCTCCACCCCCGGAGGCCAGGCATGAGACGATCATCAACGGCAGCGCTGCACGCCCCGGTCACGCCATCGCCACCGAGCCGCATGGCGGGTGCGCTCACGCTGGCCGCGATGAGTCTCGGATTCGGCGTCGTCCAGCTCGACATCACGATCGTCAACACCGCGCTCGAGAGCATTCGCACCGCGCTCGGCGGCGATGTCGCCGCGCTGCAATGGGTGGTGAACGCCTACACGATCGCATTCGCCGCCTTCATCCTGACGGCGGGCGCGCTCGGCGATCGGTTTGGCGCGCGGCGCATCTTCATGGCGGGGTTTGCGCTGTTCACGGCGGCCTCGGTCGGCTGCGGCCTTGCGCCCGACGCCGCCAGCCTGATTGCGCTCCGGGGCATCCAGGGGCTGGCGGCGGCGCTGCTGGTGCCGAATTCGCTCGCGCTCCTGAACCACGCTTATCCCGATCCGAAGGCGCGTGGCCGCGCCGTGGGCGTCTGGGCCGCCGGGGCCAGCCTGACGTTGACCGCAGGTCCCTTCGTCGGCGGCACGCTGATCGCGCTGGTCGGCTGGCGCGCCATCTTCTTCGTCAATCTGCCGATCGGGCTGATCGGGCTCGGGCTCGCCAAGGCCAACGCCCGCGAGACGCCGGTTCGCCCCGGCCGCGCGGTCGACCTGCCGGGGCAGGTCGCAGCCGTGGTCGCGCTCGGAGCGCTGGCGGCGGCGGTCATCGAGGCCGGTGTTCGCGGCTGGGACGACGCCCTGGTGATGCTCGGCCTGGCGGTGGCGCTCATCGCCGGCGCGCTGTTCGTCTGGCAGGAGGCACGGGTCAGCCAGCCGATGCTGCCCCTGGCTCTGTTCGGCCACCCGCTGTTCGCGCGATGCGCGCTGGTCGGACTGCTCGCCAATATCGCGATCTATGGCCTGATCTTCGTGTTTAGCCTGTACTTCCAGGAGATCAACCGGATGTCCGCATTCGCAACCGGCCTGGCCTTCCTGCCCATGTTCGGCGTCGTCTTTCCGGTCAATCTGCTCGCGCCCCGCATCGCCGAGCGGCTTGGACCGCGCGCAACGATTGCGCTCGGGGCGACCATCTCGGCGGCAGCCTGCGCGGCGCTGCTGCCGATCGCGCCGGGCACGTCCTATGGGGCGATCGCGCTGCAATTGATCGGCCTGAGCTGCGGCCTCGGGCTGATGGTCCCGCCGTTGACCTCGACCTTGCTCGGCAGCGTCGACCGCTCGCGCTCGGGTGTGGCCGCCGGCGTGCTGAATGCCACCCGGCAGAGCGGCAGCGTTCTGGGCGTGGCGCTGTTCGGATCTCTGGTCGGGCCGGCCGGTGCCTTCATGCACGGCTTGCGGCTATCTCTCGTCATCTCCGCAGCCCTGATGCTGGCGGCCGCCGGCGCGATCCGCTCGGGCGCGTCCGGCTCAAGGGCGCGGTGAGGCGCTCAGGTCTTCCTCAGCGCGAAATTGGCGCCGCAGAACGCCATCAGGGCGCCGAGGCAGAGCGCGGCGAGGCCGGCCAGCACACCCGAGGCCGACGGCACCGGGCTCGGGCCGGAGATCGCCTGGCCGATGCCGGCCAGCATCAGCACGCCGACCACGACCAGGAAGTTGCGCATCCGCTGCGGGATCTCGCCCGATACCGCGCTGTGCATGATGTTGGCGATGAAATAGCCCGAGGAGAAGCCGACGGTGGCGATCAGCCACCAGGCGATCGCCGATCCCGCCGGCATGAAGGCGCCGCTCTCGGTCTGCCACAGGCCGCCGAGATCGAGACCGTAGCGGGCGCCGAGCATGTGCACGGCCAGCGCCAGCAGCACGCCGGCGGCCATCGCTCCGGCCAGGATCAGGTGGCGCGGAAAATAGATCGTTTCGCTCATGCTCCGTTTGTAGGATAAGGCGCGCGCCACACGCAACAGGACCGATCCATTTCCCAGGACATCACCCCAGAAGGCCATGACGCGATCCGCTACGCCTACAAGGCGTCGTTGATCGGGGCCGCGCAGCAGTTCGAGCTCACGGGGCAGGGCCTGTCGTGGCGGTTCGCCGGCCGCACCGGCCTGTGGCCGTATGCCGACATCGCCGCGATCCGGCTGTCCTACCGGCCGGTGTCGATGCAGGCGAAGCGTTTTCGGGCCGACATCACCCATCGCGATGGCCGCAGGCTGAGCATCATCTCGACTTCCTGGCAGACGGCGGCGCTGATGGCGCCGCAGAGCGAGGCCTATCGTGCTTTCGTCCTCGGCCTGCATGCGCGGCTCACCTCGAGCGGCAGCAACGCGCGGCTCACGGCCGGCCTCGGCCGCTTCACCTACGGCGCGGCGCTCGCCGCGGTTGCGCTGCTCACCGTGGCGATGACCGGGCTTCTGGTGCGCGCGCTCGTCATCGCCGAATGGTCGGGCGCGTTGTTCCTGATCGGCTTCGCCGCGCTGTTCGCCTGGTATGTCGGCGGCTTCATCACCCGCAACAGGCCGCGCAGCTACACGCTCACGGAGATTCCGGCCGCGCTGCTGCCGTGATCACGCGGCGTCATCGCCGGTCATCGAATGTGAGCGCGCGACAGCGCCGCGTCATGCCAGGATGAGCCGACGTTGGGAGAAGAACGATGCAGGATCGCGCGCTGCGCAAACCGGATGACGCCGAGATCGCCGCGGTCAACGCGCGGCATTTCGCCGATACGCCGCTGCGGCCGGCCGATCTCCTGTTCGTGTTCGGGACCCGCGCCGACGAGGAGCTGCGTGCCGAGACGGCGGTGAAGCTGTGGCAGCAGGGCTACTTCCGCCACGCCATCGTCAGCGGCGGAATCACGCCGGGCGCTGATCTCTCGGAGTGTACGCTGATCAAGGCCGCCATGGTGAGGCGCGGCATTCCGGCCGAGCGCATCCTCGAAGAGCACCACGCCAAGAATACCGGCGAGAACGTCGCGCTCGCGCTGCCGGTGATCGACGCCGCGCTCGGCCTCGCCAATGTCGGCAGCGTGATCTGCCTCGGCAACAGCTGGACCGCGCGGCGCTACGCGATGACCCTGCAGCGGCACTGGCCCGAAGTCGAGAAGATGCTGCTGACGGTCGATAGCTTCGGCGTACCGCGGCAGTCGTGGCACACTCATCCGGAGTTCCGCCGCCGCGTGCTGAGCGAATGGGACAAGGTCGAACCGTATAAGGCGAAGGGCTTCATCGCAGAGTGGCCGTGATCGACTCGGCGCGTGCTCGCACTTCGATGACAACAGCGATGACAACAGCGTCCATCGGGTCTCATGGCAGACTTTGGTGGTCATTCCAGATGGGGGGCATCTGGCTCCTGCGACGGAGTTTCCATGAACCAAGGTGCCGGCCGTGTTGTCGCCCACTACGAGCACCATGCGCTGTCGTGGGACGCCGACCGCCGCGCGGCCCTGGACTGACAAGCCTCCCATCGAACGCTTCCTTGCGTGTCTCCGACCGGGCGCAACCGTGCTCGATCTCGGCTGCGGGGGCGGTGTGCCGGTCGCAGCGCACATAGCGACGCAAGGATTTTTGGTCACCGGCGTGGACAGCTCGCCGACGATGATCGCACTTTGCCGAACGAGGATGCCGGATCAGGAATGGATCGTCGCCGACATGCGGTCGTTGACCTCAGGTCGGCGGTTTGACGGGGTGCTGGCCTCGGACAGCTTCTTCCATCTTGGGCACGATGACCAGCGACGCATGTTTCCAATCTTCGCGGCCTGCACGGCTCCGGGCGGCATTCTGATGTTCAACGCCGGCCCCGCGCATGGTGAAGCCATCGGGTGCTATCGCGGCGATCCGCTTTATCATGCGTCTCTCGATCCATCCGAATACGCGGCGCTGCTGCGCGACAATGGCTTCGAATTGATCGTACATTCGGTTGGCGAGCCAGCGAACGGCGAGCGTAGCTTCTGGCTTGCTCGCGCGGCTGAGGCTGGTTCGACCGTCTGACTCACGGCTCGGTCAAAGCGGTCCGACACGCGAAGATACGGTGATCTGCCGCCTCACGGCCTCACCACCAGCACCGAGCACTTCGCATAGCGCACGACATGCCCGGCATTGCTGCCGAGGAAGTAGGTGCGCATCGCCGGGCGGTGCGAGGTCATCACGATCAGGTCGGCGTTGACCTTGGCCGCCTCCTCGAGGATCTCGTGATAGATGCCGCCCTGGCGTACCGTGTAACTGATGCGCTCGGCCGGGATGCCGGATTCGCGCGCCACGATCGACAGCGCTTCCTCGGCGGTCTCGCGCTGCTGCGCATCGAAATCGGCCGGGACGTATTCGGCGAGCATCACCGGCGTCATCGGCATCACGTTGAGCAGATGCACGGTGCCGCTCCAGGTCTGCGCCAGCGTGGCCGCGGTGGCGATGGCCGGCTTGGCGAGGTCGGTGTCGGCCAGATCGATCGGCACCAGAATCGAGTTGAACATCGAAGGTCCTCCTCTCTGTCCGCCGGCATTACGCGCCGGACCCGACCTGCCTGTCAATCGACCGAGCCGTGTTTGAGCAGCTTGGGCGTGACGAACCTCAGGAGATGGCCGCGGGTGAAGCTGATGTCGCCCCAATCGTCGGTGTCGAAATCGAGCACCGCGAGTCCCGCGGTCGGCATGTTGCGCATCAGCTCGTGGCGGGCCTCCGAATCGCCCTCGCCGGTCAGTGCCAGCGCCAGCTCGTGCATGCCGGGATTGTGTCCGACGAGCAGGAGCTGCTTCGGATCATGCGCTGCCGCGAGCCGGATGTGATGCAGCATCTGCATCGGCTCGGCGCCGTAGAGCTCGGGAACGGTCTCGACCTGCGGGGCCGGGACGCGGTCCTTCATTGCCGCAAGTGCGAGGTCCCAGGTCTGCTGCGCCCGAACCGCGGTCGAGACCAGCACCAGCTCCGGCGCCGGCGGGTGGCTGGCGATGAAATCGCCGATCATGGCGGCATCCTGGTGCCCGCGCTCGTCGAGACGGCGGTCCTGGTCGCGGCCGGTCGGCGCATCAGTCTCGGTCTTGGCGTGGCGCAGCAGCATCAATCGGCGCATGGAATTCCGTCTCGAATCGTTCAGGCTGGGTCAGCCTGTACCACGTCTCTTTATCGCCATTAAAAGCGTCATGACGTCCGGCGCAGGGTTCGCTAAGAAAACGCCATGAACGAGACTTCCACAAGCGTGAACGATGACGCGGATGCCGCAGGTGCACACGGCCGCACCAGGCTGAATTTCGACCTCGATGTCGACGTCTGCGTCGTCGGGGCGGGATTGGCCGGCTTGACGGTGGCGTTGTGCGCGGCCCGGCAGGGGGCGAGCGTCGCGGTGCTGGAAGGCCGCCAGGTCGGATGGAACGCATCCGGTCACATGATCGGCACGGTCATGCCCGGGTTCGACCTGCCGCTGCCGGATCTGATCGAGCGCGTCGGGCTCGCGCATGCCCGGGCGCTATGGGCGTTGTCCTGGTCCGGTGCCGAGTTCATCCGCGCCCAGGCCACCGCGGCGATGCCGGGCATCGGGCTCAGCGAAGGCGCGCTCGAAGTCTCCAATGTCGACGCCGGCGACGCCTTGATCCGCCGCCTCCAGATGCTGCATGAGGACTTCGACACCGAGGTCGAGGGCTGGCAGGTCGAGCGCGTCAGGACCGAGCTCAAGACCGACCGCTACTTCCATGGCGTCCATTACCCCAAGGCGTTCCAACTCGACGGCCGCAGGTACGTTCACGCGCTGGCGCGGCTCGCGCACCGGGCCGGGGCAAGGATCTTCGAGGACACGCCGGTGGTCAGCATCGACGCGTCGGGCGTGCGCAAGCGCATCGTGACGCCGTCGGCGCGGATGCGCGCCTCGCACATCGTGCTCGCCGGCAACATCCATCTCGGCGCGCCGCTGCAGAAGCTGTCCGATACGCTGTTGCCGGTGTGGCGCTATGGCGGCGTCACCGCGCCGCTCGGCGAGCGGCTGGCTGATGCGATCGCCTTCCGGGGCTCGGTCAGTGACACCGACGGCATCGATCATTTCCGCGTCGTCGACGGCGACCGGCTGATGTGGGCGAGCCCGGAGACGACCTGGGACGCCCGGCCCAGCGGATTTGCCGCGGCGCTGCAGCGCCGGATCCGCACGGTGTTCCCGCAACTCGGCCGCGTCGAGATCGCCGAGACCTTCGGCGGCGTCACCGGCCAGACCGTGCACGGCATGCCGCAGATCGGCCAGCTCCGCAAAGGCCTGTGGGTTGCGAGCGGCTTCGGCCGGCAGGGGCTCAACACCTCGGCGATGGCCGGGCAGTTGATCGCGCAGGCGATCCTCGCCGGCGACGACCGCTGGAAGCTGTTCTCGCCGTTCGAATTGGTCTGGGCCGGCGGCGTCAGCGGCCGGGTCGCCGGCCATGTCGTCAATCTCTGGATCCGCGGCCGCGCCGCCGCGGCCGGGACGCTGGCGCGGCACCGCGAGCGCGTCCGCGCGCAGGAGCGTGTGCGCGAGATCAGGGCGGCCGAAGCGCGGCGCCGGGCGGCCGAACGGCCCGGCTCGCGGCTGCCGCTGCGGCCACAGCCGTCCGATCTGAACCGCCGTCCCGACGCCGGGGAGGGCTGACACCTCGCAAGAAAGTGAGCCGTCGCGCCCGCGCCCGACGTAACTTCGCGGGATCCCGTCCGTAGATCCGGTAACCCATCGCCGCACGGAGACCTCCATGATCGACCGCCGCATGATGTTCACCACCGCCGCCGGACTGTTCGGCTTCGCCGCCCTGCGCTGGCTCGGCGGTTCCGCGCCGGCCCGCGCCGCCGAGAAGTTCGAGATCGAGAAGACCGAGGCCGAGTGGCGCGCGCAATTGACGCCGCAGCAATACGAGATCCTGCGCGAGGAGGGCACCGAGCGGCCCTGGACCAGCCCGCTGCTGAAGGAGCATCGCAAGGGCACCTTCGCCTGCGCCGGCTGCGACCTGCCGCTGTTCTCCTCCGACACCAAGTTCGACAGCGGCACCGGCTGGCCGAGCTTCTTCAAGCCGCTCGACAATGCCGTGGCGACCCGCCAGGACAAGACCTACGGCATGGTCCGCACCGAGGTGCATTGCCGCCGCTGCGGCGGCCATCTCGGCCACGTGTTCGACGACGGCCCCAAGCCGACCGGCCTGCGCTACTGCATGGACGGGCTCTCGCTCACGTTCCACCCGGCAAATCCGTCGTCGACCTGACAGGAATTTGCGCCCGGATATTCCGGCTCGTCCGTTCAAGGCTCGATGGGGGTCTTCAGGACGCGCCGGCAGCCGTGACGAGCGGCCGTGCCGGAGCGCGATTTGGCGCGTCCGGCCCGGCAAGAACTGCCGGCTCGGCAATTGTTCACCAGTTTTGACGCCGGTTTTTTTACGTTGTTGTTTTCCAACACGCTGATTTCACAGCATTTTCGCATCTGGCACAGCGATTGCGACAGCTCTCCACGAAACGCGGTGCGGGCCGACCCGCCACCGGCATCACAGTGGAGAGATTGGTATGGGTATCTTCGACGCGATGAACACTTCGGTGAGCGGTCTGTCCGCTCAATCATTCGCGCTGCAGAATATTTCCGGTAACATCGCGAACGCGTCGACCGTCGGCTACAAGGGAATCGGCACCAGCTTCGAAGACCTCATTCCCAACGCGACCAACCCGACGCGCCAGAATGCCGGCGGCGTCACCGCCTTCGCCAAGGCCACCATCACCACCCAGGGCACGGTCTCGACGTCCTCGGTCGCCACCAACATGGCGATCAACGGCGACGGCTTCTTCAACGTGCAAAAGGCCTCCTCGGTCGTCGATAACGTGCCGGTCTTCACCGGCGTCACCAACTACACCCGCCGCGGCGACTTCCAGCTCAACGCCAACGGCAACCTGATCAACGGCGCCGGCTATTACCTGATGGGCGTTGCGGTCGATCCGAAGACCGGCAACGCCACCGGCAACGTGCCGACCGTGCTGCAATTCGCCAACAATTTCGTGCCGGCGCAGGCGACCACCGCAATCCAGTACGCGGCCAACCTGCCGACGCAGCCGAAGACCGCCGCCAGCGGCAACGCTGCGACCGGCACGCTGGTCGCGGCCGGCGGCCTCAACTCGGCCGACCTCTCCAACGTGCCGCTGCCGGTCGGCACCAATTTCTACGCCGACTCCACCGTCACCGGCGCCACCGCCGTGAACAAGGTGCCGGCGCAGATCACGACCTCGACATTGTTGAGCGGCGCCAGCGGCGACTCGATCTCGAGCAATTTCACCACCGGCGACACCATCACCATGACCGGCAGCGCCGGCGACGTCGTCACCTTCACCTTCGTCGCCTCCGGCGCCTCGGGTACCCAGATCAATGTCGGCGACTCCGTCGGCACGCTGCTGGCGAAGATCGCGGCCGTCACCGGCGTGCAGCCGACCATCACCGCCGGCAAGATCACGCTGCATTCCGGCAGCGGCGAGGACTGGAACTTGAGCAGTGCCTCCCCGGGTTTCACCGCGCTCGGCCTCACGTCACCCGTGGCACTGACGCGCACGGCGAGTCCCGGCACCGGCATCGTGATCGGCAACGATCTCACCAACTTCAACAACGAGACGATCTCGGGCGGCGCGGTCACGGCCTACAACTCGTCGGGCACGCCGGTGAACGTGCAGCTGCGCTGGGGCAAGGTCGACAGCTCGACGCTCGGCACGGGCCACAAGGACACCTGGAACCTGTTCTACCAGACCAACTCCAGCGCCACTGGCTCGACCGTGGCCTGGCAGAACGTCGGCACCAATTTCACGTTCGCCTCCGACGGCTCGCTGGTGTCGCCGACGACCTCCAACATCTCCATTCCCAACGTCGTTGTCGACGGCACCACGCTCGGCACCGTCAGCCTCAACATCTCCTCGGGCGCGCTGACGCAATATGCGAGCACGATCGGCTCGGCGACGATCAACCAGATCAATCAGAACGGCTTCGCCGCCGGCCAGCTGCAGTCGGTCGCCGTCAACAACAGCGGCGTCGTCACCGGCACCTTCTCCAACGGCCAGACCATCAACCTGGCGCAGGTCACGCTGTCGCATTTCAACGGCACCAACTACCTGAAGGCGCTCGACGGCGGCGCCTACGAGGCGACCGACCAGTCCGGCCAGGCCATCATCGGCGCGACCGGCAAGATCTCGGGCGGCTCGCTGGAAGGCTCCAACACCGACATCGCCGACGAGTTCACCAAGCTGATCGTGACCCAGCAGGCCTATTCGGCCAACACCAAGGTGATCACGACGGCCAATTCGATGGTGCAGGATCTTCTGAACGTGCTGCGCTGATCGCGCTGAGACGTGGCAGTTGAATTGACATAAGGCTACCGAACATGGGTTTGAGTTCTGCCCTCGCCACCGCGATGTCCGGCCTGCGCTCGACGCAGGCCGCGCTCTCGATCATCTCATCGAACGTCGCCAACGCGAACACGCCCGGCTACGTCGCGCAGAACCCGAACCAGATCGAGGTCGCCAGCGGCGGCTTCGGCTCGACGGTGACGACGACGGGCGTCAACCGTCAGCTCGACTTGTTCGTCCAGAACCAGCTCCGCACCGAGACCTCGGGTGGGACCTATGCCAATCAGATGGCCAACATACTGAGCCAGCTGCAGACCGTGTACGGTACGCCCGGCGGCAGCGGCACGCTCGAGACGGCGCTGAACAATTTCACCACGGCGCTGCAGTCGCTGTCGAACAATCCGAGCAACCAGTCGGCGCAGTCGGTGGCGCTGTCGGCGGCGCAGGGCGTGGCGCTGCAGCTCAACGCGACCACCAAGGGCATCCAGACCCTGCGCACCAATGTCGAGCAGGACATCGGCAATTCGGTCACGCAGGCCAACGCGGCGATCAAGCAGATCGCGACGCTCAACACGCAGCTGCAGGGCCTCGACAGCTCCGACCCGCTGGCGGCGACCCTGCAGGACCAGCGCGACAACGCGATCAACACGCTTGCCAAATATGTCGACATCCGCGTCGTGTCCGACCCGACCAACGGCACGAGCATATTCACCAATTCGGGCATCCAGCTGGTCGGCGCGGGCCTCAGCTCCGAGTTCACCTTCTCGTCGCCGGGGACGCTCGACGCCACCTCGCTCTACAACCGCGATCCGACCAAGACCGGCGTCGGGCAGCTCAACATCAAGCTGTCGAACGGCGTGTCGCTCGACGTCGTGTCGAACAATCTCCTGAACTCGGGTCAGATCGCGGCCGACCTCAAGCTGCGCGACCAGACCCTGGTGCAGGCGCAGACCCAGGTCGACCAGCTCGCGGCGACGATGGCCTCGGCGCTGTCCGACAAGACCACGGCGGGTACCGCGGTGGCGGGACCTCCGGCCGGCTTCGACGTCTCGACCAGCGGGCTGCTGGCGGGCAACACCATCAACCTGACCTACACGGATTCGAGCAACGTCCAGCGCCAGGTCAAGATCGTCAACGTCAACGATCCCGCGGCGCTGCCGCTGAAGAACGCCTCCGGCGCCAACCCGTCCTATGTCGGCGTCGACTTCTCGCTCGGCATGGCCTCGGTGGTGTCGCAGCTCAACAGCGCGCTCGGTGGCGCGCATCTGCAGTTTTCCAATCCCTCCGGCACCACGCTGCGGATCACCGATGACGGCACCAGCCAGGCGGCGGTCAAGGCGGCCTCGGCCACCACCACGGTGCAGACGCTCGCCAGCGGCAACGCCCAACTGCCGGTTTTCACTGACGGCGGCGCGCTCTACACCGGCGCAATCACCTCGACCGGCTCGCAGATGACGGGGCTCGCGGGAAGGCTCAACGTCAACCCGGCATTGCTGAACGATCCGACCAAGCTGTCGACCTACTCGACCTCGCCGCAGACCGCGGCCGGCGACGCGACGCGACCGGACTTCCTGTTCGCGCAGCTCACCTCGGCGACCTTCAGCTACTCGCCAACCACCGGCCTCGGCTCGGCGGCGCAGCCATTCCAGGGCACGGTGTCCGGCTATCTGCAGCAGTTCGTCAGCCAGCAGGGCAGTGCCTCGACGCTGGCGACCCAGCTCAGCCAGGGCCAGGCCGTCGTGGTCAGCACGCTGAAGGAGAAGTTCCAGGGCACGGCGGGGGTCAACATGGACAGCGAGATGTCCAACCTGATCCAGGTCCAGAACACCTATGCGGCCAACGCCCATATCATGTCGGTCGTGCAAAGCATGATGCAGAGCCTGCTCCAGGCATTTTAGTGAGGCGCGTGTAAGATGTCGATCAGCAGTGTCAACTACGGAAATTCTCTGCTCGGCCTGTCCGTGCGGAACATCTCGAACCAGCTCGCGGACCTTTCCACGCAGCTCTCGAGCGGCGTCAAGGCGAACAACTACGCCGGCATGGGCCCCGACGAGGGCTTCGCGATCGCGGCGCGGGCGCAGCTCTCGAACATCTCGGCCTTCACGCTGACGATGACCCACGTCAATACCGTGATCGGCGCGGTCAATACCTCGCTGCAGTCGCTGTCCAAGATTCATGACCAGGTCCAGAGTGGCGCCTCGGCGACGCCGCAGAACCTGACCAGCACCGGCCAGACCACGGGACAATTGACGGCGCTGTCCAACCTGTCGGCCATCACCGGCATCCTCAACACCCAGGTCGGCGATCGCTACATCTTCTCCGGCAGCGCCACCGACCGGCCGGCGATCGCATCGGCCGACGACATCCTGAACGGCACCACGACGCAGGCCGGCCTGAAGCAGGTCATCGCCGAGCGGCAGCAGGCCGATCTCGGGCTCAACGGTCTCGGGCGTCTGAACCTGTCGGCGTCGGCCACGATGCCGATCACGCTGGCGGAGGACGTCGCCGGCTCGCCGTTCGGCTTCAAGCTGAGCGGCGTCACCTCGTCGCTGACCAATGCCACGGTGACCGGACCGTCCGGCTCGCCCGCGGGCATCTCGGTCGATCTCACCGCCGGCAATCCGAATGCGGGCGACCAGATCAGCTTCACCTTCAAGCTGCCCGACGGCACCTCGGAATCGATCAAGCTGACGGCGTCCACCACGACGCCGGCGCCGACCAATACGTTCGCCATCGGTGCGACGCCAGCGGCCACCTCCGCCAATCTCAATGCGGCGCTCAACACGGCGCTGTCGACGCTGGCCAACACCTCGCTGACCGCCGCCTCGGCGGTCGTCGCCGGTGACAACTTCTTCAACACGGCGAGCTCCGTGTCGGGAACGGTGGTCAACAACAAGCTCGCAACGCCGGCGCCGATCACGGGAGCGACGCTGCTGTCGGGCGGGGCGGGCTCCGACTCGATCGCGACCAGCTTTGCGACCGGCGACACCATCACGGTCAATGGGCAGACGCTGACCTTCGTCGCCTCCGGCGCCAACGGCAACAACCAGATCAATGTCGGCGACAGCGTGCAGACGCTGCTGTCGAAGATCGATACGCTCAGCGGCACGTCGACGCCGTCGACGGTCAGCGGCGGCGTGATCACCTTGCGCACCAACGACGCCGCCGGCTTCTCGGTGTCGAGCTCGAACGCGGGTGCGTTCGGGGCGCTCGGCTTCTCCGGCACCGTGACGGCGCCGACGCCGCCGTTGCGCGTCTCCGGCTCGCCGCTGGGGTTGGCGACCAGCCTCGTCAACGGTTCGGCCAACACCGTCGCCTGGTACACCGGCAACAGCGGTCCCGGCTCGGCGCGGTCGAGCGCGACCATCCGGATCGACACGGCGCAGAGCATTCAGTTCGGCGCCCAGGGCAACGAGTTCGCGATCCGTAACCTCGTGCAGCAGACCGCGGTCTATGCCGCCGTCAACACGCCGCCAGCGGGAGCAAATGCTCCGCAGCAGATCGGTGCGCTCAGCCAGCGCATCGCCGCCAACCTGACGCCGCAGCTCGGCCAGCAGGCGATCTCGGATATCCAGACCGAGTTCGCCAACGCCCAGACCACGATGAAGGACGCCACGGCGCGCCAGACCCAGGCCAAGGCGGCGATGCAGTCCATGGTCGACCAGACCGAGGGCATCTCGCAGCAGGAGGTGGCGAGCCAGATCCTGCAGCTGCAGACCAACCTCCAGGCGTCCTACCAGACGACGGCGATGCTGGCCCAGCTGACGCTGGTGAAATATCTGTAGCGCCCCGGGGGCGGCGGTTAGGTTTTCGTTAACCACGTCTCTTTAGCTTTTGTTCAGATCTGGGGCGAGAGCCTCTTTGTCTGGAGGCGGACGTGAGTGACGGAACCGACGAGCGCATTCATCTGGTGGTCGCGACACCATGCTTCGGCGGCCAGGTGTCGAGCATCTATGCGAGCTCGATCTTCGCCCTGCAGCGCGAGTTGCGCGCCGCGTCCAACGTCGACCTCACCGTCCACATGCGCGACGGCGATGCGCTGATCACCCGTGCCAGGGCCAATCTCGTCACCCTGTTCCTCAACGATCCCTCGGCTACGCATCTGCTCTTCGTCGATGCCGACATCGGCTTCACGCCGAAGCAGGTGTTCCGGCTGATCGCGTCCGGCGGCGACATGGTCGCCGGCGTCTATCCGGTCAAGAAGGTCAACTGGAACAAGGCGCGCCGCGCCATCAATTCCAACCGCATGGACGTGCCGGCGGCATCGCTCGACTACGTGCTGGAGATCGACAATCCGGACCACGTTGCGGTGGTCAACGGCTTCACCCGCGTGCGCTATGCCGGCACCGGCTTCCTGATGGTCCGCCGCCGCGTCATCGAGACGATGATCGCGCATCCGGCCTACGCCCCGCTGCAGTTCTTCCGCGAGCATTCGCAGGATGCGCTGGCCGGCAGTCCGAACCGCTTCGCGCTGTTCGAATGCATGATCGACCCGGCGACCGGGACCTATCTCAGCGAGGATTTCGCGTTCTGCAGGCGATGGACCGATCTCGGCGGCGAGATCTGGGCCGATCTCGACAGCCGGCTCGATCACGTCGGTCCGTCCGTGTTTCACGGCAATGTCGCCTCGCAATTCGCGTCGGCGGTGGCGGTTCCCACCGCCGCCGCGGCCGACGCAGCCTGACGATCCGCGCGATGACCCCGGCGGTAACCCGGTCGCAGATATCCCAGTCATCCCGGATCGACCGGCGCGAGCAGGGCGCCGCGACCGGACTGCGCGATCTCTTTGCCTTGCTCGGCGATCTCCTGATCGATGGCGGCGATACCCGCCTGGCGCTCGATCGCCCCTGGGGCCGCAACGTCTATGGCTGCGGTCCGTCGCCCGAACCCGATGTGCTGTGCTTCGCATCGAGCACGGCTTCGCCGATTTCAGAACGCGCCTATGCGCGCGTCGAGCTGGCGCGCGAGCAGCTGATGCATGCGGCGATCTCGCTCGGCCTCGACGCCGCGCTCGACCGGCGCACCGAGGAGATGCGCTGCGAATTGCGCGGATATCTCGGCCTTGCCGACGAGATCGACATCGTGTTCTCGCCGTCCGGCACCGACTCGCAACTGCATGCGCTGGCGCTGGTGCGGGCGGTGCTGGGCGAGGCCGTCACGAGCATCGTCGTCGGCAGCGACCAGACCGGAAGCGGCACCGCCGCGAGCGCCCGGGGACACCATTTCAGCACGCGGACGGCGAACGGTCTGGCGGTGCGGACGAACACGCCGATCGAGGGGCTCTCGGGCGACGCCGTGTCGCTGCCGCTGCTCGAAGGCGCATCGATGCAGCCGCGCGTTGCTATCGATGCCGAGGTGCTCGACAGCGTCGAGGCGCTGGTGCGAAGGGGCCGTGGCGTCCTGCTGCAGGTCATGGATTCCTCCAAGCTCGGCTGGCGCGCGCCGGACATGGCCTGCCTGGACGAGGTGGCGCGGCGCTGGCCGGGGCGCGTGCAGGTTGTCGTCGATGCCTGCCAGATGCGGCTCGGCGCGGCGCGGCTGCGCGATCATCTCGAACGCGGCCATCTGGTGCTCGTCACGGGCTCGAAGTTCTTCGGCGGCCCCGCCTTCAGCGGCGCGCTGCTGGTGCCCGCGGCCGCATCGGCTGCGCTGCGCCGCGGACATCCGATCGCGCCCGGCCTGTTCGACTATGTCAATCGCAGCGATTGGCCGCTCGCCTGGACGGATCTGCGCGCGCGCACGGCGCCGCGCGCCAATATCGGCCAGTGGCTGCGCTGGGAGGCCGCGCTGGAGGAGATCGCCGCGTATCACGCCGTGCCCGAGACGTTCCGCCGGATGGCGATCCGGCAGCTCGGCGAGTCCATCGAAAGCCTGCTGATGCTGTCGCCGGTGCTGCGTCCGATCGCCGCCCGCGCGCCTGCGCCGGATGGGAGCGATGGCGAGTTCGGCTTTCCCACCATCTTCCCGTTCGCGCTCCAGCGTGACGGCGGCCCGCTCGGCCTCGGTGAGACGCAGGCGGTGTATCGCGCGCTGCAGCGCGATCTCGGCAGCCGCTTCACTGGACGCGCAGCCGAGATTGCCGCGCGCCAGTGCCTGATCGGCCAGCCGGTGCGGATTGAACGCGCGGGCGAGGCGCCGTCGGCCGCGCTGCGGCTGTGCATCGGCGCGCGCCAGGTGACAGACGCATGGTGCGACGACGTCACCGCGGCCCGGGTCAATCTCGAATCCGACATCGACCGCGTCGCCGACATCGTTGCCAAAACAGAGCTGCTCGTATCGGATCTGAGCAGCCAGGATCTCAGGGACATCTGCAATGCCGACTGATTTGCTCGCGCTGGCCGACGCCACCGACGCAGGATGTGCCGACCGGATCGGCATGGCCAAGCTCGCCAAGGCCGCCTTCGACGGCCAGGACCTGAAACCGATGTGGGCCGCCTTGCTCGCCAAGCTGCTCGACGGCCGCGCGGAGCCGGGCGAGGGGCTCGATCTCGCGCTGATCGCGCAGCTCATCGGCGAGAAATCGTCCGGGCTCGCGATCCAGCACGACGTTCTGCAGTCGCAGCAGCTCTACCGCGTTGCCTGCAACAGCGCGACGCCGCGGCTGCGCGTGCTCGCGCTCGCGGCGGCCACCGACATGGGCAGCAACACGCCGATCGAATTCCTGCTCGAGGACACCGACTTCGAGCTGCTGCTGCTCTATGTCGTTCCGGGCGCGGACCTGCTGGCGCCTTTGCCCGCTCATGACGTCGCCATCGTCATCGCGTCCGATTCCGAGGATTGTCAGCACGCGCTGCGCGAGATCGATGCCGTCGCGGCGCGCTGGCCGCGTCCGCTGCTGAATCCGCCGGAGCGGATCTGGCATCTCGATCGCGACAAGCTGCATGCGCGGCTCGCCGGCATCGACGGGCTCACCATTCCGGCGACCATTCCCGTCGACCGCGAGCGCCTGATCGGGATCGCCGACGAGCGCGAATGGATCACGGACGTCGACCACTCGCTCGTCTTCCCGGTCATCGTGCGGCCGCGCGGTTCGCATGCCGGCGTCGGCCTGGAGAAGGTCGACGAGCCGCTCGAGCTGTCGCTCTATCTCGACGAGCGCAGCGAGCAGGAGTTCTTCGTCTCGCGCTTCGTCGACTATGCCAGCGAGGACGGTCAGTTCCGCAAGTACCGCATCGTGTTCGTCGACGGCACGGCCTACGCCTGCCACATGGCGATCGCGCGACGCTGGGACATCTGGTACCTCAACGCCAACATGGCCGGCAGCGAGAGCAAGCGCCTCGAAGAGGCGACCTTCATGCAGACCTTCGACATCGGCTTCGGCCGCCGTCATCGCAGCGTGCTCGATGCGATCGCCGCGCGCGTCGGTCTCGACTATTTCATCATCGACTGCGCCGAGACCAGGGACGGCACGCTGCTGGTGTTCGAGGCCGACAATACGGCCGTCGTCCACAACATGGATTCGCCGGAGGTCTTCCCCTACAAGCCGCCGCAGATGCAGAAGATCTTCGCGGCCTTCGCGGCCATGATCGAGAAGCGCGCCACGTCGCGGGCGGAGCAGGCGGCGTGACCGTCGGGCTGCGCATCGATCCTGCGTCGCGGACGGCGGAGACGCTCGATCCGCAACATTGGGACGAGATGCGCGCGCTCGGTCATCGCATGCTCGATGACATGATCGACTATGTCGCCGATATCCGCGACCGGCCGGTGTGGCAGCCGATGTCGCCGGCGACACGGCAGAGCTTCCGCAGCGCGCTGCCGCATGCGCCGACCGATCTCGCCGAGGTCTATCGCGATTTCAGCGAGCTCGTCGTTCCCTACGCGACCGGCAACGTGCATCCTGGATTCATGGGCTGGGTGCATGGCGGCGGCACCGTGGTCGGCATGCTCGCCGAGATGCTGGCTGCCGGATTGAACGCCAATCTCGGCGGCCGCGACCACGCGCCGATCGAGGTCGAGCGGCAGGTCGTCGACTGGACGCGTCAGTTGTTCGGCTTTCCGGCAAGCGCCAGCGGCATCTTCGTCACCGGCACCTCGATGGCCAATCTGATGGCGGTGCTGGTCGCTCGCCGCAACGCGCTCGGCGCGGCGGTTCGCTCGGCGGGTCTCGGTGAGGAGGGGCGGCGCTTGCGCGCCTACACGTCGAAGGCGGCGCATGGCTGCATCGCCAAGGCGATGGACATCTGCGGACTGGGCAGCGACGCGCTCGGCTGCATCGCGGTGGATGCCGCACATCGCATCGACGTCGGCGAGCTGCGGACCGCGATCGCGCGCGATCGCGCCGCGGGACTGCATCCGTTTCTCGTCGTCGCCTCGGCGGGCACCGTCGATATCGGCGCCATCGACGACCTCGCTGATATTGCCGAGCTCTGCCGTGCCGAGGGGCTCTGGTTTCACGTCGACGGCGCCTTCGGTGCGCTCGCGATGCTGTCAGCGGAGCTCGCACCGAAGCTCGCCGGCATCGAGCAGGCGGATTCGATTGCGCTGGATTTTCACAAATGGGGGCAGGTGCCCTATGATGCGGGCTTCCTGCTGGTGCGCGATGGCACCAAGCATCGCGACGCCTTCGCCTCGCCGGCCGCCTATCTGCGCCGGGAAACCCGTGGTCTCGCGGCGGGTGCCGAGTGGCCCTGCGATCTCGGTCCTGATCTGTCGCGCGGCTTCCGGGCGCTGAAGACATGGTTCACGCTGAGGACGTTCGGCACGGATGCGCTCGGCGCCGTGATCGCGCGAAGCTGCGAGCTCGCGCGCCATCTCGAGGCGCGGGTGCGCGCCGAGCCCGAGCTCGAGCTGCTGGCGCCGGTCAATCTCAACATCGTCTGCTTCCGCTATCGTGCCGACGATGCCGATGCGCTCAACGGCGAGATCGTCGCCGACATCCACGAATCCGGCCTCGCCGCGCCGTCGACCACGATGCTCGACGGACGGCTGGCGATCCGTGCCGCGATCGTCAATCATCGTACCGGGACGAGCGACATCGGCCGGCTGATTGCGGCGGTCCTCATGTTCGGCCGCCAGCGCGCGGCCGGTCTCACGCCGTTGATCGAGGTCGATGCGCCGCCGCTGGCGCTCTGAGCGCAAACCGCATCTCGGCGTCGTCCGCTGGTCGATGACGACCGCCGGCAGAATGTCGCCGCGCGTCGAAACCTTTCCAAAGGTGGTTGACGCGTTGTGAACGACGGGCGCGTTTGTTGAATCAACGAGCCTTTTCAAAGGGCGTTCTTGCGCGATGACGCGGCAATCAGCAGCGCCGATGCGCCTGTTCCGCTGATTGAGGCGGCTGCGCACCACAACCCTTCAGCGTTTGTTAGCCACTGCCATTCACCGTGACGCCCGTCGTCCGGGGTCGTTCAAATCGACCTGGGCTGCACCCTGATCTCGAAGGGATCGGGGTTTATTTCACACCAGAAGGGTATGAAAATGTCAGGTATAGTCCTCTCGGCGTCGGTGCGCCAGAATCTGCTGTCGCTTCAGTCGACAGCTCAGCTCCTCGCCACCACCCAGAACAATCTCTCCACGGGCAAGAAGGTCAACTCGGCGCTCGACAATCCGACCAACTTCTTCACCGCCCAGGGTCTCGACAACCGCGCTTCCGACATCTCCAATCTGCTCGACGGCATCGGCAACGGCGTGCAGGTGCTGCAGGCCGCCAACACCGGCATCACCTCGCTGCAGAAGCTCGTCGACAGCGCCAAGTCGATCGCCAACCAGGTGCTGCAGAGCGCGGTGGGCTACTCCACCAAGTCGAGCGTGACCTCGGCGGCTCTGACCGGTGCGACCGCCACCGACCTGCTCGGCTCCAGCTCGACGGCTGTGACCGGCTCGGTCGTGAACAACGACAATACCTCGAGCGCGGTGGCGATCACCGGTTCGACCAAGCTGTCGGGCACGGCGGGCACCGCGTCGAACAACCTCGCCTCCGGCATCACCTCCGGTGAGACGCTGGTCGTCAACGGCACCACCTTCACCTTCATCACCGGCACGTCCTCGACGGGCACCAACATCGGCATCGGCGACAGCGTCAGCAACCTGCTGTCGGCGATCCAGACCCAGACCGGCGTGACCGCGTCGATCACCGCGGGTGCGATCACCCTGACGCCGCCGGCGGCGGGATTGACGCTCTCGGGCAGCACCGGCACCTTGGGCAAGCTCGGGCTGACTGCTGTCGGCGACGGCTTGTCAGGTCAGACCTTGACGGTCGGCGCCACAGGAGGTGGCACGGCGACAAGCATCACGTTCGGTCTAGGGACAGGACAGGTCAAGTCGCTGAACGATCTCAACGCGAAGCTCGCAGCCAACAACCTGCAGGCCTCGATCGATTCGTCGACCGGCAAGATCACCCTCAGCACGACCAACGACGCGGCGTCGGCCACGATCGGCGCGATCGGCGGTACGTCGGCTGCATCTAGCCAGGCCTTCAACGGTCTGACGGCGGCGGCTCCGGTGGCGGATGTGACCGCGCAGACGCAGCGCGCGAGCCTGGTCTCGCAGTACAACAACGTGCTGGCGCAGATCAATACGACTGCGAGCGATGCGTCGTTCAACGGTGTCAACCTGCTGAACGGCGATACGCTGAAGCTGACCTTCAACGAAAACGGCAAGTCGACGCTGTCGATCACCGGCGTGACCTTCAACTCCGCGGGGCTCGGGCTGACGACCCTGACCTCGGGCACCGACTTCCTCGACAACAACTCGGCGAACAAGGTCATCGGCGTGCTCACCACTGCCAGCTCCACGCTGCGCAACGAGGCCTCGACGCTGGGTTCGAACCTGTCGGTGGTGCAGGTTCGTCAGGACTTCAACAAGAACCTGATCAACGTGCTGCAGACCGGCTCGTCGAATCTGACGCTGGCCGACACCAACGAGGAAGCGGCCAACAGCCAGGCGCTGTCGACCCGCCAGTCGATCGCGGTGTCCGCGCTGTCGCTCGCCAACCAGTCGCAGGCGAGCGTGCTGCAGCTGCTGCGCTGATCCACAAGCATCGCATCTCGACGATCAAGGCGGCGGGGGAAACCCCGCCGCTTTTTTATCGGAGGAAAGGTCCGACATTGCTGCGGCGTAGCTTGGCGAGCGCGCAAAAATCGGAAAGCCCGGCCTCGCGACTGGCGAGCCGGGCCTTTCGATGTCGGGTGAGGAGACGAAAGCTCAGGCCGCCGAGCTCACCGGCTTGTCCTGCTGTTCGGCTTCAGCCTGCTCGATCAGCTTCTTCTCGTAGGCGACGAGCTTCTTGGCTTCCTTCAGCGCCTGGTAGAGATCGCCGTTGAGGATATGACCGTTGATCGCCTCGATAATCGGCCAGGCGCTCGGCACCGTGGTGATGATGTCGCGCAGCAGGTTGAAATAGGTGCCGTGATCCGCGTCTGCCCCCGGCGAGATGTACATCAGCTGGACCGCAAGATAGACGAGCTTGGCCGGCGTGTCGGCCGTCTCCGGCGTCAGGATGTCCTTCTCGCGCAGGATCGGAATGTTCTCGCCGTCGATCAGGAGGCGCGCGCGCTGATCGGTGTTGGTGATCACGCAGGAGCCGATGATGATGCGCTCATGCGGCTTCAGTTCGACTTTCAGGGCCATTCTCATTCTCCGTTGCCGCAATCGGCGTGGCGCCGAACCTGCTGCGTCGAGGCCGATGACGGGTCCAGCTGCCAGTCTAGATCGCGCGGGGAGTCTGCGCGCTCGATCGGTCGGTGCGCAGCAATCCTTTCCGATCATGGTTAACGGACGGTAAACGGCCGCGCCCGCCTGGCGAATATGCGGTGTTTTCAAGGTGATCCGCGGCGAATCGCCGATGCGCGGCCGTGCCGATGCCACGCATCGGGGACCGCGAGCGGTCGTGACTTCACTGTTTGTTAGCCGCTCGCATTTACCTTAACGCCCGTCGCCCGGTGGTGCAGTCACCGACGGGCTTCGCCTTGATCCTGAATGGATCGGGCCGTTTGTTTCACACCAGAAGGGTATGAAAATGTCAGGTATTGTTCTCTCGGCGTCGGTGCGTCAGAATCTGCTCTCGCTTCAGTCGACGGCTCAGCTCCTCGCCACCACCCAGAACAATCTCTCCACGGGCAAGAAGGTCAACTCGGCGCTCGACAATCCGACCAACTTCTTCACCGCCCAGGGTCTCGACAACCGCGCTTCCGACATCTCCAATCTGCTCGACGGTATCGGCAACGGCGTGCAGGTGCTGCAGGCCGCCAACACCGGCATCACCTCGTTGCAGAAGCTCGTCGACAGCGCCAAGTCGATCGCCAACCAGGTGCTGCAGAGCTCCGTGGGCTACTCGACCAAGTCCAGCGTGACCTCGGCGGCTCTGACCGGGGCGACCGCCACCGACCTGCTCGGCTCCAGCTCGACGGCTGTGACCGGCTCGGTCGTGAACAACGACAATACCTCGAGCGCGGTGGCGATCACCGGTTCGACCAAGCTGTCGGGCACGGCGGGCACCGCGTCGAACAACCTCGCCTCCGGCATCACCTCCGGTGAGACGCTGGTCGTCAACGGCACCACCTTCACCTTCATCACCGGCACGTCCTCGACGGGCACCAACATCGGCATCGGCGACAGCGTCAGCAACCTGCTGTCGGCGATCCAGACCCAGACCGGCGTGACCGCGTCGATCACCGCGGGTGCGATCACCCTGACGCCGCCGGCGGCGGGATTGACGCTCTCGGGCAGCACCGGCACCTTGGGCAAGCTCGGGCTGACTGCTGTCGGCGACGGCTTGTCAGGTCAGACCTTGACGATCGGCGCCACAGGAGGTGGCACGGCGACGAGTGTCACGTTCGGTCTAGGGACAGGGCAGGTCAAGTCGCTGAACGATCTCAACACCAAGCTCGCGGCGAACAACCTGCAAGCCTCGATCGATACCACCGGCAAGATCTCGATCACCACGACCAACGACGCGGCTTCGGCCACGATAGGTGCGATCGGCGGTACGTCGGCTGCATCCAGCCAGGCCTTCAACGGTCTGACGGCGGCGGCGCCGGTGGCGGATGCGACCGCGCAGACGCAGCGCGCGAGCCTGGTCTCGCAGTACAACAACGTGCTGGCGCAGATCAACACGACCGCGGCCGACGCCTCGTTCAACGGTGTCAACCTGCTGAACGGCGATACGCTGAAGCTGACCTTCAACGAGAACGGCAAGTCGACGCTCTCGATCACCGGTGTGACCTTCAACACTGGCGGTCTTGGCCTGTCGAACCTCACCTCGGGCACCGACTTCCTCGACAACAACTCGGCGAACAAGGTGATCACCCTGTTGAACTCGGCGAGCTCGACGCTGCGGTCGGAAGCCTCCACGCTGGGTTCGAACCTGTCGGTGGTGCAGATCCGTCAGGACTTCAACAAGAACCTGATCAACGTGCTGCAGACCGGCTCGTCGAACCTGACGCTGGCCGACACCAACGAGGAAGCGGCCAACAGCCAGGCGCTGTCGACCCGCCAGTCGATCGCGGTGTCCGCGCTGTCGCTCGCCAACCAGTCGCAGGCGAGCGTGCTGCAGCTGCTGCGCTGATCCACAAGCATCGCATCTCGACGACCAGGGCGGCGGGGGAAACCCCGCCGCTTTTTTTCGCCTGGTTTGGCCGTCCGGCCCGTATCAATACTGGTCTGGAACCGGACGCGAGTGGAGCCAAGGATCGCAACCAGTCGTTAAGCAAGAAATTTAAAGTGCCATTAACCATGTTTTAAAAGTGGGTGGACTAGAACCCCCTGGTGAATAACTAGGAAGGTTTCACACACATGTCCGGTATCGTTCTCTCGGCTTCGGTTCGCCAAAACCTGCTGGCGCTGCAAAACACCGCATCGCTGCTGGCCACGACTCAAAACAACCTGGCCACCGGCAACAAGGTCAACACGGCGCTCGATAACCCCACCGAATTCTTCACCTCGCAATCGCTCAACAACCGCGCGAGCGACATTGCGAATCTGCTCGACAGCATCGGCAACGGTGTCCAGGTTCTCCAGGCTGCGAATACCGGTCTCACCTCACTTCAGAAGCTTGTCGACAGCGCCAAATCGATCGCAAGCCAAGTGCTTCAGGCGCCGACGGGATACACTACCAAGTCGAGCGTGACCTCCGCGGTCATCTCAGGGGCGACGGCGAACAACCTGCTCGGCAGCTCCTCAAACAATTTCGTGACCGGCAGCACGGTCAACAACGACAACCTCAGCTCGGCCGTTGCAATCACCGGATCCACCAGGCTGTCGGGTACGGCGAGCTCGACCTCGAACGACCTGGCGAGCAGCGTCACCACCGGCGATACGCTCGTGGTCAACGGTGTCGTGTTCACCTTCGTGGCCGGCTCGGTCTCGGCCGGTACCAATATCGGCGTCGGCGACACCGTCAGCAACCTCTTGGCTGCCATCGATTCGGTGACCGGAGCCACCGCAACGCCGTCCACGGTGGCAGCGGGCAAGATCCAGCTGGCGACAGGCACGGCGCAGGATCTGACAGTATCGGGCACGGCCCTGGCCAAGCTCGGATTGACCGCCGGCACGACCACACGAAATCCGCCAGCCTTGACAGGACAGACGTTGACAATTGCCTCGACAGGGGGCGGCGTCGCAACGAACATAACGTTCGGCACAGGTGCTTCGCAGATCTCGACGCTGGCACAGCTCAATACGGCGCTCGCGGCCAACAACCTGCAGGCCAGCCTGAGCACGACGGGCCAGCTTACGATCCTCACCACCAACGAAGCGGCATCGTCGACGATCGGCGCGGTCGCCGGCTCTTCGACCGCGGCCAGCATGGCCTTCAACGGCGTGACGGCCTCGACCCCGGTGGCCGACACCAACTCTCAGACGACGCGTGCCGGCCTGATCGCGCAGTACAACAACGTCCTGGCGCAGATCAACACCACGGCGCAAGACGCCTCGTTCAACGGCATCAACCTGCTCAACGGCGACACGCTCAAGTTGGTGTTCAACGAGACCGGACGGTCCACGCTGAACATCACCGGCGTGACCTTCAACAGCACCGGTCTCGGCCTGTCGGCGCTGGTGGTCGGAAGCGACTTCCTCGACAGCAACTCGGCCAACAAGGTGCTCACGACCTTGAACAGTGCATCGACCGCGATCCGCTCTGAAGCGTCGTCGCTCGGTTCGAACCTCTCGATCGTGCAGATCCGTCAGGACTTCAACAAGAACCTGATCAACGTGCTGCAGACCGGCTCGTCGAACTTGACCTTGGCCGACACCAACGAGGAGGCGGCCAACAGCCAGGCGCTGTCGACGCGCCAGTCGATCGCGGTCTCCGCGCTCGCGCTGGCCAATCAGTCGCAGGCGAGCGTGCTGCAGCTGCTGCGCTGACGCGCGAACGTACCGGAATAATATCTCATCGAAGCGGCGGGCCATGCCCGCCGCTTCTGCGTTAGGCTATGCCGAGCGTGCCGGCACTGGTCTCCGTTCGATGTCGGGGCAGTGAGTCAGCTCTGTGAGAACGCCGTTGTTCGTGTAGTTCGCGCCGCTCGGGCGGGATGAACAACGTACGAGCTTCGTCCGGACATTTTGAATCACCGCGTTCGCAAGAAATTAAGAGGTGCACCAAACAAAGCGATTTCCGGTGCTCCGTGACGCTACGAAACAAATTCCGCTAACGGCCGCTAACCATATTTTAAAGGCACACAAAGTACAAAACCTGAGCAGTTTGGTCGTGTCCCTGCGTCAGTCCGGAGTAGTTGATGTCATATGCCGCTCAAGCCTATGCCCGCACGTCGCAGACGACGGCATCACCACGGGAGATCGAAGCTCAGGCTCTGTTGAAAGCGGCACGGCAGCTGCAGGAAGTCCAGGCCAATTGGAACGGCCCTGATCGCAACATGTACAAGGCTCTGCTCTTCAATCGTCGCTTGTGGACGATCTTCATGAGCGCGATGGAGGCGGACGACAATCCGAATCCGCTCGACATCCGCCAGAACATCGCAAATATCGGCGTGTTCGTGATGAAGCAGACGATCGAGATGCAGATGGACCCGGATCCGGCGAAGCTCAAGTCGCTGATCGACATCAACTGCCACATCGCCGCGGGGTTGTCCGGGCGGAGCTGACCGTCGGGGGCAGGGCGGGAGGCGCGTCGTCGTGACCGATATCGCCAGCATCCTGTCTGCGTCCTACAAGTCGAACCTGCGCAGTACGGCGCGAAGCAACAGCAGATACGTGGCCGTCTATCCGACGCTCTATATCGGGCGGCTGGAGCGGAAGACATGCCAACGGGAAGTCGTTCCCGGTCTCATGCGTTCAGGATCGGCGATTCGAAGTTCACGCCGGCCGGCAACGGCAAGGCCCAGATCAAGAACGTGGTCACCGACGCCGCCTCGGGCCAGACCTATCTCGACACCGCCTACGCGATACGGAGCCGTTGATCCGCCAAAGCTGCGCGGCTCGATACGGCAACGCCGCCCGGTGGGGCGGCGTGCGGGCGGCGGAATGAAGCGGCCCGGTTCCGCGGGGGCTCAGGCAGTGCGATCGGTCGCCACGACGCGCGGCACGTCGGCCCTCTGCATATCCTTCTGCAGGTCGAGCGTGTTGAAGTAGGCCCGGCGGCGCAGCACGGCCTCATCTGGATATTGGGTCACGACCTGGTCGGTCTTGCGGTTGACCACCTGGAACACCAGAGCGGCAGCGGCGCGATCGTAATAGGCTTGGCGTGACACGGACAGATCGTTTGCGATGTTGACCGGGATGTCGTTGCGCACGGGGACGCCGGGCTCGGCCGCGGTCACGGTCTGGCTGGGAGGAAGGTCCGTCGGAACAGCGCTCACCACCGCCTGGCTCGACGGCGGAATTATCGGAACGGACGCAGGCGTCCCTACCGGTCTTACGCTGAAATCGGAACTCATGGCAGCCTCCTCATGGCCATCGAGTCAATTCCCAACCCATCCCGCTTGCAACTATGCCGATGACCAATCAACGTTATGTTAGGAAATAGGATGAACACCGCGTTGTGATTCGCGCCGGCCTTTTAAGCTTATCCGAGCGTTAAACGGCGGCGGCCGCGCGGCCCTCGAGGCGGCGCGGCGATGCAGATGGGGGCTGGCGGTGAGGCTCAGAGCGTCCGGCTGACGGCGAGCGGGGTGAGGTGTCGCGCGCCCGGGGCGGCGCGGCGGCCGCCGGCGGTATAGGTGCTGGGGATGTTCTTGCGCTGAACCTCGGCATTGACGCCGCGCACGATCTTTTCCGAGATCGCGTGCGCCGTCGCCAGCACGGTCAGGTTCACCTGCAGCATGGCGCGAAAGGTGTCGTGGTGACGATGCAGGGTGGCGAGCAGCTCCGGCGCGGTCTGCTTCATGAAATTCTGGCTCGCCTTGAGGCGGCCCACGGTCGTGACGTAGTGGCGGGACAGCTCGGTCTTCTTGGGGCCGAACGCCATGCCTTCGCGCAGCTTGCCGGCGCGGACCAGTTCGGTCTCCTGCTCGATGACCGCGATCAGCTCGCTCATGACGCTCACCATCTCGTCGGCGAGCGCGCGTGCCTCTGCGGCGCTGGTGGCGGCCGTGTAGGTCGTCTTCTTCGCTTGTCCCTGTGCGGTCATTTCATAACTCCCTTCGGCGTGAGCGTTTGCCGCCCACGCGCTCGTCACGCGAACATCTACGCTTTGCCGTTGGCGCCGGAGCTGCTGCCGGCCTGTTGCAGGATGAGAGTGCGGAAGACGTCGTTTGAGATGCCGACGCCGCCGGCCTTGGCGAAGTTCTTGGAATATTGCTCCGTCAGCATCGAGCGCCAGACGCCGGTGCCCGGCGTGTCGCCGAACGGACCTTCGCCCTTCACGCCGCTGGTCATCTGCGAGAACATGCTGTTGAGGAACATGGCTTCGAAGTCGGTTGCCGTCGCCTTGGCCCTGGCCTGTGCCTTGGGCGAGACCTTGGTCAGAGCCGCCGCGAGATCGAGATCGGTGCGCGGCGCGGTGACGGCCGCGGCCGTCGGCATGCTGAGAGCGACGCGGCCATGATAGGAGTCGATGAAGGACGTCGCCATCACATCACCTCGATGTCGGCTTCGATCGCGCCGGCCGCCTTGATGGCCTGCAGGATGCTGATCAGGTCGCGGGGGCCGATGCCGAGGCCGTTGAGGCCGTCGACCAGTTGCTGCAATGACACGCCGTCCCTGACGACCGCGAACTTCTTGCCTTCCTCGGTGACGCCGACGCTGGTGCGCGGCGTGACCACGGTGCGGCCGCGCGACAGCGGATTGGGCTGGCTGACCTGCGGACTTTCGGAGATCGTGACGGTGAGGTTGCCCTGGGCCACGGCGACGGTCGCCACACGCACGTCGCGACCCATCACGATGATGCCGGAGCGCTCGTCGATGACGATCTTGGCGGCGAGATCCGGGTCGACCTGCAACTGCTCGATCTCGGTCAGCAAGGCGACGACGTTGCCCTTGAACTCCGGCGGGATGCTCAGCTGCACCGTCGACGGATCGATCGGCTCGGCAGTCTTGACGCCGAGGAAATCATTGACCGCGGCCGCGATGCGCTTGGCGGTGGTGAAGTCGGCGTTGCGCAGCGCAAGCCGCACGTTCGGCAGCCGGTTCAGCGCGAACTCGATCTCGCGCTCGATGATGGCGCCGTTGGCGATGCGGCCGACCGTCGGCACGCCGCGCACGATCTTGGCGGCCTCGCCCTCGGCCTGGAAACCGGAGATCGCGAGCGAGCCCTGCGCCACCGCATAGACGTTGCCGTCGGCGCCGAGCAGCGGGGTGACGAGCAGGGTGCCGCCCTGCAGGTTCTTGGCGTCGCCGAGCGCGGAGACCGTCACGTCCATGCGCGTGCCTTGCGTGGCGAATGGCGGCAGGTTTCCGGTGACCATGACAGCGGCGACGTTGCCGGTGCGGATGGTGGCGCCGCGGATGTTGACGCCCATGCGCTCGAGCATCGCCTGCAGCGACTGCTTGGTGAACGGGATGTTGTTCAGCGTATCGCCGGTGCCGTTGAGGCCGACCACGAGGCCGTAGCCGATCAGCTGGTTCTGGCGCACGCCCTCGATATTGGCGAGATCCTTGATCCGCGAGGTCGCATTCGCAGACATAATGGTAGATGCCAGCGCCAGCACCGCGGCGCAGGCGACCTGAAACAGGCGCGTAGTTCGGACGCGTCGCATCCTATGCTCCCCTCGAACTCTTCAAGTGATCACTCGGCCACTCCCATGACCGCATGATCGGCATTAACTATGCGAGGGCCGTGCCACAGCGATGCTCCGGGCTAACTCATTGAAAGAGTGTGAAATCGACTCGAAGCTTTGTCGCGGTCCAGGGTTACTCCGGGGGAACGAAGCTGCCGCCCCGGCAGAATTTGCCGGGCCGTTTACGCACCGTTAACCACGGCGGAGCCAATCTCCCGCTCGACACGCGAAGCTTGCGGGAGCCATCGATGCGCATCTACGGACCGAACGGCACGACCCTGGGCTCGTCAACCAGCAGCACGCGGAAGGCCTCGTCCAGCGGCTTCAAGCTGCCTGACGTCGGCACCACACAGGACACGCGCGCGACCCTCGCGCCGAAGCAGACGGCGAACATCGATGCGCTGCTGGCGCTGCAGGGCATCGAGGAGGAGCCGGCGGAGCGCCGCAAGCGCTCGGTCCAGCGCGGCAAGCGCGCGCTCGACGTGCTCGATGATCTCAAGCTGACGCTGCTGTCCGGCAAGCTCGACACTGCGATGGCGCTGCGGCTTCGCGATGCCGCGGCCGACCTGAAGCAGACCTCGGGCGACCCGGGACTGGATGCGATCCTCTCCGAGATCGAACTGCGCGTCGAGGTCGAGCTCGCCAAGGCCGGGCGGAGCTGAGACGCTTCGCGCGTTCAAGCCGCCTTCGACGGCTGTTGCGCGTCGTAGCGCCGCTGCGCGGCGGTGACCTCCTTGAGATGACGCTCGGCCCAGTCGCGCAGCGGATCGACCGCGGCGGCGAGCGTCAGCCCGAGCGGCGTGATCGAATATTCGACGGTGACCGGGACGGTCGCGATCGCGCGCCGCCGCACCAGGCCGTCGCGTTCCAGGCTCTTCAGCACCTGGGACAGCATCTTCTGCGAAATCCCTTCGATCGACCGCCGCAACTGATTGAAGCGCAAGGGTTCGTTGCGCAGCAGGATCAGGATCAGCACGGCCCATTTGTCGCCGACGCGGTCCAGGATCTGTCGCGTTGGGCAGTCGGCCGAATAGACGTTCGCGGCTCTCATCGGTTACTCCGGCGTGACCAGGTGATCTTAAAGTGCGCTCTTAACACCAGCATTCATTCCGTTATCTAGTCACTATCGGATACCAAGGCGGCTTCGTCCAGACCTCGGATCCGACCTCGTGATCTCGAACATAGGAGTTTCCCCATGAAGATCGCCGTCGCCGGCGCCTCCGGCCGTGCCGGGTCCCGCATCACCGCCGAGTTGGCCAGCCGCGGCCACCAGGTCACCGGCATTGCCCGCAACCCGGACAAGATCGAGAAGCACGCCAACGTCACGGCGGTGCGGGGGGACGCCAACGACCGCGCCGCGCTGGCGAAACTCTGGGCCGGCCATGACGTCGCGATCAGCGCGATCCATTTCTCGGCCAGCGATGTCGAGACCCTGATCGGGGCGGCCAAGGACTCCGGCGTATCGCGTTACCTCGTGGTCGGCGGCGCCGGCTCGCTCGAGGTCGCGCCGGGTGTGCGGCTGGTGACGACGCCCGGCTTTCCGGCCGCCTACAAGGCCGAAGCGGAGAAGGGCGCCGCGTTCCTCGACCGCCTGCGCCAGGAGAAGGAGCTCGATTGGACCTTCCTGTCGCCCTCTGCGATGATCGATTTCGGCCCCCGGACGGGCAAGTTCCGGCTCGGAACGGATCAGCTGCTGGTCGATGCCGACGGCAAGAGCTTCGTCACCTTCGAGGACTTCGCGGTCGCGATGGCCGACGAAATCGAGCGTCCAGCCCACCGGCGGGCCCGTTTCACGGTCGGTTACTGAGGCCGTCCACGGCGTCCCGCCGGCTGGGGCCGAATTTGCCTGTGCAACGGCCCGAACGGCGGGGCGCCCGTGCCGATGGAAATATTGTCTGTCACATGAGGCCGCTATATAACGCGGCCGCGAACGGGCGTATTCCGTCCGCCGGTGCCGAAACCGGCGCCAGCACGTACAGATGGGCTGACCTTGGAAAAGTTGAAGAACTACAAACCTTCCGAAAAAGAGCCTTTCATGAACGAACGCCAGCGCGACTATTTCCGCGCCAAGCTGCTGGCATGGAAGGAGGAGATCCTGCGCGAATCGAAGCTCACCCTGCAGGCTCTGCAGGAGGAGAACGTGAACCATCCGGACCTCGCCGACCGCGCGTCGTCGGAGACCGATCGGGCGATCGAGCTTCGCGCCCGTGACCGCCAGCGCAAGCTGATCTCCAAGATCGACGCGGCGCTCCAGCGCATCGAGGACAACACCTACGGCTATTGCGAGGAGACCGGCGAGCCGATTTCGCTGAAGCGGCTCGAGGCCCGTCCCATTGCGACGCTGTCGGTGGAGGCGCAGGAACGCCACGAGAAGCGTGAAAAGGTCTATCGCGACGAGTAGGTCGCGACATTGACCTGAACGAGCGGGGATTGCGGCCGCTTGCCGGGTGCGGCCGCAGCGTCTGTTGCTGAGACGGCGCCGGTGTGCGCGAGGTCGAGTGTCTCGTCACCTGAGCGGTCTGCGGGCCGGCAATGCCGGCACGACCGCGCGCGCTGTTGGTTTTCCAAGCGTCCGGAACTTTTTCGCGTCTGCTGAATTATCGGCGGTTCCATCTCGGAACGCCGCGGGGAATCATGGGCGAGCCGGACATAGCCAGGGGCGCGCTGGCAACGATGCAGCGTTCCTATGGCGCCTTGAGCATCAAGGGGCGCCTCCTTCTCCTGGCCGGCATTCTGTTCCTGCCCTGCGTCGGGCTGATCGCCTATGTCATCGTATCGATGGCGCAATCCGCCGACGCCTCGATCCGGCGCGGCCTGTCCTATGCCGCGCAGACGATCTCCGGTGCCGTCGACGCCGAATTGCGGCGCTACATCGCGCTCGCCGAGGTGCTGGGCAAGTCTCCGGATCTCAGTGCCGCCGATCTCAGCAACTTCGAGGCGGAGGCGCGCCGCGTCGGTGCGGTCAGCGGCGAAGGCTGGATCATCGTGTCGGACGCGAGCGGCCGCATCCTGCTCAACACCGGGGCGACGCCGGGCAAGCCGCTCGGCGAGCGCGCGCCCGAAGGCTGGGGCTCGCAGGAGCGCGCTTTTCAGTCCGGAAGGCCGTCGATCTCCGACATCTTCACCGGTCCCAATTCCGGCGCGTGGGTGGCGACCGTCGATGTCCCCGTCTTCAAGGACGGCAAGCCGTTCCGCTGCCTTTCGATTGCCATGCCAGCCGCGAACTACACCCGGCTGCTGGCCCAGCAGCAGCTGCCGGCCGACTGGCTGGTCGGCATCATGGACGGCCAGGGCCGCTACATTTCGCGCATCCCGAAGAACGCCACCTCGACCGGGCAGCCGGCGTCGGCCGGATGGCGGGCGACTGCCAAGGCTGAGGGGATCGCGGAGTTTCCGTCGATCGAGGGTGATCGGATCATCAACGCCAATGCGCGTCCCCAACTGAGCGACTGGACTGTCGGGGTCGGCATCAAGCAGGCGGCTTTCGCCCAGGCGATCTCCTCGACGGTGCAGACCGCAACCATCGCGGCGACGACGATCTGTGCCCTGGCGCTGCTGCTGGCGGCCGGCATCGGCCGAAGCATCGCCCGGCCGCTCGAAAGCATCGCCGTCAAGCGCGCCATCCCCGGCGAGGCCGCGCCCTCCGATCCCCCGGAGGTCCGGGCGCTCAACGCCCGACTAGCTGCGGCCGAAAAGGCGCAGGCGGAGAGTGCACGCGTCATCCAGGAGAATTTCGGGATGCTCGCCCAAGCCAGGGACGATGCGTCGCGCACGGCCGGGCAGCTCAAACTCGCCGCGAAATACGGACGGCTTGGCACCTTTACCTGGGACGGCAGATCCGGCGCCAGCCACTGGTCCGATGAGATCGAAGAGCTCTATGGACTTGCGCCGGGCACGTTCCCCGGGACCTATGACGCCTGGCTGGCGCTGGTGCATCCCGAGGACCAGGCGCGTGCCGACCGGGACAACAAGCAGGCGCTGACAACCGGGGAGCTCGATTCGGAATGGCGGGTGCCGCTGCCCGACGGCTCGATCCGCTGGATCGAGGCGCGCGCCCGCATGTTGGGTGGCGAGGGCGGCGGCGATCCGTACATGATCGGCGTCAACATCGACGTCACGGCCGCGAAGGAAGCCGACCGCAAGCGCGAACTGCTCGTGCATGAGCTGGCCCATCGCGTCAAGAACAGCCTTGCCGTGGTGCAATCGCTGGCGCATCAGCTGCTGCCGCGGCACGACGCCAAGGTCCGCGATTTCACGTCGCGCCTGCATGCGCTGGCGACGGCGCACACGAGCCTTGCCGAGAACGACTGGCAGGGCGCCGATCTCGCCGCCCTCATCAGGAGTCAGGTCGTGCCGTTCGCCAGCACACCGGATCAACTCGCCACCAGCGGCCCCGCCATCCTGGTTCCGGTCGAGCTGACGACGCAGCTGGCTCTCGTCATCCACGAGATGGCCTGCAACGCCAGCAAATATGGCGCGCTCACCACGCCCGACGGCCGGGTCGATGTCAGCTGGTCGTTGGCGCAGGACGCGCTGCATGTTCGCTGGCAGGAAAGCGGTGGCCCGCCGGCAACGGAGCCGCCAGTGGTCGGCTTCGGCAGCCGGCTGCTGACCCGCACGGTCAGGCATCTGCAGCGGACGTTTGCCGAGAGCGGGCTGACCTGCCAGTTCGAGTTGCCCTGGCTCAAGACGCCTGGCGAGAGTTCGGTGGCCGCAACGGAGGCGAGCTGAGCGCCGGCGCGCGAAACGCTGCGCGGCTGGTCCCGACATGGCCTCGCCCGAAGTCCAAGCGAGGCGGGCGTCGACAAGGCGCGGCGTCTGCGCGGCTGGAGTTCGCGCTCCAACGAGGACGCGATCGTCGCCACTGCGGAAAGTCTGCTCGAACTCGGCATCGTGAAACGTGAAATCGGTTGAACGAGCCGCTTGCGCTGCGGCCGCGCCGTCTCAAATTGTTGATGAAGCTGAGATGGGAGCCCAAAACTCGTTTATAAACAATCCGTTCACCATAGATCCTGCGATGCCGGTTCGGACCGCGGGCCAAGGGAGTTGAAGGGCCATGGGAGCAGACGAGATACTTTCCGCTGCGCGACTGATCGTAGATGCCCGCAAGCAACGGGCGCCCTTGGGGGCTCTGCCGCCTCAGCTTCAGCCGAAGGATGAAGCTGCCGGCTATGAGATCCAGCGCGAAGTCCATTGGCTGCTCGCCGAACAGGCCGGTGACTTCGCCGGCTACAAGATCGGCTGCACCAGCAAGGTGATGCAGGACTATCTTGGCATTCCGCATCCCTGTTCCGGCGGAGTGTTCGCGTCCGGTATTCACCAGACAGGTGTCGAACTGCGCACGGCCGACTTCGTCCGCGTGGGCGTCGAATGCGAGATCGCCGTGCGGCTCAAGCACGACCTGCTGCCGTTGGACGCGCCGTTCACCATGGATCGTGTCGTCGAGGCGATCGGCGACTGTCACGCGGCGATCGAGATCGTCGACGACCGTTATGTGCAATGGCAGACGCTGGGCGCGCCGACGCTCGTCGCCGACGATTTCTTTGCTGCCGGCTGTGTCCTCGGCCCGGCGCTCCCACGCGCTGCCATAGCGGACTTGGCCGCGGTGCAGGGCCGTGCCATCGTCAACGGCACCTTGGTCGGCGAGGGCACTGGCGCGGATGTGCTGGGACATCCTGTCCATGCGCTGGCCTGGCTTGCAAATCATCTCGCCGCCAGTGGTGACGGGCTCGAGGCCGGGCAGCTCGTCCTGACCGGCAGCCTGGTCAAGACGATCTGGCTCAAGGCCGGCGACCGGGTACGGATGGAGCTGGACGGCCTCGGTGTGGTCGAGGCGACGTTCGGGTGAGCCGAGGTAGGGCCGGAACGTCTTGAGCTGGGGTCTGTCAGCTCGGGTGTGACAGCCAAAACGAACGCGGCCTCCGGCAGGGGAGCTACCGGAGGCCGCGTATACATCACCCGCCGCGCCTAGGTTCGCATTGGGCAATGTGGGAGCTCGTTTTCAGAGAAGGGCGGCGGCTGCGGGGGTCATGCGCCGTGACCCATATCGCGCTCGGCCATCCCTTGTCCGACCCTCCCGCGCGGGGAGGGATTTCGGTCGTGTGTCCTGGTCCTCGGTTCGATTTGCGCCTTGCGAGGTCATCGCATGGGCGGCTTCCTGAGCGACCGGGCGGGCTCCGCCCGGTCATTGATGCTGAGGTTTGCCTCAGAACGGCAGCAGGATATCCATCACCTGCTGGCCGTAGCGCGGCTGCTGGACGTCGGAGATCTGGCCGCGGCCGCCGTAGGAGATGCGGGCCTGGGCGATCTTGGTGGAGTCGATGGTGTTGTCGCTCTGGATGTCCTCGGGCCGCACGATGCCGGCCACGATCAGCTCGCGGATCTCGTAGTTGACCCGGATCTCCTGCTTGCCTTCGACGACGAGGTTGCCGTTCGGCAGCACCTGCGTCACGACCGCGGCGACGCTGGTGGTCAAGGACTCCGACCGCTGGATCGTGCCCTTGCCGTCCGAGGACGAGGTGCCGTCGGCAGTCAGGATGCGGCCGGGCAGCACCTTCTGCGCCTGCACGCCGAGCGTCTTCGCGCCGATGAAGTCGGTGATGCCCGAATCCTCCTTGTTGGTGCGGCTGCGCTGGGTCTCGTTGGCGAAATTAGCCTTGTCGGAGATGCTGACCGTGACGGTCAGGAGGTCGCCGACCTGACGGGCGCGCTGGTCCTTGAAGAAGGCGCGCGAGCCGTTGCGCCACAGCGAGTTCGGCGCGTAGGACACGGTTTCAGGCTTCGGCATCGGCATCTGCACCGGCTTGTAGCCCGGCTGCGTGGTCGGATTGTCGATCTCCGTCAGCTTCGGCCGCTCGCCAATCTGGCTGAGACGGTCGATCGAGGAGCATCCGCCGGCGATCGACAGCACCGCGAAGGAAACCGAGATCAGCGCGACCCGGCGCAGGCTCGAGACGCCCCGATCATCAAACTTGAACTTCGACATGAAACTTACTCGGCTTTCGGGGTGGCGGAGGTGGGAAGGCGGCTGGCGACGGCGACGGGTGCGGCGATGTCGGCTTCGGAGGTCTGCGCCGGCTTGGCGACGGCGATGTCGACGGAGACCTGGCCGCGACCCGAGACGCGGCCCGTCACGGTGCGCTTGGACTGCAGATTGAGCACGCTGACGACGTCGCCTTCGGTGCCCGACTCCAGCGCCTTGCCGCGCGTGGTGAGATAGATGCCGGCGGTCTGGAAGATCAGCGTGACCGCCTGGTCGCGCTGCACGAGGTCGGGCTTGGCGAGGTCGGTGGTCTTCAGCGCCTGGCCCGCGCGCGCCGGGCGGCGCATCTGCATGCCGACTGCGAGCTCGCGCGTGGCGGGGTCGCCGCCGCCGAGCTCGGCGCGCGGCCGCCGCTCGGTCTGCAGGTCGCCTGAGCGGATCATCTCGTTGCGGTCGATGTTGCGGGTCAGCACCACGGCCTCGACGGTTTCGATCGCCGTGCCGGTGTAGCGCAGCTTGGTCGGGCTCGCGCCATTGGCATGGCCGAGCTCCAAGGTGATGTCGAAGCGGCCGCTGCGCGGGTCGAACCGGACGCTGGTCGGCGCCAGCGTGCCCGACGTCGAGGCCTCGAATTTGAGGTCCTGCACCGGCTGGTCGAAGCTGATGCTGAGGTTGGCGGCATCGCCAAGTCCGTTGCGGTGATCGAGCGCCTGGGCCACCGTCGTGCTGATCTCCTTGGCGTCGACGGCGCGCGCCAGCCGCGTGACCGCGACCTCCTTGATGTCGCGGACCTCGACGCCGATCACCTGGTGGGTGCGCAGGGTCGCGATCACCTGCGCGGCCGGCAGCACGCCGGTCGTGCCGAGGTCGGGCGCGCGGTAGACGGCGATGTTGGCCGCGACGCCCGCATTGTCGATCAGGTCGCCGACGCGAACGATGTCGCCGGTGACGTTCACGGTGGAGCGCAGCACGGGCGCCTTGATCTGGTCGTCGGCCTCGCCGGCCAGCGCCGATAGCGCAGTCGAGGCGAGCAGGGCGGCCGCAAGCAGGAAGGGACGGACGGTACGGGTCATGACGGTGATCTCCCTTCGAACCTCAGCGGAACAGCGCAGTGGTCGACTGCAGCATCTGGTCCGCGGCCGAGATGACCTTGGCGTTCATCTCGTAGGCGCGCTGCGCGGCGATCAGCTCGCTCATCTCGCTGACGACGTCGACATTGGCCTGCTCCAGGCTGCCCTGGGTGATGCTGCCGAGACCGTCCTGGTTGGCGACGCCGTCCTGCGGCGGCCCGGAGGAGGGGGTGTCGGTGAACTGGTTGTTGCCGACCGGCTGCAGGCCGGCCTTGTTGATGAAGCGGGTGACCTGGAGCTGGCCGATGATGTTCGAGGTGGTCGAGCCCGGCAGCGTCACCGAGACCTGGCCCTGCGCGTTGACGGTGATGCCCGAGGCGTTCTGCGGGATCGTGATGGTCGGCTGCACCGGGTTGCCCTGGGCGGTAACGATCCGGCCCTGATTGTCCATCTGGAAGGTGCCGTCGCGGGTGTACTGGAAGGTGCCGTCGGGCATCAGCACCTTGAAGAAGCCCTCCCCCGAGATCGCGAGGTCGAGATCGTTGCCGGTCTGCGACAGCGTGCCCTGCGTCATCGAGCGCGGCGTGCCGACGGTCTTGACGCCGCCGCCGATGTCGATGCCGACGGGCAGGATCGTGCCCTGGTCCGACGACTGCGCGCCGACGCGGCGCATGTGCTCGTAGATCAGGTCCTGGAACGCCACCGTCTGCTTCTTGAAGCCGGTGGTGCGCAGGTTGGCAATGTTGTTGGAGATCACCTGAACGTTGAGTTCCTGTGCCGCCATTCCGGTCGCAGCGGTGTGAAGCGCCTGCATGTCACGTCTCCTTCAAGATCTGTCAGGCCGGAACGTCGGCGAGTTTCTCGATCGCGTTCTTGCGCAGGTCGCTCTGGACCTGGAGCATGTTGGCGACCTGGGTGTAGGCGCGCATCACTTCGACCATCTTGCTCATCTCGCCGACCGCGCTGACGTTCGACTTCTCGATGTAGCCCTGCTGGATGGTCGACTTGGTGTCCTGCTGCGGGATGGCGCCGCCGGCGGCGGCGTAGAGGTTGTTGCCCTGCTTCTGCGCGGCCTGCGGATCGGCGAAGTTCACGATGCGCAGCTTGCCGCGGATCGAGTCGGTGCGGTTGACGCCCTCGACCACCGTCACGGTGCCGTCGGGCGAGATGTTGATGTCGTGGTCGGTCGGCTGAAACACGATCGGACCGCCGGTGCCGAGCACGAGGTCACCGGCGGCGGTGACAAGCTGGCCGAGATTGTTCATGTGCAGATTGCCGTCGCGGGTGTAGCGCTCGCCGGCCGCGGTCTGCACCGTCAGGAAGCCGTTGCCCGTGACGGCGACGTCGAGCGCGTTGCCGGTGCGCTGCATCGAGCCCTGCGAGAAGTCGCGATAGGTGCCGCGGTCCTGGACATAGGACACCCTGCGGGCGGCGCCCGGAAAATTGTCTTCATGCGCGCCGGAGGAGAGATACTCCTCGAACAGCTGCTGATCGGCCTTGAAGCCGTTGGTGTTGACGTTGGCGACGTTGTTGGCAACGACGTCGAGTTGCCGCTCCAGCACCATCTGCCGCGACAATCCGATGAGAAGCGCGTTCTCCACCGGTCGATCTCCCCTTTTGACGAATCCCGTTCGCGGCACCTCTCCCAAGGCGGTCTCGACCGGGTCTTCAACGAACCGTTCAGCTCTCCCAAGCCGGCGGGTTCGCAAGGGGTACAGCGAAAGCCGTGCCACTATGAAAATCGTATTCCTATCAATGAATTAGAGTTTCGATGGCTTCCGAAACGCCCGGCAATAACGTCTCGCTAACCATAATTGCCCGGCAAGATTTTCCCACCGCCTCGGCAAAAGAAAGCTTCCGTTAACCATTGTTACCGTAGCGTTCACTCAACAAAGCGCAGATGCGCTGGGAGCGTTGGTTTCGCGTCATTAAGCTTTCTGGCGGCATCGGCTCGATTTTCCGGAAGGATCCGAAAGCCATGGCCGAGAACGACGCCGGAGCAGGCGAAGGCGAGGAGCAAGCAGGCTCGCCGAAGAGCAAGCTCAAGCTGATCATCATGGTCGTCGGCGCGCTGGCGCTGCTCGGCGTCGGTGGTGCGGCCTATTTCTTCTTCTTCAGCCACAAGAACGACGAGCATCACGCCGAGGCGGCGCCGCCACCGAAGCCGCCGGCCTTCGTCGAGGTGCCGGACCTTCTCGTCAACCTGGTCGGCAATCCCGGTGACCGCGTCCAATATCTGAAAGTGAAGATCGTGCTGGAGGTGAAGGAGGAGAAGCAGGTCGAGTCGATCAAGCCGACGCTGCCGCGCGTCACCGACATCTTCCAGACGTACTTGCGCGAGCTCCGGCCGAGCGACCTCAACGGCTCGGCGGGCCTGTTCCGGCTCAAGGAGGAGCTCACCAAGCGGGTCAACGTCGCGCTGGCGCCCAACCAGGTCAACGCGGTGTTGTTCAAGGAAATCGTGGTCCAGTAAGGCAAAGAAGCTCAACGATCATGGCGGGCAACGATCAAGTCGACCAGGATGCGATAGCCGCGCAATGGGAAGCCTCGCTCGACTCGGAGGATCCCA
The DNA here is from genome assembly GCF_032381375.1 of Bradyrhizobium sp. SZCCHNR1017. Classification (NCBI taxonomy): domain Bacteria; kingdom Pseudomonadati; phylum Pseudomonadota; class Alphaproteobacteria; order Hyphomicrobiales; family Nitrobacteraceae; genus Bradyrhizobium; species Bradyrhizobium sp. SZCCHNR1017. Next base: position 182,050 of record NZ_JAUHIR010000007.1, on the reverse strand, counting down.
CGGAGGCCGCGGAAGCCGCAGCAGCCAATGAACTCACCGAATCGATGGCCCTGCAATGGGCCGCGATGGTCGAGGACGGCAGCCGCGATTTCGGCGCCACCAAGAACGGCGGCGAGCGGGTGCTGTCGCAGGAGGAGATCGACAATCTCCTCGGCTTCACCGCCGGCGAGGTCAGTCTCGACGACCATTCCGGCATTCGCGCGATCATCGATTCGGCGATGGTCTCCTACGAGCGTCTGCCGATGCTCGAAATCGTCTTCGACCGCCTGGTGCGGCTGATGACGACGTCCTTGCGCAACTTCACCTCCGACAACGTCGAGGTCTCGCTCGACCGCATCACCTCGGTGCGCTTCGGCGACTACATGAACTCGATCCCGCTGCCCGCCGTGCTCAGCGTGTTCAAGGCGGAGGAGTGGGAGAATTTCGGGCTCGCCACCGTCGACTCGACCCTGATCTATTCGATCATCGACGTGCTGCTCGGCGGCCGCCGCGGCAACACCCAGCTCCGCGTCGAGGGTCGCCCCTACACGACGATCGAGACCAACCTGGTCAAGCGCCTGATCGAGGTGGTGCTGAGCGATGCCGAGCAGGCGTTCCGGCCGCTGTCGCCGGTGCGCTTTACCATCGACCGGCTCGAGACCAATCCGCGTTTCGCCGCGATCAGCCGGCCCGCCAATGCCGCGATCCTGGTGAAGCTGCGGATCGACATGGAAGACCGCGGCGGCAACATCGAGCTGCTGCTGCCCTACGCGACGATCGAGCCGATCCGGCCCGTGCTGTTGCAGATGTTCATGGGTGAGAAGTTCGGCCGCGATCCCGTCTGGGAAGGCCACTTCGCCACCGAGATCGCCAAGGCCGAGATCGCCGTCGACGCCGTGCTCTACGAGGCCGACGTGCCGCTGAAGCAGCTCATGAAGCTGAAGGTCGGCGACACCCTGCCGCTCGACATCCGTCCCGATGCGCTGGTCGCGGTCCGCTGCGGCAGCACCATGCTGACGGAGGGGCGGATGGGGCGGGTCGGCGACCGCGTCGCGATCCGTGTCACCAAGAATTTGCGCAAGCCGAATACGACGCTTGCGATGTTCGAAGGCGCCGAAGGCCAGAACAAGTTGATGGAGGCCCAATGAACCACTCCCTCGGATTGATCATCGAAAGTCTGGTGGCGGTCTTGTTGGTGCTGACCATCGGCTATTGCATGCTGCTGAATTCCAGGCTCAAGCGGCTGAAGGCGGACGAGCATTCGCTCAAGGCCGTGATCGCGGAGCTGATCACCGCGACCGAGATCGCCGAGCGGGCGATCGGCGGCCTCAAGCTCGCGGTGCGCGACGTCAACGACAATCTCGGCAATCAGCTCGCCGCCGCGACGCAGATGTCCGACCAGTTGCGCAAGCAGCTCGCCGAGAGCGACGGCGTGGTGCGCCGGCTGTCGCGCATCGCCAGCGCCGCGCGACCCATCACCTCGCCTGAAGCCGCGCCGGAGCCGGCGCCTGCGCCGGTGCCGGCGATCACGACCGAGCCGGTGCGCGTCTCCGGTGCCAAGGCGGTTGCCGCCGCGGCCCAGGCATTCTCCGAACGTCGAAGGACTGGTGGCCTTGCCGCATGAATGCGTTTCGTAACATCCGCGTCATTCCCGTCGTCCTGATCGCGGTGGCCTGCCTTGCGGTCCTGAAGGTGGCCGGCCTCGTGATCGATGGCGGCTACGTTTTCGACTATGACCCTCACCCGACCAAGCGGTCCTGGGCCCAGGAGAACCTGGGCTATCCCGGCCGCGAGGACAACGACATCGTCACCGGCTCCACGCACGGCGCGCCGAAGGAGAAGAAGGAGGAGGCGCCCAAGCCCGCCGCTCCGGACACCAAGCCCGAGGGCGTCGTGATCAAGCCCGAGGAGAACCAGCAGCAGGTGTCGCCGGCGGAGAAGGCGATCCTCGAGCGGCTGCAGTCGCGTCGCCAGGAGCTCGACGCGCGCGCGCGCGAGATCGACATCCGCGAGAGCCTGTTGCGCGCCGCCGAGCAGCGCATCCAGTCCAAGACCGAGGAGATGAAGGCGATCGAGGGCCGCATCTCCGGCGCGCAGGCCGCCAAGACCGAGGCCGACAACGCCCGCTTCAAGAGCATCGTCACGATGTACGAGGGCATGAAGCCGAAGGATGCCGCCAAGGTGTTCGACCGGCTCGAGATGTCGGTGCTGATCGAGATCGCCTCGCAGATCGCGCCACGCAAGATGTCCGACATTCTCGGACTGATGACGCCGGAGGCGGCCGAACGGCTCACCGTCGAGCTGGCGCGCCGGGCCGGCGCCGACAGGCCCGAGACCAGCGCCGAGCTGCCGAAGATCGAGGGCAAGATCGTGCCTGTGAAGAGCAATTGAGCCGCATGTTTAATGCGCCCTTAAACGCCGGCACCTAGATTTCCGGCGTGGCGGGGCAGGCGTATCCGTCAAGTTGCGGATGTCGAACCGGAAGCTTGTGACCATGGCGCGCACGACTCCCATTGGATTGCGGTCGAAGGCCCGCGCACGGGCGCGCGCCGGTCTTGCCCTGCTGTCGGCCATCGTCATCGGCCTGGTGCTGTCCACGGTCGCGGCAGGCGCTGCGCCGGTGCCGGGCGAGGCGAGCCTGTCGGCCCAGGACGGCTATGCGCGGCTGGTGCTGAAATTCGCCGAGGACGTCAGCGCCGACGTCACCACCGCCGGCTCGATTCTGCTGATCAGGTTCGATCGCGCCGCCACCGTTCCGATCGACCGCTGGGTGGATGCGGCGCCCGACTATATCTCATCGGCCCGCGGCGACCCCGACGGCTCGGCGCTGCGGTTGTCGCTGTCGCGCAAGGTCCGCGTCAACACCATGACCGCGGGCGAACGCGTCTTCATCGACCTGTTGCCCGACAGTTGGACCGGCCCGCCGCCGCCGCTGCCGGCCGAGGTCGTGCGCGAGCTCGCCGAGCGCGCGCGCGCCGCCGAGAAGGCGCTGCGGCTGCAGCGCGCCGAGGCGGAATCGAAGAAGCGGCCGCCGATCCGCGTCCGCGCGCTGGTGCAGCCGACCTTCGTGCGCTTCGTGTTCGAGATCCCCGACGGTGTCGGCATCTCCTCGGTGCTCAACGACCAGAAGCTGTCGCTGTTTTTCACCGCGCCGCTGTCCTTCGATCTCGCCGACGCCAAGCTCGTCGCGCCGCCGAACGTCGCCGCGATCAACCAGCGCATCGACGGCAGCAGGACCGTCGTCGAGCTCGGCCTGGTCGGCGAGGTCGACGTTCGCGCCTTCCGCGAGGAGAAGAACTACAACATCGACGTCGCCTATCAGCAGCCGGACAAGAAGGTTTCCGCAGTCTCCTCGGACACGCTGCCGGGCGCCAAGGCGGCCGCGGCCGACAAACCCAACGGCAGCAAGCCCAATGGCGACAAGCCCAAGCAGGCTGCGCAGCCCGAGATCGTGCCGCCGACCTCCGACACCATCGCCAAGGAGATGAAGGCGGAGACCAAGCCGGCGCCTGCGGTCGCGGCGCCGGCCACCGAGCCCGCAGCCCAGCCGGCGCCGTCGGCAGCGGCTGTTGCCGCGCCCGCCGCCGCGAAGGCCGCAGCCGCGCCCGAGGCCGCCAAGCCTGAAGCTGCTGCGCCCGAAGCCGTCAAATCCGAACCAGCGAAGCCCGAGGCGATGAAGCCGGAGGCCGGCAAAGCCGAAGCCGCCAAGCCCGTCGAGAGCAAGTCGGTCGAAGCCAAGCCTACAGAGGCCAAGCCTGTAGAGGCCAAGCCTGCCGAAACCAAGCCGGCCGAGAAGGCAGCCAATGGAGCCGCCACCCTGGAGGCCCTGCGCGACAGTGAGGGCCTGCGGCTCACCTTCGGCTTCGGCCAGGTCACGCCGGCGGCGCTGTTCCGCCGCGGCGATACGGTATGGATGGTGTTCGATTCGACCAAGCCCGTCGACGTCGAGCCCATCCGCGCCAAGGGCGGCGCCATCATCGGCGAGGTCAACAGGATGTCGCTCGATAACGGGCAGGCCATCCGGATCCGGCTCAACCGCCCGCAGATGCATTCGCTCGGCAGCGATGACGGCGGGCGCAGCTGGATGCTGTCGTTCGCCGACAAGGGCCAGGCCAATCAGCAGCCGCTGATGGTGATGCGCAACGTCACCGATCCCGCGCTTGCCAATGTGATGGTGCCGCTCGCCAATCCCGGAGCCGGCATGCTGCACCGGGTGACCGACCCGGATGCCGGCGACACGCTGCTGGTCGTGACGGCGCCGCCGCCGATCCGCGGCTTCATCAAGCGCCAGGATTTCGTCGATCTGTCGCTGCTCGATTCCATCCACGGCATCGCGGTTCGTCCGAATTCGGATGACGTCGCCGTCGAGATCGCGCCCGACAAGGTGATCCTGGGCCGGCCGGGCGGGCTGACGCTGTCGTCGATCGGCTTCTCGCCGGAGCGGGCGCCGACCGCTGTCAGGCCGATGTTCGACATCGACGAATGGCAGCAGAACCAGACCCAGCCGTTCGTGCCGCGCGAGGATCTCCTGATCAAGGCCGCGGCCAACGCCGAGCCGGAGCGGCGGGCGCAGGCGCGGCTGGCGCTGGCGCGCTTCTACATGGCGCGAGCGATGTATCCGGAAGCGCGCGGTGTCACCAATCTGATGATCTCCGACGCCGACCCGCGCACCGACGAGACCGCCATGCTGATGATCCACGCGGTGGCGAGCATCCTGATGGGCCGGCCGGACCAGGGGCTCAAGGATCTCGCCACGCCGTCGATCGGGAACAATTTCGACTCCCAGATGTGGAAGGGCCTCGCCTTCGCCCGGCAGGGCAAGTTCGCGGACGCGCGCGAGAAGCTGAAGAACGTCGAGTTCGCCATCGCCTCGCTGCCGCTCGACCTGCAGCGCGTCGTGATCGCTGACGCGATGAAGTCGGCGCTCGAGATCAAGGATTTCGCCGGCGCCGCGAAGCGGCGCGCCGAGCTCGACGTGATCGGCGTGCCCGCGGACATGAAGCCCGACATCGCCGTGCTGCGCGGCCGGCTTGCCGAGGCGATGGCGCAGGAGAAGGATGCGCTCGACGACTATCGCTTCGCCGTCAATTCCGACGACCGCATGGCGGCCGCGGAGGCCAAGCTGCTCGAGATCAAGCTTCTGCAGAAGCGCGGCGAGATCAAGCCGCCCGACGCGTTGAAGGAGCTGGAGATCTTGCAGGCGATCTGGCGCGGCGACGCCATCGAGGTGCAGACGTTGCAGATGATGGCGCAGCTCTACGAGGAGGCCGGGCGCTACGCGGACTCGCTCGAGGCCGCGCGCCAGGCCACCCGCCTGATGCCCAACTCCGACTTGGCGCGGCAGGCCCAGGATGCAGCCTCCCGCCTGTTCTCGCAGTTGTTCCTGAGCGGCAAGGCCGACGAGCTTCCGCCGGTCGATGCGCTCAGCATCTTCTACGGGTTTCGCGAGCTGACTCCGATCGGCCGCCGCGGCGACGAGATGATCCGCAAGCTCGCCGACCGCCTGGTCGGCATCGATCTGCTCGACCAGGCCGCCGAACTTCTGCAATACCAGGTCGACCACCGCCTCGAAGGTGCGGCGCGCGCCCAGGTCGCCGCGCGTCTCGCCATGGTCTACCTCACCAACCGCAAGCCGGACCGCGCCATCGAGGCGCTGCGCACCACCCGCATCGCCGATCTCGCGGGCGAGCTGCGCCAGCAGCGGCTGCTCTTGGAGGCGCGCGCCAACAGTGACATCGGTCGTTACGACCTCGGGCTGGACATCATCAGCAACATCGGCGGCCGCGAGGCGATCCGGCTGCGCTCCGACATCTACTGGGCGTCGCGGCGCTGGCGCGAGGCGTCCGAGCAGATCGAGCTCTACTACGGCGATCGCTGGCGCGATTTCCGCCCGCTCAATCCGGCGGAGCGCGGCGACATCCTGCGCGCCGTGGTCGGCTATGCGCTCGCCGACGACGCCATCGGCCTCGCCCGCTTCCGCGAGAAATATGCGCCGCTGATGACCGGCGAGGCGGACAAGATCGCGTTCGACGTCGCCAGCAAGCCGGCGAGCGGCTCCAGCGCCGAATTCGCGCAGATCGCGAAGATGGCCGCGAGCGTCGACACGCTCGACGGCTTCCTCCGCGACATGCGCGCGCGTTTCCCGGATGCCACCGGCAAAGGACCGGACGGCGGCAAGGACGCCGCGAAGGCCCCGTCGGAAGCGACCGGCGCCTTGCCGCGCATCCAGGGCGTCAAGCAGGCGATCGCCGGCCGTTGATTTCGGCGCCACACGCAGAGCCGGAGAGCCACCAGATGAGCCGACCAGGCCGAAGCCGAGCTCATCGCGATGCTGTCCGCAATCCGCCCGACGCGCGTCCAGACGAAAGCTCGAGACTGCCTTGCGACGCCATTGTCTTGTTCGCTCAGTCAGAGCGACGCGGCGCAAGGGCTTCGATGATGCGGCAGTCGGCAACGGTGCCGTGCTTGCAGCGCCCGATGACATCGGCAAGCTCGTCGCGCAGCGCCACGAGGTCCGAGATCTTGCGTTCGATCTCTGCCAGGTGTTGGCCGGCGATGACGTCGACCGCGTCGCACGAGCGGTCTCGCTGATCGGCGAGGTCCAGCAGGTCACGGACCTGGTCGATGGAGAAGCCCAAGTCGCGGGCACGCCGGATGAAGCTCAGTCGCCCCAGTTGGTCGTTGTCATAGGCTCGGTAATTGCCCTCGGTTCTCGCCGGAAGAGGTAGCAGACCGATCCGCTCATAATAGCGGATCGTTTCGACTTTGGTGCCGGTCCGCTTCGCGAGGTCGCCGATGGTCAGTCGTGACATGGCTTGACCCTATAGTGGCTACAGGGTCCATATAGGACGTCGCATCATCTTGTAAGAGGCGACGATATGCCTGGTTGTCATGACGACTGCTGTTCCTCTTCCCCTCCGAGGGAACTGGACAGCCCCCGCTGGCGTCGTGCGCTCTGGATTGCGCTGGCTATCAACGCAGCCATGTTTTTGACGGAGATCGCAGCAGGCGTGGCGGCCGGGTCGGCCTCGCTGCAGGCGGACGCGATCGACTTCCTCGGTGATACGGCCAACTATGCGATCAGCCTCGGAGTGGCGGGACTGGCGCTGAGCTGGCGAGCGCGCGCCGCCCTTCTGAAGGGCTGGTCGCTCGTCCTGCTTGGCGTCCTTGTCCTTGCCTCCACTGTCTGGCACGCAATGACCGGCACCCTCCCGGAGGCGAAGGCGATGGGGATCGTCGGCATGCTCGCCCTTGTCGCCAATGCGGGCGTGGCCCTCATGCTCTACCGCTTCCGGATCGGCGACGCGAATATGAGGTCGGTCTGGATCTGCTCCCGGAACGATGCGATCGGCAACGTCGCCGTACTCGCGGCCGCAGCCGGTGTGTTCGGCACCGGCACGGCATGGCCGGATCTCATTGTGGCGGCGATCATGGCCGCGCTTGGTTCGAGCGGTGGCTGGCACATCATACAGCGAGCTCGCATCGAGTTGCGCGGCTCCCCCACATCGCGCCCCGTCGCGAGCCCAATCCGGGCGAACTGATCGAGGGCACGTGTCAATGGAAAGTCACGACCGACTGGCTTTCGCTCACACCGAGAGGTGAAACCTACCCGCCGTAGCTCTGCACCAGGCTGCCGGCCACCAGCGACCAGCCGTCGACCAGCACGAAGAAGATCAGCTTGAACGGCAGCGACACCACGACCGGCGGCAGCATCATCATGCCCATCGACATCAAGACCGACGCGACCACGAGGTCGATGATCAGGAAGGGCAGGAACAGCAGGAAACCGATCTCGAAGGCGCGCTTGAGCTCGGAGATCATGAAAGCCGGCACCAGGATGCGCAGCGACAGGTCGTCGGGCGTCGCCGGCGGCGGCTCGCCGGAGAGGTCCATGAACAGCTTCAGGTCCTTCTCGCGCACGTTCTTCTGCATGAAGCCGCGCAGGGGCACCGAGGCGCGCTGCAGCGCGTCCTCGACGCCGATCTGGTTTTCCACCAGGGGCCGGATGCCGTCATCATAGGATTTCTGCAGCACCGGGCCCATCACGAACGCCGTGAGGAACATCGCAAGCGCGATGATGACCGAGTTGGGCGGCGCGGTCGCTGTGCCCATCGCCGTGCGCAGCAGCGACAGCACGACCACGATGCGCGTGAACGACGTCATCATGATCAGGATCGACGGCGCGATCGACAACACCGTGAGCAGCGCGATCAGTTGGACCGCGCGTTCGGTGACGCCGCCACCGCCGGCGCCGAGATTGATGCTGATGTCCTGCGCAGCAGCACGTCCCGCCAGTAAACCGGCGGCAGTCAGAACAGCGGTGAAGACAACTCTACGCGGGGGAAGCAGCGATCTCACTGAGACGACTTCGGACGTCCGAGGAGCGAGGCCATCTCGTCCTCCAGATTCTCGAAGCTGGTCTTGACCGGCGCGGCTTGCGCCGCAGGCGGCTCGTTGCGCGCGGCCGCCCGGAGCGCCGGGGGACCCGAGGCCGGAGCAGCCGACGGATCGGCTGATGGACGCCGCAGCGCGGCCTCGAGCCGTTGCGCCATCTCGGCCAGATTGGCTTCGGCGCTCGAATCGGCCGCTGCGGGCGGCGGGGCAGCCGGGGGCGGCGGCATCTGGGCCACCGGCGGCAGCGGCGGCGCCGCCGCGCGCTCGACGCGCTCGGCTGCGCGCTCAGCGCTCCGCACCGGCGGCAGCCGGGGCCCCTCGGAAGGGCGCTGCGCCTCGGCCTGACGCTGCGGCTCGGCGGGGCGCAACGGGCGCGGCATCACTGGTTCACCGCGGGCCACCCGCTCGGGGCGCGGCTCCAGGCGGGCTTCGTCTCCGCCGCGCGGTTCTCCACGGACGTCCGCCCGGAGGTCCTGGCGGGGATCGGGACGGCGCGGAGGGAGCGGTGGTTCCGGCGGAAATGCCGGTGCCGGCTCACGCCGCTCTGCGGCAGTCGGCGCCGTGCGGCGAACCTCATCGATGAACGACGGCCGCATCGGGCGCTGCGGCGGCTCCGACATCTGCAACTCGGCATGCTCGGCGGCCTCGGTCTTCGGCTCGTTGTCGGCCCAGGACGGCGCATCCGGCAGCGGCGCGATGCGCGCCGCCGGCGGCTCGGCACTGATGCCCGGCCGCTGCGGCAATTGCTCGCGCGCCGGCATGGCCCGCACGATATTGGATTCGACCACGATGTCGGTCGGCCCGCCGATCATCAGAAGATGCTCTATGTTATCACGGCGCACGAGCACGAGACGGCGGCGGCCATCGACGGCGGCGGCATCGATCACGGCAAGCCGGGGCATGCGGCCGCGATTCGGGTTGGTCCCGAGACGATTGCCCGCGAATCGACGGACCAGCCAAGCGGCGAGGCCGATCAGCGCCAGCACCGCCACGAATGCAAAAAAGAACGTCAGTGCCTGCATCTCTGTCCCCGGCAAATACCGCGTCCTTTCGAAGTCTTTCGTCTGTCCAACGCATCGCCGGCAGCGAACGGAGCTTCAGAACCGGAACCAACCTGTTAACGCATGACGGCAGGAACTGCCGCTCCGCCTCTTAATAACCCATGAATCGGCCGGGCCAAAACGACTTCTTGGCGAGCCGCGCCGTCCCGGAATGATGCATCGGTCGGCTGGGACCCCGGCAGTTTCCTAAGAATTCGTCAAGACACCGGGATAGTCCCGGTGGGCATCGCACCCTTTCTTAACTCCCTGTTAACCATATGCACGGCAATTTCTACCTACCCAAACCGTCCGGTAGTCGGACACAACCGAGCAGCGCCATGTCCATCAACGATCTCCCCGTGTTGTCGGCGTTGCGGACCAAGATGCAATGGCATCAGGAGCGCCAGCGCGTGCTGTCCGAGAACGTGTCCAATTCGGATACGCCAAACTTCAAGCCGAAGGATCTGGTTGAGCCGAAGTTCGATTCAACCGGCCAGGCGGTCGGCGGCTTTGCGCCGCTGTCGCTGACCCGGACCAGCACCGCGCACATCGCCCCGTCGTCGGGCGAGAGCGCGAGCTTCGACCAGAACCGCAAGGTCGGATTTCAGACGAGGCCCGCCGGCAACGCGGTGAGCCTCGAAGAGGAGATGCTGAAGGTCTCCGCCAACCAGATGGACTACGCCGCGGCGACCTCGTTGTACGGCAAGAGCCTGCATCTGTTGAAGACAGCGATCGGCAAGGGCTGAGCTCGGGTTAAGGACAGAGACCGACAAGCATGGCAAACGACTCCAGCGATTTCCTCCGCTCGATGAGCATCGCGACCTCCGGCCTGCGTGCGCAGGCGGGACGTATGCGCGTCATTTCCGAGAACATCGCCAATGCCGATTCGACCGCTGCCAAGGCGGGCGGCGATCCGTATCGCCGCAAGGTCCCGACATTCACCTCGGCACTCGATCGTGCGCTCGACGCCAAGGTGGTGGCACTCGGCAAGGTGGTGCCCGATCAATCGTCGTTCCGCGTCAAATACGACCCCAGTAACCCGGCCGCGGACGCGTCCGGCAATGTCAAGTACCCCAACGTCAATCCGCTCATCGAGATGACCGACATGCGTGATGCGCAGCGGTCCTACGAGGCGAATTTGAACATCATCGGCGCCACGCGCCGCATGATCCAGCGCACGCTCGACATTCTGAAGACCTAGGACAGGAACGAAAGTCATGGCCTCCCCAATCTCCGCAGCGAATGCCTACGCGAATTCCGCGCGCGTGCTCGACACCGGCGGCTCGAGCGGTGCCTTCGGCAGCCTTGGGCGCGTGCGCGACGTGCTCGGTAGCGGCAACGGCGCCGACAAGGGTGGCCCGTCATTCAGCGCGGTGCTGAAGGACGCGATCGGCAGCGTGATGGAGGCCGGACGCAAGTCCGACAGTCAGGCGGTCGCGATGGCCGCGGGCAAGGCAAACGTCATGGATGTCGTCACGGCGGTCGCCGAAACCGACGTCGCGGTGTCGACGCTGGTGTCGGTGCGCGACCGCGTGATCCAGGCCTATGAAGACGTGATGAAGATGACGATCTAGGCGCAGCTCGTAACGCTTCAGGCCGCCACGTGCCTGATGCGCCCAGGGGATTTGCCGTTTGCCGCGACCGCGCGCGATGAGGCGGGTGCCGGACCGGAGCCGATCGACAGTGAGGAACGACAGGACATGACGGGAGCTGAAACGCTCGATGTGGCGCGCGATGCGATCTGGACCATCGTGCTGGTGTCGTCGCCGCTGATGGTGGTCGGCCTCGTGGTTGGCGTGGTCGTCTCGCTGTTCCAGGCGCTGACGCAGATCCAGGAGCAGACGCTGGTGTTCGTGCCGAAGATCATCGCGATCTTCGTGACGCTGCTGCTGGCGCTGCCGTTCATGGCCGATGCGCTGCATTCGCACATGATGCGGATCTCGTCGCGAATCATCGGCGGATGAGGCAATGTCCGGGGCGGCAGGGCAGGCCTGCGTGAGGGCGCTGCGAGCGGTCGTAAGGAGCAGTGCGGGGGGCGCTGCTGCTTTCAGGCGCGCGCGGGCAGCCTTTCGGGCAAGCTCTTCGCAGGCTGTCTCTTCAAAGACCGTCGTGCCGCACCAGCATGCGGTCGAAAGGGCCGTGACGGCGGACGATGCGCATCGATATATCCTTCCTTCCGGCGCTGGCCGCCGTGTTCATGCTGGCCTTCGCGCGCGTCGGCGCAATGGTGATGCTGTTGCCGGGCCTCGGCGAGGTCAACATCCCGGTCCGCATCAAGCTCGCGACCGCGCTGCTGCTCACGATGATCGTGCTGCCGCTGCACCGTCAGGCCTATCGGGTCGACCTGCAGGCGTTGTCGCCGCTCTTGGTGATGATGGTGCACGAGATCGTGATCGGCATCGTGCTCGGCGCGACAGCGCGGGTGACGCTGTCGGCGCTGCAGGTCGCGGGCTCCGTGATCGCGCAGCAGATGGGACTCGGCTTCGTCACCGCGGTGGATCCGACGCAGGGACAGCAGGGCGTCCTGATCGGCAACTTCCTCACCATGCTCGGCGTGACCCTGCTGTTCTCGACCGACAGCCATCATCTGGTGATCGCCGCACTCAGCGACAGCTACAAGATCTTCGCGCCGGGCGAATTGATCCCGAGCGGCGACGTCGCCTCGCTGGCGACCAAGGCGTTTGCCGCGGCGTTCAAGATCGGTCTGCAATTATCGGCGCCGTTCCTGGTGTTCGGCCTGGTCTTCAACATCGGGCTCGGCGTCTTGGCGCGGCTGATGCCGCAGATGCAGGTCTATTTCGTCGGCGCGCCGCTCTCGATCCTGATCGGCTTCCTGATCTTCGCGCTGGTCCTGACCGCGATGATGGGAACGTTTCTCGGCTATTTCGAAGGCGTCATGCACGAGATGATGCCGCGGTGAGGGGGCCGATCGATGTCCGATGAGGCCGATTCCGAAGACAAAACAGAAGACCCGACGCAAAAACGGCTGGACCAGGCGCTCGAACGCGGCGATGTCGTCAAGAGCCAGGAGCTCAACACCTGGTTCGTGATCGCCTCCGCGACCTTGGTGATGTCGACCTTCTCGGGCTCGATCGGCACCGCGGTGCTGGTGCCGATGCGCAACCTGATCGCCAATTCCTGGATGATCCACACCGACGGCGCCGGCCTGCTGGCGCTGGCGCGCAGCCTGTCGTTCGCCGTGATCGCGGCGATCGGCGTGCCGATCCTGATGGTGATGCTGGCGGCGATCGCCGGCAACATGATGCAGCATCGCCTGGTCTGGTCCGGCGAGCCGATGAAGCCGAGCCTGAGCAAGATCTCGCCCTTGGCCGGCGCCAAGCGCCTGTTCGGCAAGCAGGCCGCGGCCAATTTCGCCAAGGGCCTCTTCAAGCTCGTGCTGCTCGGCACGGTCATGGTCATGATCCTGTGGCCGGAGCGGCTGCGCCTCGAATCGCTGCTGCATATGGACGTCAGCGAGCTGCTCGGCGTCACGATCTCGCTGACGACGCATCTGATGGGCTCGGTGGTCGCGCTGCTCGCCCTGGTCGCGATCGGCGACTACCTGTTCCAGTATCGGCAATGGTACGAGCGCCAGAGGATGTCGGTGCAGGAGATGAAGGAGGAGTTCAAGCAGTCGGAAGGCGACCCGCACGTCAAGGGACGCATCCGGCAGATCCGCCAGCAGCGCATGAAGAAGCGCATGATGGCCGCGGTTCCCAAGGCCTCCGTGATCATCACCAACCCGACCCACTACTCGGTCGCGCTGTCCTACGAGCGCGGCATGTCGGCGCCGGTCTGCGTCGCCAAGGGCGTCGACAACATCGCCTTCAAGATCCGGGAGGTCGCCAAGGCGCACGACATCCCGATCGTCGAGAACGTGCCGCTGGCGCGCGCGCTCTATGCCACCGTCGAGATCGACGAGGAGATCCCGGTGGAACATTATCATGCCGTCGCTGAGATCATCGGCTACGTGATGGGGCTGCGGCGCAACCTCTCGGGGCGCCCGCGATGACAACCGATTCGGTCCATGGACGGACCGCAAAATACGGATAAATCATGGAATATCGGCTTGACGGGCTTGCGCTTGACCCGTCGATTCAGGCAGGTGGAAGGGGGAGCCGCGCGAACGGGCTGGGGCTCCCAGCCGACAGGTCGCGTCCCCGAGCCATGAGCGCCGATTCCGACAACGATGGGTTACAGGATCAGGTGGGCCTGCCGGAGCGGCCGCGCCGCAGCGGCAGCATTCTGCTGATCCTGCTGGTGGCGTTCGGTCTCGTCGCGGTCGCGATCGCGTTGATGACGATCGGCCGCGCCCAGGCGCAGCCCTATATTCTCGGCCTGCTGTCGCTGCTCGCCACCGTCGGCCTGTTCAATCTGTTCGCGTTCGCCGCCGGCATCGTCCGCTTCGCCGACAAGGCGACCGACGATCCGGTGTTGGGCGCGATCGCCGATCACGCCTTCGATGGCCTCGCAGTGACCGATCCGCGCGGCCATGTCGTCTACGCCAACGCCGCCTATCTCAACATGACGGGAGCGGCGACCGCGCAGGAGGCGCGTCCCGTCGAGCGTGTCTTCATCGGCAATCCCGATGTCTCCGAAGCGGTGTTCCGCCTGCTCAAGGCGGCGCGCGAGGGCAAGCGGCAGCAGGAGGAGGTGCGCATCACCGCGGCCGAAGGCGCGCAGGGGCGCTGGCTGCGGATGCGCGTGCGCCCGCTCGGCCAGACCAAGCGCCACGCCCGCTACGCGGTGTGGTCGATCGCCGACATCACGCGGGATCGCGAGCGCCAGGAGGACGTGTTCCAGGAGCTGCAGCATGCGATCGAATATCTCGACCATGCGCCGTGCGGCTTCTTCTCGGTCAATCCGGAAGGCAGCCTCGTCTACGTCAATGCCACGCTCGCCAACTGGCTCGACTACGATCTCGCCGAGATCGGCTCGGGCGGCCTGAAGCTCGCCGACGTCGTCTCCGGCGACGGCGCGTCGCTGCTGACCTCGATCGTGGCGGTGCCCGGCGAGGTCCGCACCGAGGTGTTCGACATCGACCTGAAGATGCGCGGCGGCAAGACCATGCCGGCGCGGCTCTACCACAAGCTCGCCTTCGGCGCCGACGGCAAGCCGGGCGCCTCGCGCACCCTGGTCATCAGCCGCGCCCGCGACGAGCGCTCCGATCCGGAGCGCGCCGCCGAGGTGCGCTTCATGCGCTTCTTCGACCATACGCCGATGGCAATCGCCACCGTCGACCGCGGCGGCGCCGTGGTCAGGGCCAATGCGCGCTACGCCAAGCTGGCGCAGAGCGTCAGCGGCGACGTGGCCGCGGCGAAATCGATCTTCCGCACCGTCAGCCAGCGCGACCGGCACCTCCTGATCGCCGCGATCAACCAGGCCTCGGAAGGGCAGGCGGACATTCCGCCGGTCGAGGTGATGCTGGAGGGCGCGAAGGAGCGCTTCGGCCAGTTCTTCGTCACCGCCGTCGACGAGGACGAGCGCGAGACCGAGGCCGCGATCGTCTATCTGCTCGAGACCACCGAGCGCCGCGCGCTGGAGAACCAGATCAACCAGTCGCAGAAGATGGAGATGGTCGGCCAGCTCGCCGGCGGCATCGCCCACGACTTCAACAACGTGCTCTCGGCCATCATGATGGCCAACGACTTCCTGCTGAACGCGCACAAGCCGACCGACCCGTCGTTCCAGGACATCATGCAGATCAAGCAGAACGCGACCCGCGCCGCGACGCTGGTGCGGCAGCTGCTCGCGTTCTCGCGCCGCCAGACCCTGCGGCCCCAGGTGCTCGATCTCGGCGACGCACTGTCCGACCTGACGATGCTGTTGCGTCGGCTGATCGGCGAGAAGGTCAAGCTCGACCTGGTTCACGGCCGCGACCTGTGGCCGGTCAAGGTCGACGTCTCGCAGTTCGAGCAGGTGGTCGTGAATCTCGCGGTCAACGCCCGCGATGCGATGCCCGATGGCGGCAAGCTGTCGGTGCGCACCGCCAACGTCTCGGCCGACGAGGTCGCGCAGGCCGCCTACAAGGGCATGCCGGTGGCCGACTACGTCCGCATCGAGATCAGTGACACCGGAACCGGCATTCCGGCCGAGATCCGCGAGAAGATCTTCGAGCCGTTCTTCTCGACCAAGGAGGTCGGCAAGGGCACCGGTCTGGGACTGTCGACCGTCTACGGCATCATCAAGCAGACCGGCGGCTTCATCTACGTCGACAGCGAGGTCGGCAAGGGGACTTCGTTCCAGATCTTCCTGCCGCGGCACATCGTCGT
The DNA here is from genome assembly GCF_032381375.1 of Bradyrhizobium sp. SZCCHNR1017. NCBI lineage: Bacteria > Pseudomonadati > Pseudomonadota > Alphaproteobacteria > Hyphomicrobiales > Nitrobacteraceae > Bradyrhizobium > Bradyrhizobium sp. SZCCHNR1017. The sequence goes on along the minus strand of NZ_JAUHIR010000007.1, from coordinate 166,365 downwards.
GCCGGAGGTCCAGGCCGAGCCGCACGCGGCCAACGGCGCCGTCAAGGAGCCGGCCGTCGCGGAAGCGTCGAAGCCGCGCGCCGACCTGACCGGGCAGGGCACCATCCTGCTGGTCGAGGACGAGGAGGGCCTGCGGGCGCTGAACGCGCGCGGCCTGCGCTCGCGCGGCTACAGCGTCATCGAGGCGTCGAACGGCGTCGAGGCGATGGAGGCGCTGGACGAGTGCGACGGCGTGCTCGATCTCGTGGTGTCCGACGTCGTGATGCCGGAGATGGACGGGCCGACGCTGCTGAAGGTGATGCGCGAGAAGAATCCGGACATCAAGATCATCTTCGTCTCGGGCTATGCCGAGGATGCGTTCGAGAAGAGCCTGCCCGAGAACCAGCAGTTCGCGTTCCTGCCCAAGCCCTTCACGCTCAGCCAGCTCGTGGCGGCGGTCAAGGAAACCATGGCGCCGCAATAGGTTACCGGAGTTCCTTGGCAAATTGCTGGCAAGCCGGCCGTGCGCGTTTCATCCCGCGACCCCGCGCCGCAGCTGCGCGGCCTCGTGCCGCCTTCCCTTTTCGCGGGTTGTGCCCATCTTACAGGCATCCCCATTCCGGGGAGTTATGGGAAACACAGATGAGCTTCATGCAGCGCAAAAGCGGCCTCCTCAAGGCGATGGCCGTGGCCCTTTCACTGGCGCTGCCGACGGTGCTCGCCGTCTCGGCGGCCGACGCCCGGATCGGCGGCGGCTCCAGCTCGGGCTCCCGCGGCACGCGCACCTTCTCCGCGCCGCCTCCGACCACGACCGCGCCGGGATCGGCGTCGCAGTTCAACCGCACCATCACCCAGCCGGGCCAGCCCGGCGGCTTCAACACGGTTGCGCCCGCCCGTGGCGGGCTGTTCGGCGGCCGCGCGGGTGGCCTTCTGGGCGGCCTCGCTGCCGGCTTCCTCGGCGCCGGCCTGTTCGGCATGCTGTTCGGCGGCGGGCTGTTCTCGGGGCTCGGCGGCTTCGCGTCGATCATCGGCCTGATCCTCCAGGTCCTGCTGGTGGTGTTCCTGGTGCGCATGGGGATGGCCTGGTGGCAGCGCCGCAACCAGCCGGCCTATGCCGCCGGCCCGGCGCCATCGCCCACCGACGGCCAGCCGAGCTCGCGCTCGGGCCTGAGCGGCCTTGGTGGTTTCGGTGGCTTCGGCGGTGGTGGCAGCAACACGCCGCCGCTGCAGATCCTGCCGGCCGACTACGAGGCGTTCGAGCGGCTGCTCGGCGAGATCCAGTCCGCCTGGTCGAACGAGGATGTCGGCCGCCTGCGGCTACTGTCGACGCCCGAGATGGCCTCGTATTTCGAGCGCGATCTCGAGCAGAACCAGGCCCGCGGTGTGGTCAACAAGGTCAGCGCCGTGAAGCTGCTGCAGGGCGACCTCGCCGAAGCCTGGCGCGAGAATGGCGCCGACTACGCCACGGTCGCGATGCGCTTCACCTTGGCCGACAAGACCATCGAGCGCGCCTCGGGCCGCGTTGTCGACGGCTCCGACCAGCCGCAGGAGGTCACGGAGATATGGACCTTCCTGCGCCACGCCGGCGCCGATTGGCAGCTGTCGGGAATCCAGCAGGTCGGCTGACGCCATAGGTCGAACGATCATCGGGCGCCGCGGAGCAATCCGCGGCGCTTTTGTTTTGCGCGTGGTTATAGTGGCGTGCCGCGATGAACAGGCAACGAGGATGGGCCCATGCGTTACGAGCTGTATTACTGGCCGATGATCCAGGGCAGGGGCGAATATGTGCGGCTCGCGCTGGAGGAGGCGGGCGCCGCCTATCGCGATGTCGCGCGCGAGGACGGCATCGGTGCGATGACGGCGATGATGGACGCCGAAAGCGATACGCCGCCGTTCGCGCCGCCATTCCTGAAAGCGGGCCGCCGCATCATCGGCCAGACCGCCAACATCCTGCTGTTCCTCGGCCCCCGCCATGGCCTCGCCCCGAAGGCCGAGGCGGGGCAATCCTGGCTGCATCAGCTGCAACTGACGATCTCCGACTTCGTCGTCGAGATCCACGACACCCACCATCCGCTCGGGCCGACGCTGTACTACGAGGACCAGCGCGCGCCGGCCAGGAAGCGCGCCGCCGAGTTCTGGAACGAGCGGGTACCGAAATTCCTCGGCTATTTCGAACGGCTCCTGGCGAACAGCGGCGGCACCTATGTCACGGGGCGCCGGCTCACTTACGTCGACCTGTCGCTGTTCCAGATCGTCGCCGGACTGCGCTACGCGTTTCCCCACCGCATGACGGCATTCGAGCGCAACATTCCCGGCCTCGTCGCGCTGCACGACCGCGTCGCCGCCAGGCCGAACATCTCGGCCTATCTGGCCAGCGACCGCCGCATCCCCTTCAATGAAGACGGCATCTTCCGCCACTACAAGGCACTGGATGCGTGAGGGCTGAGGGCGTGCAGTCGTGCTGGAGTGAGCGTGCTCATCTGAGAGCCTCGCCGGCGCCTCGTCGGCGCTGCGCTCCCTCTCCCCGTTCTTCACGGGGGGAGGGGCGGCCGCACGGGAAGTGGGTGTCGAGAGACCTGTAACGCCTCGCCCGAACGAGCCGCGCGTGAGCTGAAACCACGTGGATCGCCGCGCCGCCACGGCCCAGCTCACACGTATAGCGGCAGGCGCCTGAGGCGCCGCCGCTATACGAAGTTGGCCTGAGGGTGTGGGATCGTCAGGCGAGAATGTCGACGCGGGTGCCCTGGCCGGGCGGCAGCGGCGGACGCGAGGCCTGCTTCTCCGCGGCCGCCTCGTCGCCGGTCTTGGCGGGATTCACGGCCTGGCTCTGCTGCGTCTGGTTGCGCGCCTGCGTGTCTTGGGTCTGCGGCTTGGTCGTCTCGGTCGAGATCGGCGGCGGTGAGGGCGGCGGCGATGACGACGAAACGCTCGAAACGGACATGGTCCAGCTCCTCGCTTGGTGTTGCGACAAGCGTGGCCATCGCTCACGAAAACTTCGTCAAGCAGATCGTTCGAATTGTCTGCAACTGTCGGTGGCGCGGCGAATAGTGAACGGGTCGCTGCCGCCGGCGCAGAAACCGCAAGGCTGTCGCGTCACCCCCGGCCTATTGGTCCTTGCTGCGGCTGATCGTGATCGAGGACTCGGTCTTGGTTCGGGCGCAGCGCATGTCGAGCCGGCGGTAGCGGCTGGCGACGTCGTCGCCGCGGAAGATTCCGAGCCGGCGGTAACAGCGTGTGACGCCGCGCTGCATGTCGTCCTTCGGCAACGTGAAAACGATCGCCGCTGCGCTCGCCATCAGCTCGATGAAGGCCGGCGTCGGCTTGCGCTCGGATTTTCCGAACAATTGATTGCTGACATTCTTCGATGAGCAGCCGAGCGTGATCTCGCGCGCCTTGGGATGAGCGAGATAGACCGTGCCCGCCGCGGTCTGTCCGATCTTGATGCCGTCGATGCCGTTCTTCAGTTCCTTGGCAACGTCGTCGCAACGATCCGCCCGGGCCGCGTGCGGCAGCAGCGTGCTGCTCGACGCAACGAGAAAAACAAAACCGGCCAAGCGGCCAAATGAGCAAAGCGATGACTGCATTCCAAATACCCCCGCGCCATTGAAGCCTGCGCGCGGAGGTCATGCAAGCGCGATGCGCCGCGGCCGCACAAGATCGTCGGCCGACGTGACCGCGTGTTGACGGGCCGCGGTCATATGCCGGCGGCAGCGGCGCGATCGCTTCGTCAGAACCAGCAGCGGCCCGGATGCGACAGCGATACGCCCGCGGCGCGACGCTCGCAGTCGTTGCTGTAGGTCTGGAAGTTGCAGCCGCACACCGGCATGTAGATCCGCGGGCAGAGCGTCGGCTTTCGGCGGCAGACACCCATCATGTCGAACCGGCCGCACTGGCCGGCCGGGAACTCGCAATAAAGACCGGCATTGCAGGGGATGCCGGCAAATCCGCCGCACGCACGGCCGGGACCGACTGCGCCGGCGCTGCCGGGGAGCATGGTGATCAGGGCAAGAGCAAATGTGATGGCAACGAAGAGACCTCGTGTCATGACGCCTCCAGGAGGAAAATGAATATGTCAACAATCTAAGGTTACATAATTCGGCGACCGATCGCAATCGATCTCGCCGTACGACATTGCGCTGGTCGCGGCGTCATGTTGCGGCGACCTCGCGGGCCGTCTCGATCAGCAGGTCGAACGTCTCGTCGGGTGCGTGCTGCACGACATCGTGCCCGCACGCAAATGCGTGCACGCGCCACGCGGGATCGCTGCGCAGCCGCTCATATTGCGCGGTGAATGGCGTCGCGCTCCATCCGCTGGCGTAGACGAAGGTGCGCTGCAGAGCCGCCGGCGCCGGACCGTGGAGGTTCAGGGCCTGGATGAAGGTCCCGAGCGGATGCGGCCGGCGGCGCGGATCGGAGCCTTCGCGCGGCAGCGCCGTCAGCCCGTCATGCCCGGCGCGTTCGATCACGAACCGGCGATACGCGTCACCGGCGAGATCCCACCATGACTGACCGTTCTCGGGTGCGAAGGCATCGAGATAGACCAGTGCGGCGAGCCTTTCCGGCACGCGGTCGGCGACGCCGGTCGCGACCATGCCGCCATAGCTGTGCGCGCACAGGATGACCTCGGACAGGTCCTCTATCGCCAGGAGCTCGACGACGTCGGTGATATGGGTGTCGAGATTGATGGCATGGGCGCGGGCGGGCGTCTCCTCCAATCCGCTCAGGGTGGGGGCATAGGCCGCATGGCCGGCTTGCCGGAGCCTGGCGCAGAGCGAGTCGTACATCCAGCCACCGTGCCAACCTCCTGGAATCAGAACGAAAGTCGCCATGGTCCTCCTCCTCGACGGATGCACCGAGACATGTCTTGCAAGGCTTCAGACGGGTAGCGTATCAGACCTGTCAAGACCGCTTTGGGCGGCCATTTCTAGAACCCCACGAGCTCGCCATGAACGCGCCCACCGCCTTTCCCGACCAGTCCAAGCCCGTCCCGCCCTACAAGCACACGCCGCTGTTTCCGCTCGGGCCGGACACCACGCCCTACAGGAAGATCACCACCGACGGCGTGCGGGTCGAGAAGGTCTTGGGCCGCGACATGCTGGTGGTGTCGCGGGAGGCGCTGCGGACCTTGTCGGAAGCCGCGTTCGGCGAGATCAACCACTTTCTGCGTCCCGGCCATCTGAAGCAGCTGCGCAGCATCCTGGAGGATCCGGAGGCCAGCCCGAACGACAAGTTCGTCGCGCTCGACTTCCTGAAGAACGCCAACATCTCCGCCGGCGGCGTGCTGCCGATGTGCCAGGATACCGGCACCGCGATCATCATGGGCAAGAAGGGCTGCAACGTCATCACCGATGGCGACGACGAGGCGGCGCTGTCGCAAGGCGCGCGCGACGCCTACTTGCGCCGGAACCTGCGCTACTCACAGGTCGCACCGCTGTCGATGTACGAGGAGAAGAACACCGCCAACAACATGCCGGCGCAGACCGAGATCTATGCCGAGGGCGAGGACGCCTACAAGTTCATGTTCATGGCCAAGGGCGGCGGCTCGGCCAACAAGAGTTTTCTGTTCCAGGCGACGCCCTCGGTGCTCACCAAGGACCGGCTGCTGGCGTTCCTGAAGGAGAAGATCCTGACGCTGGGCACCGCGGCGTGCCCGCCTTATCACCTCGCCATCGTGATCGGCGGCACCTCGGCCGAGCTGTGCATGAAGACGGTGAAGCTGGCGTCTGCGCGTTATCTCGACGCGCTGCCGACCCAGGGCTCCCCGGATGGCAATGCCTTCCGCGATCTCGAGATGGAGCAGGAAATCCACAAGATGACGCAGTCGCTCGGCGTCGGCGCGCAGTTCGGCGGCAAGTACTTTTGCCATGACGTCCGCGTCATCCGCATGCCGCGCCACGGCGCGTCGTTGCCGATCGGTCTCGGCGTGTCGTGCTCGGCCGACCGCCAGGTGCTCGGCAAGATCACCAGGGACGGCGTCTATCTCGAGGAGCTCGAGCATCATCCGGCGCAGTATCTGCCGGAGGTCGAGCAGGCGCTTGGCGGAGAGGTCGTGAAAATCGACTTGAACCAGCCGATGAAGGACATCCTTGCCACTCTGTCGAAGAACCCGATCAAGACCCGGCTGTCGCTGACCGGCACCATGATCGTCGCGCGCGATGCCGCGCATGCCAAGCTGCGCGAGCGTCTCGACCGCGGCGAGCCGCTGCCGGACTACTTCAAGAACCATCCGGTCTACTACGCCGGCCCCGCCAAGACCCCGGACGGCTACGCCTCCGGCGCGTTCGGCCCGACCACCGCGGGCCGCATGGATTCCTTCGTCGACCAGTTTCAGGCGGCCGGCGGCTCGATGGTGATGGTCGCCAAGGGCAACCGCGCGCCGGCGGTGCGCGAGGCCTGCAAGAAGCACGGCGGCTTCTATCTCGGCTCGATCGGCGGCGCCGCGGCCAACCTCGCCGAGCACTGCATCAAGAAGGTCGAGGTCGTCGAATATCCCGAGCTCGGCATGGAGGCCATCTGGCGCATCGAAGTGGTGGACTTCCCGGCCTTCATCATCATCGACGACAAGGGCAACGACTTCTTCAAGGAGCTGAACCTCGGCTGAGGTGAGCCGGGCGTGATGTTTGTTGCGGCGGCCGGGAGCGATCCCGCCCGTTGGTGTATGGGGGAGGCCCATCTCGCCTGAGCGCGTAGCGTGGCAACCGAATTCGCACGCCGACGGTGCGCTCCCCTCCCCCTTGCGGGGAGGGGTTGGGGGTGGGGGTCCACGAGTCGCGCTCTATCTGATGGGCGAGGAAACGCAGCGCGATGCGACCTCGCTCTCTCGATAGTTTGGTGGTTGATGTGTGTGCGCGCCCATAGCGTTCAGCGCCCGGAGACCCCCACCCCCGACCCCTCCCCGCAAGGGGGAGGGGAGCTCACTGCTGTTGTGGGGCCAGCTCGGCTCCGACTACCGTGGGACTCAGCGTGCGTTCGTGGCAAGAGGAGCACGATGCTGAACGAAGCAACTGGTAGTCTGATGTAATGCACGCCAACCGCATCATCGGTCTCGACGGCTCCTCCCGCGGCTGGGTCGCGGTGTCGATTGCAGGCGACCGGCGCGACATCGCCTTTCCCGCCGACGTTTCGACGGCACTATCGGCTCCTTTTACCCGCGCCGCGATCGACATCCCCATCGGCATGACCGACGGCGGCAACAGAACCTGCGACAAGCTCGCGCGAGACAAACTCGCGCCGCATCGCTCGCGCGTGTTCACCGGCGCGCGGCGCTGGCTGTGGGAGAACTACAAGGACCCAGATGAGGCCAATATCGAGGCGTCGCGGCGCGGGCAGACGCGCGCCTCGCGCCAGCTCTGGCATCTCGGCCGAAAGATCATGGAGGTCGACGCCTTCGTGCGCGCGCATCTCGATCGCGACATTCGCGAGGTGCATCCCGAGCTAGTGTTCCTTCGCCTCCACGGCGCGCCGTTGCCGTCGAAGAAGACGGATCATGGCGCCAGGCTGCGGCGCGACTTGTTAGTTTCTGCAGGCTTCGCCGCCATCGACGACTGGATGACTCGCGCCCGCATCGGCACCGGTGCCAAGCCCGACGACGTCCTCGACGCCTGCGCGGTCGCGCTGGCCGCTCGCGACTGCGCGGGCTGCGTACCGGAAGAAGCTGCGCCGCGCGACGCGCATGGCGTGCCGATGCAGATCTGGTTTTGAGGCGCGGCCCGGCCAAGTTTGTCCCACATCTGCTTCAGCGTGGAGGGCTGGCGTACATGGGGTAAGCGATCAACGGACGGGTTTCCGCTTATCCCTGCATAGGGCTAGGCCGTCGAGTTTCGAGATGCTGCTAGCGGAAATCGCGTGCGTTGAGCGGGTGCTTGTGGTTGGGCACCGGGCCGAATTCGCTGCGTGGTGCAAGAGGGAGCGTCTTTGTTGAGCACTGAACCATGTTCGTGCTGAGATTCAGGTCGCAGTCGTCATAATCCAACGTCACCCGCCGCTTGCAGCTGTTCTTCAGGCTGTACCAGTTGACCCCAGGAGCTTTCGGCCACGCCTTCTCTACCACGCACTGGCTTGGATCTGATTGTAGGGCCGAACTGACTGTCCGCGCCGGTCGAACTACGCTTGATGGTGGCTCGGCAACGGGCTTGGTAATGGGAGTTGCTGCCGGATTCGGCTGCGTTCTGTCCACGCCGAGAATGTCAGCGGTCACATTCTTCGCTGCAGAGCCAAGATCCCGGGAACGAGCGTTTGCCGGTACCGCTCCGATGCGGACAGCGGTAGCGGCCCCGCCATTCGTGGACATGGACTTTCCGTCCGGCTCGAGCGTGTAGTTCCATGTCCCCGCGCTGTTCGTATAGGTCAATACGTTTCCCGAGCAGGTCCACGTACCCTGGACACAAGCCGGGTGTTCGCTGCACAATGCTCTGCCGTCAGGGAGTAGCGTACCTCTGTTGCCACTGCCTGAGTGTCGCCAGTCACCGATAAACTTGGCTGCGCAACTCGATTGCGGAGCGGCCTCTGCCGCGGCGGTACCGGAAAGTAGTACCGAAAGAAGTAAGAGATATCTCATTGTAGTTCCAATGAAGCAGGTTGGACTATGATTACCCAATTCCTAGCTCGAATGTGAGTTAGGTGATCCAATCAGATTCCGATCGCGACCGCAACGATGACCGCTTGAGCCATTGCGGCAGCCGTAGCGATGGATATAGGAAGTCCCCGCCTCACGGTTGATGGCTTCGATGCCTGCCAGGGGTCGAAATACAAACAAGTGCGCACCGTTCCGCTGGTCGGACCTCAATGAGGGGGCGCGGCTTCCCTGACGGGCCATAGGCCAATGTTCGATCCGATTTCCAGGGGGAAGGTTCTAAAAAAAATAAATCGCTTGTGATTTTTCCGAAATCGTGATTTTATCTCGCCATCCCGCCTCACTGCGGAGGGGCGTTGCGCGCGATCGTCACGACACGCGAGGCGGGGAGGCGATGGCCGCGATGGAGCCGCAGCGTGTCTTCGGATACGCGGACGAACGGCTTGGCGCGGACGCGAAGTCGCAGCGTCCTGACACCCCGAAGCTGGTGTCACGTTCGTGCGGTGCTGAGCGCATCGCGCGGATCATGGTGGCCAACAAGCCGGCGCACCAGGGAGACTGCGTATAAGCGTGAAGCCATCGCGCAGGGAAGGCCGGGCGTTTCCGGCTGCACCTGTGGTACCTGCCGCCTGCATTTCTTTCGCAGGCGGGCCGCAGGCGTCAGCCGACGCCTGGCCTTCCCTGCGCCCTCTGCATTTGGCGAGGGACATGCCGATGCATCACTCGGGCCTTATCAGCCGCGAGGCTGCGTCCGCTTGTCCGGGCTGTTTGAGATGTGAAGCGGAACGAGCCGGACAAACGCTGCCGCAGGGTGGGCAAAGCGTCCGCCCGTGGGGCGGGTGCATGCCCACTGTCGATTGGCGCACTGCGGAGCTAATGGTGGGCACGGCGCGCGTGGGGCCGCCACGAAGCGGCAGCGGCGTGGCGTGCCTTTACCCACCCTTCAGAACGGTGATCAGCCCCGCGCGCCGGTGAACGGGAAGCTGCCCATGAAGCCGATGCCCATCTCGCCGGAGATGGTGTCGCCGGCGACCTTGCCCTTGAAATCCAGCGTCAGCGGCATCGGGCTGGTGATCGAGACCTTCCAGGCGACGTCGTCGCCGTTGACGGTGCCGTCGAAGATCTCGGCGGAATCGCCTTCCGCGGCCTGGGTCCCCGTCAGCGTCGCGCCCGAGCTCTTCAGGCTCAGGGTCGCGCTGCGCTCGCCCATGGGCGTGTTCAAGGTCAGATTCCAGTTGCCGTCCACAGCCATCGATCGTTCTCCTGGCATTGCGATTTTGCGGACCTCGAGGCAACGACCTCGAGGATGCGTTCGGCCGCCCCTATAGCGCATCTTTGCGCGTAAGCCCATTGCGGCGATCGGATGCAGCGATCAGGCCCGCGCCGCCCTGAGGCGGTTGGCGACCACGAAGCGGAAGGCCATGAACTGCAGCGCGAAGGCCGCGACCTTGGCGCCGCCCGCGACCACGGTGATGTAGAGCACCCACAGCTTGATGTCGCCGGTCATGGCGACCGCGATCGTGCCGAGACCGAGCGCGAACATCAGCGCCGCCCAGGCATAGCCGGCGATGGTGACGTATTCCGGAATGGTCTCCGACACGATCGGCGGCACGTAGCGCAGCATCCAGCCGCGCTTGAGCATGATCAGCCCGATGGCGAAATGGCCGATCGCGGGCTTGGCGAACATGAAGCGGGGGTCATTGGTCAGCAGCGTCACGCCGCCGAGCACGATGACGAGGCCGACGCTGGCATAGGCCATGAAGCTGAGGTTCACGCCCCTGATGCGCGCCCAGACCACCTGCACCACGGCGACGGCGACCGCGGCGGCGGTGGCCAGCACGACATCATCGGTTGCGATGTACAGGATGAAGAACACCGCGGCCGACAGGAAGTCGGCAATCAGCTTGGCAAACACGATTTTCACGCACGTCTCCTGCAGCAGACCCCGGTCACGAATCTTGGCCGGACATTGCGGCGGCAGTCTGCGCTGCCACGTCCTTTGTTCGGCGGTAGTCAGGATACCAGCGCGTGAAATAAAGTGCACTATTGCGGGCGGCAAAGGCGATGGCGAGGCCGGTCCAATAGGGCAGGCCCGGCACGTAGAGCGTCATCAGGTTGCCGACGATCATCAGCAGCGCCGATACGGTCCAGGCGCCGGTGATGACGTAATTGGCGCGCAGGAAGCCCGGAATCGCCGCGGTTTCCGGCGGTACGGCCTCGAGCGCATATTGCAGCGTGAACGGCGCGCGCAGCAGCATCGAGCCGAGCGACAGCGCGAAAATGCCGCAGTCGACCGCAAGACGCACCGCGGATGCGCTGAGGGTCGGATCGATGAGGCCGAGGTAGGCGGCTATGCTTGCGAACACGATCGCCGAGCCCAGGCCGAGAATCTTGATCGAGCGTCCCTTGACGACGTCGACCGCGACAACGATCAGGCACATCGCCGTGGCCACGGCCAGGCTGAGCGTGGCCGAGACCACCATCATCAGCGCCGCGTAGACGCCGTAGGGCGCAAGGATGAGGAAGATCGTCATAGAGCTCGCCCGGCCAATCTTTACACTGCCAAGATTAGTAGGATCCCGGCGGAACCGGGTCAAGCAAATCTTGACAATGTCAAAATTTTGTGAAGCAACATATTTAGCTAAGCTTTATCAATGACTTGCTTCGTTTGCGCCGACCCAATTGCCGTGGAAGCCATCGGGCACGCGGTGGCCGAGATGAACCAGGGCCACCGGACCGCCGCCGATGTCGGTGGCGTTGAACACGGCGAGGTCGCTGGTGTTGGAGCCGGCACGCCAGACCACGGTCAGCAGCCAGCCGTCGCCCTCGGCGGCATCGCGGCTGCGCGGCACGAATACCGGCTCGGACAGGGTGTCGCCGGCGGGCAGCAGATGCGTCGCGTGGCGCGTGCCGGCGCCGTCGACATGGACGAGGCCGGACAGCGCCCCGAACAGCGGGCCGTCCGGATTGGCGCAGGCGTACCAGCCATGGCCGCTCTTGAGCCCGGCGCGGCGGTCGTCGATGCGGGGGAATTCACCGGTGAGGTCGTCGAGATAGCTCTGGGTGAAACGGTCGGTGTTGCCGGCGAGATCGAAGCTCCAGCGGCACAGCCGCGCGACCGACTTGGCCGGATCGGTCGGACGTCCGTCGGGATGCGGAAACAGCGGCGCTTCCTCGAACTGCATGACGTCGGCAATGATCCGGCTGCCGTCCTCCCAGGCATTCATGATGTGGAAGACGTAGCAGGCGTCACCGCGAAACCAGACGATGTCCTTGATGTCGCCGCTGCGCTTCATCACACCGACATAGGCGCCCTTGTCGGGCTCCCAGGCATAAGGCGGCTTGCCGGACATTGCGCGCTCGATGCTGCCGGTGAGCGGCAGGATTGGAAACAGCACGTGATTGGCCGTGACGATGAAGTCGTGCACCATGCTGGCATAGGGCGCCTCGAAACGATTGAGACGCGTCAGCTTGCCGGCCGCATCGACCGTGCCGTAGGACAGCGCTGGCGTCAGCGGACCGGCGGCGTTGTAGCCGAAGAACAGCAATTCGCCGGTGACCGGATCGGTCTTCGGATGCGCGGTGAAGGCGCCGCGCAGGCGGCCGCCGAAATCGTGATAGCCGCGGGTGGCGAGCGTGCCGGGCTCGATCTCGGTCGGCAGATGCGCCTCTTCGAGCGCGAGCAGGCGGCCGGCATGGGCGATGATGTTGGTGTTGGCAACGCCGCCATCGGTGACCTCGGCTGGCGCGTCCGGCAGCCTGCGGCCGAAGCCGCCGAACAGCGCGCGCCCCGCGCGGCGCTCGGCCTCGAATTTCGGGGTGCGGATCCAGCGGTTGCGATAGGACGCGCGGCCGTTCTCCAGATGGAACGCGTGCAGCATGCCGTCGCCGACGAACCAGTGCGAACCCGGCGAGTCGAATTGCGGATTGGGGCCGTTGCGATAGAGCGTGCCGTTCAGCTCACGTGGCAGTTCGCCGGTGACTTTCAGGAACGGCGCGTCGCATTCGAACGGGATCGGCGCGATGTTGTCGCGCGGTGTGGGGCGCTGGCGGGCTGTGTCGTGCAACGGTCCGTTCATCGACTGTCCATTCATGGCGCTTCCTTCCCCTTGGATCCGGCTTTATCTTTACGATGTAAAGATAAGGCTACCGGCCGAGCGCCTGCAGGTCAAGGCTAATCTTTACGCTGTCAAAATTGCTTGTATAAGGAGAGGCATGACGAAGATCGAACAGGCAAGACTGAGCAGGCACCGGACGGCTACGGCGGTGGCCCGGACGCGGTCGCGCCGCGCGGTGAGCGCGGGCGAGCCGGCGGCGCCCTATCATCACGGCGCGCTGCGCGATGCGCTACTCGAAGCGGCCGAGCGCGTGCTGGAGCGCGACGGGCTGGCCGGACTCACCTTGCGCGCGGTGGCGCGCGAGGCCGGCGTGTCGCATGCGGCGCCGACGCATCATTTCGGCGATCTCACCGGGCTGGTCAGCGAGCTCGCGGCGATCGGCTTCACGCGGTTCAATGCGGCGATGAAAGCGGCCGGCGAGCAGCCCGGCACGCCGATCGAGCGGGCGATGGCGCGGGCCCGCGCCTATGTCGCCTACGCGCAGGCCAATCCCGGCATGTACGGACTGATGTTCCGCACCGAGCGTCTGGATTATTCGCGCCCTTCGCTGCACGAGGCCGCGGAAGCCTCGTTTGCCGGACTCGCGGGATCGGTCGCCGCGCGCAGCGAAGGCCCGGTCGGTGACGAGGAATTGTCGCTCGATCAGTCGGCGGCGATCGCCCGCGCCTGGTCGCTGGTGCATGGCTACACGATGCTGCTGCTCGACGGCCGCCTTGCCGACATTCTGCGCCGTTCGCCGCCGGGCACCACGGCCGAATCGCTGCTGGAGGCGATGCTCCGGGCCACCGTGCCGAAGCTGCCGCCGGGCGCGTAGTTCGACACACCGGAAACCGGGTGGGGGATCGTGCGTTGGCAACGCATGGCACGAACCCCACGCGCTCCCTGGAGCAAGGCCAATCCGCGCAAGCGCGCCGGCAAGGCCTCCGTCCGTCTCACCCCGGCCGAAAAGGCGGCGGCCAAGGCCCGCGCCCGTCGGGCCGGGCGGCGCTATCCCAACCTGGTCGACAATATGCGCGTCGCGGCCAGGAAGGCGGCAAAGACCAAGACCAGTGGCCGCAAGCGGGCGGCGAAATCGAAGACCGGGAAGGGCGCATCGAAGACGGCGAGCAGGCGCACATCCGCCGTGCGCAAGACCGCAAAGTCCGGACGGAAGTCGGCGCGCTAATTGGGCGGCAACGCCAGATCGACGGCCCGGCCGCGCGCGCCGACGATCTTCACCCTGTCCTTGCCGCAGGCAAAGCCTCGCGCCGTCTGGTCAGCCGCCTGCCGCGCTAGTTCGTTGGCATTGGAGTTGGCGGCAGCGTCGACATAGGCGACGTGGCAGACCGGTCCGGGCGGCAGCCGGGTCACCACCAGCATCGGCTTGTCCTTCGGCCCCTTGCTGCCTTGATCGTCGTTGTCGGCGATCTGCCAGCGCTGGATGATCGCGAACGGCCTGCCGTCAGCCAGCCTCCATTCGACAGCGTTGCCGGCGGAGTTGAACGGTCCGAACCAGGTCTGAGCAGCCGGCTCCTTGGCGGCCGCGCGGACATTGCGCCCCACAGACACGGTCTGGCGAAGATCGCCTTCGTTGACGAGCAGAATCAGGCCGTCCTTGCCAGGGCAGGTCTCAGTCGAGCTGTCATCCTCCTGCTTGCCGCCGATGGTCCGGCAGTCCTTGGCGGCGGCCGATGTATAGGCGCTGGCGATGGTCTCTGCAGCCGCCTGTCCGATCCACGCCGTGCAGAGCATCAATGCGACACTGATTCGTCGCGCCACGACGCGATGTGGGAGGAATTCGGACATGCGAGGGCCCCTGATGACCGGAATTCGTCCTGCGCAGGACGCTGCAAACTGGGGACGGCGTGAAACGGCGGCGGGAAACACCTGACATCGTCGCGAATTTATCCTAGAACGGCGGCCTCGCGAGGTCCATGTCTTCTCATCACTCATGCCTGTCATCCCGCAATCCAAACCCTATCGCATCGGCCGCTCCAAGACGGGGCTTGGTCTGTTCGCCACCCAGCCGATCAAGAAGGGTACCAAGATCATCCGCTATTTCGGTCCGCTCTTGGATTCGAAGAAGGCGGACGAGGACGCGATCGAGAACAAATATCTGTTCGAGCTCGACAAGCGCTGGACCATCGACGGCTCGATCCGAGAGAACGTCGCCCGCTACATCAATCATTCCTGCAAGCCGAACGCCGAGTCCGACGTCAAGCCGCGCAAGAAGAAGATCTTCATCCGGGCCATCAAGAACATCGAGCCCGGCGAGGAGATCAACTACGACTACGGCACGGACTACTTCAAAGCCTATCTGAAGCCGATCGGCTGCAAATGCGACGCCTGCGAGAAGAAGCGCGCCAAGAAGAAGGCCGAGGCGCGCGCCGAGCGGACGCGGGTGAAGGCGAAGGACGTGCGCAAGGCCGAGAAGAAGGCGAAGAAAAAGGCCGGGAAGCTCGTCAAGGACAAGGCCAAGCAGCGGCCCAAGGCCAGAGCCCAATCGGGCGAGGCGGCTCGCGGCAAAGCCAAGACCCGGCGGCCGGCTGCCGGCAATCGTGGCAGGACCAAATCCACCCCGGCGAAGACGCAGACCAGCCGCGCCAAGGCGGCCTGATCCGATCAGCTCGTTTCCGGGATCTCTCAGGACGGCTTGCCGAAGGCCAGCGTCGTCCAGGTGACGCCGGCCGCCCGGTTCTCCGCGCCGAGCGACTCGCCACGCCGGTTGAGCTGGAGCGTCAGCCCGAGCTGCCGCGCAGGCTCAACGATCGTCTCGGCCGCGACCTCGAACATCCGGCGGCCCGGCGGCACCGGACCATGCCGCAACGTCATGATCAGCAGTCCGCCGGGAGCAATCCGCGCCGCGATGTTGGGAAGCGCACGTCGCCGCTGTGCCTCGTCGAGATGCATCAGGACGGCGGTCAGCATGACGAGGTCGAACTGCTCGTCACGAGCGGCCAGTGCGGCGAGCTCCGGAAGGCTGTCGTCGACCCAGGTGATCGCAGGCGAGGCATGCAGTTGCATGGCGCCGACGCGCAGTGCTTCGGTCGGCTCGACGGCCACCACCTGATGTCCAAGACCCGCGAACCAGGCGGCGTCGCGGCCCGTGCCCGCGCCGATGTCGAGCACGCGCGCGGGCGCGTTGGGCAGCAGATGAAGCACGGCGGCATGGACCTGTTCCGACGGGATGCTCTCGTAGCGCACGAAGAGATCCTCGGCCTCGGTGGCGTAGCCCTCCGTTCCGATCACCTGAGGCTGCATCGCTACGATCTCCCGTCGATCTCCAATTATGCAGAAGAGGCGTTCGCCGCGCATGTCCAAATATCGGTTTGGCCGTGAGCGCCGGGCCGCTCGATCATGAAGCCCGGCGCTCACCACCGGTCAGGCCGTGACCGCGGCGGCGCTCCGGCGCAAGCCCATATACTGCAATTCGGCGAATAGGCCGGTGCCCACCGCCTGCACTGCGACGAAGATCTCGCCGAGCACGTTCGGTGCGACCAGGCCCGAAAACAGCAGCGCGACGCTGCCGACCGTCCACGCCGCATTGCCGGCGATGACCAGGACGATCAGCGGCCTCGGCGCCACCGGCCGCCAGCCCAGCCAGCCGACGAAGCTCGCGTAGACGACCAGGAACAGGCCGGTCTCGCGCAGCAGCGCGTCGGGCAGTTGCAGCAGCGCCGCCAGCGGCGAGGCGCCGAAGGTGAGCGCGAGCCCGGCAACGCCGCTGAAGGCGGCATCGGCGAGCAGAGCGCGGCGGAGCAGGGCGGACGAGGTGATCATGTCGGGTCTCCTTTCGGTTGGGGGCGGTTCAACGGAACCAGGCCAGGAGCTGACGGCGCAGGCGCGCCGGGCGCAGCGAGCGCGCTGCTCTCGTCTCGATCGCGTACACCTGTGCAAAGACGAGGCTGCACGTGACGTACAGCAGTGGCTCCGGCATGTTGAGCGAGCGCGCCAGCAGCGATGTCGCGAGACCCGCCAGCCATTGGCTGGCGGCGGTGAACGGAAGGGTCTCGAGATTGCGCTGCCTGCTCATCGTCATCTCCTGTGGTGAGGACGATGACCTGCGCCGGGAGGCATTTCGATTACCTGGCAGGTCATGGAGGTGCTGACGTCAGCGTGTTAGGTCTTGGCTCATGAATGCACAGCTTGCTTCGGCGCGCGCCGACCGCGCCAGACCCGTTCATGTCGGCGAGCACCTGCGGCAATGGCGGCAGCGGCGGCATCTGTCCCAGCTCGATCTCGCGCTCGATGCCGAGATCTCGGCGCGCCATCTGAGCTTCGTGGAAACCGGCCGCGCCGCGCCGTCGCGCGACATGGTCCTCAAACTGGCGGAGCGACTGGACGTGCCCCTGCGCGAACGCAACGTTCTGCTGGTGGCGGCTGGCTACGCGCCCGCCTTCCAGCAGCGCCCGCTGGATGATCCGGCGCTCAAGCAAGCGCGCGAGGCGATGAACCTCGTGCTCAAGGCCCACGAGCCCAACCCTGCGCTCGCGATCGACCGGCACTGGAACCTGGTCGCGGCGAACCGGATGATCGCGCCGCTGCTGTCCGGTGTCTCCGAGCGGCTGCTTGCGCCGCCCCTCAATGTGCTGCGCGTGGCGCTGCATCCGGAGGGGTTGGCGGCGCGGACGGTGAACCTTGCCGAATGGGCCGGCCATCTGCTGGAGAGACTGCACCGGCAATGCGAGGCAACCGCCGATGCCGGCTTGCTCAAGCTCTATGAGGAGCTGAAGTCCTATCCGATCCCCGCGCGATCGGCGCCGCTCGCGGCCGACAGCGTCGCGATCCCGTTGCGGCTTCGGGTCGGCGATGATGTGCTGAGCTTCTTCTCGACGACGATGGTGTTCGGCACGCCGGTCGATATCACGCTGTCGGAGCTGGCGTTGGAGACCTTCTTTCCGGCCGATGAGCTCACCGCGCTCAGACTGAAGGAGATGGTTACCTCGCCGTGACCCCGCTTGTGTTGGCCGTGCGTGGGTTTATCTTGGGCGCAGCCATGGGAACCTGGAGGCACGCGCATGAGCACCTTGAAGCCGCTGATCATCGATGTCGTCTCCGATGTCGTCTGTCCCTGGTGCTACATCGGCAAGAAGCGCATCGAGGAGGCGCTGAAGCTCGTGCCTGACGTGCCGGTCGAGGTGAACTTTCGGCCGTTCTTCCTCAATCCCTGGGTGCCGCGCGAGGGCATCAGCCGCGAGCAGTACCTCACGACCAAGTTCGGATCGGTCGAGGCCTACAAGGGCATCGCAGGCCGCGTGGTCGCGGCCGCGGAGCAGGAGGGGCTGAGCTATCATCCCGATCGTGTCGCCCGTCAGCCCAACACGATCGATTGTCATCGCCTGATCCGCTGGGCCGGCGAGATCGGCAAGGCGCCCGAGATGAAGCAGCGGCTGATGGAGTTGTATTTCCGCGACGGCGGCGATCTGACCGATGTCGAGGTGCTGGTACAGGCCGCAGCGGAGTGCGGGCTCGATGCCGAGGTGGTCCGCAAGATGCTGGCGACCGACGAGGATGTGGCGCTGGTCTCGGCCCAGGCGCAGGAGGCCGCAGAGAAGGGCATCTCCGGAGTGCCGACCTACGTCTTCGCGCAGAAATACGCCGTCTCCGGCGCGCAGGATCCGCAGATGCTGGCGCGCGCCATCCGGCAGGTGTCGGCGGAGGTCAACGCCGAGGCGGCTGAGTAGTCGGCCGGCGCTTTCGGATGGCGCGGACCGCGTGCACGGCGCGGCGTGCCATGGCGAGGCCTTCGCGTCGCGCAGTCAATGCGCCGTGAATAAGCTCGACGACCGGATCGCGCGTATAGAGCGGGATAATCACGTCGCCGATGGCGAGGCGCTCGCGCCAGATCGGGTTGATCATGGGATGGTCGGGACCGGCGGTGGAGTCGGCGGCGTTGATCTTCGGATCCGCGCAAAGGTGCCGCGTCAGGTCGAGCGTCAGCTGGACACCGGGCGAGTATTTCGCGAAGCGCTCGTCGACGCCGAGCTTGAAGAAAAAGGCGCGATCCTGATGCCGTAATACGACGCCTGCGGCGACGGTGGTGTCGCCCGCGATGAGGCTGATGATCTCGCAGGCCTCGTGCTGTGCCAGCGCCGGTGCAGCGCGTCGGATGAACGCCGCGTCGCCGTCGTGCTGGATCAGCGCAGTGCCGCGACGCCCCTTCCAACCGCTCGCCTCCAACACCAGAAAAGTCTCCAGCGCAGTGGAAACGTCGCCGGGAGAGCGCGCGACCTCGAAGCGGACGTCGCCATGCTCGGCCAGCCGATGACGCAGGCGGCGCAACTCCTTCAGCTTTTTGGCGCCGAGCGCATCATGCAGCACCGTGTCGGCGTCCCCGCTCGCATCGAGCAGGGCCCGGTCATAGGATTGCAGCACGCGCGGGCGCAGATCCACGCGACGAAGCGCCGCCTCGAACGCCTGCATCACGGAGCCTGCCAGCGACATGTCTCGCAGCAGCAGGGCGCGCGCGCCTGTTCGTCGCGCAGCGTCGAGCAGTTGCGCCGCAGCCCGCTCAGCGCTCCTTCCGTCGAGCAGCGGCGTGCACAGCGTGCCGTAGGGATGGCCGCTGGCGAGCGCGGGCAGGGGAAGCCTGCAGGCATGCCATAGGGAGGTCGTGGGCATCAGGCCGATGAGACGCGAGGGCTGATCGTCATCCCATGCGCAGAGCGCCGATGTTCCGGTGCGGCCGCGTGCCGTGGCGTTCACCGCGCGTTCCCAGCCGGGCAGGTAATAGCCGTTCGGCTCCCGCGCATGCTCCGCCAGATCCTGCCACGCCTGCGGTGAAACGGTATCGAGCGGCACCAGGTCAGCGGCGCGCACGCGTTCGAGCGGACCGGCCTGCTGGTTCCTTGCCGTCGATGAAGCAGTCGCAATCGCGCGATCGATGATCTCGGCCACGTCCCGATGGTCCCCTCGCGGCGCGGACAACCCACACCGCGGGCGACACTAGCGCAAAGCTGACAAGAGACACTTGCCGTTGGCAGACAATTCGAATCGATGCGTTAACGGCCGGTTCAGCACGTCGCCTGATGCGATCAGCGGATCAGCGCCACCTCGCGGAAGGCGCCGATCAGCGGCTTCTCGAGCTTGCCCTCCATCCCCCGGAGGATCTCGTAGGCCTTCTCGCGCGTCATCATCGGCTTGTAGCTGCGGTATTCGATCAGCGCCGAGAAGATGTCGGAGATGGTGAGGATGCGCGTCAGGTCCGGGATGCTGTCGGCCATCAGCCCATCGGGATAGCCGCTGCCGTCGAGAAATTCGTGATGGTTGCGCACCGCCTTCAGCACTTCGTCGGTGATCGCTGCGTTGTCCTTCAGTGCATCGTAACCGGCCACCGGATGGGTTTCCACCAGCGTACGTTCCTTGACGTCGAGCCGGCCCGGCTTGTCGAGAATGGTGAGCGGGATCTTGGCCTTGCCGATGTCGTGGAACATCGCGGCCATGTAGAGACGCTCCAGATCGGAACTGTGGACGCCGAGGCTCAAACCGAAATCCACGGTGATGCCGGTCACGAGCAGGCAGTGTTGATAGGTGCCTTCGTGATGGCGGCGAACGGTGGCAAGCCAATCGGACAGACCGTTTTCCGCTATACAGTCGGCGATCCGCTTGCCCGCCCGCCGGGTCTCCTCGACGTCGATCGCTGCACCGCCCAGCACGGCTGCAAACATCGAGGCGATGCAGGACGCGCCGGCAAATGCGGCCTGTCGGTCGTCGACCGCGATGCTCTTGGCCGCAGAACCCGGACGCACATCGAGCAGCTTTCCGAGCAACTGATTGCGGCTCGGCGTGCTCGACAATACACTTGTCGCACCGAGCGCATAGGCCTGGACCGTCGACAGACGGGATTTGTTGTTGGTCAGGAAGATCCGCCGCGGAATACGCGAGAGCCGCTCGGAGATCTCCTTCAATGCGGTGATGTTGTCGACGTGGCGCAGATCGGCGGCCACGACGATCGCGTCGATATCGCCGCCTTTGAAGTCGGCATCACCGATCAGTTCAGATGTGAGCGAGCAGCGTTCGGCCAGCATGCCGCGAAGCATAGCGAGCTTGGCCGTGTCATCGCCGACGAGGTGAACGTTCATGGAAAACCAGGTCCAGGGTCATTCCGCGTTTAGGCCCCGATGTTCCGCAGGAATTGTTAAATTTGAGCCATTCGTTCGCTGTGCGGTTGCGGATTTGCGTTAGCTAAGAACTAACAATCGGCGACCGGTGTGGTACCCCGTTCCTGCACGCCCACCGACGGGACGAGTTCCAGTCGGCGTGGCGGATCCAGCTCGCCTTCGGAGGAATTACTTCGTCGGCAGGATGGCTTTGTAATCTTCAGAAACACAGTCGTCGCCGGCCGCCGCGCGCCGCCGGTCGATGATCTCGTTGTGCCTGATCAAGAGCCGATAGGTCTGGCGCCGGAGCGCGGTCCCACTGGCGGATATGATCTGAGCCCGCACGCAGGCGGTCCATGTATCGCCGGCATCGGCATGTCGGGCGGATGTGGCCTCGACATCACGTGGCAGCGTCGTTGCGACGAAGATCATGTCGAGATTCTTGCGCACGAGAAGCGCGACATCTGGCGCGGCTTCGGGCTGCGGCGGCTCGGGCGCCTTGGCCCGCATGAAGGCCGGCAGGCGCGCATTGCTGTCGGCGGCGCAGCCGATCAGGAGCAGGGCCGAGAGCAGCCCCGAGAGCAGCCCCACGCGTGACGCAATCCGCCGCATGCCGCATCGTCCCCCATTGCGGCGCGCACGCTAGCGAGAGATCGCGGCATTGCTGCGGGAAACTCGTGCAGCAACGATGTCCGGTCGCGGCCGGCGGCAGTCATGCGCGCCCGAACGGCGCCGGCCGTCCGGCATCGTGCTCACCGGATTGTGCTCGTCGGGATGAACCGGGCCGCGAACCGGCTCGACCAACAGGCACGCCATGAGCAGATTGGAGATCCCATGTTTCGGCACGCTCTCAGGGCTGCATTGCTCGCCGGCGGCCTGTTTGCCGGCCTTGCTCCCGCATTGGCTGAAAGCAGCAGGCTGGCGCTGGTGATCGGGCAGTCGGCCTATCGTTCGGTGACGCCGCTGCCGAATCCCGCCAACGATGCCAAGGCAATGGCGAAGATGCTGGGTGAAGCGGGGTTCGACGTGACGACCGCCGCCGATCTATCGCAGCGGGACCTCAACAGGGAGGTCGGCGACTTCGCCGCCAAGATCGCGGCCAAGGGACCCGACACGGTGGCGCTGGTGTTCTATGCCGGCCACGGACTGCAGATCGACGGCGAGAACTATCTCGTACCCGTGGACGTCGATCCGCGACGTGAAGCCGACATTCCGCTGCAGGCCGTGCGTCTCAACGATCTCCTGAACACGCTCAATTCGGTGCCGAGCCGGATGCGAATCCTGCTGCTCGATGCCTGCCGCAACAATCCGTTTCCCGCCATCAGCCAGAACGCGGGCCGCGGTCTTGCGCTGGTCGACACAAAGACGGGAGCGCCGGGCACCTTCCTGTCCTACTCGACCTCGCCCGGCGCGGAAGCCGAGGATGGCACTGGCGCAAACAGCCCCTATACCACGGCACTACTGCAGGCGGCGCGGGAGCCGGGCCTTCCCATCGAGCAGGCGTTCAAGCGCGTGCGCGTTGCGGTGAACAAGGTCACCGAGGGCCGGCAGACGCCGTGGGATTCGTCGTCCTTGACGGAGGATTTTCGCTTCGTCGGGTCGGCGGATGGAGGCGCTGCCAATGCCGGCCCGCAGCCGGTCGTCGCCAAGCGCAGCGTCGACGAATGGAAGCGCAGCCTGGAGGGCAAGCCGATCGAGGCCGCCAACGAAATCATCGTCGGCGACGGCAGCGTCGAGGCGTATGAGGCCTTCGTGACGCTCTACACCGCGCCGCCCTATGGCCCGCAGGCGCGGGAATGGCTCGACCTCCACAACAGGATGGCAGCCTGGAACGAGGCGGTGCTGATCAATACGGTGGCGTCCTATCAGGGCTTTCTCGACCGCTATCCGAACAGCGACCTGACCCCGACCGCGCGCAAGCTGATCGAGCGCCTGCGCAACCGGCCCGTGGTGACGTCGGTGGTGGCGGCCGCCAATGCGGCGATCCCGGCCGCCGCTTCGGCAACCCTGCCGGTCGTGCCGGCCGTAGCGGCGGCAGGCCCGACCTGCCCATGCTCGCAGACGCCTCCGCCGGCCCGGAAGTCTGAGACGCCGAAGCGGGTCGAAGAGAAGCCGGCGAGGAAGCGCGACGAGGACCCTTCCAAGCGCGCCGGCCGCACGCCCCGACGCGACCCTGACGACGATGTCGTCGTCTACGCGCCACCGCCTCCGCCGCGCGCGTATTATGGACCGCCGGTGCGCGTGGTGCCGCCGGTCAGTATCGGGATCGGCATTGGCGGCGGCTATGGCGGTGGCTATGGGCGGGCACCTCAGAACTATCCGACACGGCGCGGCTATGGCTACTGAAGCTGGCTGACGTCTGCGCATCGATGTGGCCGCCCGCAAGGGCGGCCACTGATGTTTGGCGGGGGACGTCCGTTCGGATCATCCTCTCGGTTCTGCCATTCGTCATCGCTCCTCACCACTCGTCCCGCGGATGCCGCCGCCCGTCCCATCCTGCTCGATCCGCCCGCGAAGGCTGCTTTCATCGTCCCGGTGCGTCGCTTCGGATGCAGTCTGCGGGAGGGAAGGGTCATGTCATTGCGTCGAGCAGGTGTTTGCGCGGTCCTCGTCGGGAGCCAGTTGATGGTCGTGCCGGCCCTTGGCTGGCAGCACTGGGGCGGCGATGCCGGTGGAACGCGGTTCTCGCCGCTGGCGCAGATCACGCCTTCCAATGTCGATCGGCTGGTGCCTGCCTGGGAATATCACACCGGGGATCTGCAGAGCCGGCCGCCCGCGGCAGCCTTGCGGACCAAGTTCGAGGCGACGCCGATCCTGGTCGAGGACAGCCTGGTGTTCTGCACGCCGTTCAATGAGGTGGTCGCGCTCGATCCCGGCACCGGCGTGCAGCGCTGGCGTTTCGATCCCAAGGCCGGTGACGGGCGGCGCCCGGCCAATCGCTATGCCTGCCGCGGCGTTGCCCATTGGGTGGACGAGCGGGCGCCGACCGGCGCGGCATGTCGCAGCAGGCTGTTCATGGGCACGGTCGATGCTCGCCTGATCGCCCTCGACGCGCAAACGGGACAGCCCTGCGCCGGCTTTGGATCGGACGGCGAAGTGCGGATCGACATTTCCAAGGATCTGCTATGGCCGGGCGAGTTCCAGATCACCTCGGCGCCGGTGGTGGGCGGGGGTGTCGTGGTGGTCGGCTCATCGATCGGCGACAATGTGCGGGTCGATGCGCCCAAAGGCACGGTCCGCGGTTTCGATGCGCGCACCGGCGCGCTGCGCTGGAGTTTCGATCCGTTGATCCATGACGGCATCGCTGCGGGACATGCGAACGTCTGGGCGCCGATGTCGGTCGACGAGACGCACGGCCTCGTCTTCCTTCCGACCTCGTCGCCCAGTCCGGATTTCTTCGGCGGTGCGCGTCCGGGTGACAACCGGCATGCCGATTCCGTGGTCGCTTTGCGGATTGAAAGCGGCGAACTGGCCTGGTCGTTTCAGACCACGCACCACGACGTCTGGGATTACGATCTGCCGGCGCAGCCGACGTTGGCCCGAATCGATGCCGGGCAGGGGGCGCGTGACGTCGTCATACAGCCGACCAAGCAGGGCTTCGTGTTCGTGCTCGACCGCGACACCGGCGCGCCGGTCTGGCCGGTGGAGGAGCGCGCAGTGCCGCAAGGCGCCGCCGAGGGTGAGGTTCTATCGGCGACGCAGCCATTTCCGACCCATGTGCCGCCGCTGCTCGATCAGCGCTTCGCAGCGGATGATATTTTCAGGGCCGTGCCGCGCGTCCTGGATTCCTCCTGCGACGATCAGCTCGCGTCATTGCGCAATGAGGGTTTGTACACGCCGCCCACGATCCAGGGCACGTTGCTGTTTCCGATGACCGGCGGCGGCGTGAACTGGGGCGGAGCGGCGTTCGATCCCGTCCATCAAATCCTCTACGCCAATGTCAGCCGTGCCATCCACATCGTCCGGCTGATCCCGCGTGCGGAAGCTGACGGGATGACGCCGCCGCGTGGTGTCGATGTCGGGCTGCAGCGCGGGTCGCCGTTCGCGGTGACGCGGGTGGTCGCCATGTCCAAGCTCGGCCTGTTGTGCAACCGGCCGCCATGGGGCGAAATGGTCGCGGTCGATCTCAAGGCCGGCAAGATCCTGTGGCGCTCGACCGTCGGTACCACCGAGGATCGCGCACCGCTCGGGCTGGCGTTCAAATGGGGCACGCCGCTCGTCAACGGCGTCGTGGTCACAGCCGGCGGCCTCGTCTTCACCGGCGCAATGGACGCCTATCTGCGCGCCTTTGATGCTGTCTCAGGTCAGGAGCTCTGGCAGGGCCGGTTGCCCGCGCCGGGCGTCGCCAATCCGATGACCTATGAATGGAAGGGCGAGCAATTCGTGGTGACCGCAGCCGGCGGCCATTCGGAGGCGGGAACGTCGCTCGGCGACAGCGTCGTGGCGTTTCGGCTGGCGCGCGATGGCGAAGGGCCCTCGCTGTGGTCACGGACGATTGATCGTCCGGGCGGACGGTTCGCCGCCGGCTCCCTGCTCGCGGCCGGGGTGCTGGCCGGCCTGTTGGTGGCGTTGTGGCGATGGCGCCTGCGGTGGGTCTAGCCCGCCGCGCCGCTATCAGTCGAATGCCACGCCGATCCGCTTGTCGTGGCTCCAGACTGCGTGGCAGCGCCGCGTGAATTTGTCGGCCGGGATCACCAGCGTGAAGGCTTCGGGCAGACCGACCGGACTGACCACCTCGACCCTGGCGCCGGTGTCGGACATGTTGCGGACCATGCAATCGACCGCGCCGCCGCCGTCGAATGCCAGCCTGCCCTGCTTCAGCACCCGATGCCTCGGTGCAATGCGCTTGTCACTCGTCTCGCTCATGGCCTGTATTCCGGTGCCGGACGGCGTCACCTTTCGCGTCAAAAGCACCTAAAATAAATCAGGCTCGCGTTTCGATCAGATGAATCCGGCGTGCGAAGCCCGGGCCCTCGCCTTCACGTTTCGTTAACCCGGCCAGGCCGCGGATCAGAGCATCGCGAAGGCGCTCGACACCATGGCCACTGGCTTGCCATCGCCGGCGCTGGTCAGTGTGACCCGGCCGAAGCTCATGGTGCGGCCCATCCGCACCACGCGCGCATCGGCCATCACGTCGGCGGAGGCAATGGCGCGCATGAAATGCGTGGTCTGGTCGACAGTGGTCATCGGCCGGTAGCCGCCGCTGGCGGTGACCATCCCGATCACCATCGCGGTATCGGCAAAAGCCATCAGCGCCTGGCCGCAGACGACGCCATTGTCGCGGCAGAGCCGCGGCGAAAACGGCATGCGCAGGATGGCGCCGGCTTCGCCCTGCGGAGACGGCGCGATGTCCTCGACGATCAAGCCAAGATCCTTGATCCAGGGCGCGAACACGTCATCGAGGATGCGCCTCGCGTCGTCGGTGGTGAAGTTCAGGGTCTCGTTCGGCACGCGCGGAGGTCCTTCCATGATCGTGTCATCGACGTGTCTTGGCATCGACTTGCCTCGCCGCGATCGGCGGAGCTGCCGGAATGTTGCCGCAGAGCGGCGGCTTGAAAAGGCCGGAGTTGGAAAACTATGATGATGGCCTGCCGTGGAACAGACGGGAGGTGCGCGCAGACGATGCGGCCGTGAACATCCCGACCTGCGCTCCACCGTTCCGGCACAGTGCCGCGGGCTTGGCGCATGGCGAAGCGATGGTATAAGGCGCCTATACCGGGGAGTAACCAATGAAGAAGCTGATCGTGACGATGGCGGTCGCCGTGCTGGCCGGCTGGGCGGTGCCCGCAATGGCGCAGATGCCCAACATCAACCTTCTCGCCGACGGTCCCTCCAAGTCGCCCGAGGAGAAAGAGGCCGAAGCGGCGCGGGAGCAGGCCTACAGGGACACCATGCGCAAGATTCCTGACGCCAAGACGAGCACCGATCCCTGGGGCAACGTCCGGGCGGCGGAGCAGCCCAAGGCGGCGCCTGCCATGAAGACCACCGCGGCCAAGAAGCCGAAGGCTGTCGGCAGCACCAACTGAGATTTATCGCGCTCGGGTCGGGCGGGCTCTGACCCTCCCGGGCCCGCTTGCCGATTGCGGACTCGGATTCTTCGCGGCCCCGTCTATATTGATGGTGTGGCAGCGCGTTGGAGTTCGTCGATGGGGATGCGCCCCCGGGACATTGCCAGCCGGATGGCGGCCCGGCGCCAGAAGGGCGCCCCGCAGGCTCGCGACGGCTACGTTCGCGACACGTTCACGCTGCCGCGCGAGCAAGCGCGCGCCAAGGCCCGCGACTATCTGACCCGCTATCCCAAGGCCGGCTACATGAGCGCCGTCGAAAGCTGGCGCGAGCTTCCCGATGGGGCCATCGAGTTCACGATGCGGCGGCTTCCCAGCGCCGATTGAACGATTGCGGCGAGCGCCTCATTCCTTTTCGCCGAGAAGCTTGCGTGTATCGCGATTGATGAAATGAAGCCGCGTGCAGGCCTTGCAGACCACGGTTTCATAGGAGCACGTGGGATCGCCTGGCTTCGGCTCTTCCAGCCAATGCTGCACGTTCATCCCCGTTCGCGGACATTTGAAGATCAGATTACCCATACAAATTTAAATGTCTGCCAAGATGCAGACAGGCATTTTGATCTCGATCAAGTTCGGCTGCCGAAATGAAGAGCAGTCAACCTCGCTGGCCACAATCTTCGGTGGCGGTTTTCGCCGATGACGATCCATAAGATGTGTGGCGAGCCGTCAGGCCTGATCCAGCGACTCGGCGACGATCCGGATGCGGAAGACCGGCTGCCTTGCCTCGTCGAGCAGCTCCATCTGCCATTCGGAGTTTTCGGCGAGCTTGCGCGAGATGCTGCTGGCCATGTCGGCGCAGACGGTGGTCATCTCTTTCCAGGCTGCGTTGCGGTCGGCGCACTCGGTCCCATACTCGGACGCGCCTGAGAAGTGGCCGTTGCGGATACGAAAGAAATAGAGCGGCATTGCCAAAACCGGTGAGCCCTGACCGCCCCAGGCCGCTGGGTTTGATGTACGCACCACAAATGGAAGCGCAAAACCCACTCGGATCAATTCCGGTAAAATACGGTCGGTCGCGCTGTTCGCTTCCGTTAGGCTGATTGCCATGGGTGATGTGCGGCGCAACCGGACGAATCGCGGGCCAACGAATGAGCCTCGGACCGCTGCGGTCCGAGGCTCGGCGTCAACGTCGTAGCTTCCCAGCGAGGGCAGTTCGGCAGTGACACGATTAAATTAGTGCGAAATCTGTAGGCGTGCCTTGCGTCAGATCAAGGTTGCAATCTCGATCGGCCGCCGTGGGACGCGCACCTGGCTGTGGTCGAAGATCCGTTCCGGCACGGCTGTCAGTCGGTAGGCGATCTGCGTCGCGCCGTCGACCATTTCCAAGAGTTCATCGCAGGCCGGACAACGCCTCTCTCCCGCGGCGTCTTGCTGCGAGTGAAGCTCGATCCTTTGAAGGCCGGCCCTGCAGGACGGGCACGTCACGTCATTTGTTGTCATCGCCAATATGAAGCGCAACGCACGCGATCCGTTCCCCGACATCACGACAATGACGGAGGGAGATGCATCCCGAGCGGAGCTATCAACGTCGAAAGCCCCGGACGTCGTCCGGGGCTTTCTTTCGGCGCGGATGGTTTCAGGGCCGTGCGCCTACGTGTGACGGAGCCTGCAAGTGCGGGAGCTGACAGGCTGCAAGGGATCGGTCGACGGCACACCAAAGGCGATAAACTAGACGATGTGCGGCGACCATCATCGCAACGAACAAACAAATCCGGGGCTGATCAAAAATCTGCTCAGACGTACGACAACCACGATTCTATAACGCAACCCAAAGTTTATGACAATGGTTTGTGGCTTGAAGATGTCGTGAGCGCCGGCGCGCGTGATGCGGATCACGCGGGTTTTTTCCGGGCCATTCCTCGGGCCGGCATGAGGAGCCGCGCCAATGGCGCGCTAACGCATTCTTGGGCAGGGTCCGACACGGGGGCGTCCGAGGTTCGTCGCTTCATCTGTCGTCCGTCATATGGTGGCCGTCGAGTGCTTGCACGCCACGTGATGCGGAACCTGATGGCCGGCCGCCGCTTGCGCGCGGCTGCGCGTCTGCATCGAAATCGTGCGCCTGCACGCACGACGAGCCGAACAAAAGCAGAAGAGGCGATGGAACTTCGTTCCTCTCAGGAGAACCACGGAATGTGCGATCTACGCACGCGTGTAGGAGTTGGTAGTTTCAAGGAAAAGACCTGACAAGCACGATCGGTCCAACGATTGCGGCGTTGAAGTCGGCGAGGTCTTCGCTGGGAATCCAGTACTCGCGATGCTTGCGGCCGCCGGCCTCGCGCACCTCGTAGGTGTCGATGAAGCCTCGCAGGATCGCAAAGCGCAGCACGTGGCCGGCGCCGCTCGCCGGCACGTTCCAGTCCCGTGCGATCTTCACGGCATAGTCCTCGGTCAGCACCGGGTAGAAGATCGGCTGCTCCGGAAGGCGCGGCGGAAACGCACGCATGCCCGACGCCTCGATCAAGGCAAGCTCCTTTGGGCCGACAGGGCGCCACAGCGTGAGGGTCTGTTCGTTGTTGGATCCGGTCATGCTGGTTCCGAAAATTGGAAGCGGTCTGCGAGGCTCAGAGAGAAGGACCAGCAGGATGATAGGGCACGGCCGAGACGACAATAACTACTTATAATTGATTTTGTGTATGCCGCAGGCGTGGAAAGCGAGGTTGGAGCGCTCGCGCAGGCTGGTCGTAGTCCGCGCGATCACCGGTCGGCGGCCGCGCCGTTCGCGCGCATGGCTTCCGCCTCCAGCCGGATCGGGATCCCTTCGCAGTCGCCGTCATCCAGCATCCCGCATGCCGTACTTCGCTTCCGGGCGCGCTGATCGGGCAGCGCTCCCTCGCTGGTGCGCGGTGCACCGCGCGCCGGCCCTCGGCCCTCGAGCGGCAGGCGTGTCTCCCGCGGGTTGTCAGGGGTTTGTGAAAGAGAGGTGTGAATGTCGAGAAGAACATATTGCGAACAAAGAACGGATGGAGTACATTCACCTCAAGATTGCTGGCCGACCTCGTTAACCGTTTGTCCATCCCGCGAATCCCCGCCATAAGGAGCGCCAATGTCCGCCACCGCCCTGCGTATCGTCGAAGGTTCCTCCATGGATAAGAGTAAGGCGCTCTCCGCTGCGCTGTCCCAGATCGAGCGTCAGTTCGGCAAGGGCTCGGTGATGAAGCTGGGCAAGAACGACCGTTCGATGGATGTCGATACGGTGTCCAGCGGCTCGCTCGGGCTCGACATCGCGCTCGGCATCGGCGGTCTGCCGAAGGGCCGCATCGTCGAGATCTACGGGCCGGAATCCTCGGGCAAGACCACGCTGGCGCTGCACACGGTGGCGGAAGCGCAGAAGAAGGGCGGCATCTGCGCCTTCATCGATGCCGAGCATGCGCTCGATCCGGTGTATGCGCGCAAGCTCGGCGTGAACATCGACGAGCTTCTGATCTCGCAGCCGGATACGGGTGAGCAGGCGCTGGAGATCTGCGACACCCTGGTGCGTTCCGGTGCGGTCGACGTGCTGGTGGTCGACTCCGTGGCGGCGCTGGTGCCGAAGGCCGAGCTCGAAGGCGAGATGGGCGAGTCGCTGCCGGGCCTGCAGGCCCGCCTGATGAGCCAGGCGCTGCGCAAGCTGACGGCCTCGATCAACAAGTCCAACACGATGGTGATCTTCATCAACCAGATCCGCATGAAGATCGGTGTGATGTACGGCTCGCCGGAGACCACCACCGGCGGCAATGCGCTGAAGTTCTATGCCTCGGTCCGCCTCGACATCCGCCGCATCGGCGCGATCAAGGAGCGCGACGAGGTGATCGGCAATTCCACCCGTGTGAAGGTGGTGAAGAACAAGCTGGCGCCGCCGTTCAAGCAGGTCGAGTTCGACATCATGTATGGCGAGGGCGTCTCCAAGATGGGCGAGATCCTCGATCTCGGCGTAAAGGCCGGCATCGTCGAGAAGTCCGGCGCCTGGTTCTCCTACGATAGCCAGCGTCTCGGGCAGGGACGTGAGAATTCGAAATCGTTCCTCAAGGCCAATCCGGACATGACCGCCAAGATCGAAGCCGCGATCCGCCAGAACTCCGGCCTGATCGCCGAGCAGATCCTGGCCGGCAACGCCGAGCGCGACGCCGACGCCGACGGCGAGGAGCCGACGGAGGAGTAGAGGTAAGACGGCGGCGGGTGCCGTGGACGTTGCGTTGCCGACGTTCCGGCGCCCGTTTGCAGATGTGTGGTGTTCTGCCGAAATCTGCGGTTGCTGCATGACCGAATGCAGTGAGCCTGAGTTTCCGAGCGCCGGATACGATCTTCAGCGCGAATAATCGAATGCGTGCGCGCGGACGAGCGGACCGGATCCGCGCGGCGGCACCGACATTTCCGACGCCAGTCCTGGGCGCCGGGAGCCGATCGCGAGCGTGTTGATAGCGTCTTGAGCCAATCAGGTCGTGCCGGAGCCAACAGCATGACGCGTTTGATTCTAGCGGCCGATGATCCCAGCGCCGGAGCGCTTCGGAGAGGCGGCTTTGCCGACCTAGTGGTGCCAATTCTCCATCGTTTCGTATGGGGACCGTTGCCATCAGATGCCGAGTTATCGGCTTATCTCGTCCAGCGCACCGCGCGACCGAAGCGCGGGCATTGGTTGGATTTCGCCTCGCGTGGCGACTTCATGGCGGTCGGCGGGCGGAGTCAGAGTTTTCTCGAACTTGTCGACCGTTGCGATAGCGTCGAGCTGTGGATGGGGACCCGTCCGAACGACCAGTTGGTGCTGATCTGGCTCTTGGACTATCTGCGCCATCACGCGGAGATCGCGACGAAGATCGTATTGCGGCATGTCGATGTCCCGCTATCCGATGCCCCGGCCGGGCGACTCGCCGGTCGGGCCATTGCCGGCGTAGAGCTTGCGCGTGAGCATCTCGATTTGGGCCATCTGGCATGGCAGGCGTTTCGGGCGCCCACGCCGCAAGCCTGGTTCGATCTGTTGAAGCAGGATCTCAGTGCACTGCCGCAGCTTCGCCGCTGCTTGCAGGAGATGCTCGATGAGCTTCCTGGTGTTGCGACGGGCCTGGGAGCATCGGAGCTGAGAATCCTCGAATTGCTGTCAGCCGGCTATCAGCACCCATTCGACCTGTTGCCGCATCATCGGGATCGCTTTCAACGCCGCGTCTATGACTATTGGGAGGGAGGCGCGTTGCTCGACGGTCTGGCACTGGCGCCGGCGCCGGCAATTTCGGGCCTCGCCGAACGGCCGTTCTCGGTCGAGATGCACGACAGCCGTGAACGCCTCGAGCGCTACAAGGCGAGCACGCTGTCGCTGACGCCGCTCGGCAAGGCGATCCTGGCCGGCGAGGAGGATTTCAGCAGCCATAATCCGATCCGGCGCTGGTGGGGCGGCACCGAATTGATCAACGCCAATCTCTGGCGTTGGCATGCGGTGCTCATCGCTCCGGATCCCGACACGCCTCACGTCATTGATTGTCGCGAGCCGTGGCGCCCGATCCACTGGAACATGCGTGAGGAGGCTTACTCCGCCGCCTGGGCGTAGTCCGCCACCGGCGGGCATGAGCACACCAGATTGCGGTCGCCGTAGACGTTGTCGACGCGGCCGACCGGACACCAGTACTTGTCGGTGCGCGAGGTGCCCGCGGGGAAGCAGCCCTCGCTGCGCCGGTAGGCCCTGTTCCAATCGTCGTCGGCGATGTCGTGCACCGTGTGCGGCGCGTGGCGCAGCGGCGAGGCCTCGATTCCGAAGCGGCCCTGTTCGACCTCGGCGATCTCCTTCCGGATCGCGATCATGGCGTCGCAGAAGCGGTCGAGCTCCGCCTTGGACTCCGATTCCGTCGGCTCGATCATCAAGGTGCCCGCCACCGGGAAGCTCATGGTCGGCGCGTGGAAGCCGTAGTCGATCAGCCGCTTGGCGATGTCGTCGACGGTGACGCCGCTGCTCTGCTTGAGCGGCCGCGGGTCGATGATGCATTCATGCGCGACGCGGCCGCGCTCGTTGCGGTAGAGCACCGGAAAATGCGCATCGAGCCGCGCCGCGACGTAGTTGGCGTTGAGGATCGCAATCTCGGTGGCGCGGGTCAGGCCGTCGCCGCCCATCAGCAGCATGTAGATGTAGGAGATGGTCAGGATCGAGGCCGAGCCGTAGGGGGCGGCCGAGACCGGCCCGATCGGATGCGCGCTCGCGCCGTCGGTCGCAGGGTGACCGGGCAGGAAGGGCGCCAGATGCGCCTTCACGCCGATCGGGCCCATGCCCGGGCCGCCGCCGCCATGCGGAATGCAGAAGGTCTTGTGCAGGTTGAAATGGCTGACATCGGCGCCGTAATCGCCGGGTCTGGCGAGGCCGACCTGCGCATTGAGGTTGGCGCCGTCGAGATAGACCTGTCCGCCGTGGGCATGGACGATGTCGCAGATGTCGCGGATGTGCTCCTCGAACACGCCATGCGTCGAGGGATAGGTGATCATGATGGCGGCGAGCTTGGCGCTATGCGCTTCCGCCTTGGCCTTGAGATCGGCGAGATCGACATTGCCGCCTGCATCGCAGCCGACCACGACCACCTCCATGCCGGCCATGTGCGCCGAGGCCGGGTTGGTGCCGTGGGCGGAGGAAGGAATCAGGCAGATGGTGCGATGGCCCTCGCCGCGGGCGGCGTAGTAGCCGCGGATCGCCAGGAGGCCGGCATATTCGCCCTGCGCGCCCGAGTTCGGCTGCAGCGACACCGCGTCATAGCCGGAGATCCGGCACAACCAGTCGGTCAGATCGGCGAACATCGTATGATAGCCGGCGGCCTGCGCGCGCGGCACGAACGGGTGCAGGCTGGCGAATTCCGGCCACGTCAGTGGAATCATCTCGGTCGTCGCGTTCAGCTTCATCGTGCAGGAGCCGAGCGGAATCATCGCGCGATCGAGCGCGAGGTCGCGGTCCGCGAGCTTGCGCAGATAGCGCAGCATCTCGGTCTCGGAGCGATGCGCGTGGAACACCGGATGGGTCAGGAACGGCCGCTGCCGCTTGAGCTCGGCCGGCAGAGCCTCGCGCGCTTCCGCCTCGATCGTCGTGTAGGAGAGCTCGCCGCCGAAAGCGCGCCAGACGGCTTCGACGACATCGGCCGTCGTGGTCTCATCGAGCGCGATCCGCAGCCTGCTGCCGTCGCGCCCGAGATTGATCCGCTCGCCTTCCGCGCGGGCGATGATCGACTCGGACTTGGCGCCGGCCTCGACGGTGACCGTGTCGAAGAAGGCCTCGCTTTCCGGCGCAAAGCCGAGCTTGCGCAGCCCTGCAGCCAGCACCGCGGTCCGCCGATGCGCGGTGCGGGCGATCGCCTTCAGCCCGTCGGGGCCATGATAGACCGCGTACATCGCGGCAATCACCGCCAGCAGCACCTGCGCCGTGCAGATGTTCGAGGTCGCCTTCTCGCGGCGGATGTGCTGCTCGCGGGTCTGCAGCGCCAGCCGATAGGCGGGAGCCCCGCGTGAATCGACGGAGAGGCCGACGATGCGGCCGGGCAGCGACCGCTTCAGCGCATCGCGCACCGCCATGTAGGCCGCATGCGGTCCGCCATAGCCCATCGGCACGCCGAAGCGCTGCGCCGAGCCGATCGCGATGTCGGCGCCGAGTTCCCCCGGCGAGGCAATCACGGTCACCGCCAGCAGGTCGGCGGCGAGGATCGCGAGCGCGCCCTTGTCATGCAGCTTGGCAATCGCGGCGCGCGGATCGCGCAGCGCGCCCGTCGTGTCCGGATATTGCAGCAGGCCGCCGAACACCTCGGTGCCGTCCAGATCCTCGGCGGGGTCGCCGACGATCAGCTGCCAGCCGAGCGGCTCCGCGCGGGTGCGCAGCACCGCCAGCGTCTGCGGATGCACGTTCCGATCGACGAAGAACGCCTTGGTCTTCGCCCGCGCCGAACGCTCGGCCAGAGCCATCGCTTCCGCCGCCGCCGTGGCCTCGTCGAGCAGCGAGGCGTTGGCGACGTCGAGCCCGGTGAGATCGCAGATCATGGTCTGGAAGTTGAATAGCGCCTCCAGCCGGCCCTGGCTGATCTCCGGCTGATAGGGAGTGTAGGCCGTGTACCAAGCCGGGTTCTCCAGGATGTTGCGCTGGATCACCGCCGGCATGAGCGTGCCGGAATATCCCTGGCCGATCAGCGAGGTGAAGACCTGATTCCGTGCGGCGAGTGCGCGCATGTGTGACAATGCTTCGGGCTCGCTCAGCGCCGGCTCGAGGGTGAGCGGCGCCGTCTGCCGGATCGTGCCGGGTAGCGTCTGCGCCATCAGCTCCGCCACGCTCTTGGCGCCGACGGTCTCCAGCATCGCCGCGACGTCGCGCGGCGAGGGACCGATATGGCGGCGGGCGAAGCTGGTGGCGGCATCATCGAGCGGCTTGAGCGGCGTGGTCATGAGCAAATCCTCTATGCCTCGTCATGCCCCGCGACGGCGGGGCATCCAGTAAACATCGATGGTGAGATCAGGCGGAGAGAGCGCGGCGTACTGGATCGCCCCCTCGAGCCGGGCGATGACAGTGGTGAGTGTCGCCGCACCGCACGTCTCACGCCGTATGCGCCTTGTAGGCGGCCTCATCCATCAGGCCGCCGAGTTCGCCCCGGTCGGCGATCTTGAGCTTGAAGAACCAGGCCTTGCCGCCGGCGTCGGTGTTGACGAGCGCCGGCTCGTCGACGATCGCCTGGTTGACCTCGACCACCTCGCCGGTGATCGGCGCGTAGACGTCCGAGGCGGCCTTGACCGATTCGACCACCGCGGCGGCTTCCGACTTCTTCAGCGCGCGGCCGACCTGCGGCAGCTCCACGAACACGACGTCGCCGAGCTGGGCCTGCGCATAGTCGGTGATGCCAATGGTGGCTGTGTCGCCATCGATGCTGAGCCATTCATGGTCGGAGGTGTAAAGCGTGGTCATGGACGTCCTTCAGCGCTTGTAGGTGTTGGGAACGAAGGGCATGGCGGCGACGCGCAGCGGCAGGCGTTGGCCGCGCACATCGGCGAACAATGGGGTGTCGAGCGCAGAGAGAGTGGTCGGCACGTAACCCATCGCGACCGGAGCATTCAGCGTCGGGCCGAAGCCACCAGAGGTGACCTGGCCGACCGGCTCGGCTGAATCGGCCGACGCGAACAGCGCAGCTCCCTCGCGCACCGGCGCGCGGCCCTCGGGCCTCAAGCCGACGCGGCGGCGTGTCGCACCGCCATCGAACTGGGCAAGGATCTTGTCAGCGCCGGGGAAGCCGCCGGCGCGCGCGCCACCGCTGCGGCGGACCTTCTGCACCGACCACTCCAGCGCGGCCTCGACCGGGGTCGTCGCCGTGTCGATGTCGTGGCCATAGAGACAGAGCCCGGCCTCGAGCCGCAGGCTGTCGCGGGCGCCCAGTCCGATCGGCAGCACGTCCTTGTCCGACAGCAGCGCTTCGGCGAGCTGCTCGGCCTTGGCGGCGGGAACGGAGATCTCGTAGCCGTCCTCGCCGGTGTAGCCGGAGCGCGAGACGTAGCAGGCGAGCCCGTCGACCGTGCGCGGGCCGGAATCCATGAAACGCATGCCCTCGGCATCAGCGCAGAATTTTGCCAGCACGCTCGCGGCCTTCGGCCCCTGCAACGCCAGGAGTGCCCGGTCGTTCAGCGGCTGCACCTCGCAGACGTCGGACAGCCCGTCGCGCAGCAGCTCGATGTCGGCGTCCTTGCAGGCGGCGTTGACCACCAGCACCAGGTGCTCGCCGAAATTCGCCACCATCAGGTCGTCGAGGATGCCGCCGTCGGCGCTGGTGAACTGGGCATAGCGCTGCCGGCCCGGGGGAATGCCGATGACGTCCTGAGGCACCAGCCGCTCGAGCGCGGCTGCGGCGTCGGCGACTTTGCCGGATTTCGGCACCAGCGCGACCTGGCCCATGTGGGACACGTCGAACAGTCCGGCCGCGCTGCGGGTATGGAGGTGTTCCTTGAGCACGCCGGGCGCGTACTGCACCGGCATCTCATAGCCCGCGAAGGGCACCATCTTGCCGCCAAGGCTGACGTGCAGCGCATGGAGCGGCGTTCGCTTCAAAAAAGGGGAGGCAGCCGGTTCAGCCATCGATCAGGGGTCCTCGCGCGGTTCCTCGGGACCAGTCCCGAAAAACGCCACCGAAGCCCCATCTGTCGCTGTGCCTGAGAGTATTATCCCGTCGGCGGACGCGTCCCGGTCAAAACCGGACAAGCGTCTCTTTCCAGATGCAGTATCAGTCGCGAGGGTCCTTTTGCCTGAGAGTTTCCGGGGCGGTTGCTCCTTCGGCGCCGACCCTTGACGTTCAACCAGAACCTCAAAAGGCCAGTCTCTCCCGACGCGACTGTCGTCTATGTCTGGGACCAAACACCAGCCCGCGCAAGCTGTCAACGCGTCACGGCGGCTTTCAACCAGCTTTAGGAGCCGTGCAGCAAGCCCATGATGTTTCTGCACAGTTTCTGGACACGCGAAGTTGCCTTGTCTAAAAGCATTGCCGCCGAATTCCCGGACTTCTTCGATTGGATTGCTATGAGCGGCGTCAACGAGATCAGGTCGACCTTCCTCAATTTCTTCGCTGCGAACGGCCACGAGATCGTGCCGTCCTCGCCGCTCGTGCCGCGCAACGACCCGACCCTGATGTTCACGAACGCCGGCATGGTGCAGTTCAAGAACGTCTTCACCGGCGTCGAGAAGCGGCCCTACAACCGCGCCACGACGTCGCAGAAATGCGTGCGCGCCGGCGGCAAGCACAACGATCTCGACAATGTCGGCTACACCGCCCGGCACCACACCTTCTTCGAGATGCTCGGCAACTTCTCCTTCGGCGACTATTTCAAGGAGAACGCCATCGAGCTCGCCTGGAAGCTCGTCACCAAGGAGTTCGGCCTCCCGAAGGACAAGCTGACCGCGACCGTCTACATCGATGACGACGAAGCGTTCGGGCTCTGGAAGAAGATCGCGGGCCTGCCGGAATCGCGCATCATCCGCATCGCCGGCTCGGACAATTTCTGGCAGATGGGCGACACCGGCCCGTGCGGCCCGTGCTCGGAGATCTTCTACGACCACGGCGACAAGATCTGGGGCGGCCCGCCCGGCTCGCCGGAGGCCGATGGCGATCGCTTCATCGAGATCTGGAACCTCGTGTTCATGCAATACGAGCAGCTCGAAGGCGGGGTCCGCAATCCGCTGCCGAAGCCGTCGATCGACACCGGCGCCGGCCTGGAGCGCGTTGCCGCGGTGCTGCAGGGCAAGCACGACAATTACGACATCGACCTGTTCGTCGCCCTGATCCGCGCCATCGCCGACCTCACCAATGCCGACCCGCAGGGCCCGCAGAAGGCGTCGCTCCGCGTCATCGCCGACCATTTGCGCGCCTCGTCGTTCCTGATCTCGGACGGCGTGCTGCCCTCGAACGAGGGCCGCGGCTATGTGCTGCGCCGGATCATGCGCCGCGCGATGCGCCACGCGCAGTTGCTCGGTGCCCGCGAGCCCTTGATGCACAAGCTGGTCGGCACGCTCTCGCGCGAGATGGGCCAGGCCTATCCGGAGCTGATCCGCGCCGAGGCGCTCATCAAGGAGACGCTGCGGCTCGAAGAGACCCGCTTCCGCAAGACGCTGGAGCGCGGGCTGGCCATCCTCGACGAGAAGTCGGCCTCGCTCTCGAAGGGCGACATGTTCGACGGCGACGTCGCCTTCACGCTGTACGACACCTACGGCTTCCCGCTCGATCTCACCCAGGACGCGCTGAAGTCGCGCGGCATCAGCGTCGACCAGGCTTCCTTCACCGACGCCATGGACCGCCAGCGTGCCAAGGCGCGCGCGGCCTGGGCCGGAAGCGGCGAGGCTGCGACCGAGACCGTCTGGTTCCCGCTGCGCGAAAAGCTCGGCGCCACCGAGTTCCTCGGCTATGAGACCGAGACCGCGGAGGGCGCGGTCACCGCGCTGGTCAAGAACGGCGCCGAGGTCGACAGCCTCAAGGCCGGCGAGAGCGGCGTCATCGTCCTGAACCAGACCCCGTTCTACGGCGAGTCCGGCGGCCAGGTCGGCGACACCGGCCTCATGACCGGCGACGGCGTCCGCGTGCGCATCACCGACACCCAGAAGAAGGCCGGCGACCTGTTCGCGCACATCGGCACCGTGGAGCAGGGCACGCTCAAGCTCGGCGCGGCGCTGCAGCTCGACGTCGACCACACCAGGCGCTCGGCGATCCGCGCCAACCACTCGGCGACCCACATCCTGCACGAGGCGCTGCGCCAGGTGCTCGGCGACCACATCGCCCAGCGCGGCTCGCTGGTCTCTCCGGACCGCCTGCGCTTCGACTTCGTCCATCCGAAGCCGATCACCCCGGATGAGCTCGCCCGCGTCGAGGACATCGCCAACGACGTCGTGCTCGAGAATGCCGAGGTCACGACCCGGCTGATGGGGCTCGACGACGCCCGCGAGGCCGGCGCCCGCGCGCTGTTCGGCGAGAAATATGGCGACGAGGTCCGCGTCGTCTCGATGGGCAACGCCGCGCGTGATCACGGCAATAACGCCATGGGCTGGTCGGTCGAGCTGTGCGGCGGCACCCATGTCAGGCGCACCGGCGACATCGGCCTGATCGCGGTCACCTCGGAGAGCGCGGTGGCGTCCGGCGTCCGCCGCATCGAGGCGCTGACGGCGCGCGGCGCGCGGGCGCATGCCAACCACAATCTCTCGCTCGCCAAGGCGGCGGCGGCCGAGCTGCGCACCACGGTCGAGGACGTGCCGGCGCGCATCACCGCGCTGATGGA
The DNA here is from genome assembly GCF_032381375.1 of Bradyrhizobium sp. SZCCHNR1017. Classification (NCBI taxonomy): domain Bacteria; kingdom Pseudomonadati; phylum Pseudomonadota; class Alphaproteobacteria; order Hyphomicrobiales; family Nitrobacteraceae; genus Bradyrhizobium; species Bradyrhizobium sp. SZCCHNR1017. The sequence goes on along the minus strand of NZ_JAUHIR010000007.1, from coordinate 126,833 downwards.
GGAGCGCAAGAAGCTGGAGCGCGAGCTGTCGGATGCGCGCAAGAAGCTCGCGATGGGCAGCGGCACCTCGATCGGCAATGGCTCGCCTGCTGCCGGCGTCCGCGACGTCGGCGGCGTGAAGCTGATGGCGCGCGCGGTCACCGGCATCGAGATGAAGGATCTGAAGTCGCTGGCCGACGACGCCAAGAAGCAGCTCGGCTCCGGCGTGGTCGCGCTCGTCGCGACCTCGGAGGACGGCAAGGCCGGGGTCGTGGTCGGCGTCACCGCCGATCTCACTTCGCGTTTCAATGCGGTCGACCTCGTGCGGGCTGCGTCCGAGGCGCTCGGCGGCAAGGGCGGCGGCGGCCGTCCCGACATGGCCCAGGCCGGCGGTCCCGACGGCTCCAAGGCGGAGGCTGCGCTGGCCGCGATCGAGAGCGCGATCAGCAAGGCAGGCTGATCGTGCCGACGCTCGGGCCGGGCGAGAGCGTTCGCGATCCCGATCTGCGCGACCGGCTGTACGAGCTGCTCGAGCACGACCATCTGCCGAGCACGCACGGCTCGCGCGTCGTCCAGTTCATCGTGCTCGTCATCACGCTCGATGTGCTGGCGGTGGTGCTGGCCTCCGACCCGGACATCGCGGCCGCCATTGGCGGATTGCTGCGAGCGATCAAGGTCTGTTCGCTGATCGTGTTTGCCGTGGAGTATGTCGCTCGGATCTGGAGCGTGGCGGGGCACATGCCGCGGCGCCAGTCGCCGCACCGGGAGCGGCTCGCCTACGCCTTGTCAGCGCTCGGCGTCATCGACCTCCTGTCCTTCGTGCCGGCCGCGATCGCGCTCGTGCTCGGCGACCGCAGCTTGGAAGCGGTGTGCATCGTGCTGCCGTTCCTCAAGCTGGTGCGCTATTCGCCGGCGCTGCGCTCGCTGCTGTCGGCGGTGCAGGCCGAGCGGCGCATCCTGATCGGCTGCCTCGTCATCCTGGCCGGCGCGGTGCTGCTGTTCGCCTCGCTGCTCTATGCGGTCGAGCGCGACGTCCAGCCCGACAAGTTCGGCACCATCCCGCATGCGATGTGGTGGGCAATCGTGACGCTCGGCACGGTCGGCTATGGCGACGTCGTGCCGGTGACGCCGCTCGGCCGCATCATCACGGTGTTCGCGATCATCTGGGGCTTCGCCATGATCGCGCTGCCGGTCGCGATCATCTCCACCGCGTTCGCCGAGGAGATCAAGCGGCGCGACTTCGTCGTCACCTGGGGCATGCTGGCGCGGGTGCCGCTGTTCTCGCATCTTTCGGCGTCCGAAATCGCCGACATCATGCGGCTGCTGCGTGCACGCACGATCGAATCCGGCGAGGTGCTGGTGCGGCGCGGCGATGCCGCCTCCTCGATGTATTTCATCACTGCCGGCGAGGTCGAGATCGAGCTGCCGACGCAATGCGTCAAGCTCGCCGACGGCACGTTCTTCGGCGAGATCGCGCTGCTGCACCGGACCAAGCGCTCGGGCACCGTGACGGCGACGCGCAAGACCCGGCTGCTGGTGCTCGACGCGCAGGATTTCCACGCGCTCATCGCGCGCATGCCGGCGCTGGCCGCGCATGTCCGGACCATCGCCAAGGCGCGCATGGCCGATTCCGGCGACCTCGCCCTCGCCGAGCTGTCGCAGGCCGAGCACGACGACCAGACGGACGGGTAGGGGCGGCGCGCGGATTCCGTACGTCGTTGGCGAAGGCAGGCGCAGAGCAGGCGCGCGTCTCATTCCATCTTCCAACGAGTCAAACAGCCGGGCGCGCGCGCACCATCCCGCGGCGCGATTGCACCCAGGAGATGCGGAAGACGTCCGCCCTCGATAGTGATGAGGGCGCAGGGAATGCCGGATGAGGGCCTCACCCATGGCCCGCCTGCTGAAAAAATGCAGGCGGCAGGTACCACAGGCAAAGCCGGTTCATCCGGCATTCCCTGCGCGGCGGTTTTAACGCTTATACGCGATCTCCTCGGTGCACCGGGCTTGTTGGCCACCGTGCGCGACGACGCGCGTCTCGCTCGCCGCCGCGGGGACACCAGCTTCGGGGTGTCAGGACCACGCGACTTCACGTCCGCGAGCGCATCGTTCGTCCGCGCATGAAGCGCGCTGATGCCCTCACGTCCACCGCATTGCCGGCCCAACGTTTCGTGACGACGCGTACGCCCCTCATCCGGACCGGAACGAAGGGAGAATAGACATGATCTGCTGATTTTCGGAAGTAGTTTATTTTTGCGCGAAGCTCTTGAAATGAGCGATGATATTGAAGTCGCTGACGAAACGCGCCGTTCCGGCGAGCGCCGATCGGGGGGCGGAGGAGACCGATTTCGTTGCATGAAAGGCCGGGACGCTGCTCGTCGGGCAAATCAACGAACAGGAGGTCACGACCGAATTCGACCCCATCGCTCTGACCTGCGCGGCGCAGCAAGCCGGCGGCTGTCTGCGGTACAACGGCCATGGCGCTCAGGCGTTCGAGACGGCAGCTTGAGACCAGAGTGCACGTTGCAAACGCAAGCGTTACAGGTAAATCGCGCAACCTCGTTCCTTGAGCTCAGCGAACCAGTCCGGGTGGGAAATCGTCGTCACCCAGCGCAGATCGAGCTTTTCGAGGCGTGGAAGCTTGAGCAGCGCTTCCGGCAATGCGGCGACAGGGTTCCCTCTCAAGTCGATCTGCCGCAGCTCCACCATTGAACCGATCTCTTCCGGCAAATGGGTCAAGCTGTTGTTCCTGAGATGCAGCTCACGCAGCCGCGTCAGCTTGGAAATGGTCGTCGGCAGAGTCGTCAGGCGATTGTCGGTCACGCGAAGTTCGAGAAGTCCCGACATCTCGGTAACCGCGTCGGGCAGCCTCTCGAATTCGTTTGCACTGATGTTGAGGTAGCGCAGCCGGGTAAGTCGCCCCAACGACGGCGGAATCTCTTTCAGCGCGTTGTCGTGCAAGTACAGGAAGTCGCTCAGGCCGACGAGTTCGCCTAGCGCAGCCGGAATCTGCCGCAACAGGTTATGGCCCAGGTCCAGCGTTCTCAGGGCGCGCAGCTCGCCGACCCTGTCCGAGAGCTCCACCAGGCGATTGTCGGCCAGCACGAGCGATTGCAGGTTCGTCCGATCCCAGACATGATCCGGCACGGCGCCGAGCGCCTGTTTCCACAAGGACAAGTGCAAGTCCGACGCGTTCCTCACGGCCGGATCATGCCTCGACTTCACCCGGAGACCAAGGGCGCTTCTGGCCCGTCTCGGGCCTTTCGGTCCGCGGCGGAGGTTTACGCTATCAGGGTGCAACTGGAAATAAGCTGGCAGTGACGCCACAAGGCAGTTTTTGACCCGAAGCCGGCTGACCCTCGGCTGACGCGTAACTGGTGCTTACACACTTAAACCGCACAACTGCCGATGCAATTCTGATGGGCTGGATGTCATGGGGATCGATGCCTTGAGAACGGCAATTGCATTGCTGCTTGTTGCCGCGGCGCTGTTAGTATCAGCACGGGCTGAGAACGACAGACTGCGTCGAGTGGTCTCTAACCTCAAAGCCTGCGTCCGCACGTATGCACCAACAGCCAAAGCCGCTGGGGTTAAGACAGGAGGCGACGCCGTCAACTTCTTCATCGAGACATGCGGCCCATCGCCCAGTCATCTTGCGCCAGAGAACGTGGGCGCGATCCCTCCTGGTCTGCTTCGGGACGCCGTTCGCGATGAGTGGAATGCCCTCGTTCAAGATGCGCAGCCTCGCTAGGACGTACGACGCGCTCTCTCCTTGTCATTGCGAGCGCAGCGAAGCAATCCAAACTGTCTCTCCGAGGGATTCTGGATTGCGTCGCTGCGCTCGCAATGACGCGCGCAGACATCGTGCTTCCAGGCGAGCCGCCCGCCACCGATCGCCTCACGCAAATTGCGCGAGGCCGTGGCCGACCGACCAGTTCTCCTTGGCGGCATCGAGGATGGTCACGAACAGGTCGTCCGGCCGGATGCCGGGGCTGTCCCCGAGCAGGTCGGCGATGCGTCGGAACAGCGCCTTCTTCTGCTCTCGCGTGCGGGTGTTGAAGACGGTGATCTGGATGTAGACGAGATCGTCGCTGCGGTTGATGCCGAAGGCGTTGCCATAGCGGAAGTTTGCGGGATCGTGCTCGGTGATGGTCATGAACTGATCGTCCTCAGGCACGTCGAGCGCCTCGCGCATCGCCCGGTAGAGGCTGTCGAAGATCGCCTGCCGGTAGGCCTCCGGCTTGCCCGCGCGCAGCGAGATGTGAAGCAGCGGCATCCCTAGTCCTTTCATCCGTGATGTCGGCTGAGAGGTTAGATGCGGCGGTGCGGTTCGGGTATGCTGGGGATCGAGATATCAGTCATAATGGCTGGAAATGACCGAACATCCGCTCGACCTGGACGAGGTCCAGGCCTTCGTCCGCATCGCCGAGCTCGGCAGCTTCACCCGCGCCGCCGAGGCGATGCAGACGACCCAGGCCGCGATCAGCCTGAAGCTGCGGCGGCTCGAGAACCGGCTGGGGTGCCGGCTGATCGAGCGCACGCCGCGTCATGTGCAGCTCTCGGAGCGAGGCAGGGTCTTCCTCGATCCTGCCCGTCAGCTGCTGGCAGCGCACGACCGCGCGCTCGCGGTGTTCGCCGGTGTGCGGCAGCGTCTGATCATCGGCATCAGCGACCATGTCGCCGGGCCAGAGCTGCCGGCGCTGATCGCGCGCATGAACGACCATGATCCGCATCTCGTGGTCGAGATCCGCATTGGATCGTCGGCCGACCTGCTGCAGAGCTACGACCGGCGCGAGCTCGAGGCGGTGATCGTCCGCCTGCATGCCGGACGCAGCGATGGCGACCTCGTGGCCGAGGAGAAGTTCGGCTGGTTCGCTGGCCCGGATTGGGAGCCGCGCGCGGGCGAGCCGTTGCCGGTCGCGACCATGGCCGAGCCGTGCGGCGTGCGCGCGATGGCTGCGCAGCATCTCGATGCGGCCGGCGTGTCCTGGGCCGAAATCTTCGTCGGCGGCGGCGTTGCAGCGGTTGTCGCGGCCGTCACGGCCGGGCTCGGCGTTGCCGCACTCGCGCCGCGCATGCTGCCATCGGGCGCGGTCGATGTCGGCGCAAGGCTCGGATTGCCGGAGCTGCCCCGGCTGCCGGTCGTGCTGCACACGCGGGTCAGGGACGGCCGAGCGCGCGCGGCGCTCGATGCCCTCGTGGCGGCCTTCCGAAGCGCGGTGCGGGCGTGATGCATGCGACGCGTGCCGCGGCGCAGGTGATGGAGCCTGGAGCTGAGATGAACTCCGAACGCTATTTCGGCGGCCGGATTGATGTCCTGCTCGCGGATGGATCGCGCGTGCCCGCGCGCAGATCTGATCGCTCTTGGAATTGGCTCTTCAGGAGTCGCCGGGTGGAATTGACGTAAGCCTTATTCCGCAGTGCGGCATGTGACACTCATGTCACAGTTACGGTTATACCGACTCCCAAATATAATATGACTATTCAAAGGCGCCTCGGCGCTTGCTAGGATTGCCATCCAATCTCAGGTTGACGAAATCGCCCCTCGAATGGGCGGCGGCCGGGGATTGAGCCGTGGGGAAGCGCGTGCCGGGACGGAGGCTCTGGGCCGGGCGCGACAGAACAACATCCAGAGCCTGGGGACGCTGCGAGGAGCAGGAAAAATGAGTGGGTTCGCGACGACCGCGCGCATGTGCGGCGTAGGGGTTGCTTTGTCTTGTTTGTTGGGTGGCGGTGGTGCGGTCGCGGCCGATCTGCCGACGAAGGCGCCGCCGATTCCCTATGCGGGTGTCGATGATTTCTGGACGCGGCCGTATCTGTTCGGCGATCTCGGCCGGACCAGGCTGAAGGAGCAGGGCATCTCGCTCGCGCTCACGCTCGGCGACGAAGCCGTCACCAATCTGTCGGGTGGCTCGCGCAACACCGCGGCCAATGCCGGGCAATTGTGGTTCGAGGCCAAGTTCGACATGGCCAAGCTCGCCGGCATCCAGGGCGGCATGATCGGCGTGACGCTGGTCGATCGCTTCGGCAAGAATCTCAACAGCGAGGCCGGCATTCCGGCGCTGCAACTGACCAACGAGGTGTTCGGCCGCGGCAACATCCTGCGCCTCACCGAGTTCTACTATCAGCAGAAGCTGTTCGACGACCGCCTCGTGCTCAAGGGCGGCCGGCTCCCGGTCGGCTCCGACTTCTTCTTCGGCCAGTGCGAGTTCATCAACCTGACCTTCTGCGGCGGCCAGCCGGGCAACATCCAGGGCGGCTACATCTACAACTGGCCGGTGAGCCAGTGGGCCGGCGTCGTGCACTACAACTTCACCAAGGAATGGAAGCTGTCGGTCGGCGTCTACGACGCCAATCCGAACTATCTGACGACGTCGGACGCGGGCGTCTATCTCGCGCCGGGCATTCCGCGCTCGAATCCGGCCGCAGGCGTCTTGGTGCCGGTCGAGGTGGTGTATGAGCCGAGCGGTCCGCTCAACGGCACCTGGCGCGTCGGCGGCTGGTATGACAGCGCCTCGACCATCGACGGCGGTCTGCCCGGCATCACCGGCGTGTATGCCGGCGGCCCCGGCGTCGGCGATCAGAACCTCAGCAGCCAGCGCGGCCGCTACGGCTTCTACGAATCGATCCTGCAGCGGTTGACGGTCGAGGGTCCCAAGGCGCAGGGCTGGTACACCTTCCTCAACACCAGCGTCGCCGATCACCGCACCGCGTATCAGGACTACCAGATCTCCTGGGGCGTCAAGCACACCGGCACCTTCTCGTTCCGTCCCGACGACGAGGTCGGCTTCGCGGTCGGCACCACGCATGTCAACTCGGCGGCGCTGACGCCGAATGCGGGCGGCAACGAGGTGCCGATCGAGGCCTGGTATGGCTGGCAGGCGACCGGCTGGATGAACCTGAAGTTCGACGCCCAGTATGTCATCAATCCGGGCGGGCGGGGCTTCAATGGCGCCGGTGTCAAAACCGGCAATGCGGTGGTTCTCGGCCTGCGGACGGTGGTGCACTTCTGATCCTGTGATGTGAGCCGATGGGGCGGGTGTGCAGCATCCGCCCCACCGCGTGAGGCGTCCCCGGCTCACCGAACCGATGAGGAGCCGGCGCATCCTGCCCATCCGGGTGGGCCGCGATGCGATGACGTCGATTGACTCTTTCGCATTGCGGCACGACATCTCCTGGACCGCGACGCCGAGCCGCCAGGAGATCGCCATGACCGCAACAGACGTCCATCTCGCCCCTGGCCAGCGCCTGGGCGACGAGGTCGTGGACTGGCTCACCAACGGCACCCGCGACGAGCGCTTCATCGACAACATCTTCGCGCAGATGTGCATCCGGCTGCAGCGCGCCGGCATTCCGCTCAAGCGCGCCTCGCTGCACGTTCAGATCAACCATCCGCAATGGCTCGGCGCCCGGATGCTGTGGAGCGACGGCATGCAAGGGGCCGAGATCGCCCGCATCGACTACGACGTCCGCGAGCGGTCCGAATTCATCGGCAGCCCCGGCGCCGAAATCTACGGCGGTGCCGAGGAGATTCGCGAAGATCTGGCGCGCGATCCCAGGCTCGGCCGTCAGCATGCGATCTATGACGAGATGCGGGCGCAGGGGCTGACCGACTACGTCGCCTGGCCGATGTATCACACGCTCGGCAAGCGGCATTTCGTGACGTTCGCGACCGATCGCCACGGTGGCTTCGACCAGGCCGACATCGACGCGCTGCAGCGGCTGCTGCCGGTGCTGGCGCTGGTCAGCGAGATCCGCATCAAGAACCGCCTGGCGCGGACGTTGCTGGAGACCTATGTCGGGCCGCATGCGGCCGAGATGGTCCTGGCGGGAGCGACGCGGCGCGGCAGCGGCACGACGGTGCGCGCTGCGATCATGATCTGCGACCTCAGAGACTTCACCAGGATCTCCGACAACTGGCCGCGCGATGACGTCATCGATCTGCTCAATGGCTATTTCGACGCGATGGTGGAACCGATCACGCAGCACGGCGGCGAGATCCTGAAATTCATCGGCGACGGCCTGCTCGCGATCTTTCCACTCACCGAGCCCGCAGCCTGCGCCAACCTGCTGCATGCCGTAACCGGCGCCCGCAAGGCGATGGCGGAGCTGAACGCGCGCCACGCCGAGACCGGCCGCGCGCCGCTCCGCTACGGCATCGGCATCCATGTCGGTGACGTGATGTACGGCAACATCGGCTCGCAGACACGTCTGGATTTCACGGTGATCGGACCCGCGGTCAACATGGCCTCGCGCATGGAGGCGCTGACCAAGCAGGTCGGCCGTCCCGTGCTGATGTCGCGTGCGTTTGCCGAGCTCGTCGAGGGCCCGTTCGCGCTGGAGCGCGTCGGCGAATTTCCGGTACGCGGCTTCAGCGACCCGATCGAGCTGTTTTCGTTCGAGGGGTAGCGAATTCGGGCAGGGCCGTGTCGATCGACTGAGCCTAGCCCAGCCGGGGCGGGTGCCAGAAAACAACATCCGGCGCGAACAAGACGATTGCGATGGCGATGGGCCCTCCGGCAACCAAGATCATGATGATCGCCCGCGACGACAGTCTTTGGGCATGCGGAAGGAAGGTCAGTGCGCGGATGGCTGCTCCGGTCAGGAAGCCTGCTCTCGCAATCGGCAGCAGCGGAATGGCGAGCAGATCGTTGAGTGTACAGGTGCTGTGACAACGATCCGACGCTGGCGACCACCAATGCCGTATCCCGTCGAACACAGTCAGCAGCACGACGATCAGCGTCGCCACGAGCAACGCCCGCCACGACGGCATTAGAACAGCGATCGCGTAGGAGACGATGCATGCGGCGAGCACCTGCGTCAGGATGTCGAGCATCGTCCGCCCGCGAGTGGATTCTCATCCAAAAAGGGCGCCACCACCTCGCGCGTCTCCGCGCTGGTCACGACCGGGACGATCTCGAACGTCATGCCGGTGTCGCGGGCGTTGGACAGGATCCATTGCTGCAGCAGGCGTGCGTCGTCGCATTCCATCAGCTGGAAGCAGCGGTCGAAGTTCGGCTCGATCCAGCTGCCGAGATATTTGAGGCCATCGGGAAACGTGATGCCGGGATCGCGCACGCGGCGGTAGACCGGAATCGGATCGCGGTCCTTGAAACGTTCGATCACCATGAACAGCATGCGCGCCTCCGGTTGCCGCCCATTGTGGGCGAGTTCGCGCGCCTGTTCCAGATCGCCCCGGTTGTCTCGTCTCCGGACGCGGCCGTCCGCTCAGCGCCGCCCGGCCATCATCCGGCCGATGCAGTTGTTGAACGACATCGTGTTGCCGCCGGCGCCGTTGCGGCCGTATTCCCAATGGCCGGTGGCGGGATTGCAGCGGCCGCCGATCTCGATCGCGCAGCGCTGGCTGATGCTGGTGCAGCGGCCGCCGCCGCTGACGCGCTTCGGCTCCGGCTCGGAGCGCGCCGCCACCGCCGGCTCCTTCTTGCGCGCCGGCTCGTCGTGCCTGAGCGCCTCGTCCGGCTTCTTCGCGATCGGCTCGTCCTTGCGCCTCACGCAATCGCCATCCCCGTCGCGCGCCTGACCGGCGGGGCAGGCGATGGCGACGCAGCTCTCGCCGTCGGCGCGCTGGCCTTTGGGGCAGAGCAGCGGGCAGACACGGGCTGTCTTCGCCTTGACGGCGTCGAGCGCGTCGAGGCTGGCGAGCTTGGTATCGAACCGGGTGCCGGCCTGCTTGTTGAAGCGCTCCAGCGCCCGGCGCGCGTTGATGTCCCAGGTGCCGTCGCTGTCGGCGGTGCTGCAGCCGACGCGCCGCAGCTCGCCGGCAAGCTCGCGTGCCAGGTTCGGCGGCGCGACCTTGTCCGCGGGCGGCGGCAACGCCGCGACGATCGCGGGCTTGGCAGGCTCCGACGCCGCGGGCGGCTTGTCCGCACGTTGCCCTGACGCTTCGGGCGGGCTGCGCGTGACGTCGGTCGCGGCGGGCGCGGCGACGTCGGCTGCCGCCGGCGCGAGCTTGGCGCGCTGCGCCCTGGCGAGCGCGGCGTAGAATCCGCTTGGATATTTCTCGATGAAGGCATCGAACGCCGCCTCGCTGCCGATGCGCTCGGCGAGCTCGTAGTCGCGCCGCATCGCTGCGTCGGGATCGGCCGCCGCGCTCGGAGCTTGCACGACCGGCACAAGCGCCACGTCGTTGCCGCCGAGCGATCCGTAGACATAGGGCTCCTGGCGATAGCCGGTCGCCTTCAGTACGTCGTCGCGGACGAAGCCGAACGCGCGGCGCAGATCGAGGCCGGGCTTTGGCAGATGCGCCACCAGCGCCGTTGCGAACGGGCTGTTGCTGGCGTCGCCGTCGGCGGCGGTCGACCCGGCCTTGGCCGAGAATGCGATCATCGTGTTCGGGCTCGACGGCTCGACCTTGGCGAGGCCGCGTCCGATGCTGCGCGAGGCGACGCTGCGCTTCATCGTCTTGGCGAACGGATTGTCGCGGCAGGCGTCGAGCACGACGAGGCGCAACTGCTTGGCCGGCTCGATCGCGAACAGCACGCGCTCCAGCGCGATCGCCTCGTCGAGAACGTCGCTGTCCGCCTCCAGCGCGGCATCGGTCGGGATCAGATAGTTGGTGCCGTCGAGCTCGATGCCGTGGCCGGCGTAGTAGATCACCGCGACCTCGGCCTCGCGCGCCCGCGCCCCGAACTCGCGCAAGGCCCGGCGCATCTCCTGCACGCCGAGATCGAGCCTGACGTCGACGCGCTCGAAGCCGGCGTTGCGGAACATGTCGCCGACGAGCTTCGCATCGTTGGCCGGGTTCGATAGCCTGGCGACAGTCTTGTAGGCGGAGTTGCCGATGATCAGCGCGACGCGCTTGTCCGCCAGCGCGGCGGTGCTGCCTGAACTGATGAGAACGAGAACAAGCAACAGGTAACGCAATGCCGTCATGACAGCCCCGGAGTCGGTCGTGCGTCAGACTATCCGGCAATATCGGCAAAGCAAGGTCGTCGGCCTTGAGCGATGACCGCTCGCACTACTGTCCGGAGGGCGTGCGCAGGCCGTGCCAGGCGTCGCGCACCTGGTGGTAGTGCACCTCGGGCAGATAGTCCGGCGTATTCAGATTGAGGTTCTTGACGTCGAGCCGGCCGATCGCGCTGAGCAGCGTATAGGAGGCGATGACGCGGTCGCGCTGCGCGCCGATCAGCCGTGCCTTGGCCTGGATCAGATCGGCCTGCGAGTTGAGCACGTCGACCGTGGTGCGCTGGCCGCCCTGGGCCTCGCGCGAGACGCCTTGCAGCGCGATGGTGGCGGCCTTCACCTCGGCCTCGGAGGCGCTGACGGCGACCTTGGCACCCTCGTTGGCAACCCAGGCGCTGACCACCGCAGTTCGCGCCTGGTTGCGGACCTGGTCGAGCACGAGGCGGCTCTGCGCCGCGAGCTCCTTGCTCTGGCGGGTCTGCGACGCCGCCGTGCCGCCGTCATAGATCGGCGCGGTGATGCTGCCGACGATCGATGCCTGGTCGGTGCCGAAGGTACCCAGCGTCTGATCCGAATCGCGGCTGCGGCTGACACCGCCCTGCAGGGTCACGCTCGGCAGCAGCGCGCCCTCGGCGACCTTGATCGAGGTCGAGGCCACGTCGACGTCGAAGCTCGCCGCAGCCACGGCCGGATTTTCCTTGTTGCCGAGCGCAATCGCGTCCTCGCGGCTGCGCGGCAGCAGGCGATCGATCGGGTCGGCCGCGCGCAGCTGGCCCGGCGCCATGCCGATGACCTGGGCATAGGTCGCCTGGCTGATGGCGAGGTTGACCTCGGCGGCGTTGAGATCGGACAGCCCGCGCGACAGCCGCGCCTCGGCCTGCGAGGCGTCGGTCGGCGTGACGTCGCCGGCATTGAGACGGCGCTGCGTGACCGAGAGCGTCTCGCGCAGGAAGGCGACGTTGGAGCGCTGTGCCTCGACCAGCGACTGGTTGGCGAGCACATTGGTGTAGGCGGTGACGGCGTCGAGCAGCACGCCCTGGCCGACATTGCGCAGCGCCTCGCGGCCCGACTGCACCTGCAGCTCGGCCATGCGGACGCTGTTGGCGGTCCGGAAGCCGTTGAACAGCGTCTGCGTAACGGTGACGCCGATGGTCCAGGGCTTCAATGTCGCGGTCTGGATCGTGTTGTTGGGCAGCAGATTGCGCACCGCCTGCAGGCCGGCGCCGAGGCTCGCGATCAGTTGCGGACGATAGCCAGCCAGCGCCTGCGGCACGTTCTCGTCGGTGGCGCGCTGGCGCGCGCGCTCCGCATTCAGCGCCGGATTGGTCTGATAGGCTTTCGCGAGCGCGGCGGCGAGATCCTCGGCGCGCGCGGGCGAGCACACGACGACAAGGCTGCCCGCGAGGGTCAGGCCGAGGCCGATCCTTCGCACACGCATCTTGCCGACGCCAAATTCTTTGGCTCGACCCACCATCCGACTCCGCCGCGTCTCACTGTCTTAACCAGTTGTTTACCTGTTTAGGGCGGATGGCGGCCACACACAAACCGCCGATGTGGAATCCGGCGGGCTTTTCCATGGTTTGTTGTGGCGTGCTCGCCACAGGCCGTTTGTCGCAGTGCTGCGGCCCGGCGCGCGGATACGCGCTTGGTAAGCGGGTGAGGTGCACCCGTCGACATGAGAGGCAGATCGATTCGTTCAGCTGCGAGTGACCCGCAGCAATCTCACCGGTTCTTGTTCACCGGCTTGCGCTTCTCGATGAACGCAGCCATGCCCTCGGCGCGGTCTTCCAGCGCGAAGGTGGCGTGGAACAGGTTGCGCTCGACATTCATGCCTTCGGACAGCGGGGTCTCGAAGGCGCGGTTGACGGCCTCCTTGGCCATCGCCGCTGCCGGGCGCGACATCGATGCGATCTTCTCGGCCGCAGCCATCACCTCATCCATCAGCCTGTCGGCCGGCACGATGCGGCTGACGAGGCCGGAGCGTTCGGCCTCGGCCGCATCCATCATGCGGCCGGTGAGGCAGAGGTCCATCGCCTTGGCCTTGCCGATCGCGCGCGTTAGGCGCTGGGTGCCGCCGATGCCCGGGATGGTGCCGAGCGTGATCTCGGGCTGGCCGAATTTCGCGGTGTCGGCAGCGATGATGAAGTCGCACATCATCGCGAGCTCGCAGCCGCCGCCGAGCGCGTAGCCGGCGACCGCCGCAATCGTCGGCTTGCGGCAGCGCGCGACGCGGTCGCCGCCGATCGCGGTGAAGTCGCTCGAGAACATGTCGATGAAGCTCTTGGGCTGCATCTCCTTGATGTCGGCGCCCGCGGCGAACGCCTTCTCGCTGCCGGTGATCACGATGCAGCCGATGGCGTCGTCGGCCTCGAGATCATCCACGGCGGCGGCGATCTCGCGGAAGACGCCGAACGACAGCGCGTTGAGCATCTTCGGCCGGTTCAGGGTGATGATTCCGACCGCGCCTTTGCCTTCGACGATGATGTGCTCGTAAACGCTCATGATCCCACCCCGCAAATCAAAACAGCGGGCAATGTGCCCGCTGGATCGATGCGCATCAAGTAGGTGCGGCGCCGCGCGGCGCCTCAGATCATGAACATCCGTGCCGCCGAGCCCAGGGTGAGCAGGGTGCCGCAGGCGATGAAGATCTTGCCGATGATCGAGGCCTTGTCCCAGCCGGAGCTGTCGTCATTGCTGACCGTGACCATGTTCACGGTGACCTCCGAGGCCGCCGGCGCATCGCTCGGCGCGGCATCGGCCGATTCCGCCGCAGGTGCGGCCTGAGCCTGGGCTTCAACCGGCATCGGCGCCGGGAATCCGTCCTGCTTCGCCGCCGGAGCGCTCTCGGACCCCACCGGCAAGAACGGACTGTAGCTCTGCTGTTCGGCCGCGCGGGCGAATCCAGTGCCAACGAGGCCCAGAACGAACGCGGCGGCAATGATCAATGCTGAACGTCCACTGGCTTGGATCGTCATCGTCGGCTCTCTCCCCATCCCGCCAGCCCAGGCCGGAGTGAGACCCCGACAGATGTCGAGAACGGGGCAGAAAATGGGTATCTTCCTGCCGCTCACGGCAAAAGCTGGGCGGCGCCGCACTTTGCGGCGCGGCCCATTAAACCTGATCATGCACCTTTCGATTCGGTGCTATGGAGCGGTTCCAAGACTTGCCCGGTGGCGTGCTCTCGTTGTGGCGTAACTCGGATGGTTCCGAGGCCAATGCCCGCATCACGAATTAGTGATCAGGATGTCGCGAGAGTAACAAGCTGACGATTCGGGCGAATTGCTGGGGGTGGAGCGGAGTTGCGCGAGCGTGACGACGAGTGGACGGGCTGGATGCGCCAGGCCGTCGCCGGTGACGACGAGGCCTATCATCGCCTGCTGAGGGCGATCACGCCGGTGTTGCGCGCAGCATCACGGCGCGGGCTGGCGCGCGCCGGTCAGCCCCCCGACCAGGCCGAGGACATCGTGCAGGAAATTCTGTTGGCGGTTCATCTCAAGCGGCACACCTGGGACGTCCACGCGCCGTTCGCGCCCTGGCTGTTCGCGATCGCGCGCAACAAGCTGATCGACATGCTGCGCCGGCGCGGCCGGCGGGTGTTCGTCGACATCGACGATTTCTCGGAGACGCTGGCCGACGAGCCGCCGGCGCCCACCGTCTCGGCCGGCGAGGTCGAGGCGCAGCTGAAGACCCTGCCGCAGCGTCAGCGCGACGTGCTGCAGTCGATCGCAGTCGAGGCTGCCTCGATCAAGCAGACCGCGGAGAAGTTTTCCATGAGCGAGGGCGCGGTGCGGGTGGCGCTGCACCGCGCGCTCGCAAGCCTCACGGCCAAGCTACGGGATACCTGACCATGGACACCGATCAGCTCATCCGCACCCTCGCCGCCGACAATGCGCAGCGCGCGCAGCCGGTCGGCATCGTGCTGGCGCTGGCCCTGATGGCGGCAACGCCGGTCTCGACCGCCATGCTGCTCATCGGCCTCGGCGTCCGGCCGGACATCTGGCTCGCGGTGCGCAATCCGTTCTTCGACCTGAAGTTCGTCGTCACCACGGCGCTGGCGATCCCGGCGCTGATCATCAGCCTGCATCTGTCGCGCCCTGAAGCTTCGCTGCAGGGCTGGAGCTGGCTCCTGATCGCGCCGATCATCGTCCTCGTCGGCGGCATGGCGGCGGAGATGATGCTGCCGCAGCGCACGCCGATGATGGCGCGGCTGGTCGGCCACAATTCGATGGTGTGCATGAGCGCCATTCCCGTGCTGTCGCTGCCGCTGCTGGCCGCCGCGCTGTTCGGTCTGCGCCATGGCGCGCCGTCGCGTCCGGCGATGACGGGCGCGATCGCCGGGCTGGTCTCGGCGGGCATGGCGGCGACGCTCTATGCCGCGCATTGCACCGACGATTCGCCGCTGTTCGTGGCCACCTGGTACACGGTGGCCGCGCTGATCGTGGCCGGGCTCGGCGCGCTCATCGGCGCGAGGGTGCTGCGCTATTGACCGGGGGCGGCTACGCCTGCACCGGCGTCGCGGCGTCCTGGACGCGATGGAAGCGCAGCACCTGCTGCGCGGTGGACCGCCGGAGCCGCTCATAGGTGGCCTTGCAGGCGTCGAGATCGGTCGTCGCGGTGGTGGCGAGCCCATCGCGCATCAGGATGATCGACTTCACCGTTGGCCATGACAGGCCTGCGACCTTGGCGAGGATCATGACGCCCTCGGCGCGGCTTTCGATCATGATGCTCTCGGCGACCGCGACCGGCACGTTGGCCATGGCCGCCACGGCGGCATTGGCCTCGTCGAACTTGCGCTGCTCGGTAAACTGCACGACGAGACGATCGTCGAGCCGGCCCTCGGCATGCAGCGAGCGCACCAGCGCGTGCGCGATCTCGGTCTGGCTGGTCAGCGCCACCGCGCTCGATCGCGCCCGCCGCCCTGCCGTCCGCACCGCCGAGGAGACCTCCTGCGCGAGCTTCGGGTTTGCCGCCTCGAGCCGCGCGCGGACCGTGGCCGACGCCTTGGCGACCAGCTTCAGATAGAGATGGCGCGGCAGATTGGGCCGCATGGCGAGGCACGCGGCGAGGTTTTCGTCCAGCGCGGCGCGATCGGCCAGCGTGTCGAGGCTGGCCTCCGAGACGTCGGCGCCGGGATTGCTGACGGTGCTGTGAACGACCTCGTCGTTGCCGCGCCTGAGCAGGATGTCGGTGACGGCGCGGCTGAGCACGCGCCGGAGCGAGATCGCGAGCAGATGCGCCTGGCTCTTGGTCTCGGCTGTGCGGATCAGCGCGGCCTCGTCGAGCCGTTCGGACTTCGATAGCACCGGGCCTGCGACATCGATGGCGTCGTCATCGGCCAGCCGGTAGAGCGTCCGCGGCGGCGCCGACGCCAGCGGCGCCAGCCGCCGCGCGAGCAGCGCGCGGGCCGAGATCTCGATGTGCTCGATCAGGCATTCGAACACGTCGTCGAACAGCGCGACCTGATCATCGGCGAAGTCCGTCGCGCCGTCGACGAACAGGTCCGTCACCTTGCGCAGGGTCTCGACCCGCCGGGCGACGGTGCCGTGCGCGAGCGTGTCCTCGAGTTCGTCGAGCAGGCTTTCGTTCGGGGCGGGTTTCGGGGTCATGCCGGGACGGCGCAGGCGCTGGTGACGCGATTGCGGCCGTGCGCCTTCGAGTCGTAGAGCGCACGATCGGCCCGGGCGAGCAGCGAATCGGCGGTCTCGTCGCCGCGCGGGGTGGCCACGCCGGCCGAGAATGTGACCTGCAGGCCGGTCGAAAACGCACTCCAGTCGAGGCCGGCGATGATCTGGCGCAATCGTTCGGCGAGCCGCGCCGCGGCGTCGGCCGGTGCGCCCGGCAGCACCAGCAGGAATTCCTCGCCGCCGTAGCGGCCGAAGCGGTCGCTGCCGCGAATGTTGGCGAAGATGGTGATGGCGAAGGTGCGCAGCACGTCGTCGCCGGTCGGATGACCATGCGTGTCGTTGATGCGCTTGAACCAGTCGAGATCGATCAGCACGACCGAGCAGGGCTGGCCGCCCTGCCGCGCCTGCGCCATCTCCTCGTCCAGCACATCCATGATCGAGCGCCGGTTCAGCGCGCCGGTGAGCTCGTCGATCTCGGCCAGCTCCTCGATGCGGCGATAGGCTTCCTTGAGCTTCTGTCCGCGCTGGTACAGCGTCTCGCGCAGCGCGCTGGAGAAGATGCCGAGGAACATGCAGCCGGCGATGGTGAGGAGGAAGACCAGGAGCGTCGCGAGCCGCTCGAGGCCGCTGTCGTGCGGCATGCCGAGCGGCTTGTCGGTGAGCAGGAACAATCCCGCCAGCCCGATCGCGAGGAACGTCCAGCAGATCGCGCTCTGGCGCGGCGTCGCCCGCAGCGAGGCAAAGGCGACGACGATGTACAGCGTGCACAGGAAGAGGATGCTGACTTCGGGCGCGATGTAGCAGAACGCGACCGTGATCATCATGCTGGCGAGCGATTGCGGCACCACGAGGTAGTGGTCGCGGAAACGGTCGTTGAAGCCGCTCTCCGACAGGGCGGTCCACAGCGCGACGGTCAGAATGCCGGTCGCTGCGTAGGCTGGCGCGATCGCGACCGGTACGGTTCCCGCCTCTGCGTAGATCAGCAGGATGACGGCGTCGATCAGGTAGCATCCGGCGACCAGCGCCAGCATCTGCCGGCGCCGCCCGGCACGACGCGCGCGCAGGTCGCTGGACGGAGACGGCTGCGCGTCCTCGGCCTCGGCGACATTCGGACTGGGAAAAGGCGGTGCCGTCGTGCCCATGTGCTCGCGATTCTTCGGCGTTGGCTTAAAATCTACGTGGGAAAGCATTTAACTTTGGTATCTATGGGCATGGACGAAGAGGCCGCCGGCGTCGTGCTGCGACGGGGAATCTACGGCTTTCAGGGCGCGCAGTTGGCGGGAACGGGCGGAACATGGTAGGCGGGAACCCGCTGGTCGCGATCGACCTGGGCGCTGCAGCGAAATCTGCAAGTCTGTGCGCCAACTCACATTTCGGGACGTATCTTTCCGGTATTTTGAAGATTTTTGCGGTTGTGTTCGAACCGCGACGTCAATCCTCCAGACCAATCTTGCGAGACGGCCATTGAGCGTGACAGCAGCGGCGTCAGATGAAACCCTGATTGCCCGGATCGCTCAAGGCGACCGGCTCGCCATGCAGGTGCTGTACGGACGGCACCATGTCAGGGTGTACCGTTTCGGGCTCCGGCTCGTGCGGGACGAGCAGGTCGCGGAAGACCTCATCAGCGAGGTCTTTCTCGACGTGTGGCGTCAGGCCGGCAAGTTCGAAGGCCGTTCTGCCGTCTCCACCTGGCTCCTGGCGATCACGCGGTTCAAGGCCCTGTCGGCCCTTCGGCGCCGGAAGGACGTTGAGCTGGAAGACGAGGCCGCGAACGCGATCGAGGATACCTCCGACGATCCGGAGGTCGCGGTCCAGAAGAAGAATACCGGCGAAGCATTGCGCAAGTGCCTGACGGCGCTTTCGCCTGATCACCGGGAGATCGTCGATCTCGTCTACTACCACGAGAAGTCCGTGGAGGAGGTGGCCGAGATCGTCGGAATTCCGGAAAACACCGTCAAGACGCGCCTGTTCTATGCGCGCAAGAAATTGGCCGAACTCCTGAAAGCGGCCGGCATTGAGAGAGGCTGGCCATGATGGCTTTGAGCAAGATGCTGGAGCAAGAGCCCGGAGAGATCGAACTCCTGCTGCCGTGGTACGCCGCCGGCACGCTGAGCGCGCGCGACATGCGCCGGGTCGAGGAGGCTCTCGCCAACGATGCCGATCTCGCCAGGCAGTATGCGGAGATCCAGAAGGAATATGCCGAGACCATCGCGCTGAACGAAAGCCTCGGCGCGCCGTCGATGCGTGCGATGCAGAAGCTGTTTGCGGCGATCGAGGCGGATCCGGTGCAGAAGCCTGCCGCGCCGCGCGGCTTCAGCGCGCGGCTGATGGATTTCTTCGACAGCCTGTCGCCGCGGACCCTGGCGTGGACCGTCAGCCTCGGCGCGCTGCTGGTGCTGGCGCAGGCCGGCGTGATCGGCGCCGTGCTGATGCGCTCGCAGACCGCGACCTATCAGACCGCCTCGGTCCAGGACAAGACCGCGGCGCCCGAGCCCGCGAGCAGGCCGATGGCCGCGCCGCCGCCGCCGAGCGCCGCTGCGCCGGCCCCGGCGGAGCGGGCGCCCGAGAGCATGACGCGTTCGCGGATGGCCGAAGCCCCGGCCCCGGCCGCACCGCTGATCCGCGGCCTCGGACCGCAGGTCGCCGGATCGACCGCGCCCGCCTATGCGCTGGTGCGGTTCGCGCCGGATGCGCGCATGGCCGACATCTCGGTGCTGCTCGACAGCTACCAAGCCTCGATCGTCGAGGGCGCCAAGGGCGGCCTGTTCAAGCTGCAACTCGGCGACCGGCCGTTGTCGAAGGCCGAGGCCGACAGCCTGATCGGCCGTCTGGCGCGCGAGAAGATCGTCAGCCTCGCGGTGGCCGCGCA
Organism: Bradyrhizobium sp. SZCCHNR1017; assembly: GCF_032381375.1. Classification (NCBI taxonomy): domain Bacteria; kingdom Pseudomonadati; phylum Pseudomonadota; class Alphaproteobacteria; order Hyphomicrobiales; family Nitrobacteraceae; genus Bradyrhizobium; species Bradyrhizobium sp. SZCCHNR1017. The sequence goes on along the minus strand of NZ_JAUHIR010000007.1, from coordinate 107,441 downwards.
ATAGGCCCGCGCCGTCCGAACGTCATTCGGAGGCTCCATGTCGTCTACTTCGCCGCTCCAGTTCGCCAGATCGGTCGCGATGCTGATTGTCGTCGCAATGCCTGCTTTCGCAGGTGGCGACCTCAGTGCCCATGCCCAGGCGATGATGCGTTCGCCCAACATCAACATCCCGAGCCGGGTGCCGAGCATCAACCCGGGCACCGCGATGCGTGCGCCGCCGCCGACGGCGATGACCGTGCGCCCGACCTTGCCCAATGCGCGATTTGCACCGAACCTGCAGGCGTCCTGCGACCCGGCGGATCGCAGCGCCTCGGGTGAATGTCTCGACCGTCGGCCGGTGACGGCGGACGAACTGGGCCGGCGGTCCCAAGGAAGATTGGACAAGGGCAGGTCCGCCAAGGTGACGCAGCGGGGCGAGCCGAAAGCTGCGGCCGCGGTCGACCCGCGGACCATCGCCAACGAGATCGTCGCCGAAATCGATGACGGTCTCTCGACGGACCAGGCCGACGCGCTGGCGCGCCGCCATGGCCTGCAGCGCATCAGCTCGCAGCGCTTTCCGCTGATCGGCGCCACAATCGGTCTGTTCCGGATCACCGATCGCCGCTCGGTGCAGGCGGTCAGCCGTGCGCTCGCGGCGGATGCCAGGGTGCGTTCGGTGCAGCCGAACTACCGCTACACGCTGCAGCAGCAGAGCGCGCCGCCCGTCGAGGGCGATCCGGCGCAATACGCGCTGGCGAAGCTGCGGCTGCCCGAAGCGCACAGGCTGGCCCAGGGCTTCAATGTCACCATCGCGGTGATCGATTCCGGGATCGATCTCAAGCACCCGGAATTCGCCGACGCGTCGTTCGACGCATTCGACGCGCTCGGCGGCGACGAGGGGCCGCATGCGCACGGCACCGGCATCGCCGGCGTGATCGTGTCGCACAAGCGGTTGATGGGCAGCGCGCCCTATGCACGCATCATCGCCATCCGCGCCTTCGGCATGGCCAAGAAAGGCGGCGGGCCGGAGAGCAGCTCCTATGTGATCCTGAAGGCGCTGGACTACGCGGCCCTGCACGGCGCGCAGATCGTCAACATGAGCTTCGCCGGCCCGAAGGATGCGGTGATCGAGCGCGCGATCGCGGCGGTCGCTTCCAAGGGCGTCGTGATGGTCGCCGCGGCCGGCAATGCCGGGGCCAAGTCGCCGCCGCTCTATCCTGCGGGTAATCCGAACGTCATCGCCGTCAGTGCGACCGATGACCGGGATCAGTTGCTGCCGGCGTCGAACCGCGGCAATTACATCGCGCTGGCCGCGCCCGGCGCCGAGATATTCCTGCCAGCGCCGGACGGAAAATATCAGATCATCTCGGGCACCTCGTTTTCCGCGGCCTATGTCAGCGGGCTTGCGGCGCTGGTGCTGGAGCGCAATCCGGCGCTGAAGCCGGAGACGGTGCGGACCGTGCTGACCGGGACCGCGCGCGATCTCGGGACGCCCGGACGCGACGATCTGTTCGGGGCAGGGCAGGCGGATGCATTGGCGGCGGTCCAGGCCGTGGCCGCGCCGCAGGATGCGCCCGCTGCTGCTGTGCCTTCCGCGGGGCTGCAAACGGAGCCCACGGCGGCCCGCGAGTTGCGCCCGGCGTCGGCCGCGGTGACCGCGGCATCTCCAGCCGGCGACGCGCTTCGGCCCGCGCAGCAATGACGCCAACGTTTTCGTGAACGTTCCGAAAATCTCCCGCTCGCCTTGAACGTGCAGCGGGGCGATCACGACAGAAAGCATGTGGGAGCGGTGATCCCCTCCCCAAGGCTATATACGGCGCGAGCGCCCATCCACCCCAAGCGCCCATATGGCTCGACCCGTCCGGTTGTCCCCCCGGACGGGTCTTTCATTTTAGGCGAGGTCGAAGCCCGGAAACGTCGATATCCGGCAGTGTCTCGCGCGCCCCGAGTCGAACATCCTTGGGTTGTCTAGGGATGCCGTTGGTCGCGTTCGCGCTCCGCGCCTGGCCAAAGCCCGAAAAAACACGGACAAAATTTCCGCACGACTACGGTTTGGCTGCCAAACAACATGGCATTAGCTAGACTTTGTTAACCTTTTCCACAAAATATTCACGTCACGTTGCGTTGATTCGTGCCGAGTGCGTCCGTCCCCTTATCTCACGGGCTCCCCCATGACACATCGACCGGACGTGGCTTGCAGCCGCGAACTGGCTGCACGCTGGTGCGCGCTTGCCGAAAGGCGCCTGGACCATCTGACCGAGCTGTTCCAGAGCGGCCGCTGGCGCCGCTACTACACCGAACAGTCTCTCCTGGACGATATCCGCCAGGCCAAAGCCGCGGTGCAAACCTGGCAGGCGCTATCCCGCGCCGAGCCCGAGCAGGTGAGCATCGTGCCCAGCCAGAGGCCGGCTGCCGTTGTGGCTGCGCCACCGGCGCCCGCGCGCCCCGCCGAGCCTGAGCCGATCAAACTCCGTCTGCATGAGAATCATCCCATCGAGCGGCGCCCCATTGCGCTGCCGCCTTCGCTCGAAACCATCCTTGCGGAGTCCGAGATCATCGTCGAGCCCGAGATCGAGCTGGCCGCGGATGATCTGGAACCGGACGACGTCATCGAACCCGAGTATGTGGCCGAAGACGACATCGCGCCGGAGCCGACCGTCGCGCCGTCCCGCATCGACATGTTCGCCCTGGAGCAGGCCTTGAGCATCGGCATTCAATCCGACGCCGAGTATGACGAGCCGGTGGTCGATCTCGATGCCATCGAGCGCCGCTATCCAGCGCTGGCGGTCGCGTTCTAGGCGCAGGGCGAGCTCCAGACCCACTCCGCATCGCAGTCAAGGGGACCGCAAGCGGCTCTCAATCTCGTCACTTGATTTCAAGACCGAATGGTCCATATATCGGTCATGAGCCGCCAGACTCCGATGCAGTTGCCGCGTGGGCGCCCGCGAAGTTTCGACATGGACGCCGCTGTCGAGCGGGCAATGGGTGTGTTTTGGTCGCGTGGCTATCACGCGACGGCGCTGCCTGATCTTCTTCAGGCAACGAAGCTCTCGCGTGGCAGCCTCTACGCCGCGTTCGGTGACAAGCACTCGCTGTTCCTGCTCGCGCTTGACCGTTACATCGCCGATGCCCTGGCCCGCATGGATACCGAGCTCGATCCAAGCAGGGAGCCGGTCGACGGCCTGCGGGCCTATCTTGCCGGCTACGTCGACCGCACCTGCGGGGCCAAAGGTCGGCGCGGCTGCCTCCTGGTGGCGACAGCCATGGAGCTTGCTGGCCAGGACGCCGAAGTTGGTCGGCGCATCGCGAGTTTCTTCAAGGCCATGGAGATCCGGGTGGCGGATGCACTGTCCCGCGCGAAGATGGCGGGCAAACTGGCCGAGGGTGTCGAACCTTCGAGTGCCGCGCGAATTCTCGTCTGTTTCGTCGAGGGGCTGCGCGTGGTCGGCAAGACGGGGCCGGCGCCGATCACATCGCAAGCCACCGTTGACGCGCTTCTCGACCGCGTCATTCGATAGAAACCGTTGAGCGCCTTGTTGTTGAGCGTCCTATATCTGGACTGATCAGTCCTTAAATGGAGAATGCCATGACCATCGTCCAGATTCTCTGCTCGGTGGCCGTTCCATTACTGTGGGGTTATCAGTTCGTCGTCATCAAAGTGGGGGTGACGGAGTTTCCGCCGCTGTTCTTTCTCGCGCTTCGATTTCTGGCCATCGCGCTGCTGCTCGTTCCGTTCGTCAAAAGGCCGACGCGTCAGCAGCTCGGTCACATCGCAGTCATTTCCGTTTTCCTGGGCGGCCTGAACTTCGGGCTGTTCTATGTTGGTCTTGGGCTCGGCTCGGGAAGCATGTCAGCCGTCGCCTATCAACTCGCCACGCCCTTCACCGTCCTGTTGGCGTGGCCGCTGCTGGCGGAGAAGCCGTCCCTCTCCACATGTGCTGGAGTAGGACTTGCATTCGCCGGCGTGGTCGTGCTGGCGGCCGAGCCGGGTCTGACGGCAAACGTGCTTCCGCTGCTGCTGGTGGTTGGCGCAGCCTTCGCATTCGCGGTGTCCAACGTCCTGACCAAGCGCTACGGCCCTTTTGAACCGCTGATGCTGATGGGATGGTCGTCGCTGCTCACCGTGCCGCAAGTCATGACCATGTCGTCGTTCCTCGAATATGGCCAGGTGGCTAGCCTTTCCGCGGCGGATGAACGCGGATGGCTGGCGCTCGCCTACACGGTCTTCATCGGCGGAATTGTCGGGTTTGGCGTCTGGTTCTGGTTGATCGCCCGCTACTCCATGAGCCGCGTCGCACCGTTCAGCCTGCTGCTTCCGGTGTTCGCCCTGATCTCGAGCGTATTGTTCCTGGACGAACGGATGACACCGAAGCTGATTGCGGGCGGGCTGCTGGCGATCACCGGTGTCGCGATCACGCAAATGAGGCCGAGCGCTCGGCCGATTTGAAGCGGCGGCTCAGCTTCGTCGCACGGCGTTGCCGCTGACCACGAGCTGCGCATAGCCTTGCGTCCCGTCCTGCGTCAGGTCCGATGTCACCGGCTTGATGTGATCAAGTCCGATCACCGCGCCGCGCGGGGTGCCGGAGATCATGTTGTTGCTGACGAGCGCCGTGCCCGCGCCCGGAACGACGGACACGCCGACGCCCGCGAGCGCATTGCGAATGACGTTGCCGGAGATCGCCACGTCCCTGAGATATCGGCCCCAGCCGGCGACGATGCCGTAGGACGGGGCATTCTCGACCACGTTGCCGGTCACCGCGGAGTCCGCCTCGACATAGATGCCGATGCCGGCATCGTCGTCGGGTGCTGTGCCGACCGGCCGCTTCGGGATCAGATTGCGGATGATGTTGCCCTGGACCACCGCGATGCGGCCGCCTTCGTTGAAGTTGCACACGGACACGCCGAACGCGGCGCCGTCCACCGTATTGCCTGAGATGACGGCGCCCTCGAATGCGAACTCCGAGTAGAGCGCGACCTCGCGCACGTCGCTGACGCTGTTGCCGACGATCTGGATGTTGGAGGCCGAGTTGCCGCGCACCGCCGAGTAGTCGCAATTCCTGATGCGGTTGCCGCGCACGATCACGTTGCCGGCGCGAAAGGCGTTGATGGCGTTGCCGTACTGGCCCGAGCCGCGGGGGCCGGCCTTGATGTCCGTGATGCTGTTGTCGAGCACCATCGTGCCGTCGTCGCCGATCGCGGTGCGCAGGATCTCGATGCCGTTGTCGCGCGTCCCCTTGATGGTATTGCGCGACACGATCAGCCCGAGGGCATCGAACGACACGATCGCGGTGACCGCGATGTCGGTGAGGACGTTGCCGCTGACGTCGCCGGAAACCTGCTCGAGCCAGATGCCGCTGCCGCCGGAGCGGGTGATCTCGCAATCATCGATCCTGACATCGTTGCCGGCTGCAACGTGAAGCAGGCCGCGCCGCTGGGGCAGGGCAATGCCGCCGCCGTCGAGCGCGACGCCGCTGATGCCGAGGCCGTCAGCGCCTTCTGCTGACAGCATCGACGGGCCGCCACCGGTGAACACGAGCTTGGTGGCACCCCGGACGCCGACCATCTGGCTGCCCCTGGCAAGCCGCAGCATCGAGGTCCTGTAGGTGCCCGGCGGCAGCGCCAGCGGCACCTGGGCGCGGGTGGCCTCGTCGATCGCACGCTGCAGCGCGCGGGTCTGGTCGTCGGGACTGTTGGGCTTGACGCCATATTGCGTGGCGTCGCGGCCGAGTGTGGAGATCAGGGGGGCGGCCTGCGCGGCATCCGCCGGCAGGGCCAATGCCCCGGCGGCGCCGGCAGCCGATCCAGCCAGAATGCGGCGGCGATTGACATCCATGGTCAGCGTCTCGCGCAAAAGATGATGTGCGGCCACGACTTAAGCTGAAAGTCTCAATGCTGATGCCGAGGATGAGCGCCTGCGCCCGGGATTGTTGGCGGTAGGGTTAAATCTTCACGTCAGATCGCCCGCCGGCGTGGGTTGCCCGTCGAACCGGTGAGCCTCTCCCGAGGGAACCAATGGGACTCGGGGACATTGTTCCCGCAATGGATCGGCGAGGAGAGGGTCATGCATCTGTCAAATGAGAGTCTACTGGTTATTCTGTTCGTGGGCATTGTCGCGGGCTGGCTCGCAGGCCGCGTCATGGAAGGCGGCGGCTTCGGCCTGATCGGCGACCTGATCGTCGGCCTCCTCGGTGCCTTCATCGGCAACTGGCTGTTGCCGCAGCTCGGCATTCATCTGGGTGTCGGACTGGTCGCCGCGATCATCAACGCCTTCATCGGCGCCGTGGTCCTGTTGCTCCTGCTGCGCTTGATCGGTGGGGGATTTGGCGGTCGGCGCCGCTGGAGCATCTGATATCCCGCGCTGACCGTCAGCGGTCATACCACCATCGGCGTCAGCTCGTGCGACAGGACGCCTGTCGCACGACCTTGACCAGCTCCGTCAGCATCGCTTCGCCGGCATCGACGAGCCCCTCCAGCGTGATGCGCGAACTGCCGTGCGGCAACGCCGTGCCGGCACGCGGCAAGGGAGGAATGTGGATGAAGGCGGCGAGCCGCGGCCCTTCGGCGGCCTTGGTCGCCTCGATCGCGCGCCAGCTCAGATAGTTGCAGAGATAGCTGCCGGCATCGCGCGAGGCCCGGGCATCGATGCCGGTGGCGCGCGCCGCGCGCAGCAGCCGCGCCATGTGCGGGCCGAACGGCATCGGATGTGCACCCGGGACGATCACGCCCTTGCGCGCGACGTGGCGGTCGGCATCCGGGAAGGTCGTGGTGATCGCGTTGCGGGCGCGCGTCTCGATCCGCAGATAGGACGTTCGCCCGGCGAGGCCGAACATCATGAGCGCATGCGGGCGCCGCTCGGCGATCAGCGCGGGCAGCTCGCGATCCACGGTCGCATAGGTCACGTGAAAAATGTGGCTGCTGATGGCGATGTCATCCAGCGCTGGCCGCCGCAGCTCGGACAACCGCTTCACCAGCGGCATGGTCGGATTGGACGGCGCGCCGGGAAACGGGCCGAATCCGGTGATCAGGATGCGCGGCCGCTCGCTCATGTCAGCATCTCCGCAAGCTGCTCGGCGGCGAGCGCCGGCGCGACGCGGCCCTCGGCGACGTCGCTCTCCAGCCTCTTCACCTTCGCGCGGATGGATGGATCGGTGCGCAGCCGCGCCATCAGGCGCTGCTCGAGCATGGTCCACATCCATTTCACCTGCTGGTCGCGCCGCCGCGCGGCGAACTCGCCGGAGGCGATCATCGCCTTGCGATGATCCAGGACCTTCTGCCACAGCTCGGCAATGCCCGTCCCGGCCATCGCCGAATAGGTCACGACCGGCGGATGCCAGTGCTCGGAGCGGGGGCTGAGCAGATGCAGCGCGCCGCGATAGTCGGCGGCGGTGATGTTGGCGCGCTTGACGTTGTCGCCATCGGCCTTGTTGATCGCGATCATGTCGGCGAGCTCGACCAGGCCCTTCTTGATGCCCTGCAGCTCGTCGCCGCCGCCGGGCAGCATCAGGGCGAGGAAGAAATCGGTCATGTCGCAGACCGCGGTTTCGGACTGGCCGATGCCGACCGTCTCGACCAGGATCACGTCGAAGCCTGCGGCCTCGCACAGCAGCATCGCCTCGCGCGTCTTGGCGGCGACGCCGCCGAGCGTGCCCGACGAGGGCGAGGGGCGGATGAAGGCGTGCTCGTGATGGGACAATCGCGCCATCCGCGTCTTGTCGCCGAGAATCGAACCGCCGGTTCGCGCCGACGAGGGGTCGACCGCGAGCACCGCGACCTTGTGGCCCTGTCCGATCAGGAACATGCCGAGGGCATCGATCGTGGTGGACTTGCCGACGCCGGGCGAGCCGGTGATGCCGACGCGGATCGCGTGCCCCGTCCGTGGCAGCAGCGCCTGTACCAGCTCGCGCGCGGCGGCTTGATGGTCGGCGCGGCGGCTCTCGACCAGCGTGATCGCGCGCGCCAGCGCCGCGCGGCTGCCGGCGCTGATATCGTCGGCCAAGGCCGTGGTATTTGGCGAAGGAGAACGAGAGGACATGCGCCCGTTATAGCGGATGCGAGCGGCCCGGCCAGCTAGTTCTCCTCGGCATCCCCCTTCGGCCTCGCGCCGCCGAAGATCGCCTGCCCCTCCGCGCTGAGATAGGGCTTCAGCGTTTCCCAGGGCACGAAGGCGACATAGTCGCCCTCCGCGTAGGCGCCGACGGCGTAGGGCGGATAGTGGAAGGTGAGGCCCGAGCTCTTGCCGGCCAGCGTCGAGGGCGCGAGCGTGACGGCGCCAATGCCGAGCAGCTTCGGCTCGACGCTCTTCAACCACCACTCGTCGGTGTCGCCGGCGTCGCGCGCCTTCTTCTCTGCCCGCAGCGAGGCGATGATCGCCTTGCTGATCGCGGTCATGGTCGGACCGTTGTCGGCGGTCTCGTTGAAGAACGGGCGGATCGAGATGCGCTTGGCGGCGGCCTTGTCCCAGAGGATGGTGTCGACCGTCCGGTTGGGATGGGCGCCATGCGTGTCCATGTAGTCGTTGCGCAGCACGCTGACATAGCGATCGGCGACGATCGAACGCACCGAATAGTCGCGGCCATAGGTGTAAGGGCCGTCGCGGAACAGTTCCTTGTCCGCCTTGTAGTCCTTGGCGGCGTCCGCGGCCTGCTTGTCCATCCACTTGCGGCCTTCGGCGAGGCAATTCGCGGCGAGCGCCGGATCGGCCTTGATGTCGGCACTCAGCGTGACGCTGGCCTCGGCGGCCTTGGTCTTGATCGACGCATCGGGCTTGGCTTCGGCGGCGATCGCCGGCGAGAGGGTGAGCAGGCCGAACAGGGCGGCGACAAGCAGTTTGTTAGAATACATGAGGCTTGTGATCCGGGTTTGGTTGTCTGTGCGCGCACGTACCGCAAAGGTTCGATCGTGCCCAGATCGAACGCGCGGCGATGGATTACAGCGCGTCAATAGCTCGACGCTCTCGGGAATGGACGCAAGACAATGTCGAGATTCCGGGTTCAAGGCCTTTGGCCTTGCCCCGGAATGACGGTGGGGTGTGACGCAGTCGGACTACTCCGCCGCCTCGCTGTGCCCCAGCCGCGCATTGAGCTTTTGGATCAGCTCCTCGGCGGCGTCGGCGATGACGGTGCCCGGCGGGAAGATCGCCTCGGCGCCGGCCTTGTACAGCGCATCGTAATCCTGCGGCGGCACGACGCCGCCGACGATGATCATGATGTCCTCGCGGCCCTGCTTCTTGAGCGCGGCCTTCAGCTCCGGCACCGCGGTGAGATGCGCGGCCGCCAGCGACGAGACGCCGAGAATGTGCACGTCGTTCTCCACCGCCTGCCGCGCCGCCTCGTCGGCGGTGGCGAACAAAGGTCCGATGTCGACGTCGAAACCGATGTCGGCGAAGGCCGACGCGATCACCTTCTGGCCGCGGTCGTGGCCGTCCTGGCCAATCTTGGCGACCAGGATGCGTGGCCGGCGGCCCTCGGCCTCCTCGAACGCCTCGATCAGCGCCTGCAGCTTCTCGGCTTTGCCGGACATGGCGGCGATCTCCCGCTTGTAGACGCCGGTGATGGACTTGATCTCGGCGCGATGGCGGCCGAACACCTTCTCCAGCGCGTCGGAAATCTCGCCGACGGTGGCCTTGGCGCGCGCCGCGTCGATCGCGAGCGCCAGCAGGTTGCCGTTGCCGTCGCCGGCCGAGCGCGTGAGCGCCGACAGCGCCGCATCGACCTCGGCCTGCCTGCGCTCGGATTTGAGCCGCGACAGCTTGTCGATCTGCAGCCGGCGCACGGTGGAATTGTCGACCTTGAGCACGTCGAGCGGCGGCTCGTCGGTCGGCTTGTACTTGTTGACGCCGATCACCGACTGCCGGCCGGTATCGATGCGCGCCTGGGTCTTGGCCGAGGCTTCCTCGATGCGCAGCTTCGGCACGCCGGCCTCGATCGCCTTGGCCATGCCGCCGAGCTCCTCGATCTCCTGGATGTGGCCCCAGGCCTTGGCGGCGAGGTCACGGGTGAGGCGCTCGACATAATACGAGCCGCCCCAGGGATCGATGATCCGGGTGGTGCCGCTCTCCTGCTGCAGGAACAGTTGGGTGTTGCGGGCAATGCGGGCGGAGAAGTCGGTCGGCAGCGCCAGCGCCTCGTCGAGCGCGTTGGTGTGCAGCGACTGGGTATGGCCTTGCGTGGCTGCCATCGCCTCGACGGCGGTGCGCACGACGTTGTTGTAGACGTCCTGCGCGGTCAGCGACCAGCCCGAGGTCTGGCTGTGTGTGCGCAAGGACAGCGAGCGCGGGTCTTTCGGATTGAAGGGCTTCAAGAGCTTCGCCCACAGCAGGCGCGCCGCGCGGAGCTTGGCGACCTCCATGAAGAAGTTCATGCCGATCGCCCAGAAGAACGACAGCCGCGGCGCGAAGCGGTCGACGTCGAGTCCGGCGGCGATGCCGGCGCGCAGATATTCGACGCCGTCGGCGAGCGTATAGGCGAGCTCGAGATCCTGCGTCGCGCCGGCTTCCTGCATGTGATAGCCGGAGATGGAAATGGAATTGAACTTCGGCATCTTCTGCGAGGTGAAGGCGAAAATGTCGGAGATGATCCGCATCGAGGGCGAGGGCGGATAGATGTAGGTGTTGCGCACCATGAACTCTTTCAGAATGTCGTTCTGAATGGTGCCCGACAGCTTCTCCGGCGGCACGCCCTGCTCTTCGGCGGCGACGACGAACAGCGCCAGGATCGGCAGCACGGCGCCGTTCATGGTCATCGACACGCTCATCTGGTCGAGCGGAATGCCGGCGAACAGGGTGCGCATGTCGTAGATGGAATCGATCGCGACGCCGGCCATGCCGACGTCGCCGCCGACGCGCGGATGATCGGAATCATAGCCGCGATGGGTGGCGAGATCGAAGGCGACCGAGAGGCCCTTCTGGCCGGCGGCGAGGTTGCGCCGGTAGAAGGCGTTGGAATCCTCGGCCGTGGAGAAGCCGGCATATTGCCGGACGGTCCATGGCTGGTTGACATACATGGTCGGGTAGGGGCCGCGCATAAACGGCGCGATGCCCGGCCAGGTGTCGAGGAAGTCAATGCCGGCGAGATCGGCCTCGCCATAGGCGGGCTTCACCGGAATGCCTTCGGGCGTGAGCCACGGCTCGGCTGGGCCTGCGAGAGCCGGCGTGGCCGTGGGCTCGAACGCGATCGCGGTGAAATCGGGAATGCGGCTCATGGTCCGGCGTCCTCGTCTCAATCGTGGTCCGGATGCTGATGGCTGACGATGGTCGCCATCTTCTCCGGTCCATAGTTCTGTTGTGTCGTCTGGCTCGGCAGATTGGCGATCGCGACCACCCAGCCAAGTCGCGACTCCGAGCCATATTGTCGCGTCGGCACCACCCGGTCCGGCCGGTCGAAGCTGCCGGTCATGATCTCGATCCGCGGCCCATCAATACGCCCGAAGCCGAGCGGCGTGCCGCAGGCGGGACAGAAGAAGCGCTCGGCGATCGTGGATGAACGGAACGCGGCGGGCTGACCGCGCGTCCAGGCGAAGTGCTCGCGGTCGATCTCAGCGAACGAGGCGAACGGCGCGCCGGAGGCTTTCTGGCACATCCGGCAATGACAGATGCTGACCTTGTTCGGCGTGGTCTTGAACGCGAAGCGGACGGCACCGCATTGGCAGCCGCCGGTCAGGAGAGGCTTGGTGTCGTCGGTCATGCTCACTCCAGATGCGTATAGGCGTCCTCGAGCGTCTTCAGCGCGTCGCCGCCGGCGAACACGAAGCTGCCGATGCCTGCTTCACGCAACGCAGCTTCCCGCTCGCCGCCCCGGCCTGCCAGATAGATATGTCGTGCGCCCGCGGCCTGAAGGGCCTTGGCCGCCGGAACCGCGGCCTCGGCATAGACCTTGTCCGACGAGCAGAGGCAGGCGATCGCGGCGCCGGAGGCGCGGTATGCATCTGCGAGCGCGGCCGGATCCGCGCCGCCCTGGCCGTCGATCGCGGCGATGCCGCCGGCCTCGAAGAAGCTGCGGACGAAGGTCGCGCGGGCGGTGAAGTCGGCGGCGGTGCCGAGATTGGCGAGGAAGACCGAGGGGCGCTGTCCCTGGCTCTTCAGCAGGCTGTCGGAGCGGTCACGCAGCCGCTCAAATCCTTCAGCGAGGCGGATCGGCGTGAGCGGTGCGAAGCTGAGCGCAGCCTTGGCCGCCAGCGGCGCGGCCAGAGGGGCGACCGCTTCCACGGCGACTTCGGCCTCGTTGAGATTCGGAAACTCACTGGCGCCGGTCAGCACGTCGCGCCGCTTGGCGATGTTCGCATCGCGCGCCTGCTTCACCGCGGCGACCTTGGTCTGGATGAGGCCCGCCTGCAACGCCGCAACGACGCCGCCGGCCTTCTCGATCTCCTGGAACAGTGCCCAGGCGGCGCTGCACAACTCGCTGGTCAGCGCCTCGATGCCGCCGGCACCAGCGGCGGGATCGGCGACGCGGGCGAGATTGCTTTCCTCCAGCAGCACCAATTGCGTGTTGCGGGCGACACGGCGCGCGAACGCGTCGGGCAGGCCGAGTGCGGCCGTGTGCGGCAGCACCGTCACGGCATTGGCGCCGCCCAATCCGGCCGCGAACGTCGCGATGGTGGCGCGCAGCATGTTCACGTAAGGATCGCGCCGGGTGAGCATGCGCCACGCCGTCTCGCCCGAGATGAAGAGCGGCTTTGGCGCCAGGCCGCAGGCCTCCTCGATGCGCGCCCACAGCCGCCGCAGGCTGCGGAATTTCGCCAGCGTGAGAAACTGATCGGTGTCGGCGGCGAGCCGGCCATAGATCATGCCGCGCGCGGTCTCGAGCGCGATGCCTTCGGCTTCGAGCGCCCGCAGATAGGCGACGGCGGAGGCGAGCACGAAAGCGAGCTCCTGCGCCTCCGATCCGCCGGCGTCGTGCACGACCCGGCCGTCCGCGGCGAAGAACGGGCCCTTGAAGCCGGCCTCGTGCAGTTGCTTGACCAGCGCGCCCGAGTTGCCGCCGAGCGTCGATGCGTCATGCGAGCTTGCGCCGCGAGCGGCCGCATGCCCGATCGGATCGAGGCCGAACCGGATGTCGCAGGCCGCGGCCTTGATGCCGCGCTGCTTGACGGTGTCGGCGAGAAGCGAGGCGGGCGAGAGCGAGTCGCCGAGGTGCAATTCGATTGCAATCGCAGCATCGAGATGCACGCCATCGAGCGCGCGCGCCACTGCGTCGGGGCTGGCGGCGAGGCCGAAGCCGTGCGCGGCATTCGACCCGGCAAACACCAGCGACAAGCCGGTCGCGCCATTCTCGAGGTCGATCAGCGCCTGCGCATTGGCCTTGGTCGGATCGGGATGATCGACGCGCTGCATGATCTGCCAAGGCGCCGATGGCGCGCGGCCGGCGGCCGGCGCGGCATGCTTGGCGCGCGGATAGATCGGCTGGATCTCGAGCCCGTCATAGGTCTTGCCGACCAGCTTCTCGAAGGCCGCGCCCTTCAGCACGCCATCGACCAGCTTGCGCCAGTCCGCCTCGCCGGCCGGCGCAAAATCGGCGGCCAGTCGCAGATCGTCGGTCTCGGTCGTCATGCGGATCGCGTCTCCCGGGCGTCTGTTATCGCGATTGTTGTGGCGCAAAATGCCACGTCAGGACGGCCAAGCCAAACGGTTGTTTGGCCGGAGATGTCAGCTATTCGGCTGACGGCAACGGCCGGATTCCGTCGCGCGAAACGGCGAGCACGGCCTCATCGACGCGGCGGCCGGCAATCTGTCGCGCCGGCACGATCTCGGCCAGCGGTACCAGCACGAAGCCGCGTTCGAACAGCCGAGGGTGCGGCAGCGTGAGATCGGGGGTGTCGATCGCGAAATCGTCATAGGCGATCAGATCGAGGTCGAGCGTCCGCGGACCCCACCGCGTCTCCTGCGCGCGATTGCGGCCGAACATGCGCTCGACCGCGTGCAGAACGCCGAGCAGCGGCCGTGGAGGCATCGCGGTCGCGATCTCGATGCAGGCATTGATGAAGGGCGGCTGCTGCTCCTCGCCCCATGGCGGCGTGATGTAGTCGGACGAGCGCGCGATAAGCGCCGCCGACGCGCGCGCACAGATCTCCGGAATGGCGCGCCGGAACGTCGCCCTGACGTCTCCGACATTGCCGCCGAGAGCAACCAGCGCGCTCGCCATCGCCGTCATGGATGCCGCGAGCGCGTCAGCACCACGCCGACATCCTCGAAGATGGCGGCGATCGGCGCATGCGGCTTGTGCACCGTGACCTTGACGGCGCGAATGCGGGCGAAGGTCGACAGGATCGCATCGGCCACCGCGCCGGCCGCGCGTTCGAGCAGGCGATAGTTGGAGTCCTTGAACGCCGCCGTCGCCGTCTCCACCACGTCGGAATAGGACACGGTATCGGCGAGGCGGTCGCTGCGCGAGGAGTCCGAAAGGTCGGTGTAGAGCTCGAGGTCGATCACGAAGCGCTGGCCGACCTCGCTCTCATGCTCCATCACGCCATGACGCGCGTGGATGAGAACGCCCTTGATGAAGATCGTATCGGTCATCGCAGTGCCTCGATTGCCGCGGCCACGCGTACGGCCTGAACCGTTTCGGCGACGTCATGCGCCCGGATGATTGCAGCACCGCGCCGAGCCGCAATCAGATGCGCCGCGATCGAGCCGCCGAGCCGCTCCTGCGGCTCCGACGCCACCACGGTGCTGATGAAACGTTTTCGCGATGCGCCGACCAGCAGCGGCAGCCCGAAGCATGCGAATGCATCGAGCCGGGCCAGCGCAATCATGCTCTGCTCCGCCGTCTTGCCGAAGCCGATGCCTGGATCGAGCACGATGTTCCCACGGGGAATGCCGGCCTTGGCCGCGATGTCGAGCGAGCGCGTGAAGAAGCCGATCATGTCGGCGACGATGTCGATCTCCGGATCGACGGCAGCACGGTTGTGCATCACCACGATCGGCGCGCCATGCGCGGCGACGACATCGGCCATCGCGGGATCGCGCTGCAGACCCCACACATCATTGGCGATCGCAGCACCATGGTCCAGCGCGTAGCCTGCAACTTGAGATTTCATGCTGTCGATCGACACGGGCACGCCGAGTGCGACGACCGCGGGCAGGATCGGCTGCAGGCGCGCCAGTTCCTCCTCGGCCGTGACCGGCACCGCGCCCTTGTAGGGCCGGGTGGACTCGGCACCGATGTCGATGATGTCGGCGCCGGCCGCGATCAAGCGCTCGGCCTGCGCAATGGCGCGTTCCGGTGCATCGAAACGGCCGCCGTCCGAGAACGAATCCGGTGTGACGTTGAGAATGCCCATCACCGCCGGGAATGGACGCGAAAGCCAGCTCCGCAGCAGCGGGTGGCTCGACGCGAGGTCCGGGGCGGAGTGCAGCGAAATGGCGCTCATGGGCGCCGCTTTGCGCGGTTGCCACCCTCAAGTCAAGGTGTCGCACTGCACAAGCACGGTCAATCTAGAGGCTGGTCAATAGCTGATCTTCGGCTCCAGCCGGCGTGCCCTTTCGATGAGCTGGCCGACCGACTTCTCCGATGGCAGGATGCGAACCAGTTTCCGCCGGGTGTTCACCTCCTTGATGTTCTGCGCCAGCCGGGCGGGATTGCGGTGCGCCAGCTCGCGCACGGTGGTCACCCCGGCTGCGCGGACGAGGCAGACCTTGGCCTTGCCCATGCCGGGAATGCGCATGTAATCGGCGGCGTTTGCCCAATCGAGCAGTTGCTGCTCGCTGATGCCGGTCTTGGCGGCGAGCGCCTTACGCCCTTTCACGGTCCGGGCGGCTTCGAGAAATGTGTCGGTGGTCCGGATGCCCAAAGCTTTCAGCTTGGCGGCATAGAAGGTCGTCATGCCTTCGAGTTCGGTGATCGGATATGTCATGATACTCGGCGCGCGCGAAGGTGCTTCAGGTGATATGGCCCGGGCGGTCGGGCTTGGGGCAACCGGGCTCAGGCCGGGTGTGCCTGTCGCGATCGTGCCAACTGATCGGCTTCGATTTGGTCGCGGCCGAACGCAAAAAGTTCACCGGCTGACGGCTGCGGCGCCTGCCATTGCCGTCCATTGCCGCTGAGGAAGTCAGGCCCGACGCCGATGATTTCAGCCACGACTTTACTGATGCCGGCCGTTCTGGCCAGCGGCTCAATCAACTCGTTCATGTGAACCCCGTCTCATCCGGTCCCCCACGACCGGATGTCCTCTCGCTGAATTCATCTTGATCGGACGATCCGTGAATTACAAGCGAGGAGCCGGCTCGGTGCGCGAATCGATTCGCGATCGACGATGAACTGTTGCAGCGATGCAAGACCGGATGTTGAATCCACGGATCAAACGTGCGCATCGCGCAGCACAAATGCTAAGAAGAGTGCGTGCCGTGCGAAGAGGTGAGGCACCCTGACGCTGGTTCCAACTCGCGAAACTCAACTATGTTATCGCGCGCGATGCTCCGCACCACGTGTGATGCGAAACATTCTCTCTCGAAAGATGGATCATCATGGCACCATCCGGAAAACCCGTGGCTGATACCGACGACAAGATCTTCGTGGGTGCCGGAGAGCAGCCGGCCTGGTTGACGCTTGCGCTTGCCAATCGCCATGGACTGGTCACCGGCGCGACCGGCACCGGCAAGACAGTCTCGCTACAGGTGATGGCCGAGGGTTTTGCCCGTGCCGGTGTTCCGGTCTTCGCCTCCGACATCAAGGGTGATCTCTCGGGCATCTCGCAGACCGGCGAAGCGAAGGACTTCATCCTCAAGCGCGCCACCGAGCTCGGCCTCACCTA
This sequence comes from Bradyrhizobium sp. SZCCHNR1017, assembly GCF_032381375.1. Lineage (NCBI taxonomy): Bacteria > Pseudomonadati > Pseudomonadota > Alphaproteobacteria > Hyphomicrobiales > Nitrobacteraceae > Bradyrhizobium > Bradyrhizobium sp. SZCCHNR1017. The sequence goes on along the minus strand of NZ_JAUHIR010000007.1, from coordinate 90,716 downwards.
TCAGCCCGATCAGTTCTCGACGGTATTTTGGGATGTGTTCGGGGAGCAGGGCCATCCGGTGCGCGCCACCGTTACCGAGATGGGACCGCTGCTGCTGGCGCGGATGCTCGACCTCAATGATGTCCAGGAAGGCGTGCTCAACGTCGCGTTCCGCGTGGCCGACGAGAACGGCCTCGCCCTGATCGACATGAAGGATCTGCGCGCGCTGCTCGACGCGATCATTCCGGAGGCCGGCAAGAAGGGTGCGGATGCGGAGGCCGATCCGCTGGCGCCGATCCGGAAGGCGGCGCAGTCGTTCGGCAATGTCACGCGCGCGACCGTTGGCACGATCCAGCGGCAGTTGCTCGTGCTCGAGAACCAGGGCGGCACGAAGTTCTTCGGCGAGCCGGCGCTGGCGCTCACCGACTTCATGAAGACCGACCGCGACGGCCGCGGCATGATCAACATCCTCGTCGCCGACAGGCTGCTGGAGAGCCCGCGACTCTACGCGACGTTCCTGTTGTGGATGCTGTCCGAGCTGTTCGAGGAGCTGCCGGAGGTCGGCGATCTCGCCAAGCCCAAGCTGGTCTTCTTCTTCGACGAGGCGCATCTGTTGTTCAACGATGCGCCGAAGGCGCTGATGGACAAGATCGAGCAGGTGGTGCGGCTGATCCGGTCGAAGGGTGTCGGCGTCTATTTCGTCACGCAGAATCCGCTCGATGTTCCGGACCGGGTGCTCGGGCAATTGGGCAATCGCGTGCAGCACGCGCTGCGCGCCTTCACGCCGCGCGATCAGAAGGCGGTGGCCGCGGCCGCCGACACCTTCCGCCCCAATCCCAAGCTGGACACCGCCAAGGTGATCACCGAACTCGGCAAGGGCGAGGCGCTGGTGTCGTTCCTGGAGGGCAACGGCACGCCGGCGATGGTGGAGCGCGTCCTGATCCGGCCGCCGTCGGCGCGCATCGGACCCGTCACGCCGGAGGAGCGCAAGGCGATCATCGCCGCGAGCCCGGTCAAGGGCAAATACGACACCGCGATCGACGCCGAGTCCGCCTACGAGCTGCTGCAGAAGCGGATCAGCGGAACCGCCGCGACGACGGAAGCCTCCTCCGGCAGCGTGCTCGGCAAGATCGGCGACATCGCCGCGACGATTTTCGGCACCAACGTCAAGCGCGGCCAGCTCTCGACCACGCAGGTGATCGCGCGCAACGTCGCCCGCTCGGTCTCCGACAAGGTGGTGGGCGGGATCGCGGCCGATCTCGGCAAGCAGGTCGGCGGCTCCTTGGGCAGTTCGATCGGCCGCTCCCTCGTGCGTGGCGCGCTAGGTGGACTGCTGCGGCGTTGATATGGTGTCGTGTTCCCGGTCGGCGTGATGGCCTTGTCATGTCATCTGCGCCGATTGGGGGGCAGGCGGCATTTGCTGCCTTTGCATGAGGCTGGCCCGGACCGCGCAACGGAGCTACAAGCGGGCCGATAGCCGTTACATGCGAAGGATCCGGTGGCCATGGCCAATGCGCAGCTTCAATCCGTTCTCGACCACATCGACGCCGACTTCGACAATAGCCTGGAGCGGCTGTTTGCGCTGATCCGGATCAAGTCGATCTCGGCCGATCCGGCCTTCGCTGGGGATTGCAAGGCAGCAGCCGACCATCTTGCCAAGGATCTTGCGACGCTCGGTTTCGCCGCCGAAGTGCGGCCGACCGCCGGCCATCCGGCCGTGGTCGGCAAGAGCAACGGCCATGGCGCGGCCAAGCCACATGTCCTGTTCTACGGCCATTACGACGTGCAGCCGGTCGATCCGCTCGATCTGTGGCATCGGCCGCCGTTCGAGCCCGTGGTCGCCGACCATGCCGACGGCCGCAAGATCATCGTCGCGCGCGGCGCCGAGGACGACAAGGGCCAGCTGATGACCTTCGTCGAGGCCTGCCGCGCCTGGAAGAAGGTGACGGGCGCGCTGCCGCTCGACATCACGATGCTGATCGAAGGCGAGGAGGAGGTCGGCTCCAAGAACTTCGTGCCGTTCCTCGAAGCCAACAAGGACGAGTTCAAGGCCGACTTCGCGCTGGTCTGTGACACCGGCATGTGGGACCCGAACACCCCGGCGATCACGACCTCGCTTCGCGGGCTGCTCTATGAAGAGGTGAAGATCAAGGCCGCCAATCGCGATCTGCATTCCGGCGTGTTCGGCGGCGGCGCGCGCAATCCGATCCGCGTGCTGACCGAGATCCTCGGCGGCCTGTTCGACGCCGACGGGCGCATCACCATCCCCGGCTTCTATGACGGCGTGAAGGATGTGCCGCCGGAGGTCCTGGAGCAGTGGAAGAAGCTCAACCTGACGCCCGAGAGCTTCCTCAAGCCGATCGGCCTGTCGATCCCCGCCGGCGAGAAGGATCGTCTGCTGATCGAGCAAATCTCGTCGCGGCCGACCTGCGACATCAACGGCATCTGGGGCGGCTATATCGGCGAGGGCTCCAAGACCGTGATTCCGTCGCTGGCGCATGCGAAGATCTCGTTCCGCCTCGTCGAGGGCCAGGACCCGCTGAAGATCCGCAAGGCCTTCCGCGACTACGTGTCGGCGCGCATCCCCGGCGACTGCTCGGTCGAGTTCGGCGATCATTCGGCGGGCGCTGCGATCGCGCTCGACTGGACCATGAAGCCGTTGGCGGCTGCCAAGCAGGCGTTGACTGAGGAGTGGGGCAAGGAGACCATCCTGATGGGCTCGGGCGCCTCGATCCCGATCGTCACCGACTTCAAGAAGACGCTCGGTCTCGATTCACTGCTGGTCGGCTTCGGTCTCGACGACGACAACATCCATTCGCCGAATGAGAAATACGACCTCAAGAGCTACCACAAGGGCATCCGCTCCTGGGCCCGCATCCTCGCCGCGCTCGCGGAGATGCCACGGTAGTGCAGGCGCTCGTCCGGGCTACGACCGCGACGGCGCTGATTGTTTTGCACGAGGCCGAGCTCAAGCCGCGCTGGCGACCGACTTCGCCGCGAGATCGCCGCCGGCGATCTTGCGCAGCGCTGCGAGATTGGCCTCGGCTGAGGCCAATCGCCAGCAGGATTTCCCGCTCGACTTGGCTTCATACAATGCGGCGTCCGCCGCGAACAGCAGGGCTTCCGGATCGGTGCCGTGCTCGGGCGCGACGGCGATGCCGATGCTGATGCCGATCTGGACATGCGCGCCGCCCGGCAGGGCCATCGGCGAGGTCATCACCTCGATGATGCGCTCGCCGAGCGCCAGCGCGTGGTCGAGCGCAGGATCGCCGGCGAGCACCACGAACTCGTCGCCGCCGATCCGGGCGATGACGTCGCCCCGAGAGGCGGTCTGCCGCAGCGTCCGGCCGACGATCTTCAGCAGCTCGTCGCCTGCGGCGTGACCGAAGGTGTCGTTGACCGGCTTGAAGCCATCGAGATCGAGATACAGGACGGCGAAGCTGCGATCGCCGCCGGCGTCGAGCCTGCTCTGCAGTGCATCGATCAGGCCGGCGCGGTTGCGCAAGCCCGTGAGTGGATCGAGCCGCGCCCGCTCGTCGCTCTCGCGCTTGGCCTGCATGACCGCCACCAGCATCTTGTTGAGCCGGAACGCCGCGCCGGTCATGGCGAGGAAGTAGACCGGCATCTGCAGATACATCGCGAACAACAACGGCTCATGCGACGTCGCGACGCCGGGGATGACGGGGCCGATGCTGAACAGGATCATCGTGCCGACCAAGCGCGGCGCGCTGAAATTGCGAAAGCAGATGCCGCCCACCATGGCGGCCGAGGAGATGCAGGTCAGTGACGCGGCCACCCAGTCGCCCGACGCGAGGCTGATGCCGACACCGAAGCCGACACTGGCGCTCCAGGCCACCGACAGCAGGATGTGGATGTCGGTCGGCGTCGCCAGCCGCTCGCGGGCGCGGCGGTAGGCAATCATCATCACGATCAGCCGCGACAGGCAGATCGCGACTTCGAGCACGAACCAGGTGATGAAGAGCGGGCTCGGCGTACGCAGTGCGAGCGCTGCGGCGACAGCAACGGTGTTGATGGCGCCGCCGGCGAACACCGACCAGCAGCCGTAGAGCTCACGCGTCAACGCGCGGCGGATATCTGATGACACCGGATATCCCGGGTCGGCCAGCCAGCGCGTCACGCGCCAGCGTGGCAAACTGAACGCCAAACCATCACCCCGCATTTCAATACCTCCGCGGGGTTGCAATAAGCGCGATAGCACTTAACAGGCGTTTAGAGAGGTATCGGCGTCTCGCTGCATGCTTGATGCACGGTAAAAATTTACTCCACGTGGTATGCGCAGCTAACAACGAACTGAAGTTGAATTCTCAGCCCGAGGTTCTCGCGCGCGCACGTTCTTCGGTGACCGGCGCGACCTCCACCGTCGCATTGCCGAGCGCGCGGTCGCGCTCGAACACGAGACGGACGCGCTGCCCGACCGGTGTGAGGCCGATCAGGTTGCGCACCTGCGTGGCGCTGCGCACCGGCATGTCGTTCGCCTTCACGATGATGTCGCCCTTGCGCAGTCCCGCGCGTTCGGCCGGCGAGCCCACGGTGACGTCGGCGACGCGCGCGCCCTGAATCCGGCCATCGGCCGGCGCATCCAGGTCGAGCAGGGTCACGCCGATGCGGCCGCGATCGACGCGGCCGTTGGCGACGAGCTGCTCCATCACCCGCCGCGCCATGTTGATCGGGACGGCGAAGCCGATGCCGACATTGCCGCCGCCGGGCGAGATGATCGCGGTGTTGATGCCGACCAGCTCGCCGCGCAGATTGATCAGCGCGCCGCCGGAATTGCCGGGATTGATCGCGGCGTCGGTCTGGATGAAATCCTCGTAGCCCTGCTTGCCGAGGCCGGTTCGCCCGAGCGCGCTGACGAGACCCGAGGTGACGGTCTGGCCAAGACCGAACGGGTTGCCGACGGCGATCACGAAGTCGCCGACCTCGAGCGCATCACTGTCGCCAAGCGCGATGGCCTTGAGGTCGATAGGGTCCCTGATCTGCAGCAGCGCGATATCGGTGGCGGGATCGCGCCCGACCAGGCGGGCGGCGAATTTGCGGCCATCCTTGGTTCGGATCTGCGCTGTCGTGACGTGCTCGACGACGTGATTGGCGGTCATGACGTAGCCGCGCTGCGCATCGACGATGACGCCCGAGCCGGTGGCGCTGATCTGCTTCTCGACCTGCTTGGGGACGTCGAAAAACTCGCGAAACAGCGGGTCCTGGTAGAGCGGATTGTCCTGGCGGACCTTGCCTTCGACCGAGATGTTGACGACGGCGGGCGTCACTTCCTTGACCAGCGGGGCCAGCGTCGGCACCCGGCCGAGCTTGAGATCGGGAATTTGGGCCAAGGCAGGCCCGGTCATCAGGCAAAGCAGAATGGCAGGCGCCAGGACGGCCCGGAGAAAAGGCGGAAGCTGCATCGTGATCCCCAACAAGCGCGATCAGGATTTTTTGGCGACGACAGAACTGGGAAAGCGGCCGGCCCGGTTCAAGAGCCGCACTGGCAATCGTTCCCCGAGAGTGCCAAAAAATTTACGTGACCCTCTTGAACGAAAAGTTCGGCTTTCCTAGGTCGTTGCTCGCTCGGGGGCCTGATGGGACCCGAGGCTTATGACATCGCTGATCTGTAAAGGAGGATGTGCATGCATTTCCGTCCATTGCACGACCGCGTGCTCGTGCGCCGTATCGATGCCGAGGAGAAGACCAAGGGCGGCATCATCATTCCCGACACCGCCAAGGAGAAGCCGCAGGAGGGCGAGATCGTCGCCGCGGGTCCTGGCGCGCGGAATGAGCAGGGGCAATTGGTGCCGCTCGACGTCAAGCCCGGCGACCGGGTGCTGTTCGGGAAATGGTCGGGCACCGAGGTCAAGATCGACGGCAAGGATCTGCTGATCATGAAGGAGAGCGATCTGCTCGGCATCATCGACACGCCCGTCGCGGCCAAGAAGGCTGCGTGATTCCCTCAACTGACAGTCATCGAGAGAAAGGAGACGACGAACATGGCTGCCAAGGACGTGAAGTTTTCGACCGACGCGCGCGATCGCATGCTGCGCGGCGTCGACATCCTCGCCAATGCCGTGAAGGTCACGCTCGGTCCCAAGGGCCGCAACGTCGTGATCGAGAAATCGTTCGGCGCGCCGCGCATCACCAAGGACGGCGTGACGGTCGCCAAGGAGATCGAGCTGGAGGACAAGTTCGAGAACATGGGCGCGCAGATGGTGCGCGAGGTGGCCTCGAAGACCGCCGATCTCGCCGGCGACGGCACCACCACCGCCACCGTGCTCGCCCAGGCCATCGTCAAGGAAGGCGCGAAGTCGGTCGCCGCCGGCATGAACCCGATGGATCTGAAGCGCGGCATTGATCTCGCCGTCGACGCGATCGTCAAGGATCTCAAGTCGCACGCCAAGAAGATCACCAGCAATGACGAGATCGCGCAGGTCGGCACCATCTCGGCCAATGGCGACAACGAGATCGGCCGCTTCCTCGCCGAGGCCATGCAGAAGGTCGGCAATGAGGGCGTGATCACGGTCGAGGAGGCCAAGAGCCTCGACACCGAGCTCGAGGTGGTCGAAGGCATGCAGTTCGACCGCGGCTACGTTTCGCCGTACTTCGTCACCAATTCCGAGAAGATGCGGGTCGAGCTCGAGGATCCCTACATCCTGATCCACGAGAAGAAACTGTCGGGCCTGCAGACCATGCTGCCGCTGCTCGAAGCCGTGGTGCAGTCCGGCAAGCCGCTGCTGATCGTCGCCGAGGATGTCGAGGGCGAGGCGCTGGCGACGCTGGTGGTCAACAAGCTGCGCGGCGGCCTGAAGATCGCCGCGGTCAAGGCGCCGGGCTTCGGCGATCGCCGCAAGGCCATGCTGGAGGACATCGCGATCCTCACCGGCGGCACCACGATCTCCGAGGATCTCGGCATCAAGCTGGAGAACGTCACCTTGTCGATGCTCGGCCGCGCCAAGAAGGTCGTGGTCGACAAGGAGAACACCACGATCGTCGACGGCGCCGGCGCCAGGAAGGACATCGAGGCGCGCACCCAGCAGATCAGGCTGCAGATCGAGGAGACCACCTCCGACTACGACCGCGAGAAGCTGCAGGAGCGGCTGGCCAAGCTCGCCGGCGGCGTCGCGGTGATCCGGGTCGGCGGCGCCACCGAGGTCGAGGTCAAGGAGCGCAAGGATCGCGTCGATGATGCGCTGCATGCGACCCGCGCCGCGGTGGAGGAGGGCATCCTGCCCGGCGGCGGCGTCGCGCTGCTGCGCGCCACCAAGGTGCTCGACGGCGTCAAGACTGTTAACGCCGACCAGAAGGCCGGCGTCGACATCGTCCGGCGCGCCATCCAGGTGCCGGTGCGGCAGATCGTGCAGAACGCCGGCGAGGACGGCTCGCTGGTGGTCGGCAAGCTCCTGGAAAAGGATGCCTATGGCTGGGGCTTCAACGCCGCGACCGGCGAGTACCAGGATCTGGTGCAGGCCGGCGTGATCGACCCCGCCAAGGTGGTCCGTACCGCGCTGCAGGATGCGGCCTCGGTCGCCTCGCTGCTGATCACCACCGAGGCGCTGGTGGCCGACAAGCCGAAGAAGGCGGACGCCGCCGCGGCCGCGCCGTCGATGGACTTCTGATCTGATGAAGCCGGGGCTGGCCGCAGCCAGCCCCGGCTGCCTGAAGGAAATATCTACAAACAACTGATCGCTGCCCTGTGCGGTCGTGGATCGGCCACAACGGGCAGCTATCAATCAGGTTGGCGATCGCAGTTCGTCCAGAACCGGCCACAATTGCGTTCAGTGAGCCGGCTGTGATCGGACCGACGGTCGACGGGAGGTGTGGTTGAGCGCTGCCGCGCCGCCCGGTCTCATCAGCAGCGCGAGCTCGCAGGCCCGATCATGCCAGCCTGGCAATACGATCATCCGCCGCCCAACCCGACCTCCGTCATGAGCATGGGCGATCCCCGTCGCTTGACGCGGTTTTTGATCGAGAGCGAGCAACGCGTGGTGGCGCACTGCCAGGCCGTGTTGTCGCGTGGCGACATCGATCAGCGCGAGCGCGACCGGCTGGTCAGCGTGCTCCGGGAGGCGACGATGCGGCTGCAGCGGCTGTCCGCCGTGGCCGCCTGACGGGTATTGCGCTGCGAAAAGGCTGCGACAAAAAAATCGATCCGTTCCTCTTGAAATGGATGCCGGCTTTTCTAATTCGTCTGCTGCCGCTTCGGCGGCGCCGGGTGCCATCAGGGCCCGGTCGAAATCTGGGCGCTGACCGGTTGTCTGGTACTCAGAAGTCTCTTGGTACTCGGACATCTCCGGGACTTTGAAGTCCGCATCGGCTCGGCGCTCCTTCGTATCCATCTTGCTCCTAGGAGGACTTGGCTATGAGGACCTACGACTTCTCTCCGCTGTGGCGTTCGACCATCGGCTTCGACCGTCTGTTCGACCTGCTCGACGAGACCCAGCGCGCGGTCGAGGACCACTATCCCCCGTACAACATCGAGCGGATCGGCGACGACCGCTACCAGATTTCGCTGGCGCTGGCGGGCTTCGCTCCGGACGAACTGTCCATCACCGCCGAGCACAACGTGCTCACGGTGGAAGGACGCAAGGGCGACAAGGAGACCCGCGAATACCTCTATCAGGGCATCTCGTCGCGGCCGTTCAAGCGGCAGTTCAATCTCGCCGACTACGTGCAGGTGACCAACGCGGCGTTCGACAACGGCCTGCTGCGGATCGAGCTCGTGCGCGAGATTCCCGAGGCGATGAAGCCGCGCCGCATCGCCATCGGCACGGCGCCGGTCGAGAAGATCGCGCAGCAGAAGGCGGCCTGACGCCTTGTTCGAGCTAGGGCGCGGGCGACGTGTCGCCCGCGCCGTAGCAGCATCTGTCTCTGGTGAAAGGAGTGGAAGAGGAGAGACGCCATGAGCGAGCACCGTTTTTCGATCACCGCGGGCAGTGCCGGATTCCATCCGGTCTCGCACTACGAGTCGCCGGCGGACCTGCTGAATGACCGCAAGCTGTCACTGGCCGAGAAGCGGCTGATCCTGTCGTCCTGGGCGTCGGACATGTATGCTGTCGAGTCGCAGCCGGGCCTGCGCAAGATCCCGGGTATCGCCAGGCCGCTTTATTTGGCCGACGTGCTCGGCGCGCTGCGTCAGCTCGACCGCGAGGATCAGCCGCCGCGCCCACGCGGCGGGGCAGCCATGCGCATCGTTCCGCGCGTCGATGTCGAAGCCGATGGCGCCGCGATGGACAGCGCCGCGAGCGGCAGGATGCGGCCCGCCGCCCGCCTGCGGTTCTCGCGCGAGGCCAATGTGCGGCGCTATCGCAAGCTGCTCGCCACCCGCCTTGCCGAGCACGAGCGGCGCTTCGTCGAGCGGCGGCTGGCCGAGGAATTGCAGCAACTGCACGGCCCGTCCGAGCGGCAGGGCATGGCTCGGGCAGGATGCTGCTGACGGGGCACGTCATCGCACGAATAAAAACGCCGCCCGGAATTGGGCGGCGTTTCATTCCGAAAAGCGTAGAGGGTGATGGGTTCAGACTAACCGATCAGCGGGCGACAATCAATTCCGGTAGCCCGGATTGAGGCGATCGAGCCGGCGCAGCAGCGGCGGCCAGACCAGCTGGGTGGAGCGCAGCTCGACGCGATCCTCGTTGTCGAACAGTTTCGCATTCTTGTCGATGACCTCGTCGCGCACGGGATAGGCCGAGGGACCGAGCGTGCGCGTGCGGACCTGGATCGAGCAGGCACGCTCCAAGTGATACATGCGCTCGAAGGCGGAGGCGACCGAGCGGCCGACCGTCAGGGTGCCGTGATTGCGCAAAAGCATGTTGTTCTTGCTGCCGAGGTCGCGCTGCAGCCGCGGCCGCTCGTCATGGTCCAGCGCCACGCCCTCGTAGTCGTGATAGGCGAGGTCGTGGGTCACGTATTGCGCAATCTGGTTCAGTGGCAGCAGGCCGTCGGCGCAGCTCGACACCGCGACGCCGTCGAGCGTGTGCAGATGGATCACGCAGCCGGCATCCTCGCGGACCTCATGGATCGCGGAATGGATGGTGAAGCCGGCGGGATTGATGCTGTACTCGCTCTCGGACAACTGATTGCCGTAGAGGTCGACCTTGATCAGGCTGGAGGCGGTGATCTCCTCGAACAGCAGGCCGTAGGGGTTGATCAGGAAGTGATGCTCGGGGCCGGGCACGCGGGCCGAGATATGAGTGTCCACCAGGTCGTCCCAGCCGAACAGCGCCACCAGGCGGTAGGCGGCGGCGAGATTGACCCGCTGCGACCATTCGGCCTCGGTCATGTTCGACGGCACTTCCTTGAGGCGCGCTTCGGCGGGCGACATGGCATTCTCCGATTTCCAGGGCTGACCCGAGCCTAGGCGGCCCGCCGCCGCGCGACAAGGCGCGGGGCAGGGGGAGCAGTCATGTCGCGCGGCTGAGCAGGCCGCTCACGGCGCCGGGATCGACAGCAGGCTGGAGATGCTGCGGCCGCGGATGTCGTAGACCCGGGCGAACACGACGTCGTCGCGCTTGATCTCGACCATGACAGGGGCAGTCAGTCCCTTGCAGTAGAACTCGCCGAGCGTCATGGCGAAGTCGGCCGCGTGGCTGTCCCAGCCGATGGTGAAATCGGGGCCGAGCGCGACCTGGGCCGGCCGCTGCGGGCCGCAGACCGCGACCTTCCATTTGTGCCCGATCGGCGGCACCTCCTGGCGCTCGTCGAGCTGCTCCTTCAGCCCGTCGGAGGCCTGCTTCAGCGCCAGCCCCCAATAGTCGAGCATGAATCGGGTGTCGGCCTCGCGCACGGTGCCGGCGATGAAGTTGAAGTGGGTGTACTGATAGGGATGCAGCCGGATCATCTCCGCCAGCGGCAGCAGCAGGCCGAAGCAGAACGCGGCGATTGCCACCGGCTGCCAGCTGCGGCGTTCGTCGGCGTTGAGCCACGACAGCAGCCAGGAGAAGGCGATGCCGCCGAGCAGCGCCATCGGCGGGATCACGAACACGAAGTGGCGGATGCCGTTGTAGAGCGCCGGGCGTTTGACGATCGCGATCAGGATCGGCAGCGTCGCCGCCAGCGTCAGCATCAGCAGGATGCTCTTCCGGCGCGCCGGCACGTCGGGCCGCGACAGCGACATGATCGAGGCCACGACGCCGGCGACGAACAGCGCGATCATCAGTTCGGGCAGTTGCAGCGCGAACAGCGTCGGCAAATACGACCAGGGCATGTCCGGCACCGAGACCAGCGCCCCGTCGAACATCTCCTTCCACGGCTTCTCGAAGAAGTGCGAGAAATAGGTCAGGGCCCGGAACGGGTTGGCCGGTTCGATGATCGACCAGGGCCAGATCAGCCCCATGATCAGGTAGCCCAGGATCAGGCCGGGGATCAGCACATAGAGCACGTGGGCGAAGCGGCGGATCGTCTCGCGCGGCCCTTGCGTGCGGTACTCCTCCAAGAACAGCGGCATGAAGCCGACCATCGCATAGACGACAGCCATGCCGCCCAGGATGCGGGAGCCGATCGAAAAGCCGGAGCCGAGGCCGAGGATCAGGATGGTGCGCGGCGAGGGGTAGGGGTACTCCTCGGCAAGGCGCACGAGACCCATCAGCAGCACCACCATGGCGACCGCGAAGGGGGCGTCCTTCGGGTTCATGAACATGTGGCCGTAGAAGATCGGGCACAGCGCCAGCAGCAGCAGCGCGGCGAGGCCGGCCACCGGACCGCCGATGCGACGCGCCAGGCGCCAGGTCACGCCAAGGCCGATCAGCCCGACGACGGCCCCGACCAGCCGGCGCGTCTCGAACAATTCCAGCGGCAGGATCTTGTGCAGCAGGGCTGCAACCATGTCGAAGCCGCCACCGTACATATACAGGTTGGCGAACGACAGCGCCGCCTGGTCCCTGAAACCGGAGCCGTACATGCGCAGCAACAGATCGGCATATTCGGCATGGGTGTAATCGTCCCAGCCGAGGCCGTAATCCCGGAAGGTCAGTCCGGCCACCACCGCGACCGCGGCAAGCACGAACAGTGCAAGATCGTCATACGTCCGCTCGAGGGACCGCCGCGTCGGGGTCTCAAGAACCGAAGTGGTTATCGTTGTCATGGCTGAGTGTGACCCGGCGTCCCCTGGCGACCCCGCTTCCGCGTTTCAGGCCTGTGTTCCCCGCCTCCGTATAGCGCGTCCCGGCTTCCGAGGTGTCGGAATTATGGGAAGGTATGCTTCTCGCAGCGCAGCGGGGACCCGAATTTCGGCTGCTGAGCGCCATATTGGCACAGTCAAATGAACGCCCGCTGAACCACAGGGGCCGGAAGAGCCCGGGAGGAACCTCAATGAATGCCGAGGGTTGGCCGATGTATATTGTGGCGACATCATGACGATGGCTGCACGGCGGACGAGAACTTCAGCAGGATTGGCCGAACTTCCGCTGCAAATTGTCGCGGATTTGGACTAGAAACCGGATTCAAGGACGCGCGCAACCGCAGCTATCTAATGTGATTTCGGTCGGGACACCGTCCGGAACCGGCGCATTAGGGGATGAGTTCGATGATGAGTGCAATGTTGGCCGCCGGAGCCCTCGCCGTGTTGGCCGGGCTCGGGGCGATCGCCTGGGGAATTCCGGTCAAGGAGTTCAGCGTCGGCAATACGCTGATCCTGTCGGGGACCCTTGGCGTCTGCAGCGGGCTGATCCTGTTCGGACTGGCGGCCGTCCTCAGCGAGCTGAAGGTGATTTCGAGCCGGCTGAGGTCGGGTCCGGGCGCCGAGTCCGAGGCCAAGCCTCTGCAGCTCCCGCTCGGCGCCAGCAAGACCGACTTTGAGACCGCCCCGGTGCCGCCGACGGAGGACGTCTGGCGCGAGGGGGGCTCGCCACGTCCGCGTCCCCGCATGCCGGACCTGTCGTCTCCCCTGTCCTCGGGGTTGTCGTCGTCGCCTCTGTCCTCGTCTCCTTTGTCAGGCTCGCTGCGCGCCTCCGAGCCCTTGCCGGCGCCGGACGAGCCGCCAGCCGAACCCGCCGAGCGGCCCAAGCGCAACCTGCTGTTTGCGTCGTCGTCGCGGCGGGAACGGGAGCGCGCGGAGAAGCGCGGCGCCGAGCCGTTGCCGACGGATTTCCGGTCACCGCCCCTCGGCGCACCGCCGCCCATGCCGCTGGACGAGCCTGCCGCGACCGAGTCGGGCCCGTCGGACGGCTGGTCTCGACCGGAGCGGACGCCGGAGCCTCTGCGCCCGCCGTTCCCGCGGCGCTTGGCGCGGGCCGCGCCGGCCTTCGTCGAACCCGAGCCAACCCCGCCGCTGCCTGAGCCGAAGGACCTGGACGCGCCGGCCGTCAGCATCGTCAAGTCGGGTGTGGTGGATGGGATGGCCTATTCGCTCTATTCCGACGGCTCGATCGAGGCGCAGATGCCCGAAGGGATGATGCGCTTTGCGTCGATCGACGAGCTGCGCACCCATCTCGAAGGCCGGACCTGACGCGGCCGGATCACACGGTCAGGTTGAATTCGGCTGGCGTACGGTACGCAGTACTTGGCGGGTGACAGACTTCTCAAGAAGAAGTCCTCACTATCTTGTTATTTTGCCAGTCATTTGCCCATATTGCTTGCAGAATCGCGAGACAACGCTGCCACTCGGCGCGAGTGATACTTGCGATCGAGGGATACTTTGCGATCGACGGTCGCAGGGCGGAGCGGGATGAGGGTTCGATGACCGAAGCGGTCGGCAAGAGCTTTATCGATCTGACGGCCGACATCGTGTCGGCCTATCTCAGCAACAACCCGACACCGGCGGCGGAGATTCCCTCTCTGATCAGCCAGGTGCATGCGGCGCTGACGCGGGTCGCAGCGGGACGAAGCGAGCCCGCGCCGGAGCCGGCGCGGCCAGCGGTCCCGGTGAAGAAATCGATTCACCCGGACTATCTGGTCTGTCTCGAGGACGGCAAGCGCTTCAAGTCGCTGCGGCGACATCTGCGCACGCAGTACAACATGACGCCGGAACAATATCGCGACAAATGGAACCTGCCGCCGGACTATCCGATGGTGGCACCGAACTACGCGGTCACCCGCTCGCAGCTCGCCAAGAAGATGGGCCTGGGCCAGCAGCGGCCCGAGCGGGAGAAGTAGCCGAACCGATCAGGACGCCGTGGCGAGCGCCTCGCGAGCGTCGGCGCGGATGCGCTCGACCATCGAGCGCAGGCCGTTGGAGCGCTGCGGCGTCAGATGCTCGCGGAACCCGAGTTCGTCGAACACCGCGGGCGCATCGATGGTCATGATCTCCTGCGGAGTCCGCCCGGAATACAGCGTCAGCAGAATTGCGATCAGACCACGAACGATGTGGGCGTCGCTGTCGCCGAGATAGTTCAGCACGGGCACGGCGCCGCTGTGATCGACGTGCTTCGACAGCCAGACCTGGCTGGCGCAGCCCTGCACCTTGTTCGCGGCGGAGTGCTCGTCCTCTGGCATCGGCGCCAGGGTGCGGCCGAGCTCGATCACGTAGCGGTAGCGGTCGTCCCAGTCGTCCAGCAGGGCGAAATTGTCGCGGATGTCGTCGATCGTCATGATGCTCTTCGGTCCCGATGTCGGCCTTCATATAGGCGTTCGGGAGGACGAAAGCGACAGTCGGTTCCGTCGCTTCAGGGCGTCGGCGGCAGATGCCATTCGGCGGCGAGATCGTCGGCCGAGAGCGTATCGGCCGGCGCGTCACCCGGCGGAATCTCCTCGAGCACGGGGGCGTCGATCGAGCCGGTGTGATCGTTGCCGCGCTTGTCGAGACTGGCCGGCTTCACCGGGCCGATGAACTTGTCGGCGCCGGCCGGCTTCTCCGCGGCGTCGGACTTGTCGGTGATGATCTGGTAGATCTTGCGCGCGCCTTCCTGGGCGCGGTGGCCGATTACGGTCGCGGCCTGGCCGCCGACCTCGCAGGCCTGCGGCTGGCGCTTGCAGAACTGGCTCATGTCGGAGACGGCCGCGGTCGCGGCCTGCACGGCTTCGTGCGCATTGATCTGCGGCAGCTTGTCGGCGTCCGGGCTCTTCTCGCGCGGCAGCAGCACCAGCACGAGTCCGAGCCAGAATGCCATCCGAAGCAGAAAGAACATCACGCAACCCCGACCGTGCTGCTGATCTCGCGTGCTCAAGTCGCGCAACGGGATCGCAGCTGATTGTTCTATGTCGCGACTGCTTGCATTGGGCTTAATTGGTTGAGATTTCGCGAAGTCGGGCGCTGGATTTTTTTCGGAGTAAATTTTTCATTGGCGCCGGGCGCACGCGCCGTGCAACCGGCTGTAGATCGCGCCGCTTTCGCAACCGCAGGCCCGGCCGGAAACGATGCATTCACCATCCCGGCCGAATGGCGGGCTCACCGCAGTCTGGCCCTTAGCGTTCGCTTAATGCGAGTCTGACACGGTGACTTCCGACGACAGGGGGCGTCCCGGCGCGTTCTCTTTGTGAGAACCACCGACAGGCCGAGGCGCGAGAGCCGTGAGTGTGTTGAGTATCATCCGCGATTGTCTCGATGCGTTATTGCATCCATCGGCTCGAACTGATGCGATGACGCGCGCGCGCCATCGCGCCTTCATCGCGCCGCGCCTGCTGGGCAGCCTCGCCGCCTTCGCCGTGTTTCCTGCCTTTCTCGCGATGCGCGGTGCGCCGAGCGCGCTCGAGGTCGGCGCGCTGTCCTGGCTGATCGCGCCCATTCTGCTGTCCTGGTATCTGTCGCGCACCGGCCGCTACGAGAGCGCCTGCGCGCTGTCGTCGCTGGCACTGTCGGCGCTGATCATGGCGGTGTCGATCGAGACCGGCGGCATCGAATCCTTTGCCGCGGTGTGGCTGATCGTCGTCCCCCTGGAAGCCTCGTTCTCGGCCTCGCGCCGCGTCGTCGTGTTCTCCGCGGGGCTCGCACTGTGCTGCGCGCTGCTGCTGATCCTCATCGGTCATTTCGGCTGGCTGCCGAAGCCCGAGACCAACCCCGCCTTGCGCACCGGGCTGCTCGCGTTCGGCGTCGCCTCAGCCACGCTCTATGCGGCCGTGCTCGCGTTTGCCGCCGACACGCTCGCGCGCACCAGCGTGACGCTGCTGTCGATGGAGGAGGAGCGCTATCGCCTGCTCGCGCGCAATATGAGCGACGTGATCTCCCGTCACCGCCGCAACGGCGCGGTCATGTTCATCTCGCCGGCGGCCGAGACGCTGCTCGGCGCGCCGGTCGCGCAGCTGCACGGCCACGGCCTGTTCGAACGGGTCCATGTCGCCGACCGGCCGGCCTATCTCACGGCGCTGTCGGAAGCGGCGGGCGGCAGCGAAGCCTCGAGTGTCGAGTTCCGCCTGCGCCGCGATGCGCCGGGCGAGGGCCGCGCCTTTCATCATCCGGTCGATTTCATCTGGGTCGAAATGCGTTGCCGCCCGCTCGACCGCATCGGCGTGGCGCCGGGCGGGTCGGAGCAGGAGGTGGTCGCGGTCATGCGCGACGTCACCGATCGCAAGCTGCAGGAGCAGGCGCTCGAATTGGCGCGCAGCGCCGCCGAGCGCGCCGACGCCGCGAAGACGCGATTCCTCGCCACCATGAGCCACGAGCTGCGCACGCCCTTGAACGCCATCATCGGCTTCTCCGAGATGCTGATGCAGGAGCAGGTGCTGGTGCTGAACGCGGCGCGGCGCCGCGAATATGCGCAGCTCATCAATGATTCCGGCCAGCATCTGCTGTCGGTCGTGAACGGCATCCTCGACATGTCGAAGATGGAGTCCGGCAATTTCGAGCTGACGCCGGAGCCGTTTGCGCCGCGAGTGGCGCTTATCAATTGCTGCAACCTGCTGGCGCTGCGGGCGCGCGAGAACGGTGTCGATCTGTCGGCCGACGTGCCGCAGGACCTGCCGATGGTCACCGGTGATCCGCGCGCCTTCAAGCAGATCGTGCTCAACCTCGTCTCCAATGCCATCAAGTTCACCGAGCGCGGCGGCCATGTCACAGTCTCGGCGGGCGTCGACGGCGCGCGCCTGCTGCTGCGAATCACCGACACCGGCGTCGGCATCGCCGCCGATGATCTCAAGCGCATCGGCGATCCGTTCTTCCAGGCCGGCAAGACCTACCAGCGCCGTCACGAGGGAACCGGCCTCGGGCTCTCGATCGTCAAGAGCCTCGTGACCTTGCACGGCGGCGAAATGTCGATAGAAAGCAAGATCGACGAGGGGACCACGGTCACGATCGCGCTGCCGATCAACTTCGTGGCCGAGGCCGCTGCGGGCGCCACCGTCACGCCGCTGTCACCCTCGCGCTCCGCCCAGCCAGGGCAGGTCATGCAGGTGAAGAAGAGTGCCTAGACGAGCTGCAGAGGATGATCCGGCGCCGCCGCGCCGTCGCAAGCGCGCCGCTGCGGCCGTCGTCGACGTGGCGGAGGGGCGCGGCTGGCTGCTGCGGGCCATGCTGTACAGTCCGAAGGATCTGTTTGCGGGCCTGCTGGCCTGCGCGGCTGGCAGCGCCATCATCGTCAATGCCTTGTTCCTGCAATCGGGACCGCATCCGGCGCCGATGTTCGGGTCGATTGTGACCATTCCGCCCCATCTGACGAGCTCCAATCCGCTGCCGCGGCCCCGGCCGATGGACATCTCGCCGTTGGATCCGAAGGTGATCGAGACGCGGCCCGCCGAAACCAGGGCGGCGGAGCAGAGGGCGGTCGAGCAGCGCGCCACCGAGCCGCGTCCGGATCAGAAATATGCCGATCCTCTGGCCGATCTCGTCCGCTCGGTCAGCGGCGGTCAGGGCAACGTGCCGCGTCCGCAACCGACGCAGCAGGGCGGCAATGTCCGTCGTGTCGCCGCGGTCCAGCGTGCGCTGACCGAATACGGCTATGGCCAGTTGAAGCCGACGGGGATGGTCGGCTCCGACACCCTGGCCGCGATCCAGAAGTTCGAGCGCGAGCGCAAGCTGCCGGTAACGGGCCAGGTGTCGGACCGCCTGGTGCGCGAGCTTGCGATTGTCATCGGTCACCCGATCGAATAGAGCAGGGGCGGCTGCGACTTGCAGCGCGCTTGCACCTGCATCGAACCATCATGCGATTGAAGAGCAGCATCTGGGTGAGCGCCTATCTGCGGCGTTGCCAGTCGGCCGGCGCGTTCAGCGCGATCCGCCACCGTGGCGCGGAGGAAGCCGGCGCGGTCTTCGTCAAGGTCGCAATGATGGATGGCACGGCCCAGCTCTATGTCCCCGCCCCGCAGACCGTCTATGACGACAGCCAGCCGATCGACCGCTTCTTCGTACCGATATCGCCGCAACCGATCGCGGAAGCGCAGATCGAGGAGCGGCTCGTCAAGGAGCTGCGCTTCGATCCCGACGCCTGGATCATCGAGACCGAGGACAGGCAGGGCCGTCATTTTCTCGATCTCGTGCGCGAGCGTCCCTGATCATCGCTAAGAGTCGGGACAGCGATCGCGCGTCAGCGCTTGAAGCCATCGGTCCCCGTGCGCACGATCGGCCTCGTCGCGGTGCCGGCCCGCGCCGTGCTGCCACGGACGTGCTGACGTTCGTCGTCATAGAGCGCCGTGCGATGCTTGGCCCTGATCGCGGCCATCCCGGAGCCGCGCCAGGCCGCCAGCATGATCAGCGCCGCGCGCTCGCTGAGCCGCTCGTAGAAGCGTGACAGCCGAAACACGGTCTGGACGGACTGGCCCATCTCGGGCTTGAGGAACAGCAGTACGCGCTCGAACACCGGCGCCGGCATGCCGAGCGCCTTTGCGGCGCAGGCCAGCGGCTCGCCATGGGGATCGTTGACAACCTCGTGGGTCATGCGTGAGGGCAGGATCAGGCTCTCGCCGAGCTCGATCGTGAACGTCTCGACGTCGGCGTTGAACGCGGCCATCTCCAGCGCCTCGATCGCATGCACCGCGCGGTGCAACGGCGTCGGCGCGGCGGGCCTCAGCGGCGTGGTGGCGAGGTTCTGCAGGATGGCGATGCGTTCGTGCGAGGCGGCGCGCATGAACATCTCGCTGAGCTCGGCGGCATCCTTCGGCTGCATCGACAATCCGGAAGCCGCGTCGTCGCGCGGCGGGATCGGAGGCGACGAGCGAAGCGATGCGGGAATGGGGCCGGCGAGCGGCGGCGCCGGCTCGCTCTGCGCCGGGCGCAAGCCCAGCTTGTTCAGGATCTCGATCGGCGTCGCCGGATAGATCGCCAGCCGCGCACGCACCGCCGCACGGGTCGCATCGTCGACGTCGTCGACCAGACGGGAGGCCAATTCGACGAACTGCCGCTCCTCGTCGGCGGAATGCGCGCTCGCCTGGACATAGAGGTCGGTCAGCACGCGCAGCAGAGTGGGCTTGATGTCGACGCCCTCGCGGCGCGAGAGCGTGAGCAACCCGTCGAAGCCGGGGAACAGCGATGATCTTGTCATGTCGGGGTACGCAACTTCGGCAATCGTTGCGCCGATTAGAGCGGAGTTGTTTTAATACGGCGTTAAGGAAAACAATCGGTGAAGATGGGCCGAAATGACCCGGTGAGACAAAGGCGCAACGCTGGCTTGCCTTCTCTCCCGCCGGTGCACGCGATCCGTGTCGGGCGGCACGCGCATTAATATCCTCTTAACCACGTCCTGATCTTAATCGATCCGTTCGATGATCTCGCCTTGGCCGCGTCACGCGGCCAGCCTGATCTTCGCCGCGCCGAATGCCAACGTGCAGCTTCATGCGCCGGCATTCGTGATCGTCAGTTCTGCGTGCCCTCTTGCCTGCGAAGTTCGGGCGACGGGGAGTTTTCAGGGGGTAAGAACTTCGGGCACGAAAGAGAGTGGACATGGCGACCATCATTGAATTCCCGGCGGACGTTGCGCGTCGCGCGCGGCCTGCCGTGACCGGCGCGCCGCAGGAGGGCATGGGAACGATCCTGATTCTTCCCGTCGTTCGGATCGAGCGCGAGACCACGACCGACGATAGCGGGCCCCGCGAGGGCACAGCACCAAGCCGCCGTCGCCGTCGCCGCTGACAGGTCGGGGGAAACGGGAATGCCGGCCATCGTGAATCCGGTCCGGCGCGCGCCGCCGGTGTTCGCACTCGTTCTCGTCGGCGGACTGCTCGGCGCCTGCAGCGGCGGCGATTTCGGCCGCACCCGCGCCGACATGCGCAATGACGACATGCACAAATGGATCGGGGCGGAAGCCACCGCCAGCGTCGGCGTCAGGCCGTCGCAGTTCCAACTGACCGACAATGAGCGCCAGCTGCGCGATCTCGCTTATCCGCTGATCGAGCCACCGCATTCGCGCCCTGCCTGGAAGAGCGTGTTCGGCGACTATCAGCCGTCGGCCTCGCCGTGGCGCCAGAAGGTCGTGTTCGACCGCACAGCCTATGGGCGGGCCTTGATCGACGAGCCGCACCGCTCGCACGCCTCGCGCTACACCCAGCTGATCGACGACGTGCGCGACGACATCACCCGCTTCGAGCCGTTCTTCGCGTCGGCCATCCGCGTCATCGATCTCGATCGCAAGCGCGATGCCAGCATGAAATACATGACCGAGCTCTCGCCGCGCGAGCAAGCCGATGCGGTCGCGCGCATGCAGGAGAACTCGCTGATCGTGCAATGGGTGCAGATCAGCCTGGAGCAGCGCGTCTCGTCCTACCGCTGGGCCTTGGAGCGCCTGGTGCTGCAGGCGCCCGACGGCATGGCCGCCGAGGCCGATCGCCTGATCCACGAACTGGCGGCTCAGACCGCCAATCCGCCGGTCGCCGCGCGGCCCCTGATCGAACGGCCGCTGACGACGCGGGGCTAGCCCGGCGCGATCTTGCTCCGGCGCCGGCCTCGCTTGGCCGGTGCTCCCTTTTGCCGCCCTGCTGTCGCACGGAGCTTCTGCGGCGCTGCCGCGCGCAGCGTCGCGATCAAGATCTTCAGCGCCTCGGATGGAGCACGCGCGGCGGAGTAGGCGAGTCCGACCTGGCGCTTCAACGTCATCTCGATCTCGCGGACCGCAACGTCGCTTCGGCCGTGCACGACGCCTTCGGGAACGATCGCGACGCCGACGCCGGCAGCGACCAGCGCCAGGGCCCAATCCTCGGTTTCGGCGATGGCGGCGATCTCGCGCGGCCCGCCGCTGCGTCGCGCCAGCGCGCTGTGCTCGCAATGGCAGCGGTCGATCATGGCGACGTCGGCGAGGTCGGCCGCGCGCAGGCGCGGCTTCAGCGTGAGCGGATGCGCAAGCGGCAAAGCCGCGACATAGCGCTCGCTCCACAGCGGCAGGAAATGCTCGCCGTCGCCGACCAGGCTTTTTGAGACGATGCGTCCGTCGGCCCGCTCGGTCGGACCGACGATGTGAAGCCTGAGATCCTCGCGCGCCGTCAGCGGCTTGAGCAGCGCGGTCACGCGCCGGCCGTCGAGGGTGCGCATGAGCCCGAGCTTGAGCGCCTGCTTCGGTGCGCCGTGCCGGAACAGGTTGCGGGCGGCATCGGCTTCGCCGACGATCCGGCGCGCGATCGGCTGCAGGCGCTCGGCCGCCTCCAGCGGCACGACACCCTTGCGGTGGCGGAGGAACAGTTCGGTGCCGAGCTCGGCCTCGAGGTTGGCGATCGCCAGCGAAATCGATGGCTGCGAGACGAAGCAGCGCGCCGCTGCCCTGGTCAGGCTGCGTTCCTCGAACACGGCAGAGAAATAGCGGAGCTCGCGGATATCCATAGGAGTAGCCTATGACATGTATCACCCATCAATATTTTACTTATCTCAGTCCGGCACGCAAGGATGCGCCCGATGTCGGCAATGAAGGAGAAGATCGATGCGCGTCCACCACCTCAACACCGGCACGATGTGTCCACGCGGCGGTCGGCTGGTGAGCGGCAGCGGCGGCCTGTTCGCGCGCGCCCGCCTCGTCTGCCACTGCCTGCTGATCGAAAGCGATGACGGCCTGGTCCTGGTCGACACCGGCATCGGCATCGGTGACATCGCCGCGCCCGCACGATTGGGGGCACGCTGGGTGAGGCAGGCTGCGCCGCTTCTCGATGCGTCGGAGACGGCGCTGCAGCAGGTAAAGGCATTGGGCTTCTCGCCCGACGACGTCAGGCACATCCTGCTCACGCATCTCGACCGGGACCACGCCGGCGGCATCGGCGATTTCCCGAAGGCCAAGGTGCACGTTCATCGCAGGGAGCATGCGATGGCCGTCGAGGGGTCTCCGGCGCCGCCGCGCGGTCGCTATATCGCCGGCCAATGGCGGCATCGTCCCGACTGGCAGTTCTACGGCGACGACGGCGAGGACTGGTTCGGCTTTCGCGGTGTCCGCGCTGCCGTGGATCGCAGCGGCGACATCCTGATCATCCCTCTGCCGGGCCATACCCGCGGCCATTGCGGCGTCGCCGTGCGACGCGGCGACAAATGGCTGCTGCACGCCGGGGATGCCTATTTCTTCCACGGCCAGCTCGACGCCCGCCCACGCATGCCGCTGCTGCTCGGGCTGTTCCAGCGCAAGGGCGATCAGGATCGCACGATGCGGATCGCCAACCAGGAGCGGCTGCGGCGCTTGAAATGCGACCATGGCGACCAGGTCACGATCGTGAACAGCCACGATCCCGTCGCCTACGACACATGTCGCTGCGGTGATCGGGCCGCAGCGCTCATTCCGGCCTGAGCAGGCGGAACGCCTCCTCGAGCAGATGCGGCGTGTGCTTGCCGGTCGAATCGCGGCAGGCGCGTTCGAAATAATCCGCCAGCGCCGGCCGGAATTTTGGATGCGCCGCCTGATCGATGATGGTGCGGGCGCGCTGTTTGGGCGACAGGCCGCGCAGATCGGCGAGGCCGCGCTCGGTCACCAGAACCTGCACGTCGTGCTCGGTGTGGTCGACATGGGTGACCATCGGCACGATGCAGGAGATCGTCCCATTCTTCGCCGTCGAGGGCGTCATGAAGATCGACAGATAGGCGTTGCGGGCGAAGTCCCCGGAGCCGCCGATGCCGTTCATGATGCTGCTGCCGCGCACGTGGGTCGAGTTGACGTTGCCGTAGATGTCGGCCTCGATCATGCCGTTCATGGCGATGACGCCGAGCCGGCGGATCACCTCGGGGTGGTTGGAGATCTCCTGCGGCCGCAGCACGATACGGTCGCGCAGGAACTCGATCTCGCGGTTGAATTCGATCGCCGCTTCCGAGCTCAGCGACAATGCCGTCGCGGAGGCGAGATCCATCCGCCCCGAGCGGATCAGGTTCAGCATGCCGTCCTGCAGCACCTCGGTGTAGGCGGTGAGATGCGGGAACGGCCCGTCGTCGAGCCCGGCCATCACGGCGTTCGCGACGTTGCCGACGCCCGATTGCAGCGGCAGCAGATTGCGCGGCAGGCGGCCCTGCTTCACCTCGTGCGCGAAGAACTCCAGGATGTGCCCGGCGATCGCGCCGGAGACGTCGTCGGGGGCGGCGAAGCTCGTGTTGCGGTCGGGCGCGTGGGTCTCGACGACCGCGATGACCTTGTCCGGATTGCAGCGATAGGTGGTCTCGCCGATGCGGTCGCCGGGCGCCAGGATCGGGATCGGCTTGCGATGCGGTGGCAGGCGGGTGCCGTAATAGACGTCGTGCATGCCGAGCAGCGCCGGGTTCATCCACGAATTGACTTCGATGATGACGCGGTCCGCCAGATCGAGCCAGGTCTTGTTGTTGCCGATCGAGGTCGAGGGGATCAGCCGCCCGTCTGGCAGGATGCCGGCGCATTCGATCACGGCGACGTCGAGATGGCCGAGAAAACCGAACCACACGAACTGTGCGACATGGCTGAGATGCAGATCGATATAGTCGATGCTGCCGGCGTTGATACGCTGTCGTGTCGCCGGATCGGACTGATAGGGCAGGCGGAGGTCGATGCCATCAGCCCGGGCGAGCGCGCCGTCGAGCTCGGGCGCGGTGCTCGCCCCGGTCCACACGCCGACGCGGAACGGCTCGCCGCGCGCATGCGCGGCTTCGATCCGGCGCGCCAGCGCGAGCGGCACCGCCTTCGGGTAGCCCGACCCGGTGAAGCCGCTCATGCCGACATGGTTGCCGGGCTCGACCAGCGCGGCCGCCGCGTCGGCCGACATGATCTTGGCGCGCAGCGCCTGTGACATCACCTGCGATGAACTCATCGTGCAAACTCCATGCGCGATCGTTCAGACCGCCAAGTCCGCGCTGTTTAAGGTGTGCCCTCGACGGGTGATTTGACAGGGGTCAAGCCGCAACGGCCCGTGCGTGCATCACAGCCCTGCAAGGCGCGCGCGCCGCAGCTCCCGGACTTTCGCCGCCCGCGAGCGCTCCGTCAGCATGTTGGCCTTGCTGTAGCGCGGATCGCCGGTGACCTCGTCGCCGACCCAGTCGGGAAGGGTCACGACGGTCGTCTCGGTCGGCAGCTCGATCTCGGCGATGACGACGCCTTCGAGCGCGTCGTGGTAGACGTCGACTTCCCAGACGCCGCTTTCGGCCGGCACATAGTGACGCGTCTTCTCGAGGATGCGTCCGTCGCAATGCGCGAACAGCATCGCGGCGTGGTCCGCGGGAATATCGTACTCGAATTCATCTCGGGTCAGGCCGCGGCGGCCGCTCTTCACGCACAGCGTCGTCCGGTTGCCATAGCAGCGAACGCGGACCTTGAGGCCGTCCTGGCGTGCGACGAGGCCGTCGCGAAGGCGTTCACTGTGCGTCGCCTGATCCCGCCAAGCATCGGACTTGACGAGAAACTTCCGTTCGATTTCGAGAGGCATGACCTGATGTTGAGCGAAGCGCCGCCGTCCTGATCCATCATAGCAGCGGCGCGCGACAACGACTATGCCACCAAGGATGAAGAGAGTGTTGTCGAATTCATCCAGGACGTCGTATTGACTTATCGTTTGCCGCGCGGCTTCTCGGCCTTGGCCGGTGCCTCGGTCTGTACGCCGCAGCTTGCCGCTGCAAGGGAGGCCTGCGCCTGCGGCATGAGACCGGGCTCGGCGGCCAGGGCCTTCAGCACGATCAACCCGGTCGTCGTCGGCGAATCGATGATCAGCCGGTCGGCGGCCGTGATCTCCTCGTCCTCGGGCAGGTCTTCGTGCTGCGCCTCGGTCATCAGGTTGAGCTCGATCACGCGCTTGCCGGCGGAGCGGTCGTTGATGGCGTAGTAGGCGATCTCGTTGCGCGTGTAGAACGACACCGACGTATAGGCCTGGCTCACCGGAACCGTGAGCTTGAGCGGTCCGTCGGACAGATCGTAGCGGCAGATCGCCATGGCGAACGCCGGATCCATGAACGGCATCGGTGAATTGCCGGGATCGGCCAATGGCAACTGCGTCACGGCGTTCAGCTTGGTCATCGGCGTCAGCCGGGAGTAGGCGTCCTGGGTCGAGATCCGCGGCAGCGCCAGCACGCTGACGAGATGGACCACGCCGCCGAGCAGCACGCCGACCACGACCGTGAACAGCAGCCGGATCATGATGGGCAACCTACTGTCGTGATCGACGGCATCGGTGCGTCGCGCTGCGTGCGGGTCGCGACGCCGACCGGCGTGTCGTAGAGCCGCAGCATCAGCGCGTAGCGCTCGATGCCGCCGGTCGGCAGCCAGTTGCCGGAGCGCGAGCGCGCGGCGACACGAATCTCGAAGGAGCCATCGGCACCTCGTACCAGCTCCTGGCTGGTGAAGCCGTAGCGCTGCAGCGTGTTGGCGACGAGGTGGCCCTTGCGGTCGTAGAGCGTGAGCGTCCAGAACCGGGCGGGTGGCGTGACGCCGCTGACCAGGATGTCGCAGCGCCCGTCGAGCGGCTTCCTCTTGTCGTCCGTGGTGGCGGTGAAGGCCACGCCGTCGCCGGTGCCGATCGGCAATTCGCCATTGCGGGTGATGGTCGCGCGCGCATAGGGGTCGACATCGGCCGTGCCGGTTTTCGGACGCGCCGTCCAGGCGCCGATCGTCAGCGTACCGAACTCGGTGCCGCGGGTCGTCGTCATCCACGTCGCGCCGATGCCGACGCCGGTGGCGATCAGGAGCGTAACCAAGGTGATGAAGAGCAGCCGCACGGGGATCGCTGACGTCAGTTCTTGCGCAGGGCAGGGGTGGTGACGCCGTCGGCCGTTGCCGCGGCGTAATTCTCAGGGAAGGCCAGCGCGCTCGACGAGACCGGCTTGCCGGGCTTGCGCGGATCGGCAGGCGCGGCCTTCTCGGCGAGGCGCGCCGCATCGTCAAGCATCTTCTCGACCTGAACCAGCACCTCGGCGCCGCGGCGGGTCAGGATCGGCGGCGGACCGGGCTTGATCTCCAGCGTCTTCGGCTGGCCGGCCTGTGCCATCGCGGCGGACGCCGACTGCGGCAGCTTTTCGCCCATGCCGACGCCGGGCAGCTCCTTGACCTCGACGCCCTGATGCGCGGCGACCATGATGTCATGCCACGTCTGCGCCGGCAGCGAGCCGCCGGTCATACGGTTGGTCGGCGAATAGTCGTCATTGCCGTACCAGACCGCGCAGGTGAAGTTGCCGGTGTAGCCGACGAACCAGGCGTCCCGATAGGCGTTGGTGGTGCCGGTCTTGCCGGCGGTCGGAATGCCGTCGAGTGCGGCGCGGCGTGCGGTGCCTTCGCTGACCACGTGGCTCATCATGCCCGCCATGTCGGCAGCAACCGAGGCCGGGATTGCCTGCTTCGGCTTCGGCCCGTCACGGTCCCAGCGCCAGACCAGGTCGCCGGCGCCGGTGCGGACCTCCAGCACGGAATGCGGCGTCACCGCCTTGCCCTTGTTCGGGAAGGTCGCATAGGCGACCGCATGCTCCAGCACCGTGACCTCGTCGGAGCCGATCGGCATCGACGGCGTGTCGGGCAGCGGCGCCTTGAGCCCGAAGCGCCGCGCGACCTCGATGATCTTGGCGCGGCCGGCCTTCGGACCCTCCTTGCCGCCGAGCGCGATCGACAGCTTGACCGGGACGACGTTGATCGAGCGGGTGATCGCCTGCGTCAGCGTCACCGAGCCGGAATAGGAATGGCCATAATTCTGCGGGCACCAGTTGCCGATGCAGACCGGGCCGTCGACCACGATCGAGGTCGGCTTGAAGCCGTTCAGCAGCGCGGTGGTGTAGACGTAAGGCTTGAACGACGATCCCGGCTGCCGGTAGGCGTCGACTGCGCGGTTGAACTGGCTGGCACCATAGTCGCGGCCGCCGACCATGGCGCGGATGCCGCCGTCGAGGTCGGAGACGACGGTTGCCGCCTGGGTCGCGTGATAGTCGCGGCCGAACTGGCGCAACTGGTTCTCGATCGCCTCGTCGGCCGCATGCTGCACCGTCATGTCGATCGAGGTCCGCACCACGAAGACGCGCTCGGTGTAGGACTTCGGGAACGTGTCGACCAGCTTGCGCATCTCGTCGAAGGCGTAGTCGAGGAAGTAGTTCGGCGAGCTTTCGTCGCGGCGGTCGACCGCGAAGGCCGGGTTGCGGCGGGCGCCGAACACCTGGCCTTCGGTCATGAACCCGGCATCGACCAGATTGTCGAGCACGACGTTGGCGCGGGCGCGGGCGGCCGGCAGGTTGATGTGGGGGGCGAACTTGGTCGGCGCCTTGAACAGCCCGGCCAGCATCGCGGCTTCGGCGAGGTTGATGTCGCGCACCGACTTGTTGAAATAGAAGTGTGCCGCGCCGTCGACGCCGAAGGTGCCGCCGCCCATATAGGCGCGGTCGAGATAGAGCTTGAGGATCTCGTTCTTGGTCAGCCGGGTTTCCAGCCAGATCGCCAGGAACGCCTCATTGACCTTGCGCTCGATGGTGCGCTCGTTGGACAGGAACAGGTTCTTGGCGAGCTGCTGGCTGATCGAGGAGCCGCCCTGGCGGACGCCGCCGGCCTGGGCGTTGGTGACGAGGGCGCGCGCCGTGCCGGCAATGTCGATGCCGAAATGGTCGTAGAAGCGGCGGTCCTCGGTGGCGAGCGTCGCCTTGATCAGATTGTCCGGGAAGTCCTCCAGCGGAATCGAATCGTTGTGCTTGATGCCGCGGCTGCCGATCGGGTTGCCGTAGCGGTCGAGGAAGGTGACGGCGAGGTCGGACTTCTTCAGCCAGTCCTCATCGGCAGTTTCGCGGAAGGCGGGGATCGCGAGCGCCAGCATCAGCACCAAACCGCCGAGCCCGATCGTGGCCGCCTCCGAGAACGGCTCGACGAACACCCAGCGCTTCCAGCCGCCGACATAGAAGCGGTCCATGAACGCCGAATAGCGCTCATACAGCTCGCGGGTGCCGCGCAGGGAGGAGAACAGCGCCGAATCGAAGCGGGCGTCGAGATCCAGGCGGAAATTGTTGATCCGCTTCTTCCAATCGTCTGGAATGATCTGCCGCACGGGAACCCTGGTCGTTTCGAAAGCGTGTCAGCTGGCTTCGAAAGCACTCAGCAAGTGGGGCTGGGGGCCATCGAAGGGTCTTGCGCGATTGTTGCGGCAAACCCATGGCACTGCATAGTCAGCCGCCCGAACCCGAGCACCTGACCCCAAGCCGCGTTGCCGGCGCCGCCGCCGGAGTGACTCAATCATCTATCTAGCCGAGCGGGGGTCACAAACCAATGGTTCCGCTCACAATTTGATACACAAAGCTAACGTGCCGCCGTAATCGGCAAAGCCCCTTGCGCGGCTTGGGGCCGGGCAACTAGATGGCGACCACCTCACGCCCTCTTTGAGAATCGCCCGATGACCGCACCGCTCAAACGTCCCTCGGGCCAGGAGGGAATGTTCTGGAAAACCAAGATCTTGGAAGAGATGTCCGAGGTGGAATGGGAGAGCCTCTGCGATGGCTGCGGGCGCTGCTGCCTGGAGAAGCTGGAAGACGAGGATACCGGCGACATCTACTTCACCCACATTTCCTGCAAGCTCTTGGATGCCGGGCTATGTGCCTGCAAGGACTACCCGAATCGTTCCGAACAGGTGTCGGATTGCGTTCGCCTGACACCTGAGAACGTCCGCACGCTGACCTGGCTGCCACCGAGCTGCGGCTACCGCCTCGTGGCTGAGGGGCGCGATCTCTACTGGTGGCATCCCCTGATCTCGGGCGATCCTCAGACGGTCCATGAAGCCGGCGTCTCGGTGCGCGGCCGGGTCGAGGGCACCGAGGACGACGTTCCGGACGACCAGCTCGAGAACCACATCGTGCAGTGGCCGGTGCTGCTGCCGAAGCGGGCCAAGTTGAAGCGACGGCCGAAATAGCGCGATCACCTCGCACCCGCAGCAAGTCACGATGATGCGACCGTTCCCGTGCTGTCGGAATGCACCCATGCACCCGACCCGCTGCCGCACGGGAAAATTATGCCTTAAGTAGTTCGCCAGTCAGCGAATCCGCGCGGCGTCGTCGCGCCCGGGCACGGCATTCATCCCATGAACAAGTTTGATCGGCAGACGCATTACCCTGCCGCGTCCCAATCCCTGCCCGAAGAGATCGCCGCCGAGCTGCCGGCCATTCCGCCGCAGGTTCAGGCGATCGAGGATGCGCCGTCGCTTGCGCCGCCGGTGCCGCTGACCCAGGCCGAGGTGCGCACCATCCTGATGAGCCTGCTGCTGACGATGTTCCTGGCCGCGCTCGACCAGACCATCGTGGCGACCGCGCTGCCGACCATCGGCCGCGAGTTTCAGGACGTCACCAATCTCTCCTGGGTGATCACCGCCTACCTGCTGGCGTCGACCGCGGTGGCGCCGGTGTTCGGCACGCTCTGCGACATCTATGGCCGCCGCTCGATGATCATCACCGCGCTCAGCCTGTTCGTGGTCGGCTCGGTGGTCTGCGCGCTGGCGCCGAACATGCCGGTGCTGATCCTCGCCCGCGGCCTGCAGGGGCTGGGTGGCGGCGGCATCATGCCGGTGGTCCAGACCGTGATCTCCGACGTCGTCAGCCCGCGCGAGCGCGGCCAGTATCAGGCCTATTTCAGCGGGGTCTGGCTGCTCGCCGGCCTGCTCGGGCCGGTGATCGGCGGCTTCTTCGCCGACCATCTGCACTGGTCGATGATCTTCTGGATCAATGTCCCGCTCGCGATCGCGGCGCTCGCATTGCTGCTGCCCAAGATGGGCCGGCTGCCGGTCTATCACCGGCTGCGCAAGGTCGACTGGGCCGGCGGCCTGCTGCTGATGGCCTCGGCCGTCGTGTTCATGCTCGTGCTGACCTGGGGTGGCCACAAGCTGGCCTGGCTGTCGCCGACCCTGCTGGCGATGATCGGCAGCGCGGTGGCGCTCGGCTTGGCCTTCGTCTGGCACGCCAAGCGGGCCGATGAGCCGTTCCTGCCGCTGTCGCTGATGGGCGGAACGGTGGTGCCCTACGGCATGCTGGCGAGCGGCTGCGCACTCGGCGCCCTGATCGGGCTCACGGTCCATCTGCCGCTCTATTACGAGCTGGTCTATCATTTGACCCCGAGCCAGGCCGGTCTCGGCCTGATTCCGATCGCGGCGATCTCGACCCTCGGCGCCGCGGTTGCCGGCCGCACCATGGCCCGGGTCAAGCACTACAAGCGCGTCGCCATCGTGGGCACGATCATCGGCACCATTGCCGCCGCGGTCATGACGGTGACGACGCCGTCGCTGTGGGGGCTGATGGTGCTGCTGTCGATCTACGGCATCGGGCTCGGCACCGCGTTCCCGATCTCGGTGGTGTCGCTGCAGAACGCGGTGGACCGCTCCCAGATCGGCACCATCACCGGCGCGATGAACTTCTTCCGTTCGATGATGTCCTCGTTCACGGTTGCGGCCTTCAGCGCCATCCTGCTGATGGCGCTGGGCGCCGACATTTCGCTGGCCGAGGGCGCCCATGGCGCGGTCAGCGGCATCGCGGAAGCCGACATGATCCATGCCTTCCGCTTCGTCTATGCCGCGGCCACCGCGATGCTGGCCTGCGCCTCCGTTTGCATGATGCTGATGGAGGAACGGCCGCTGGCCGGCCCGTCACGCAGCGAGGCCGTCGAACTCGCCGAGTAGGAAAGCAGGGTGGGCACGGCGCCATCACCATCGCGCGTGACGAGAGGGCAAGTCAGCGCCTTTGCACACCCGACGATTCGCTTAGATCATGATGCGATTCCACGGAATCGCATCATGATCTCATCTCTTTGTTTGAGCATGATCTCTTCGGAAAACCGGTTTCCACTTTTCCGGATCATGCTCTGGTTGGCGCCGCTACTCGCGCGGCCGGACGATCTCGACGTTGTCCTGCCCGCGGGAGCCGTCGTCGGCGGATGACTTGACCAGACCAGCCTCGACGCGGCGGGCGAATTCCGTGGTCCCGCCGCTTGCGAGCTCCTTGGCCTGCGCGACCCACTGCTCGCGCTCGATCCGTCCTGCGAACGCCAGATACGAGCCGACCCATTTGGCGTGCTCGGCGGTCCAGGCCGCGATCTGCGCGAAATGCCAGATGCCGAGGCCGTGCAGCCGCGCCTCGTTCTGCTTGCCGATGCCCTTGATCAGCTTGAGATCGTCGGCCTGGCCGCCGCGCGGCGCGACGAGCCCGAGCGGGCGGGCTCCGCCATGGACGTCCTCGTTCTCGACGGGCGGCATCAGCGCCGGCAGGTGGGCCAGGAGGTAGCTCGCCTCGTCCTCGCTCAGCGGCGCGTCGGCGTGTTCGTCGATGGTGATCGCGCCGGACTTCACCGCGCTGGAATGCGCGGTGTCGAGGCCGGCCGCGAGCAGCTTGGCCTGCGCGATCCAGTGCTCGCGCTCGATCCGGCCGGGAAAGGCCATGTGATGGCCGACCCAGCTCGCATGGTCAGGCGACCACGCCGCGATCTGGCTGAAATGATGCACGCCGATGTCATTGAGGACGCGCTCGTTCTTGGGCCCGATGCCCTTGATCAGCTTGAGATCGTCAGCGGCGCCCTCGGGGGCGGGCAGGGCCGGCGGTCTGTCGTCGGCCGAGGCCGGGCTCTCCGGGGCCGATGATGCGGCGACCTCGGCGGCAAGCCGTTCCGCCTCGGCGTCGGCGGCAAGGCGATCGGCTTCCGCGCGTGCGGCCGCCTCGGCGGCGAGGCGATCGGCCTCGGCTTTCGCAACGGCCTCTGCCGCAAGACGGTCTGCTTCGGCTTTCGCCGCTGCTTCGGCGGCCAAGCGTTCGGCTTCGGCCTTTTCAGCCGCTTCCGCCGCAACACGATCGGCCTCTGCTTTCGCGGCTGCTTCCGCAGCGAGGCGGTCGGCTTCGGCTTTCGCGGCGGCCTCCGCAGCACGGCGCTCGGACTCGGCGTTCGCCGCCGCCTCGGCAGCGAGACGTTCGCCTTCGGCCTTCGCTGCGGCTTCAGCCGCCAGGCGATCAGCCTCGGCCCTTGCCGCGGCTTCCGCGGCGAGCCGCTCAGCCTCGGCCTTTGCGGCCGTTTCGGCGGCTAGACGCTCGGCCTCCGCCCTTGCAGCGGCTTCGGCCGCAACACGTTCGGCTTCAGCTTTTGCGGCAGCTTCAGTGGCAAGGCGATCGGCCTCGACGCTGGCTGCGGCTTGCGCAGCCGGCGAAGGGCTGTCCGCCCAAGGACTGGCCGTCGCCGGTGCGCCGGCGAACGCGACGCTGCTTCCAGGCCCGCCCGGCGACATCGCACTGGTGTCACCCAACCCGACATATTCCCTGAGCTGTCCGCCGATCAGGCAGCCGAGCAGATAGGCGCCGACCATCAGCAGGCCGACCTCGAGCCACAGGCCGGCACGTCCGGGCAGCACGGTCAGCAGCGCCATCAGGATCCCGATGACGAGGGCGAGCGTCGCCGGCAGCAGCCAGCTTCTCAGCCAGTCCGGCCGCGGCTCGTCCGACCAGGTGCGCCAGCCGACAAAGCCGCCGATGCCGACGGCGAGGATGATCCAGAACGGAAATGTCGCAAGGTCGTACATCATGATGTCAGCGCCTCACTTGACGACGAATTCGATGCGGCGGTTCTGCGCGCGGCCTTCGGCCGTGTCGTTGGAGGCGACCGGCTTGGTCTGGCCGTAGCCCTCCGAGGTCATGCGCGAGGTGTCGATGCCGGCGTCGCCGATGTAGCCGACCACCGCCGCCGCCCGGCGCTTGGAGAGGTCCATGTTGTCAGCTTCGTCGCCGACATTGTCGGTGTGGCCTTCGATCGCGATCTCGGCATCCTTGCAGCGCTGCGCAACCTCGATCAGGTGATCGAGCAGCGCCAGCGAGGCGCGGCTCAGCTCGGCGCTGCCGGTGCTGAAGCGGATGCGGCCCTTGGCGAGCAGCCCGTTGAACGCCGGCTGGCACTCCGCGACCGCGAGTGGCGGGCTTTCCGGCTTGACGCCGATCTTGACGTCGTCGAGCTTGAAGCCGCTGCCGACCGCCTCGGCAAGCTCCTTGCGGACCTGCTCGGCCGACTTGTCGTAGATGGCGAGCCCGTCGACCGTGATCGCCGCGTCCTTCGCCGTCAGCGCGCCCGACCATAGCCGCGCCAGCGCCGGGAACGTCGCCTTCAGCGACTGCACGTAATCCTTTGGCGCGCCGTCGCCGATCTTCAGGCCGTCCTCGACCGTCTCGGTGATGAAGGTCGTTGTGGCGGCGTCGACGAGATCGCGGCGGGCGGCATCATCAGGCACGTAGCCGCTCAGCCTGACGCGGCCGTCCTGCTTCTGCAGTCCGAACGCGTAAGGCGAGACCGGGCCGTCGCGGACGTCGATGGACGCGAGCGCAAACGGCGCGGGCAGGGCGCCGGCCAGTTGCTCGCGCACTGCTGCGCCGGTGACGTTGGCGAGTCCGACGCCCCTGAGCGAGACCTGGGTGTCGTTGATCTCGGCGCGCCCCTGCGAAAGCCGGGCGAGCTGCTGCAGCAGGCTCGCGCTCGCTTTGGCAAGGTCGCCATCCGGGGCGCCGCGGGCGATGCCGATCTGGCTCTTGATCGGCTTGCCGTCGAACTGTCCACTGGCGGAGCCCAGCATCGCCTCGCGGGCCGCTCCGCTCGGCGCGAGACCTGTGAGGCTCAAGCCGGTGCCGTCGAACTCCGCCGACCAGCGATAGGGCTTGATCTCCGGCGGCAGAATCTCGGCTTTCGCCAAGCTCAGCCCGGTCGGCAGCTTGCCGATCCCGGCCATCGTTTCATCGTAGGCGGCGGTGGAGGGCGCCTCGCCCGAAATCGTGTAGGTGGCGTCGGAGATGACGACGCGGCCCGTGCTCAGCCTGGTAAGCTCCGCCAGCGCATAGGACGTGTAGGCGCCAAAATCGCCAGCAGGCGCGCCACGCGCGATCTGCATGTGATGCATCACCGACGCGCCGGGCCGGGCCTTGATCGCGGCGGCCTCGAGCGCGCGCCTGATATCGTCATTCGGAACGACGCCGGACATCACCAGCGTGTTGTCCTCGCGAACCGCGCTCCAGATGAACGGCTTTGCCTCCGGCGGTAGGATCGCCACCTTGTCGAGCACGGCGCCGCCCGGCAGCTGCCGCGTCGCCGCGACGGCAGCCTCATAGACGTCCGATGAGGCGGCGGCACCTGCGATCGAATAAGCCTTGTCCGCGAGCGCGAACGTGCCGCCATTGAGCTTGGCGGCCTGGACCGATCCATGGCTCGCGATGGCCGCGAAGTCGGCCGGAGCTCCCAGCGCATAGGAGAGGCGATCGACCACTTCACCACCGGACGAACGGACGGCATTGAGCACGGCATTCCGAACGGCGGGCGTCGGCACCGCGCCTTCGAGCACGAGCTGGCCGCCGTTTCGCGTGGCGCGGAAGGCATAGGGCTTCGGTGTCGGCAGCTTGTCGTAGGTGCCCTCGACGAGCCGGACGCCGCTGACCGATGCGGCGTCCTCCAGTTTCGTCGACTGATCGGGACTGAACTCCGGCCCTGCGATGCGAACGTCGCGGCCCGCGACCGTGACCTTGAGGGCCGCGGCTGTGTCGGGGACGGCGGCCGCGACGGCGGCGCGTGCCCGCGGCGCAATGTCGTCCTCGACATCAGCCGTCTTGAAGCTCACGGCCGCGAGCCAGAGCACGGCAACAGCGATCAGTCCCGCCCACCATTTCGATGGTTGATGCATGTGAGAGCCCCTCGTTTCCCCACCTGCGCCCGGTTCACCCGGATCGTTCCGTTGTCATGAACCACGTGTCGAGCCTATCAGAACAGCTCTCGGAGACCAGCCGTCGGCACGTTGTGTGTTTCAATATGCACAAGCTGCGGGAGCGTCGCCGTCTGCGAGCTTCGCACCGCACCTGATGGTCCTCAAGGTGCGATCAAAGTGTGACCGTTCGACGACGAACATCGCAGGCGCGGCCTTCGCGGCTACGCCGCTCGCATCACTCTTCCAGCGCCCGGCGCAGGCGGCGGATGATGACGCCGCGGGCACGATCGTCGGCGGCTTGCTCGATCCGCTCGTGGATGTCGAGCAGCAGGCCCGACATGTCGTTGTGCCAGTCCAGCCGGGTGACCGCCTCCGGCGCCAGCCGCCGCCGGCGCGCGACGTCGAGCGGCGTCGGCACCGCGCTCGTCAGCTCGTAGACGTCGTCGAGCAGGGGGGAGAACACTTTCGCGGTCGGCACGATGCGCTCGGCGACGCGCGCTGCCAGCGCCGCGATCGCGGCATCCTCGCCGTGGGACAGAAAAAGGCCGCGCGCGATCGGGCGGCGGGCCGCGATCCAGCGGGCGATCTCGGCGCCGTCGGCGTGGCCGGAATAGTCGTCGATCATGCGGATGCGTGCCGCGACCTTGATCTCCTCGCCCTGGATGCGCACCGCCTTGACGCCGTCCTGCAGGAAGCGCCCCAGCGTGCCGTTCGCCTGATAGCCGACCAGCAGCACGGTGGCGCGGTTGTTCCACAGCCAG
This sequence comes from Bradyrhizobium sp. SZCCHNR1017, assembly GCF_032381375.1. Lineage (NCBI taxonomy): Bacteria > Pseudomonadati > Pseudomonadota > Alphaproteobacteria > Hyphomicrobiales > Nitrobacteraceae > Bradyrhizobium > Bradyrhizobium sp. SZCCHNR1017. The sequence goes on along the minus strand of NZ_JAUHIR010000007.1, from coordinate 55,113 downwards.
CGCTTGAGATGATGGCGGATGCGACCGGCATCGCACATGCCGCTGGCGGCGATGACGATGTGAAATCCGGTCAGCTTGGCGATCGCCTTGCTTTCATCGACCGTCTCGGTGAAGCGCAGATGCGGCGACGACAACAGGCGGCCGACATCGCTGCCGCCGTCGAGGCTCTCGGTGTGCGCGCGAAACACCTCGGTGGCGTGGATCGCCAGCGGCGAGTCCAGGAACACCGGCGCGGCCGGAATCTCGCCGCGCTCCATCAGGCCGACCAGATCGACGATCAGCTCCTGCGTCCGCTCGACCGCGAAGGCCGGGATCAATAGCGCGCCCTTGGCCGCCGCCGCGTCGCGCACCTCGCCGGCCAGACGGCCGCGGCGCAGCTCCGGCGTGGTCGGCTCGCGAATCCGGTCGCCATAGGTCGCCTCCGAGATCACGTAGTCGAATCCCTCCGGCGCTTTCGGATCGGGCTGCAAGAGCTTGGCGTCGGGCCCGACATCGCCGGAGGCAAGCAGCCGCAGCGGTCCGCCATCGGCGCCTTGTCCTGCGAATTCGATCTCGATCGAGGCGGAGCCCAGCAGATGGCCGGCATTCCAGTAGCGGGCGCGAACGCCTGGAATGATCTCGGTCCAGGTCTCGTAGGGGACGGCTTGGAAGTATTGCAGCGCCGTGATGGCGTCGGCCTGGGTGTAAATCGGGCTGACCTCGCCGCGGCCGCGCGCGATGTTGCGGCGGTTCAGCGCCAGCACCTCCTGCTCCTGGATGTTGCCGGCATCGGGCAGCATCCATGAGCAGAGATCGATGGTGCCGCGCGTGGCGAAGATCTTGCCGTCGAAGCCCATGCGCACCAGCTTCGGCAGCAGGCCGCTATGGTCGATATGCGCATGCGTCAGCAGCACGGCGTCGATGTCGGCGGGACGGAATGGGAAGTCGCCGTAGTTGAGCTCCTTCAGCGTCTTCGGACCCTGGAACAGCCCGCAGTCGATCAGCATCTGGCCGTTGTCGGTCTGGACCAGATAGCAGGACCCGGTGACGGTATGCGCGGCACCGCAGAAGCGAACGGTCACACTCATGCGGTGGTCTCCCGAGGACGATGGATCGATGCTCGATACCGGTTCATCACGAACGACCATTCGCGCCGTCGGCGAAGCCATAGCCGTGGTTGGCTGCGGCTGCGGCTGCGGCCAGATCATGCTCCGACGGATCGCAGGTGAACACGCGATAGAGTGGCTCACCCTGGTCGACACGATCGCCGATCTTCTTGAACAGCATGATCCCGGAGCCCTTGTTCACCGGCGCGCCGGCGGTACGCGCCAGGCGATTGAGCCGCAGGCAATCGATCGCGGAAACGACACCGTCGTGCTCGGCCTTGACGTCGAAGGCGAGATCGCCGAGCTCGCTGCGGCATTCCGGCGGGCCCTGCGCATCGATGATCTTCAGCATCTGCTTGAGCGCCGCGCCGCTGTCGAGCAGCTCGCGCGCCCTGTTATAGCCGGCGCCGCCGCGCAGCTTCGGATCATATTCGAGCAGATGCGCGGCGAGCCGCAGCGACTTCTCGCGCAGGTCAGCAGGCGCCGACGGCTCGTTGCCCAGCACCGCCATCACGTCGCGGGCCTCCAGCACCGGGCCGATGCCGTTGCCGATCGGCTGGCGGCCGTCGGTCGTGATCACCTCGACCTTGAGCCCGAAACGGTCGCCGACGAATTCGAACAGCTTGCGCAGCCGCATCGCCTCCGCGCCGCTGGTGAGCTTGGCGGTCGGCCCGACCGGCAGGTCGAGCAGCAGATGCGTCGAGCCGGCGGCCAGCTTCTTCGACAGGATCGAGGCGACCATCTGTTCGCGGGTGTCGAGGCTGAGCGGGCGCTCGACCGAGATCAGGACGTCGTCGGCCGGCGATAGATTGACGTGGCCGCCCCAGATCACGCAGCCATTGCAGGCCGCAACGATCGATTTCATCTCGTCGGCGCCGACATTCACCCGCGCCAGCACCTCCATCGTGTCGGCGGTGCCGGCTGGCGAGGTGATCGCGCGCGAGGAGGTTTTTGGAATGGTCAGGCCGTGGGCGGCGACGATCGGCACCACCACCATCGAGGTGCGGTTGCCGGGAATGCCGCCGATGCAGTGCTTGTCGACCACCACCGGCTCGGGCCATTTCAATTGCGTGCCGGCATTGGCCATCGCGCGCGTCAGCGCCAGCAGCTCGCCGGAGCTCATGAAGCTGGCTGAGCCGATCAGGAAAGCGGCGATCTCCATGTCGGAGTAGCGGTAGTGGGTGAGGTCCTCGATCACGGCAGCGATCGCCTGGTCGCTCAAGGTCTCGCCGCGGATCTTGGCGCGCACCGCTTCCATGCTCTCGGGCGGGGTCGCCGGCGACACCGTCGCCCGCGTGCCGGCCGGCTCGGCGAAGCGCCGCATCGCCGGCTCCGACAGGCCGATCTCGTCGGGGTCGACCAGTGCGTCGTCGTCGGTGATCAGAAGGGTCGCCAGCAGCGTCCGCGAGTTGCAGCGCAGCTCGACGCGGCTGAAGCCGCGGAACACCTCGGGCCGCAACGCCTTCGAGCGGCGGGAGATCACGACCACGTTCTCGCGGCCGGTGTCGAGCGCGACGCTGCGGATCTTGAGCTGGGGACGGGCGGAATCTATTGTGCTCATGGTGGCCAGGATACCCCTTAAGCCCGTCCACGCCATGGCCGTTGACGCAGATCATGCGGCCGGCCGGCTCGGGGGCCGGCCGAATTTTTTCTCAATATGTCCGGGCAAGGGCCGAGCTCTGCGATCGCCGGGCCGGCCTGCCGAAGGTGCGGGCAGAAAATAAAGCTCAATCAATCCAGATGTTTGCGGATCAGCCGGCGGCGCGGCTGCGCGCCGGATCAGAGCGCGAGGGCGGGGTGCGGGCCGGCGTGGCGGGCCCGCCAGGTACCTGATCGGGTTAACTGATTGTTCAAGCGGATGACCGAGGGTTTCGCTGGGGCGTCCGTCCCGGCCTGCGCGCGCCGTTCCGGCGCGATCCCATGATCGAGCCCGACCGGAGAGGTAGATGCGGCAGTTGATTGCGAGCTTCCTGAAGAATCAGGCTGGCGCGACCTCGATCGAATACGCCATCATTGCCGGTGGATTGAGCATCGTGATCCTGGCGGCCGTCAATGGCCTGGGCTCGGGGCTGAGCAGCAAGTTCACCGCGATCAACACCTCGATCAAGTAGCCGGCTGGTCACGCCGCCGCGCGATCAAGCCAGCGCACGATCATCGCCGTCTGACACGTCACAGGCGTCGTGATCCGCACGACGCCTGCCGCATTTCGCCCCATCCCTCGCAACGCGCCGCCCGTCTCCACGAACGAAGCTTCCGGCGGGGGCATCGCCGGAAGCTCGTCGAGCAGTCAGAGGTTCAACAGCCCAGCTTCAAAAGTTGCGCTGGGCGCGCAGCAGCATGCTCACCGTGTCCTGGTCCTTGAGCTGGTAGATCGCGGCCGGCTTCGCCGTGCTCGTCACGGCCGGAGCAATCGCCGTGCCCAAGTATTTCTGGTCGAGGTGGCTGTAGGTCACGTCGGCCGAGAAGGTGAGGCCCTTGACCGGCGTCCATCGGGTGATGAGGCCGATCTGTCCGAGATTGAAGTCGGGATTGCAGGTCGAGCCCGCGGTCAGCATCCCGGTGGCGGCGATGCCGGCACAGATGAGGCTCGATCCCGTCTGGCCATAGCGCACCTGGGCATAGGCGCCGTACAGCGCCGTATTCCAGCGCGGATCCCAATTGTGGGTGAAGGCGCCGCGCATGCCCCAGGTCTGCACGGTCGACAGGCCCGTGCCGGTGCCGAACACCGCGTCGCCGACGCCGGCGAAGCCGATGCTCTGATAGGCGCCGGCTACGCCCGTGCTGCCATACATCGAATAGGTCGTGTTGGCGAGGCTCTGGAAGTTGTAGCGGCTCGCGCCGTCGGTGTAGACCGCCTGCAGGTTGACGACGTCGCCCGGACCGGTCGGGATGTTCTTGATCGACAGCGCCAGTTGCGCGGCCCAGCCCCACTTGTCGGAGGGATGACCCGAGGTCTCGGACGCGCCGTAATAGGCGGCATGATTGTCATGCGCGGCGAACGACGCCTGGAAGATGCCCCACGCCTGGTCGACGCGAACCATGCCGATGATGTCGGGAGACACCGTCCCGCCGAAGCTGCTCGAGCCATAATTGCCGCCGAGCACGCCGGCCGCGGTGATGCCCGAGGTGTTCCAGATGTTGGTGGTGAAGAACTGCGTCTGGTCTTCCAGCGAGACCGCGGCGGTGATGCCCTGGCCGAAATCGGCGGTGTAGGTGAACTGGTTGACGCCGTTGTTGGAGCCGCTGCCGCCAACCAGGCCGTCGAAATTGTTGCCAGGATAGTTGGTCCAGGGCGCGTCGAAGGTCGACACGGCCTTGCCCATCGTGAATCCGGCGAACTGGATGAAGGCGTAGTAGACGCCGACGATGCCGCCCGAGATGGCGTCGCCGGTGTAGGACGTCGCGCCGGCGCCCGCACCGCCATAGGAGCCCGAGGTCCAGTTCAGCACGGTCTCGAAATAGGTACGCACCACGCCATATTCGGTCGCGGTGCGCGTATCGATGTTCAGATCCTGGCGCGAACGGGTCTGATAGCGGTTGCTCAGGCGGTTATCGGCGCCGGCCTGGCCTGAATAGGCGCCACCATAGTTGCTGTTGGTCCACAGCGCGGTCTCGGCGCGCAGATAGCCGCCGAGCTTGATGCAGGTGTCGGTACCAGGAATGTAGTAGAAGCCCGTGCCGTACAGCGAGCACACCTTCACATATTCGACCGCTTTGGCCTTCAGTGGAAGATCCGCAGCCTGCGCCGCCGCGGCGGACAATATCACTGCTCCCGTTCCGAGTAGCAGGCCCCTCAACGTCTTCATTTCCCGTTTCTCCGGTTGACGGCGATGCACACGGCCCCCCGCGTGTCGCCTCTGGCTTCGCCAGATTGCCGCTCCCACACCTCTGATTCCGACGACGGCTCGATCAGCGCGGCCGGCGGAATGGTTGAATGAAGTGTGCATGAGCCAATTTCAATTTGATGAATGCGCTCTGCTTTGTTCGAAGCCCACTCGATCGTCGTTAACACGCTGCTCGCACGCACCAGCATCGACGCAGTCACGCCGCGGTTTTGGCCTCGCGGTGTCGATTTGTTAATGGTGATAATCGTGAATAGGTTAGATGGGAATCCCGAACAATCCCGGTGCACATCGCAAGCTGCGTACATCATGGCGCGTTCGCAGCGCCGCTGCCGACGCGCGATTGACCTCTCCAGCCTCGCAACGCGATCTCAGCGACGATTGGGCTCGACGTGAATCGACGTTCGATGTGACGTCGCTGCTACCAACCCGCGTGCGTCGTAATCCGCCGCGCGCGACATTGCCTCGAGCGTGACGCCGCTGCGCCAGCGCTTGACGAAGTCGAGAAAGACCTGCAGCGGCATCGGCGGTTGCCGGCGGCTCGGATGGTACAGGAACAGTCCGGGCGTCGCGTAGCGCCAGCCGGGCAGCAGCCGCATTAGCCGTCCTTCGGCCAGATGCGACTCGATCATCGGCTCGACGAGATACGCGACGCCGATGCCGTCGAGCGCGGCATTCAGCGCCAGATCGAAGTCGTTGACGATAAGGGAGCCGTCCACGGCAATCTCGGTGCGCTCGCCGCCCTTTTCGAAGATCCAGGGCTGCAGCGTATCGTCGGCAGGGACCCGATGTCGGATGCAATTATGGGCCTGGAGATCCTCGGGCACGGCCGGCGCGGGATGCGCCGCGAGATAGCCGGGGGCGGCAACCGCAACGAAGCTGCACTCGTCGAAGACGCGGATGACCTTCATGTCGCGCTCCACCCGGTGGCCGGATCTGATGCCGGCATCAAAGCGATTGCGCACGATGTCACTGTTGGTGTCGTCGACAGCCAGTTCGATATGGATGTCCGGGTATTCGGCCAGGAATGACCTGATCAGGGGCCCGAGCCCTCTCACGGCGAACACACGGGATACGGTCAGGCGCAGGGTGCCCATCGGCTTGTCGCGGAACGCATTGATGCTCTCGATGGCCTGGTCGACCCGTTCGAGAATCGGCTGGATCTCCGCCAGCAGGCGCTCGCCGGCCTCGGTGAGGGCCACGCTGCGCGTCGTCCGGTTGAACAGCCTGACGTCCAGCCGCTCCTCGAGGCTCTTGATGGTCTGGCTGATGGTCGGCAAGGAGCAGCCGAGATGAGCGGCCGCCTTGGTGAAGCTCAACGAATCCGCGACGGCTGCGAAAGCGGAGAGCTCGGACAGCTGAACCCGTGCCATCGCTAGGCGTACTGCGCCCGGCGTTGGTCCGCATCGTGCTGAAACATCCACATCCCCCTGATACGCCGCGTCGTGCGGCTGGGACGACTTCGCCAGCGTCGTCCCGACCGATCAGGCACATCAACCTTCCATCAGGAAGCTTACGCCCGGATCACCATCCCGCGCCGCAGAGCTAGGTGCGACGTGATCATTCCGCAAGCATCGAAGTGATGTCGAAACGATCACAAATCCGCGCCTGATCGCCGGATCACCATCGCCGGACCGACTTACCTGACCAAGGCAGATATTTTTTCCACCAATTGGGGCGGGCGATCGATGCGGTGTCCTTGGTGGATGACCCGCAACACCACGCGCGATGGCGTGCCCACGGCAACAGCTGGAACTCGAGGGAGTCGCGGTCGAGCGACCGTTATGCACAGGACCCGTGCGCCGCGCGAAGCTTCGGAGGTCGTTCGCCGTATCGACGCCTCAACTGGCCTTGCGTGAGCGTGCAGTGGTTCGTGCCGGCTTCTCCGACTTCTTCGGCTCCTCGGCCTTCTTCGGCTCGTCCTTGGCCTTCTTGCCGCTGATCGGCAGCAGCATCTCGCGCTGGCCTTCGACGCGCTTCTTCGGCTTCTTGGCCTTGGCCTTCGGCGCGGGGGCGACAGCGGCGGGCGCCTTGTCACCCTCGCTGGCAAGGCTGCGCTTCAGGGCGTCCATCAGGTTGATGACGTTGCCGCTCGACTTCGGTGCAGCCTTGGCGGCGATGGTCACGCCGCTGCGCTTCTTGTTGATGAGCTCGATCAGCGCGGCCTCGTAGTGATCCTCGAAGTTCTCCGGCTGGAAGTCGGCCGATTTCTTCTCGACGATGTGCTTGGCGAGATCCAGCATGTCGCTGGTGATCTTCACATCCTGGATGTCGTCGAAATATTCCTCCTCGTTGCGCACCTCGTAAGGGTAGCGCAGCAGCGTTCCCATCAGGCCCTTGCCGAGCGGCTCCAGCGCGATGATGTGCTCGCGATTGGTGAGCACGACCCGGCCGATCGCGACCTTGTCCATGCTGCGGATGGTCTCGCGAATGACCGCGAAGGCGTCGTGGCCGACCTTGCCGTCGGGGACGAGATAATAGGGACGGATCAGATAGCGGCTGTCGATGTCGGTGCGCGGCACGAATTCGTCGATCTCGATCGTGTGCGTCGATTCCAGCGCGATGTCCTCGAGCTCGTCCTTGGTGACCTCGATGTAGGTGTCGGTGTCGACCTTGTAGCCCTTGACGATGTCGTCATTGGCGACTTCCTCGCCGGTCTCGGCATCGACCCTGCTGTATTTGATGCGGTGGCCGGTCTTGCGGTTGATCTGGTTGAAGGAGACCTTCTCGGACTCCGACGTCGCCGGATAGAGCGCGACCGGACAGGTCACGAGCGACAGGCGCAGAAAACCCTTCCAATTGGCGCGCGGGGCCATGACCTACTCCACTTAACTCCGAACTAACGGCTTGCTCCGAACCGGACTGCTGCGGGCGTCGTTCTCGCGGCAGCCGCGAGGATAACACCCGAGGCTGCGGATTCAACAAGCTGGCCGGCAGATTCTCGGATCGGCGTTAACCCGTCGCAGGGGGCGCCGCCCCGGAACATCATCTGGCTGCCGACGTTGCCAACGGGAGTGTGTGACAGAGCGCTTCACCGCTCGGAAAGCGAATAACAGTGAGCTGAGGGCACCATGGCAGCCAGACGACCGACGCAGATCGTCGAGACCCCCACCGAAGCGCGGCAGGGTGAGCCTGGACCGTCCGTCCTGGCGATCCTGGCCATCTCCACCGGACTGGCGCTGCTCGTGCTCGGCCTGGTCTGGTTCGTGTTCTTCCACACCTGACGCGAGGACCGTTCGATCCGCTCCATTGCGTGGCAGGGTAACGTCCGTCCGCGTCCCTCAGATCGGCGTTCGAGCCCGCCATCCGTGCGGCGGGTCTTCTCATGCCCGCCCTTCAGAGCTTATATCCGCCCCAATTCTGTCGGCCCCTGCCGGCGGTCCCGATCGAGATGACCAAAAAGTAACCTGGTCGCTCGGGTTCCGTTCATGCACGGTTCACGGCCTTCCGGTTCATCTTGAGGGCGGAAATCGTGCAGTTCAGCTTTGGAGGCAAGCGTGCGTCTGCTCGTTGTCGAGGACGATCCGGATCTCAACCGTCAGCTCACCACGGCCCTGAGCGACGCCGGCTACGTCGTGGACCGTGCGTTCGACGGTGAGGAAGGGCACTATCTGGGCGACAGCGAGCCCTACGACGCTGTCGTGCTGGACATCGGCCTGCCCAAGATGGACGGCATCTCGGTGCTGGAGGCGTGGCGGCGCAATGGCCGGGCGATGCCGGTCTTGATTCTCACCGCCCGCGACCGCTGGAGCGACAAGGTCCAGGGCTTCGACGCCGGCGCCGACGATTACGTGGCCAAGCCCTTCCACCTGGAAGAGGTGCTGGCGCGCATCCGCGCGCTGCTGCGCCGCTCGGCCGGCCACGCCCAGAGCGAGCTGACCTGCGGGCCGGTCACCCTCGACACCCGCACCGGCAAGGTCAGCGTGTCGGGCAACCCCGTCAAGATGACCTCACACGAATACCGCCTGCTGTCCTATCTGATGCATCATTCCGGCCGCGTCGTCTCGCGCAGCGAGCTGGTCGAGCATCTCTACGACCAGGACTTCGACCGCGACTCGAATACGATCGAGGTGTTCGTCGGCCGCATCAGGAAGAAACTCGACTGCGACGTCATCCAGACCGTGCGCGGTCTCGGCTACCTGCTGACCCCGCCGCCGGCCGCTGGCGCCTGATCCGTTTCCGGAGCCAGCCATTCGAGGTGGCCGGGCGCCGGCCGTTTCGCTAGTTTGCGGTCATGCGCCAGAGTTCACTTGCCACCCGGTTGTTCCTGTCCGCGACCGCGTGGCTCGTGGTCATCCTCGCCATCACCGGCATCGTGCTGTCCTCGGTGTATCGCAATGCGACCGAGCGCGCCTTCGATCGCCGGCTCAACCTCTATCTCCGCACCCTGATCGCCGAGGTCGCCACCCCCGACGATCCGCCGGACCGCCAATTCCAGTCCTTGGGCGAGCCGCTGTTCGAGCTGCCGCTGTCCGGCTGGTACTGGCAGATCACCCGTACCGACGCCGAGAAGCCGGAGGTACGGGCCTCGCGCTCGCTGTGGGACAAGAAGCTGCCCAAGCTGGAGGAGCAGGGGATCGAGCTGACGGCGGCCGGGATCCGGATCGGCTATGTCGAAGGGCCGGAGAACCAGGACCTGCGCATGGTCGAGCGCCCGGTGGATCTCGGCTCCGACGGCAAGTTCCTGGTCAGCGTCGCAGGCGATGCCTCGGAGATCTTCGACGAGACCCGCAGCTTCGACTACTACCTCGGCGGCACCTTCACCGCGCTCGGGATCGTGCTGCTGCTCACGACCATCTTCCAGGTCCGCTATGGCCTCGCGCCGCTGAAACGCATCTCCGAATCGATCGCCGACATCCGGTCCGGGCGCGCCGAGCGGCTGGAAGGGGAGTTTCCGGTGGAGATCGCGCCGCTGGCCCGCGAAACCAACGCGCTGATCGATGCCAATCGCGAGATCGTCGAGCGGGCGCGCACGCATGTCGGCAATCTCGCCCATGCCATCAAGACGCCGCTCTCCGTCATCGTGAACGAAGCGGCGACCCATGCGGCGGACCCCTTCGCGGCCAAGGTCATGGAGCAGGCGGACGTCATGCGCGACCAGGTCGCCCACCACCTCGAGCGGGCGCGGATCGCCGCGCGTGTCACCATCGTATCCACCGTGACGGAGGTGGCGCCGGCCATCGAGGCGCTGCGCCGCACCATGGAAAAGATCTACCGCGACCGCAGCATCGTGGTCGAGGCGACCGCCGATCCCGCCGCGAGGTTTCGCGGCGAGCGCCAGGATCTGGAGGAGATGGTCGGCAATCTGGTCGACAATGCCTGCAAATGGGCGGCTTCGCGGGTCTCGGTCGAGCTCACCGTGGAGCCGCCGGCCCAGTCCGGGGCCTCGCCGATGCTGCGGATCGTGGTCGATGACGATGGCCGCGGCCTCTCGGCGGCCGAGCGCGCCCAGGTGCTGCGGCGCGGCCAGCGGCTGGACGAATCCAAGCCGGGGTCGGGGCTCGGGCTGTCGATCGTCACCGATCTGGCCGCGCTCTATGGCGGCCGCCTGACCCTGGGCGATGCCCCGACCGGCGGACTGCGGGCGGAGCTGCGACTGCCCGGCGTTTGACGGGGCGGCGAATTTCGCCATCCTAAAGGTGTTCTTAATACCGCGGACGCTATGGTTCGGGCAGGGGTGCGCGATGTGCGCTCTCGCCGTGGAAATTTGCACGCCGGCGCATGGGTCAGACAGCTCACGAGCGGTTAAGGGAATATCTCGGGCAGCTGCCGCCGAACGCGCAGTCGCTCCTGATGCGCGAATTCGAGCGCGCCATCGAGCGCGGCCAGGACGTCGCCGTGGCGACCCTGGTGCTCGAGCAGCTGCGCAAGGTGGTGCGGCCCGTCGCGCCGCCGGCTCCCGCTCCAGCAGCCGACCCGGCGCGGCCCCAACCCGCCATCGAGGTCGCCCGTCCGCAAGGCCGCGACGAGCGCCGCCAGAGCGGCGATGGCCCGCGTCGGCTGTTCCGGCCGCTCGACCCGTTCCTCACCGATTCCACCGGTCCTCTCCGTCCCGGCCAGATCCGCCGTGCCTCGCTGCTGCCGGTCTGGCAGTGGCTCGGTCGCGAAGGCGCGCCGGAGCGCTACGCCGAATTCGAGGCCGCGATGTCGGTCTCCGGCGACAGTTCGCGCGAGGTCGAGATGGCCGCACGCAAGCTGCAGCGCGCCGCCGCCGAGGCGCTGATGAACCTCGTCGGCCCCAACGCGACCGGCGACCGCCAGCGCGCGCTCGCCCGCATCGGCGCCCCCAGCGTGATCGAGGATCTGCTGCCGATCGCGCTGGTGCTGCAGAACCGCGAGGCGCTCGACGGCCTCAACGGCCGGCTGCCCGGCATCATCCGCGTGCTCGGCGATTCGCAGATCGCCTCCGTCACCGAAGCCATCAACGTGCCGTCGCTGCAGACGCCCTCGATGCTGCCGTTCGCACTGTCGCTGGTGATGCAGCGGCTCGCCGCGCCCTGGCAGATCATCCGGCTCGCCACCAAGATCGCCGCCTCCGACGACGAGATCAGGGTCGCGGCGACCCCGTTCGGCGTCGCCGTCACCATCGCGCTCAACGATCTCGCCGGTCTCGCCTCGGTGCTGCGCGCCGACATCCGGCGCGGTCATTTCTCCGATCTCGGCGATACGCTGAAGACGCTGCATGACGGCGTTCGCGGCCTGCGCACCGAGCTCGACCTGCGCTCGGAATCGAACTGGGGCAAGCAGCTCACCGCGATCCGCGCCGACATCTCCAATGCCCTGCAATCGGAGATCGACAGCGTGCCTGGCCGCGTCCGCCGCATCCTGCGCCAGCGCGCCGACAAGGACATTCCGGCCGGCGCCGGCGTCGATGGCAGCGAGGTCGAGGAGGTGGCTGCACTGATCGAGTTCGTCGCCGTCTGCCGCAACTATGCCAGCGAGCTCGCGATCAACGAGGTGACGCTGCGGACCTATTCCGATCTGCAGCAATATGTCGAGAAGGCCACCGAAGCGCTGGTGCAGTCGCTGCGCTCGGGCGACGCGCGGGCGCGCGCCTATCGGCAGTCGCAGGTGTCGGCGGCGATCCGCTTCTGTCACGTCCTGTTCGGCAACGACTACGCCCAATTGATGAGCAGGTCGGCCGAGAACGCGATGAACGGCGAGCGAAAATCCTCGCGCGCCGGTTGAGATTTTCTGCTAGTCTGTCCACGTTTCTGATTTTGCAATTTCAGGTTGACCTCGCCCCGGGGCCACGCATAGGTTCCGCCAAGTTCCATCCATTTTCATCAAGACCATGATTTCCGTCATCAACTTCGTCGAGGTCGAGAACCGCGTCGTCCGCGCGACCTATCGCAACCTCATGATCAAGGCCAAGGTCGTGCTCGTCGACAAGACGAGCGGGGCGCCACTTCCCGATCCCGTCACCACCATCGCCTCGCCGGTCCCGGTCGGGTCGCTGCGGATCAGGCTCACCGACCATGTCCGGCCGGGGACCTATTTCCTTATGGCCCTGAACGGGCACGGCAGCTATCTCGCCAAGAGCGCCGAGTTCGAGGTCCCCTAATTACGTAATCCTCCTGAGTTTTTTGGCGCGGACGGCTGCGCTACCACGGCGGCAAATGTGAATTGCCGCCGGGAACGGTGCTGGTTAAAAGCGGCGCGAGGCGCGCCTGCCGGTGGGCGCTGACTGGAACTCTGTCCGATGACTCTCTGGTTCGTGTTCGCCGTGATGACGGCCGCGGCGATCTTCGCCGTCCTGCTGCCGCTCGGCCTGGGCGCGCGGGCCGCGTCTGGTGGTCGCGAGGTCGTCGTCTACAAGGACCAGCTGGCCGAGATCGAGCGCGACGTCGAAACCGGGCTTATCGGCAAGGTCGAGGCGGAAGCCGCGCGGGTCGAGATCGGCCGCCGCCTGCTGGCCGCCGCGGACCAGGAGGGCGAGGCCGCGGGGAAGCCGAGCCTCGGCCTGCGCCGCGCGTCGGCCGTGCTGGCGCTGATCGGCGTGCCGATCGTGGCGCTCGCGGTCTACCTGCCGCTCGGCTCGCCGCAACTGCCGGATTTCCCGCTCACCGCACGCGCGGCGCCGCCCAACGGGACGCAGCCGCTGGAAACGCTGGTGGCGCAGGTCGAGCAGCACCTGCAGAAGAACCCGACCGACGGCCGCGGCTGGACCGTGCTCGCCCCGGTGCTGGCGCGGCTCGGCCGCACCGATGACGCGATTCGGGCCTATCGCAATATGATCACCTATGCCGGCGACGGCGCGGCCAAGCGCGCCGATCTCGGCGAGATGATCACGGCCGCCGCTGGCGGCGTCGTCACCGCCGAGGCCAAGGCGGAGTTCGAGCGCGCCCATGCGCTCGAGGCCGACGAGCCGAAGTCGAACTACTATCTCGGTCTCGCCGCCGAGCAGGACGGCCGCAAGGACGATGCGGCCAACATCTGGCGGGCGATGCTGGGCAAGGCGCCGGCGGATGCGCCGTGGCGGCCGCTGGTGACGGCGGCGCTCGGCCGGGTCGGCGGCGGCGAGGTGCCGGCGCTGCCGAGCGAGGCGATGGCCGCGGCCAAGAGCATGAGCGACGGTGACCGCGAGACGATGATCCGCGGCATGGTCGACCGGCTGGCGGCGCGGCTGAAGCAGAATGGCGACGACGTCGAGGGCTGGCTGCGCCTGGTGCGCGCCTATGTCGTGATGGGCGATCTCGACAAGGCCAAGGGGGCGTTGTCGGATGCGCGGCAGGCGGTGTCCGGCGATGCCGAGCGGTTGCGGCAGCTCAACGAGGGCGTGAAGACTTTCGGCTTGGATGGATGAGCGGCGCTTCCGCCGCCAACGGGATCAAGGGATGACACGCAAGCAGAGGCGTTTGACGATCATCGGCGGGGCGCTGTTCGTGCTCGCGGTCGCCGCAGGGCTGGTGCTCAACGCGCTGCGCGACTCCATCGTGTTCTTCTCGACCCCGACCATGGTCGCAGAGAAGCATATCGGCCCGGGCAAGCGCTTCCGGCTCGGCGGCCTGGTGCAGCCGGGCTCGCTGAAGCGCGGCGACGATCTCGCCGTCAGCTTCGAGGTCGCCGATGGCGGCGCCAAGCTGCCGGTCGCCTACAAGGGCATCCTGCCGGATCTGTTCCGCGAAGGGCAGGGCGTCGTCGCCGAGGGCGCGCTCGATGCCGACGGCGTGTTCAAGGCCGACACCGTGCTCGCCAAGCACGACGAGACCTACATGCCGAAGGAAGTCGCCGATGCCCTGAAGAAGCAGGGTCATTGGAAGGACGATTACGGCAAGCCGAAAGGCGGCGCCAAACCGGGCCCGGTGTCGATGCGCGAGGGCACTGACAAGACCGCGGCGGGAGCGACGCAGTGATTGCAGAGAGCGGACACTACGCCCTGGTGCTGGCGCTTGCGCTGGCGCTGATTCAGTCCACCGTGCCGATGCTCGGCGCGCATCAACGTGACGTCGCCCTGATGAATGTCGGCCGCTCGGCCGCGCTGGCGCAATTGCTGTTCGCCGGTCTCTCCTTCATCGCGCTGATCACGTTGCACGTGACCTCGGATTTCTCCGTCGCCAACGTGTTCGAGAACTCGCATTCGATGAAGCCGCTGCTCTACAAGATCACCGGCGTGTGGGGCAACCACGAAGGCTCGATGCTCTTGTGGGTGTCGATCCTGGCGCTGTTCGGCGCCATGGTCGCGGCCTTCGGCAACAACCTGCCGCTGTCCTTGCGCGCCCGCGTGCTCGCGGTGCAGGCCTGGGTGGCGACCGCGTTCTATCTGTTCATCCTGACCACATCGAATCCGTTCGCGCGGCTCGCCAACCCGCCGATCGAGGGCCGCGATCTCAATCCGGTGCTGCAGGACATCGGCCTCGCCGTGCATCCGCCGATGCTCTATCTCGGCTATGTCGGCTTCTCGATCTCGTTCTCGTTCGCAATCGCAGCCCTGCTCGAAGGCCGCATCGATGCCGCCTGGGCGCGCTGGGTGCGGCCGTGGACCCTGATGGCCTGGATCTTCCTGACGCTCGGCATCGCCATGGGCTCGTACTGGGCCTATTACGAGCTCGGCTGGGGCGGCTGGTGGTTCTGGGACCCGGTCGAGAACGCCTCGCTGATGCCCTGGCTCGCCGGCACCGCGCTGTTGCACTCCGCTGTCGTCATGGAGAAGCGCAACGCGCTCAAGGTCTGGACCATCCTGCTGTCGATCCTGACCTTCTCGCTGTCCCTGCTCGGCACCTTCCTGGTACGGTCCGGCGTCATCACCTCGGTGCACGCCTTCGCCAGCGATCCGACGCGCGGCGTGTTCATCCTCGGCATCCTCGTGCTGTTCATCGGCGGCAGCCTGACGCTGTTCGCCGGCCGCGCCACCGCGCTGAAGCAGGGCGGCCTGTTCGCGCCGATCTCGCGCGAGGGCGCGCTGGTCTTGAACAATCTGCTGCTCACCGTGTCCTGCGCCACCGTGCTGTTCGGCACGCTCTATCCGGTGATCATGGAGGCGCTCGACTTCAAGCTCTCGGTCGGCGCGCCGTTCTACAACATCACCTTCGGCCCCTTGTTCGCGCTGTTGCTGCTGATGGTGCCGTTCGGCCCGATGCTGGCGTGGAAGCGCGGCGACCTCGTCGCGGCGACCCAACGGCTGCTCGCGGCCGGCGTCACGGCGCTGGTGGCGATCGCGATCGTCTGGGCCTGGGCGCGCGGCGGCAGCGCGCTGGCGCCGCTCGGCATCGGTCTCGGCGTGTTCGTCATCACCGGCTCGGTCGTCGATCTGGTCGAGCGCAGCGGCGTGGCCCGCGTGCCGTTCAGGACCGCGCTGCACCGGACGGCCGGCCTGCCGCGCTCGGTGTGGGGCACGGCGTTCGCGCATGCCGGCCTCGGCATAGCGCTGCTCGGCATCGTCTGCGAGACCACCTGGAACAGCGAGCTGATCAGTACGCTGCGTCCGGGCGACGTCCGCAATCTCGCCGGCTACCAGATCAAGTTCGACGGCATGAGCCAGCGCCAGGGCCCGAATTTCAGCGAGGTCGTCAGCACCTTCGTCATCAGCGAGGACGGCAGGCAGCTCAGCGTCCTGACGCCGAGCAAGCGCAGCTTCGCCACCCGCGGCATGTCGACGACGGAAGCCGCGCTGATGACCCGCGGCGTCAGCCAGCTCTACGTCTCGCTCGGCGATGCCACCGCCGACGGCGGCCTCGCCGTGCGCATCTATCACAAGCCGCTGGTGCTCTTGATCTGGTTCGGTCCGGTGCTGATGGCGTTCGGCGGCCTGCTGTCGCTGTCCGACCGGCGCCTGCGCGTCGGCGCCCCGCGGCCGGCGCGCGCCGCGCGCGCGCTGCAGCCGGCGGAGTAGGGCGGATGCGACGCAGTCTCGGCTTCCTCGCGCTCGCGCTGCTGCTGTTGAGCTCGCCGGTGGCGCATGCCGTGCAGCCCGACGAGGTCATGTCGGACACCGCCAAGGAGCAGCGCGCCCGCGCGCTGTCGCGCGAGCTGCGCTGCATGGTCTGCCAGAACCAGTCGATCGACGATTCCGATGCGCCGCTGGCGCGCGACCTGCGCCTGCTGGTGCGCGAGCGCCTCGCCGCCGGTGACAGTGACAATCAAGTGCTGGATTTCCTGGTCGCGCGCTACGGCCAGTTCGTGCTGCTGAAGCCGCGCTTCGAGCGCCAGACCCTCCTGCTGTGGCTGCTGCCGCCGGTGCTGCTGCTCGGCGGCGGCCTGGCGCTGTGGTGGCAGGTCCGCCGCCGCGGCCAGCGCGGCCCGGAGGCCACGCCGAAGCTGACGGCCGAGGAGGAGGCGCGCCTCGCCGCGCTGATGGCCGCCGAGAAGCCGCCGGCGACGTGATGATCCGCTAACGCCACGATCCCCTGCCAGTTAGTTACTCCGTCATGCCCGGGCTTGACCCGGGCATCCACGTGGATCCCAGAGTGCCGGACGACGTGGATGGCCGGGTCAAGCCCGGCCATGACGACGGAGAGAGGCGGGCTGAAAGCGCGCGTGGTGCGAATGCCGGCTGTCGCGAGTAAGAAGCGTGCGCAGCAAATGAGAACGCGCCGTCGATCCGCAAAACCCCCGTGCTTTCCCGTGCTCCGCACCTACCCGCGCTTTCAGCTTATTTTACCTTTGTCTGGAAGTGTGCGTTGACATTCCGTCTGACGTACCCGGGCAAAGCCGATGTTCTCCAACAGCAATCTGACGATCCGCTTCCTCGTGGGAGGCGTCGTCGCCTCTCTCCTCATGCTGTTGGCGATCGGCGGCGGCACCGGCTTCATCGCGGTGCTCTATCTCAACAACCAGATCACCAGCCTGTCGTCGGACTTCGCCAATCTCAGCGGCCCGGCGCGTGATCATGCGATGCTGATCTATCATCAGGCGCAGTCGGCGTTCTCCTACTTCCTGATGGCCTGCGCGGCCATCGCGGTGTTCGCCAGCGCCGTCTGCCTGATGACCTATGCCGCCGTGCAGAACGGCATCCTGCGCCCGCTCGCCGCGATGGTCTCGGCCATGCGCGACGTCGCCGACCAGAAATACGACACGTCGATTCCCGGCCTCGGCCTCAGCAACGAGATCGGCCAGCTCGCCGGCGCGCTCGAGGTGTTCAAGACCAACGGCATCGAGCGCCAGCGCCTTACCGCGCGCGAGCTGCAGGAGGCGCAGCGCCAGGGCGAGCGCTCGCGCTTTCTCGACGGCCGCATCCATTCCTTCAACGACCTCGTCGCCAGCGTCGTCAGCAGCGTGGCGTCCTCGGCCATCCGGCTTAAGAGCAATGCCGAGACCCTGTCGCGCGCCGCCAACGATACCTCGGCCAAGGCCAATGCGGTCGAGGCCGCCGCCAACCACGCCAATCGCAGCGTCCAGACCGTGGCCGGCTCGACCGAGGAGATGACGAGCTCGATCGGCACCATCAGCCGCCGCGTCTCCGACGCCACCCAGCGCGCCGAGGGCGCGGCCTCGCAGGCCGAGAAGAGCAAGAACACCATCCACGCGCTGTCGGACGCTGCCGAGAAGATCGGCGCCGTCGTCCAGCTCGTGCAGGCGATCGCCTCGCAGACCAATTTGCTGGCGCTGAACGCCACCATCGAGGCCGCCCGCGCCGGCGAGGCCGGCCGGGGCTTTTCGGTCGTGGCGTCGGAGGTGAAGAACCTCGCCAACCAGACCAGCAAGGCGACCGACGAGATCTCGGCGCATGTCGCCAGCATCCAGGGCATCACCGCCGAGACCCGCGGCGCCATCGACGGCATCTCGACCACGCTCAGCGAGATCAGCGCCATCATGTCCGGCATCGAGGTCGACACCTCGCAGCAGCGCAACGCCACCCAGGACATCTCCCGGAGCGTCCAGGAAGCCGCCCGCGGCACCCTCGACGTCTCCAACCACATTGCCCAGATCAGCTCCACGTCAGCCGAAACCGGCCGCCTCGCCTCTGAGGCCCGCGACGCCGCCGGCGAGCTGTCGCAACAGGCCGAGACGCTGAAGCGCGAGGTGGATGCGTTCATCGTGAGCGTGAAGGCGAGCTGATCGGGCGGCTAGCGCCGCACGACAACAGCCAGCCATCATCTCCGCCGTCATTCCGGGGCATTCGCGGCACGCGAATGAGCCCGGAATCCATAACCACGAGCGGTTGTGGTGGCGACGGGCCGTTTCGGCGTATTGCTCCACCAACTGCGAGTCGTGGCTATGGATTCCGGGCTCGCGCTCACGCGCGCCCCGGAATGACGGCGGCGAGAGCGTCGTCCCCGCCATGACGCGAAGCCGTCGCCCAGCCCTCCGCTGTCGTCCCTGCGAACGCAGGGACCCATAGCCACAGGGAGATGCTGTTGTGCGGGATGTCGGACCAGTCTTGTTTCACGACAACCGCCGCGGAGTGCGTTCATCGTGAGCGTCAAGGCGAGCTGATCAGCCGGCCAGCGCCGCACGACAACAGCCAGCCATCGTCTCCGCCGTCATTCCGGGGCATTCGCGGCACGCGAATGAGCCCGGAATCCATAACCACGAGCGGTCAAGATGGCGACGGGCTGTCGCTACATCTCGCTCCAACATCGACAGCCGTGGTTATGGATTCCGGGCTCGCGCTGTCGCGCGCCCCGGAATGACGGCGGAGAGAGCGTCGTCTCCCACCATCACGCGAAGCCGTCACCCAGTTCTCCGCTGTCGTCCCTGCGAACGCAGGGACCCATAACCACAGGGAGATGCTGTTGTGCGGGATGTCGGACCAGTCTTGTTTCACGACAACCGCCGCGGAGTATGGGTCCCTGCGTTCGCAGGGACGACATCGGAGTTGGTGGAGGCCGCTCGCGTCACACCGGCAGCTGCGAGCCGCGGCCGTCTAACCCGCTATTAGTAAATATCCCCCATCGTGCATACAGCACAGCTATGAGTCGCCGGACAGGCGGCCGATGCTGCGGGGCAGGCGCGTAGCGACGTCAGTTCGCCCGCCTGCCGCTCTTGGGGGAGCGGACGAGGACATGATGAGCTTGAAGATCAGGGGGCGTCTCTACGCCGGCTTTGCGGCGCTCATCGTCGCCGGTGCTGTCATGGCAGCCGTGGCGGTGTGGAATCTGTGGGCGGTGCGCGACCAGGTCGCGAGCATGTCGGCGCTGTCGGACGCGACCGCGCGCATCCTGCAGATCTCCAACCATCTGCAGGCGATCCAGCGCGCCAACCTGCGCTACATCCACGACGCCAACGAGCCGGCGCTCAAGGAGGCCGCCGAGCGCGAGGCGGCGGCGACCGCGCTGCTGCAGGCGGCCACCGCCGGTCCGCTGTCGGCGGAGCAGCGCAAGCTCTATGGCGATCTCACGAGCGAGATCGCGCAGATGCAGACCCAGCGCGATGCGCTCAGCGAGGCGGTCAAGCAGGTGAAGACCGGCCGCGCCGCGCTGCTGCCGGGCGGCGAGGACCTCGCCGCCAAGGCCGCCAAGCTGTCGATCGCCGCGCGCATCAGCAAGGAGCCGGAGGTGATGACCGCGGTCGCCGACATCGACTCCCGCCTGCAGCTCGTCCGCATCGCGACCTGGCGCTTCCTGGCGCTGCGCGACACCAAGTCCGCCTCCGCCTTCCGCGCCGGCGTCGACAATGTCGAGCAGCGGCTCGCCACGCTGGAGGGCGCGTCGCCGCCGGCGGGCGTGCTGGCCGCGATCGCGCCGGTGAAGGCCTCGCTGGAGCTCAACAAGACCGCGTTCGAGGCCACCGCCGCCGCGGCGCTGAAGTCCGAGGACATCTACGCCACCGCGATCGAGCCGCTGATCGCCCGGAGCATCGACACGCTCAAGGCCGCCGAAACCGGCGTGAATGCCGACTATCACGCTTCTCGCGCGCGCGCCGAGGGCGCCATCGACAGCACCATCTCGCTGCAGATGCTGATCGGCGCCGCCGCCATCCTGTTCGGCTGCCTCGTCGCGGTCCTGATCGCGCGCAGCATCGTCGGCCCGCTGGGGTCGATGACGCGGGCAATGGGGCGGCTCGCGAGCGGCGACGTCGCCGTCGAGATCCCCGGCCGCGGCGCCAGTGACGAGATCGGCGCCATGGCGACGGCGATCCAGGTGTTCAAGGACAGCATGGCCGAGACCGAGCGTCTGCGCGCCGAGCACAGCGACGCCGAGGCGCGCCGCGAGCACGAGCGCCGGGACGACATGGCGAAGCTCGCCCGCCAGTTCGAGCAGGCGGTCGGCGAGATCGTCGATGCGGTGTCGCATGCCTCTAGCGAGCTCGAAGCCTCCGCCGGCACGTTGACCAGCACCGCGGCACGCGGCCAGGATTTGTCGACGGAAGTCGCCGCTGCCTCGCAGGAAGCGTCGTCCAACGTGCAGACGGTGGCCTCCGCCGCCGAGGAGCTGTCGTCCTCGGTCAGCGAGATCTCCCGCCAGGTGCAGGAATCCGCGCGCATCGCGAGCGAAGCCGTGGCGCAGGCCAACCGCACCAATGAGCGCGTCGGCACCCTGTCGAAGGCCGCGACCCGCATCGGCGACGTGCTCGAGCTGATCAGTAGCATCGCCGGCCAGACCAATTTGCTGGCGCTCAACGCCACCATCGAGGCGGCGCGCGCCGGCGAAGCCGGCCGCGGCTTCGCGGTCGTCGCCGCCGAGGTCAAGGCGCTGGCCGAGCAGACTGCGAAAGCCACCGGCGAAATCGCCCAGCAGGTCTCCGGCATCCAGGCCGCCACCGAGGAGTCGGTCGGCTCGATCAAGGAGATCGGCAGCACCATCGGCCGCCTGTCGGAGATCGCAGCGGCCGTCTCCGCCGCCGTCGAAGAGCAGGGCGCCGCGACGCAAGAGATCTCCCGCAACGTCCAGCACGCCGCCAACGGCACCCAGCGCGTGTCGCGGAACATCGACGACGTGCAGCGGGGGGCCTCGGAGACGGGCTCCGCGTCGGCCCAGGTGCTGACCGCGGCGAGGTCGCTGTCGGCGGAGAGCGGACGGTTGAAGCGCGAGGTCAGCCGGTTCTTGGGATCGTTGCAGGCCGCGTGAGAACGGCCGGCGTACGTGGTGCTTCGACTAGAGGGCGCGTAGGGCGCATTAGTCAATCCGCCATCGTCCACCGAGACTGACTACAATTAACTCGTCTCCTCGTCCGGGATCTCCCGGAACTCTTCGGCAAAACATCTTTCGGGACGGGGAAGCTTTACAGTCAGGCGATTGTAGCTCAGCTCTTTGGAAGGGGTGAGAACGACTCTCACTTCGGATTGATGGCTGAAGCTTGGATGCTTTCGAAATGGAGATGGCTGCTCTGCCTGTCCCTGCGAATAATGTCGCTCGACAGCATCGTAAGACACAGAACCGGAACTCACGCGACTGAAGAATTCACGCACCGGTTTGTCATCCATCTCAACTACTTTTCCTTTCCAGAACAGCCGGTGAGCGAAGAGATCCAACGCAACAATCAACCGAACGCAAGCTGCGTACGGCTTTTCAGCATCACGGCACATGGCTTGAATTAGTTTGCTTCTTTCTCTCGACGCGCAGAAAATAAACCTATCGCTATGAGGATATGCGAATCTGACGCCCGCTCCCATGGTGACCTTTCCACCCGTGCGAGTGTGGATCATGCCAGTGTGACCTTCCGGACGCCATGGCTCGAACGCGCCTTGTTCCGTTTTGTCGGTAAGCACAGCTCCCGTAGCGTCAACTATCGTCGTGGCCTCGTCCGGATCACCTATTCCGGGGGATCCCTCAAGGCTTCGGAAGTAGGAAAGAGTCGAAATCCGAACTGTACCGCGCACAAGGACATCGTCCACGTTCGCTGGATCCAGAAATTTAAGGATGGTCTCGTCGCTCATCGCTCACAAGCCCCGCGCATACCCATGCAGAATCCAACAGAAACCCGAAGTCCTGAAACATCGCAAAATGATGGACACACCCAAGAACGTCGCTCTTTTCACTCTCTGTCATAGGCCCTCGCATTGATGGCTATCGGACGAAGCGCTCCGTTTGCCAGAATACCGAGAGAAACGTCGAAGCAGGCATCGATATAGTTCAAACATCCTATGATCTCAGTACGCATGCTGTCTATATTCTGAATGGTCGCATGACGATCGGCTAAGTGGCATCCAAGCTCCGCAAATGGATCGCGTCACTCAACCCAATCGTACTTCAAAATCTGCCAACTGATTCCGAAAATCAAAAATCCTCTTGCCTCCCACCCCAAATCACCCGTATCCTCCGCCTCGTTCCGTTCCACCGAGGGGGCGTATCGCGATCGTCACGGACGTCGGGATGGAATGCGATGGACGCGGGCTGCCGCAGCGTGGCTTTGGCCTCGCCGACGAACGGCTGACTGCGGACGTGAAATCGTGTCGTCCTGGCCTCCCGGTGCTGAGGCCAAGCCGGTGGTGATGATCCGCCGGCGACGGGGGTCAAGAAGCCGGTCCCCGGGGAGAGCACGTATAAGCGTTAACACCATCGCGCAGGGAGGGCCGGGCGTGTTCGGCCAGACCTGTGGTACCTGCCGCCTGCATTTTTTGACGCAGGCGGGCCACGGGCGCGGCCAGCGCCCGGCCTTCCCTGTGCCCTCGCTGCGAGGGTGCGAATTCAAGGGCATGACTCGGGCGCGGGATGCGTCGCGAGGGTGATGGGGCTCGTCTCTCGGTTATGTTCTCCAAGTGCTGTTTGATCGTGTGGATCGAGATCTCTCCGCGTCATTGCGAGCGCAGCGAAGCAATCCAGAGTCCCGCCCACCACCCTGGATTGCTTCGCTGCGCTCGCAATGACGGAGATTGGGACAGGCGGTGTGCCTCACACTCCACTGTCATCCTCCGCGAAAGCGGGGGATCCAGTACGCCGCGGCGGTCATTGTTGAACCGAGAGGGCTCGGCGTGCTGGATTCGCCGCTTTCGCAGGGAATGACAGGATGGAGTGGAGCGGCGGCTTTCGCCTAACTGTCATCGCCCGGCCGAGCGGCCCGGTCGGGCCGTCGCTGGGTGCGACTTTGGTTGGAGCGGCCAAAATGATGGCGGCCAGAGGGCGGCCGAGGCTTTGGCAAGTTATTGGGCGCAAACGTCTTTTCATCCGCGGTCCGGCATCCGCGCCATTCCGCCGCAGTCTGTGTGTCCATCCATTACAGAAGTTTAACGCCGCAGCCAGCACGCCGTAAGGCGGCAAGTCCCATCTTCACTTGCGAACGGGGCGCACAGCCCGGGACCGAGTTTAGACCTTGATCAAAATCGCTTGCGGAGAAAACCGTATGACTGACCGTCCGACCGACCTGTCCTCCCTTCCATCCTATCGCCAGCCCCGGCGCGGCCTGTTCTCGGCGCGCAAGTTCGCGCTGATGGCCTCCGTCGTCGCGGGCCTCGGCG
The DNA here is from genome assembly GCF_032381375.1 of Bradyrhizobium sp. SZCCHNR1017. Lineage (NCBI taxonomy): Bacteria > Pseudomonadati > Pseudomonadota > Alphaproteobacteria > Hyphomicrobiales > Nitrobacteraceae > Bradyrhizobium > Bradyrhizobium sp. SZCCHNR1017. The sequence continues at coordinate 31,411 of NZ_JAUHIR010000007.1, read as the reverse complement.
TCGCCGCCTATGGCCTGTCGCCGCAGGGGGCGCCGCTCGACCTGTTCTCGACCTCGGCGCATGCGCAGGTCGCCAACGAGGTCAGCAAGGTCGCGCGCCCGGTCGGCTTTGCCGACATCGTGGAGCGGGTGAAGCCGTCGGTGATTTCGGTCAAGGTCAACATCGCCGAGAAGGTCGCCAAGGACGACAGCGACGACGATACGCCGTTCCAGCCGGGCTCGCCGATGGAGCGCTTCTTCCGCCGCTTCGGTGGTGAGAACGGCATTCCCGGCATGCCGGGCCGCGGCGGCCGCGGTGGCGGTCGCGCCGTGACAGGGCAGGGCTCCGGCTTCTTCATCTCCGCCGACGGCTACGCCGTGACCAACAACCACGTGGTCGACGGCGCCAACAAGGTCGAAGTGACGACCGACGACGGCAAGACCTACAGCGCCAAGGTGATCGGCACCGACCCGCGCACGGATCTGGCGCTGATCAAGGTCGAGGGCACCACGAACTTCCCGTTCGCCAAGCTCGCCGACGGCAAGCCGCGGATCGGCGACTGGGTGCTGGCGGTCGGCAACCCGTTCGGCCTCGGCGGCACGGTGACGGCCGGCATCGTCTCGGCGGTCGGCCGCGACATCGGCAACGGCCCGTATGACGATTTCATCCAGATCGACGCGCCCGTGAACAAGGGCAACTCCGGCGGTCCGGCGTTCGATGTCGACGGCAACGTCGTCGGCGTCAACACCGCGATCTACTCGCCCTCCGGCGGCAGCGTCGGCATCGCGTTCTCGATCCCCGCCTCGACGGTGAAGAGCGTGGTGGCCCAGCTCAAGGACAACGGCTCGGTCAGCCGCGGCTGGATCGGCGTGCAGATCCAGCCGGTGACGCAGGACATCGCCGACAGCCTCGGCATGAAGAAGGCCGAGGGCGCGCTGGTCGCCGAGCCCCAGGCCAACGGTCCGGCGGCGAAGGCGGGCATCCAGTCCGGCGACGTCATCACCGCGGTCAACGGCGAGCCGGTGAAGGACGCGCGTGAGCTCGCCCGCACCATCGGCGGCATCGCGCCGGGCGCCTCGGTCAAGCTCAACGTCCTGCACAAGGGCGAGGACAAGACCATCAACCTGACGCTCGGCAAGCTGCCGAACACGATCGAGGCCAAGGCCGACACCGGCGGCGACAATGCGAGCCCGACCCGCGGCGCCGACGTGCCGAAGCTCGGCATGACCGTGGCGCCCGCGTCGAGCGTCGCCGGCGCCGGCAAGGACGGCGTCGTCGTCACCGAGGTCGATCCGAAGAGCGCGGCCGCCGATCGCGGCTTCAAGGAAGGCGACGTCATCCTGGAGGTCGCGGGCAAGTCGGTGACCTCGGCCGGTGACGTGCGCGAAGCGATCAACGCCGCCAAGGCCGACAACAAGAACAGCGTGCTGATGCGTGTGAAGAGCGGCGGGCAGTCGCGCTTCGTCGCGGTGCCGCTGGCCAAGGGCTGAGCGAGGGCCAAGGCCCTCACGAGATAGGCCTCACGAGATGGGAGACCGCCGGCATGTGCCCCCGCGCCGGCGGCTCTTCCTGGGGGCGGGCTTGAAGTTCCGCTCCCGCAAACCTTCCGTTGGACAACGCCCCCCTCCGTCGGAAGGAACTCGGGCGGTGAGGTCCCCCAGCCTCACCGCCCACTTTGCTGCCGATCAACCCCGGGCCCATGCCGCCTTGCACGGAAACGGCGGCCGGTCCATGTAGATGGACATCGAACCGTGACCGCCGCCCCCGTTTCCGCAATGCGCCTCCTGATCATCGAAGACGACCGCGAGTCCGCCGACTATCTGGTCAAGGCGTTCCGCGAGGTCGGACATGTCGCAGACCTCGCCAGCGACGGCGAGGAGGGGCTCGCCATGGCCGACAGCGGGGATTACGACGTGCTGGTGGTCGACCGCATGCTGCCCAAGCGCGACGGCCTGTCGCTGATCGGCGCGCTGCGCGACAAGGGCAACCGCACCCCGGTGCTCATTCTCTCGGCGCTCGGCCAGGTCGATGACCGCATCAAGGGCCTGCGCGCCGGCGGCGACGATTATCTGCCGAAGCCCTATGCCTTCGCCGAGCTGCTCGCCCGCGTCGAGGTGCTGTCGCGCCGCCATGGCGGCCCGGCCGAGGAGACCACCTACAAGGTCGGCGATCTCGAGCTCGATCGCCTGTCGCACCGCGTCGCACGCGGCAAGGACGAGCTGACCCTGCAGCCGCGCGAGTTCCGCCTGCTCGAATATCTCATGAAACATGCGGGGCAGGTGGTGACGCGCACGATGCTCCTGGAGAACGTCTGGGATTATCATTTCGATCCGCAGACCAACGTGATCGACGTCCACATCTCGCGGCTGCGCTCCAAGATCGACAAGGGGTTCGACCGCCCGCTGCTCCACACCATCCGCGGCGCGGGGTACATGATCCGTGACGGCCTTCGGTAAGCTGATCCGCACCACGGCGTTCCGGCTGACGCTGGTCTATCTGCTGTTGTTTGCGCTGTTCGCCGCCTCGCTGCTCGGCTATTTCGCCTGGAACACCCGCCGGCTCATCACCGAGCAGATCTCGACCACGGTCACCTCCGAGATCAGCGAGATGACCGACATCTTCGCCCGCTGGGGCCTGCGCGGAATCGTCGGCGCGATCGAGAGCCGCGCGCTGCGGCCGGGCGCCAATCTCTATCTCATCACCACGCCGACCGGGCAGGCGATCGCCGGCAATGTCGGCTCGCTGGCGCCGGGCGTGATGGGCTCGTCCGGCTGGTCGGAGACGTTCTACCGGCGGCTCGACGACAGCACCGAGCACAGCCATCGCGCGCTGGTGTATGTCACGCAGCTCTCCAGCGGTTTTCGGCTTTTGATCGGCCGCGATCTCGAGGAGCGCCGCCGCCTGTTCGGCATCGTCGCCAAGGCGGCGCAATGGTCGGTGCTGGTGGTGGTGGTGCTCGGCATCGGCGGCGGCATCTTCGTCGCGCGGCGCGTGCTGCACCGGATCGATGCCATGACCGGCACGACGCGGCGGATCATGGATGGCGATCTCTCCGGCCGTCTTCCGGTCGGGCGCAGCGGCGACGAGCTCGATCGCCTGGCGGAAAATCTCAACGCGATGCTGGAGCGCATCGAGGCGCTGATGACCGGCCTCAAGGAGGTCTCCGACAACATCGCGCATGATCTCAAGACGCCGCTGACGCGATTGCGCAACCGCGCCGAGGAGGCGCTGGCGAAGTCGCGCTCCGAGGACGAATATCGCGCCGCGCTGGAGCGCACGATCGAGGAATCCGACGGCCTGATCCGCACCTTCAACGCGCTCTTGATGATCGCGCGGGCGGAGTCCGGGCAGGCGCGCGGCGACATGGTCGAGTTCGATGCGGCCGAGGTCGCCGGCGGCATCCACGAATTGTACGAGCCGCTGGCCGAGGACAATGAGATGACCTTGCGGGTCAAGGCCGCGGCGGCGCCGGTGCATGGCAATCGCGAGCTGATCAGCCAGGCGCTCGCCAATCTCGTCGAGAACGCGATCAAATACGGCAAGCCGGCGGCGCTGCCGCTCGATGCCGCCGCCGCCGCTGATAGCCGCGAAATCCTGATCGAGGCGCGGCGCGAGGGCGGACAGGTGCTGCTCAGCGTGACCGATCATGGCGAGGGCATTCCCGAGGCCGAGCGCAAGCGCGCCGTCGAGCGTTTCGTGCGGCTGGAGGCGAGCCGCACTTTGCCCGGTTCCGGCCTCGGTCTCAGCTTGGCGTCCGCCGTCGCGACCCTGCATGGCGGCGAGCTCCGGCTCGCCGATGCCAGGCCGGGGCTGATCGCGACGCTGGTGCTGCCGGCTGGTGCCGGCGTGCCCGCGAAGCTTGCGGCGCCGGCGCAGGATGTGCCACAGAAGGCCGCATGATCTCATCCGCGCCGGGAAACGCGGACGGGCAGACGCTGGCCGAACGTTTCGTTGCCGGCCCACATGTCCGTGCGCCCGACAAAGCCGAACAGCGCCTCAACGAGTGGCTCGCCGAGCTCGAGCCGTCCTTGGCCGCCTCGCTCCACCAGCTGCTCGCCGACGGCTGGCCGCGAACCATCCTGCTCGGGATTGCCGAGTGCTCGCCCTATCTGTTCGATCTCGTCCGCGCCGACGGCCATCGCCTCGACCGTCTCTTGCGCTGCGAGCCGCAGGCGCATCTCGCCGAGCTGATCGCCCGCACCGGGCGCGAGGTGTTTGCCGCTTCCAGCGAAGCCGAGGTGATGAGCCTGCTGCGGCGGCTGAAATCCGAGGCGGCGCTCTTGATCGCGCTGTGCGACATCGGCGGCGTGTGGCCGGTGATGCAGGTGACGGCGGGGCTGACCGACGTCGCGGTGTCCTCGGTGCAGATGGCGCTGCGGTATCTGCTGCGCCTGGAGACGGTGCGCGGCCGGCTCGCGCCCGTCGATGCCGACGATCCGGAGCAGGGCAGCGGCCTGTTCGTGCTCGCGATGGGCAAGATGGGGGCGGGCGAGCTCAACTATTCGAGCGACATCGACCTGATCGTGTTTTTCGATCCCGAGATCAACTCGCTGGCGCGCGACATCGAGCCGCAGCCGTTCTTCGTCCGCGTGACGCAGGCGATGGCGCGGCTGCTGCAGAGCCGCACCGCGGACGGCTATGTGTTCCGCGTCGATCTCCGGCTGCGGCCGGATCCGGCCTCGACGCAGGTGGCGATGTCGACCGAGGCGGCGCTGCATTACTACGAGCGCGAGGGCCGCACCTGGGAACGCGCCGCGATGATCAAGGCGCGGGTCTGTGCCGGCGACGTCGTCGCGGGCGAGGCGATGCTGGCGGAGCTGTCGCCGTTCGTATGGCGCAAGCATCTCGACTTCCAGGCGCTGACCGACGTCCACGACATGAAGCGGCAGATGCAGGTCTATCGCGGCCACAGCGAGATCGCGGTCGAAGGCCACAACGTCAAGGTCGGGCGCGGCGGCATCCGTGAGATCGAGTTCTTTGCCCAGACCCAGCAGTTGATCGCCGGCGGCCGTCATCCCGAGCTGCGCGTCCGTCCGACTTTGCAGGCGCTCGACGTGCTCACCGCCAGCAAGTGGATCACGGAGCAGGCGCGCGACGAGCTCACCACGGCTTATGAGTTCCTGCGCAGGGTCGAGCACCGGCTGCAGATGATGGCGGACGAGCAGATCCACAGCCTGCCCGACGATGTCGAGGGCGTGAGCCGCTTCGCATGCTTCTTCGGCTACGACAGCCGCGAGCGGTTCGCGACCGATCTGCTGTTCCATCTCGACGTCGTGCAGGGACATTACGCCAGGCTGTTCGAGGGCGATCCCACCGGCACCGTCAGCCTGCCGGCGGTGAACTACGGCGCCGGTCCCGACGAGCCGCGCCTGATGGAGCATCTTGCCGGATTGGGCTTCCGCGATCCGGTGATGGTCGCCAAGACGCTGCAGCAATGGCTGGCGGGCGAGTACCGCGTGTTCCGCACGGATGCGACGCGCACCGCGTTCACCGATTTCCTGCCCGCGCTGATCGATGGCCTCGCGCATGCCGACGAGCCGGATCGCGCCGTCGTGGCCTTCGACCGCTTCCTGCAGGCGCTGCAACTCGGCGGCCGCCTGATCACCCTGCTCGGGCAGAACCGCGACCTCGTGGCGCTCGTCGCGCTCGTGCTCGGGGCGGCGCCTCGGCTCGGCGACATGCTGGCGCGGCAGCCGCGGCTGATGGACGGCCTGATCGATCCGCGCTTCTTCGGCGCGATCCCCGACCGGCGCGAATTGTCAGAGCGGCTGGCGTCGACGCTAAAGGATGCCGGGACCTATGAGGAGTTTCTCGATCGTCTCAGGCTGTTCGGCCAGGAGAGCCTGTTCCTGATCGGCACGCGCATCCTCTCCGGCACGGTGTCGGCGCAGCAGGCCGGCACCGCCTTCGCCGACGTCGCCGAGGGCATCGTGCACACCGTGCATGATCTCGTGACGGAGCGCTTCGCCGCCCAGCACGGCCGCATCAAGGGCCAGGAGACCGCGATCGTCGCGATGGGGCGGCTCGGCGCGCGCGAAATGACGGCCTCGTCCGATCTCGACCTGATCCTGCTCTACGACTTCGACGGCGATGCGCCGGATTCCGACGGCGAGCGCTCGCTGCAGGGCGCGCACTACTTCGCGCGCTTCACCCAGCGGCTGATCTCGGCCTTCACCTCGCGCACCAATTACGGCGTGCTCTACGACATCGACATGCGGCTGCGGCCGTCGGGCCGCGCCGGCCCGCTGGCCTCGCACATCGACTCCTTTGCGCATTACCAGGAGCAGGAGGCGTGGACCTGGGAGCACATGGCGCTGACGCGGGCACGGGTGATCTCGGCGTCGCCGGCGTTTCGGGCCCGGATCGAAGAGATCATCCAGGCCGCGCTGCGGCGCCCGCGCGACAGGAGCGCGATCGCGCGCGACGTCGCCGACATGCGCCGCGCGATCGCGGCCGAGAAGGGCGAGGCCGACCTGTGGGACCTCAAGCACGCCGCCGGCGGCATGGTCGACATCGACTTCGTCGCGCAATATCTGCAACTCGTCCATGCCGCGACGACGCCAGACATCCTCGATGTCAGCACGCTTGCAGTGCTCGACAATGCCGAGCGGCTCGGGGTGCTGCCGCGTGCTGAAGCCGTGATCCTGCGTCAGGCTGCGCGGCTCTATCACGATCTGACACAGATCGTGCGGCTGTGCGTCAGCGACAAGTTCAAGCCGGATCAGGCCGGCGAGGACCTGCTGCGGGTGATGGCCCGGGCGGGCGACGCGCCGGATTTCTCGGCGCTCGAGGCGCGGCTGCGCGAAACGCAGACCGAGGTGCGGCGCGTGTTCACCGCACTCGTGGAGGGATGACCCGATCAGCCGCGCGGTAGCACGGCCGGCCGCCTATGCCTTTTCCTTGGCGACCGCCGCATCTTTCAGCCGGCCGATCGCTTCCTTCACCGCCGGGTCGAGGCCGGCGCCGCCGGCGTCGTGGTGCGCATAGATCGTCTTGAGCATGCGCGGATCCCAGAACTTCTTGATGTGCTCGGCGACGCCGGCGACCTCCTTCTCCTGTCCCTGGCTCTGGAAGAACTTGCCGATCTGGTTGGCCATGTAGACGAGGCGCTCGGAGGGGTTATGCGACATGGGTGTTGTCCGTCTGTGTTGATCGCGCGCCGGTCTCGGCGCTCGCGACGATCCGTTCGGGATGGGTGAAGATTTCGAAGCCGTCGTTGCGGGCCACCGCAATCAGCGTGATGCCGGCGGCCTCGGCCATGCGAATGGCGAGCGCGGTCGGGGCGGAGACCGCGACCATGATGGGTGCGCCCATGGCAGCAGCCTTCTGCACCAGTTCGACCGAGACGCGGCTCGTCAGGATCACGATGCCCTCGCTCGCCGCACAGCGCGTTTGCGCGAGGTGGCCAGCGAGCTTGTCGAGCGCGTTGTGGCGGCCGACATCCTCGCGCAAGCCGACGATGCCGCGCGCGGGAGTCCAGAACGCCGCGGCATGCACCGCGCGGGTCTCGTGATTGAGCTTCTGCAGCGGCTCGATGGCCTCAAGCGCCGCCATGACGTCGCGCGGAGCGAAACGCCGGCCGTCCGGGACATGCGCCGCCGGCCGCACCGCTTCGCTGATCGAATCGATGCCGCACAGGCCGCAGCCGGTGGGGCCGGCGATGTTGCGGCGGCGCTCGGCCAAGCGTTCGGCCTGCGCGTCGGGCAGCCACATCCTGAGCTCGATGCCGTCATCCAGCTCGACGACGTCGAGAGAGATGATGTCGTCTCGGCTCGTGACGAGACCTTCGTTCAGGCTGAAGCCGATGGCGAAGTCGCGGAGGTCTTGCGGCGTCGCCATCATGACGGCCTGGGTGCCGCCATTGTAGGTCAGTGCGACCGCGGTCTCCTCCGGCACGCGGCGGTGGCCCTCGGTGAGGGCTCCGTCGCGCCAGACCAGACGATCCGCGATGCGCACTGCATCGGTCATGCTACTCCGCTGCCTCCACGACCGGGGCGATGCGGCGCGAGTTGCGGGCCTGCTCGTCATAGGCTTTCTGCCAGTCCGACGGTCCGTTGGACTGCGACACCTGCACTGCCGTGACCTTGTACTCCGGACAGTTGGTGGCCCAGTCCGAATAGTCCGTGGTGATGACGTTGGCCTGGGTCAGCGGGTGGTGGAAGGTGGTGTAGACCACGCCGGGGGCGACGCGCTCGGAGATCAGCGCGTGCAGCGTGGTCTCGCCGGCGCGGCTGGTCAGCCGCACCCAGTCGCCGTCGCGGATGCCGCGCTGCTCGGCATCGTGCGGATGGATCTCCAGCACGTCCTCGCCATGCCACACCACGTTCTCGGTGCGCCGCGTCTGGGCGCCGACATTGTACTGCGACAGGATGCGCCCCGTGGTGAGCAGGAGCGGGAAGCGCGGGCCGGTGCGCTCGTCGGTCGCGACATACTCCGTGACCACGAACTTGCCCTTGCCGCGGACGAAGCCGTCGACATGCATGATCGGCGAACCCTCGGGATTCTTCTCGTTGCAGGGCCACTGCACCGATCCCATCTCCTCGAGCTTCTGATAGGAGACGCCGGCGAAGGTCGGCGTCAGCGCCGCGATCTCGTCCATGATCTCGGACGGGTGATTGTACTTCATCTCGAAGCCCATCGCCTTGGCGAGACCGATCGTCACCTCCCAGTCGGCCATGCCGTTGAGCGGGGTCATCACCTTGCGCACCCGCTGGATGCGGCGCTCGGCGTTGGTGAAGGTGCCGTCCTTCTCGAGGAAGGTCGAGCCCGGCAGGAACACGTGGGCGTAGTTGGCGGTCTCGTTCAGGAACAGGTCCTGCACGATGACGCATTCCATCGACGATAGCGCCTGCACCACATGCGTGGTGTTGGGATCCGACTGCAGGATGTCCTCGCCCTGCACGTAGAGGCCCATGAAGGTGCCTTCGATCGCGGAGTCGAACATGTTCGGGATGCGCAGGCCCGGCTCAGGGTTGAGCTTGACGTTCCACATCGCCTCGAACTGGTCGCGCACCGCGTCGCCCGAGATGTGGCGGTAGCCCGGCAGCTCATGCGGGAACGAGCCCATGTCGCACGAGCCCTGCACGTTGTTCTGGCCGCGCAGCGGGTTCACGCCGACGCCGCGGCGGCCAATATTGCCGGTCGCCATCGCGAGGTTGGCGATCGCGATCACCGTGGTCGAGCCCTGGCTGTGCTCGGTCACGCCGAGGCCGTAATAGATCGCGCCGTTGCCGCCCTTGGCGTAGAGCCGGGCCGCGCCGCGGATCGCTTCCGGGTCCACGCCGGAAATGCTGGCGATCGCCTCGGGGCTGTTCTTCTCCAGCGCGACGAACTCGGCCCAGTCCTGGAACTCGCTCCAATCGCAGCGCTCGCGCACGAAGGTCTCGTTGACGAGGCCCTCGGTGACGATGACATGGGCCAGCGCAGTCAGGATCGCGACATTGGTGCCGGGCAGCAGCGGCAGATGATAGTCGGCCTTGACGTGCGCCGACTTCACGAGGTCGATCTTGCGCGGATCGACGACGATCAGCTTGGCGCCCTGGCGCAGCCGCTTCTTCATGCGCGAGCCGAACACCGGATGCGCATCGGTCGGGTTGGCGCCGATCACCATGATGACGTCGCTGTCCTCGACCGAGTCGAAGTCCTGCGTGCCGGCGGAGGTGCCGAAGGTGGTGGCAAGGCCATAGCCGGTCGGCGAGTGGCAGACGCGGGCGCAGGTGTCGACATTGTTGTTGCCGAAGCCGGCGCGGATCAGCTTCTGCACCAGATAGGTTTCTTCGTTGGTGCAGCGGGACGAGGTGATGCCGCCGATCGAGTCGCGGCCGTATTTGGCCTGGATGCCGCGCAGCTTGTCGGCGGCGAACTTGAAGGCCTCGTCATAGGAGACCTCGCGCCAGGGCTGGTCGATGGTCTCGCGGATCATCGGCTTGAGGATGCGTTCCTTGTGGGTCGCATAGCCATAGGCGAAGCGGCCCTTGACGCAGGAATGGCCGCGATTGGCCTTGCCATCCTTGTACGGCACCATGCGCACGACTTCCTCGCCGCGCATCTCCGCCTTGAAGGCGCAGCCGACGCCGCAATAGGCGCAGGTGGTGACCGCCGAATGCTCCGGCTGGCCGATCTCGATCACGCTCTTCTCGGTCAGGGTCGCGGTCGGGCAGGCCTGTACGCAAGCGCCGCACGACACGCATTCCGAACCGAGGAAGCTCTCGCTCATGCCCGGCGACACCCGGCTGTCGAAGCCGCGGCCGGAGATGGTCAGCGCGAACGTGCCTTGCACTTCCTCGCAGGCGCGGACGCAGCGCGAGCAGACGATGCACTTGGAGGGATCGTAGGTGAAATACGGGTTCGACTCGTCCTTCGGCAGCCAGGCCGGATTGGCTTCGCCGCAGGCGTCGGCGAACACGTGGTTGTCGCCCTGATAGCCGTAGCGCACGTCGCGCAGGCCGACGGCGCCGGCCATGTCCTGCAGCTCGCAATCGCCATTGGCAGCGCAGGTCAGACAGTCGAGCGGATGGTCGGAGATGTAGAGCTCCATCACGCCCTTGCGCAGCTTCTTCAGCCGCTCGGTCTGGGTGTGAACGACGAGGCCCGCGGCCACCGGCGTGGTGCAGGAGGCCGGGGTGCCGGCGCGGCCTTCGACCTCGACGAGGCAGAGGCGACACGAGCCGAACGCGTCGACCATGTCGGTCGCGCACAGCTTCGGGATCTGCGTTCCGGCCTCCATGGCCGCGCGCATGATCGAGGTGCCCTCGGGAACGGTGATGCTCTGGCCGTCGATGGTGAGCGTGACCATCTTTTCGGACTTGGAGAGCGGTGTGCCGTAATCGGTTTCGTGGATGAGCGACATGGTCGGTGTCCTTGTTCCCGATATCTTATTCCGCAGCCTGCAAGCGCGGCTGCTGGGGGCCGAAATCTTCGCGGAAGTGCTTCAGCGCCGAGAGCACAGGGTAGGGCGTGAAGCCGCCGAGTGCACAGAGCGATCCGAGCTTCATAGTGCCGCAGAGGTCTTCGACCAGGGCGATGTTCTCGGCGACGCGCTCGCCGCGGCGGATCTTGTCGATGGTCTCGGCGCCGCGCGTCGAGCCGATACGGCACGGCGTGCACTTGCCGCAGGATTCGATGGCGCAGAACTCCATCGCGAAGCGGGCCTGCTTCGACATGTCGACGCTGTCGTCGAACACGACGATGCCGCCATGGCCGATCAGGCCGTCCTTGGCGGCGAACGCCTCGTAGTCGAACGGCGTGTCGAACAGGGCGCGGGGGAAGTAGGCGCCGAGCGGGCCTCCGACCTGCACCGCACGGACCGGGCGGCCGGTGAAGGTGCCGCCGCCGATGTCGTCGACCAACTCGCCCAGCGTGATGCCGAACGCGGTCTCGAACAGGCCGCCGAACTTGACGTTGCCGGCGATCTGGATCGGCATCGTGCCGCGCGAGCGTCCCATGCCGAAATCGGCATAGGCCTTGGCGCCCTCATCGAGGATGAAGGGGATGGCGGCGAACGACAGCAGGTTGTTCACGACGGTCGGCTTGCCGAACAGGCCATGATGGGCGGGCAGCGGCGGCTTGGCGCGGACGATGCCGCGCTTGCCCTCCAGGCTCTCCATCAGCGCGGTCTCTTCGCCGCAGACATAGGCGCCGGCGCCGGTGCGCACCTCCAACTCGAACGTGGCGTTGGAGCCCGCAATCTTGTCGCCGAGCAGGCCGGCCTTCCTGGCGATCTCGATCGCCTTGGTCATGGTCGCGATCGCGTGCGGATATTCCGAGCGCGTGTAGATGTAGCCCTTGGTGGCGCCCACCGCGATGCCGCAGATGGTCATGCCTTCGATCAGCACGAAGGGATCGCCTTCCATCAGCATGCGGTCGGCGAAGGTGCCGCTGTCGCCCTCGTCGGCGTTGCAGATGACGTATTTGCGGTCGGCCGCGGTCTGCGCCACCGTCTTCCATTTGATGCCGGTCGGGAAGCCTGCGCCGCCACGGCCGCGCAGACCCGAGGTCGTGACCTCGGCGATCACAGCATCGGGCGTCAGCGTCAGGGCGCGGGTCAGGCCCTTGTAGCCGCCATGGGCGCGGTAGTCGTCGAGCGACAGCGGATCGATGATGCCGCAGCGGGCGAAGGTGAGGCGGGTCTGCCGCTTCAGCCACGGGATCTCCTCGGTCAGGCCGAGCGAGAGCTTGTGCGGCTTGTCGGCGACGATCGCATCGAGCAGGGACGGCACGTCGTCTGCCGTCACCGGTCCGAAGCCGAACCGGCCCTGCGCCGTCTCCAGTTCGACCAGCGGCTCGAGCCAGTACAACCCACGCGAGCCGTTGCGGACGATTTCGATGTCGACATTGCGCTCGAGCGCGGCCTTGTGCAGCGCCTGCGCCACCTCATCGGCGCCGACGGCGAGCGCGCCGGCATCACACGGGACAAAAAGACGCACGCTCATCGCTGGGCCTCCGAGACGAGAGCATCGATCCGGGCTTCGTCGAGCCGGCCGACCAGGCGTCCATCGAGCATGGCCGACGGCGCGGTTGCGCACAGGCCGAGACAGTAGATCGGCTCGAGCGTGACGCGCTCATCGGCCGTGGTGTTGCCGAGGGCGACGCCGAGCTTCGCTTCGGCGCGCGCCGCGAGCGCATCGCCGCCGGCGGCCTGGCAGGCCTCGGCGCGGCACAGCTTCAGCACGTGACGACCGGCCTTCTTGGCCCGGAAATCATGGTAGAACGTGAACACGCCGTAAACCTCGGCGCGCGAGAGGTTCAGAGCGGATGCGATCATCGGAATGGCATCCTCCGGCACGTGGCCGAACGTCTCCTGCAACGCATGGAGGATGGGCAAGGTTGCTCCCTCCATCCCGCTATGTTGGGCGATGATTTCGGCGCCGCGCGCCGCCTCCCACGTCTCGTACACCGGCGTCATCCTGATCCCGATTCTGCGTTGCAAGCGTTTCGCACATCCAAATTGGAATTGCTCAAGATATCAATAAAGCAGTCCCGTGCTGCGATAGCGAAACGCAATCGTGAGATAGCTACAAGTTGACGAAAAACGGGCGCTCGCGCGACCGGCTTGCGGCCACGTTTTACCGTGTCCGGGCCCTCCGCGCCGTGATAGGTTTCTCCGTGGCCCGCACCGCCGAAAACGTGCGGAACCGGGCCCTTCAACCGCTGGAAGGCCGACCTCTTGATTGACAAGCTCGAACTGCTGCTGGCGCTGGCCAAGGAGCGTCATTTCGGCCGCGCGGCCGAGGCCTGCGGCGTGACCCAGCCGACGATGTCGACCAGCATCAAGCAGCTCGAGGAGATCCTCGGCGTCATGCTGGTGCAGCGCGGTTCCAGGTTCCAGGGCTTTACGCCGGAGGGTGAGCGCACGCTCGACTGGGCGCGCCGCATCGTCGGCGACTTCCGCGCGATGCGCCAGGAGATCAACGGGCTCAAGGACAAGCTGTCGGGCGAGATCCGGATCGCGGCGGTGCCGACGGTGCTCGGCATGGTGGCGTCGCTGACGACGCCGTTCCGCGCCAAGCATCCGGAGGTCCGGTTCCGCATCATGTCGTGCACGTCGGCCGACGTGCTGGGGCTGCTGGAGAACCTGGAGGTCGATGCCGGGCTGACCTACATCGAGAACGAGCCGATCGGCCGCGTCCGCACCATCCCGCTCTACAACGAGAGCTACCGGCTGCTGACCGCGCCCGACGCGATGTTCGGCGATCGCGATCAGGTGACCTGGCAGGAGGTCGGGCAGGTGCCGCTGTGCCTCCTGACCCCGGACATGCAGAACCGCCGCATCATCGACCGCGCTCTGAAGGCCGCCGGCAACGAGGTGACGCCGACGCTGACGTCGAACTCGCTGCTGGTGCTGTACACCCATGTCAAGACCGGCCGCTGGGCCAGCGTGATGCCGGCCAAGCTCGCCGAAACGCTCGGCCTCGCCGACAAGGTGCGCTCGATCCCGATCGTCGATCCCGTCATCAACTACCAGATCGGCCTGGTCATCCCGCAGCGCGACCCGATGACCCCGCTGATCGCGGCGCTGGTCCAGATCGCCCGCGAGGTCGCGCCCAGCCTGCAGGCGTGAGGCGCGCGTCCGCGGAGTTGCCGCTGGCGCAGCGCTGCGCTCGCCAGGATGGCGCACACTGTCTCCTCTCGTCATTGCGAGCGCAGAGTAGCCATCCAGGTTGCTGCCGTGGCGACGGCCGGCGTCGTCGCCGACCTCGCCGGCGTCATCGGCAGACTTCGGGCTCTCATGCGGTCGCTGAACTCTGACCTTGCGCGTGGCGCGTGGCCTTCAGCTCATAATGCGCGGCATGGCCGTCATAGCGGCTGAGCAGCTTCCGCGCCGCGGCCGGGACCACCGCCGCGTCATGCGCCGGACCCGCGAAGCGAACCACCGCCGTCGGATCGGCGAAGGTCATGATCGTCACGAATTCGACCTCGTCTTCGAGCGGCCTGCGCAGCAGCTCGATGCTCAGAAATCCCTCGATCTTCCGATCGATGATCCCTGGAAAGATCGTTGACCGCAGCAGGTCCTCATAGGCATCGGCATCCGCCGCCGTGGTCCAGCCGTGCCAGATCCGCTTCAGCATCGCGATGCTCCCTTGGGTACGATGATGGTCACCGAACCCTTGCACGGGCGTCGAGCGTCGCACTTGGTGAAAGTTGCGGTCCGCGCGGCGAACTCGCGGAGCGGCTAGCTCCGCTCAGTACGCCGCAAATTGCTCCCGCATGATCTTCTCCTCCTGCCGGATCCGCAAGGTCAGTGGCACGGCATAGATGATCAGGCCGGCCACGAGCGTGAGATAGGCGTGCAGGGTCAGCGCGTAGCCGATCAGCTCGGGCAGGATGTTGAGGAAGTAGTTCGGGTGGCGCACGATCCGGAACAGCGGATGGGTCACCAGCGCGTGGTCGCGCGCGAGCATCAGTTTGACGGTCCAGAGGCGGCCGAGCAATTGCGACACCACAAGCAGCATCACCGCGCCGAACAGATAGATCACGAACCCGATGATGCTGACGGCGTCGAGCGGCGCATCCCGGACGAGGCCCTCGGCCGTCGCGGCGAGATAGAAAGCGACATGTGCGATGGCCAACCAGCGCGACACGGATGCGCCGTATTCGGTTGCGCCGTCGGCGCGCAGCCGTTTTTCGTTGCGGATCGAGACGCCCAGCATGGCAAAGCGATAGGCGAAGGCGGCAACCATGAAGGCAATGATCACGCGCAGTACTCCAGATCTTGGAGCAACTGCCTTAGTTGCTGACCTGCAGGTGCGTCAATACCACGTTCCGCCAATGTTGCTGACTAGGCACGAAGCGACGTCATGATGCCGTCATCCGCCTGCGTCCTGCGTCGGCGTTGCATGTCCGAAGGGCAAGCCGATCGCATGGGCATCATCCGCCACGCGAGAGCGCTGTCATGCCTGTGGGGCCTGATCCTGAAGTGCAATCTCTTTGAGATGTGAATCCGATTTGATGATGTTGCCGTAGGGTGGGCAAAGTGCCCACGCTACGGCAGTACGGCCGCCGCGCTCACGCCGCGACCGAGATGCTCGCCGTGGCCTTGTACGCGTCGCGGGGCAGGGTCACGCGGACGACGGTGCCGTGCTCCAGCCGCGAGCGCAGCCGCATCGAGCCGCCGTGCAACTGGGCCAGCGAGCGGGCGATGGCGAGGCCGAGCCCGGAGCCGTGATAGGTTTTGGTCATCTGGCTCTCGACCTGCTCGAACGGGCGGCCGAGGCGCGCCAGCGACTGCGCAGGGATGCCGATGCCGGTGTCGGCGATGATGAGCACGACCTTGTCCTCGAACACGCGACTCCGCATCGTGACACGGCCGCCTTCGGGGGTGAACTTCACCGCGTTCGACAGCAGGTTGACCATGATCTGCTTGGTGGCGCGACGGTCGGCGACGACCGGGATGCTGCCTCCGATGTCGGCGTCGAGCACGAGGCTCTTGTCCAGGGCGCGACCGGAGACGACGCGCAGCGATTCCGCCAGCGTCTTGGCGAGGTCGAGCGGCTCCATGTCGAGCTTCATGCGGCCGGCCTCGATCTTCGACATGTCGAGGATGTCGTTGATCACCTCGAGCAGATATTGACCCGAGGTCAGGATGTCGTGGCAGTACTCCTGGTACTTCTCCGAGCCGAGCGAGCCGAACATGCCGCTGCCCATGATCTCGGAGAAGCCGATGATGGCGTTGAGCGGCGTGCGCAGCTCGTGGCTCATATTGGCGAGGAATTTCGACTTGGTCTGGTTGGCTTCCTCGGCGCGGGTCTTTTCCTGCGAGTACTTCTCGGCGAGGTCGGCGAGCTCGATCGCCTGGCGCTCCAGCGCGCTCTGCGAGCGCTGCAGGTCGATCACGGTGGCGCGCAGGCGCAGGTCGTTGTCGACGAGCTTCTGCTCGTGCTCCTTGATGCGGGTGATGTCGGTGCCGACCGAGACGTAGCCGCCGTCCTTGGTGCGGCGCTCGCTGATGTGCAGCCAGCTGCCGTCGTCGAGCTGGGCCTCGAAGGTGCGCCCGCCCGGCGCCTGCTGGCTGTGGTCGTGCAGCCGGGTGCGGATCTCCGGCATCTTGCCGACCTCGATGACGGTCTCATAGGAGGTGCCGGGGATCACGGCGGAGTCCGGCAGCTTGTGCAGCTTCTGGAAATGCGAGTTGCACAGCACCAGCCGGTTATTGGCGTCCCACAGCACGAAGGCTTCCGAGATCGTCTCGATCGCGTCGCGCAGGCGCAGGTCGGCCTCGACGGTCTTCTCGACCAGGCTCTTCTGCTCGGTGACGTCGACCGCGATGCCGATCAGGTGCAGGCCGGAATCGGAGGTGCCCTGGCTGAGCTCGCAGCGCACCCGCAGCCAGATCCAGTGGCCCTCGGTGTGGCGCATCCGGAAGCTCTGGTCGATCTGGTGGATGTCGCCGGCGACGAGCTGGTCGGCGATCTCGAACAGGTCGATGTCATCGGAGTTCACCAGCGCGTTGACCTCGCCGAAGGTGAGGAGGTCGGTGCGGTTTTCCAGGCCGAGCATCGCGAACATCGAGTTCGACCAGAAGATGCGCCCGCGCGACAGGTCCCAGTCCCACAGCCCGCAGCGGCCGCGATTGAGCGCGGTGTCGATGCGGCCGCGCACGGCGTCGTTGATCAGGTCGCCCTCGCGGGCGCGGGTCGACTGCCAGTGGAAGGCGAAGCCCAGGATCAGCACGACGAAGCCCGTCGTCGCCGACAGGGTCACCGAGAGCGCGGCGTCCGAGCCCCAGATCGGCTCGAGCTTCTCCTGGATCACGACGACGCGGCCGGGCAGCGCCTTGATCAACTGCGACACCGCGAAGGCCGGACGGCCGTTCGGCAAGGTGATCTCGGTGACCGCGCCCTGCAGGCCGGGCGTGGCCAAGAGCTGCGCGGTCGAGATCAAATCGAGGATGCGGTCGTTCTCGCCGAGCGCGGCGTCGACCGGAACCCGGGCCAGGATGCGGTGGTCGGCGCCGGTGACGATCACGTGGCGTCCGGCCGCCGCTCCCCAGGCGGGGATCAGGTCGGGCAGCAGGCTCTGCAGATGCTCGATGTGGGCGATGCGGTCCGGGCGCGTCGCCAGATGACCGATGCGGTCGGCGAGCAGGTCGGAGATCGCGGCCAGGTCGCGCTTGGTCGCGCCGCGCTTCTGACGGCTCTGGTCGAGCACCTGGACGAAGGCGCCGAGACAGATCGTGACGAGAAAGGCGATGATCAAAGTAGGGACAGCACGACGCAATACCGGCTCAGCAGTCAGCAGCCTTTGATAGGCCGGTTTCGCGATCGATTGCGCCAACCCCTTGATGGAATCAGAAGATTGGACGCACGCGTTCGCGGCATGCGCACGCGCCATGCTGTAGACCCCCGAAACTTCTTGGATACCCGAATTTCGAAAGAGCCCCAGCCGCTTCCGAATCAAGTTGATTTGAATCCAGATTTCTCGGGCTGTCGAGAGTCAACGATTTGGCAAAAGCTAATAAATCTTATCCAATGCGGAATTGCCATGGCGAAAAGCCGGCAGAGTGAGTCCGAAGCGGGAACGCAGCATGACGTTCAGGCTTCAGCCGTGCGGCGGCTCGGCGTGACTGATGACGCGCTTGACGCTCGGGAAGGCGCGACGCACCCCGCGCTCGATGTGGTCGACGTTGTCGTGCACCTTCAGCACGCTCATCGACGGCGCCGCGCGGCAGTGGAAGTTGACGATCTCGCCGGCGTCGGTGTTGCGGACGCGGACATTGTGCACGTCGTACATGTCGGTCTCGGCGGCGAGACGCTGCAGGGCGGCGGCGATCTCGGCGATCCGCTGCGCCGGCGCGTCGACGCCGAACGGCAGCTCGGGCTCGAGCGGCTCGATATGGGTGTCGACCTCGACGTCGGCGCCGAATTCGTCGCGGATGCTGCGTTCCAGCTCGTGCGCGATCGCATGCGCCGCGAACAGGCTCATGTCGCCGTCGACCTCGAGGTCGATCGCCACGATCAGGCGGCCGCCGACGTCATGGACGGTGACGTGATGGATCGCGAGGCCGGAATTGCGCGCGATCACCATGATGCGCTCGCGCACGCTCTCATTGCTGAGCGCGACCGGCACCGTCGTGAAGGTGACGTCGGCGCCGGACAGGCTGGCATCGACCGCGGCCTGCGCATCGCGCTTGATCTCGTGCACGCGGTCGATCGGGTAGGTGCGCGGCACCTGCACCGTGGCGTCGACAAAATGCGTTGCGCCGACGAGCCGGACCCGCAGCCGCTCGACATCGACGACGCCGCTGATCGAACGGATCGCGGCGCGCGCCTTTTCGGCCGCGCCCTCTGGTGCACGGTCGAGCAGTGTTTCTACGGTGGAGCGCGCCAGCCGCAGGCCGAGCACCGAGATCATCAGGGCGACCGCGACCGCGGCGGCGGAATCCCCCCACCAGAACCCGAACGCAGTGAGGACCAGGCCGGCGATGACGGCAATCGAGCCGAGCACGTCGGAGGCGAAATGCAGCGCGTCGGCGGCGAGCGCCTGGCTGTGGGTCTCGTGCGCGGCGCGGTGCAGCGCGCGGGCGCGCCAGAAGTTGACGGCGATGTCGACCAGCAGCACTACGAACGGAATCGCCGACAGCGACGGCGGTGGCGCCGCCTCGCGCAGCCGGCTGACGGATTCCACCAGCACGCCGCCGGCCAGCACGTAGAGCAGGGCGATGACGCCGAGCGCCGACAGGCTCTCCAGCTTGCCATGGCCGTAATGATGTTCGTCGTCGGCCGGCCGGTCCGATACCCGAACCACCATCCAGGTGATCACGGTGGCGACGACGTCGACGGCGCTGTGCAGGGCCTCGGAGACGAGCGCGAGGCTGCCGATCAGGATGCCGACGATGAACTTCGCCGCGGCCATGCTGGCGCTCGCCGCGATCGAGATCGCGGCGACACGGGTTTTCCCGGAATCGACATGGGAGGCGGCGTCTCTCATGGCGGCGGATGTAGCAGCCGAGGCCGCACCATGAAAGCCGGGATCGCGCGGTCCAAAGGCGTGGACCGCGCGCTGTTTGGAGTGCTTCTAAATCTCAGAAGGTTGCGTTCACAAGGTCACCACGATCTTGCCGAGATGCTTGTTCGCCTCCATGTGCGCGAACGCCGCGCCAATGTCGTCGAAGGCGAAGACGCGGTCGATCGGCAGCCGCAGCGTGCGCTGCTCGACCGCACTCCAGATGTCCTTTTTCACCTCGTCGAAGATCGTACGGATCTCCTCGATCGAACGGGTGCGGAAGGTGACGCCGACGTAGGTGATGCGGCGCGCCGCGTGCAGGTCGAAGTTGAAGTCGGCATGGGTGCCGCCGAGCCGGCCGACATTGACGATGCGGCCGAGGACCTTGGTCGCGGCGAGGTTCTGATTGGCGACCTTGCCGGACACCTGGTCGATGATCAGATCGACGCCCTCGCCGTTGGTCGCCTGCAGCACCTGATCTACCCAGGCGGGATCGCTGGAGTCGATGGCGAGATCGGCGCCGAACTCGTTGAGCCGTCCGCGGCGCATCGCATCGGTCGAGGAGCCCACCACCAGCGAGGCGCCCTTGAGCTTGGCGATCTGCATCGCCATCAGGCCGACGCCGGAGCTCGCACCCTGCACCAGCACGCGCTGGCCCGGCTGCAAAGCGCCGTTGGTAACGACGGCGTTGTGCATCGTGGTCAACGCGATCGGCAGCGTGGCGGCCTCGTCGAAATTCATGTTCGACGGCGCGTGGAACAGACGGCCGTGGTCGGCGAGGGTGTATTCGGCGAACGCGGCGCTGCCCGAGCCCATCACCTTGTCGCCGATCTTCACGCCCCTGGCATCGGGACCGAGCTCGGCGACCTCGCCGGCCCATTCCATGCCGAGCACCGTGCCGACGCCGCCGGCGGCGCCATGCACATGCCCCTTGGTCATGCCGAGATCGGCGCGATTGAGGCCGCAGGCGCGTACGTGAACCAGGACCTGCGTGCCCTTCGGCGCGGGCTTGGCGATATCGGTGATCGCGGCGCCCTGGGCGCCGTAGACATAGGCTTTCATCGCGAGGAATCCTGTCGGTCAGAATGAGCGGCGACCTTACTGTGCCGCTGTTCTCAGCGCACCGCCTAACCGGCGGCGCGCTGCTCCGACAAGACCCCCTGGGGGATGAACCGGTTCAGCTGACCGGGCTGGGCGCGTCAGGCGGCGACCGGAGCTTCCGCTTCGTCGAAGGCGCTGGAGACGTCGCGCATGCTGATGACGCCGGCGAGCGCGAAGTCGACGATGACCGGGAGATGGCGGATGTGATGCACGTTCATCAGATGCCGCACGTGCTCGAGCGTGTCCTCAGTGCTGCAGGAGATCAGCCGCTGCGGCGAGATCAACTGCGAGACCTTCATGGTGACGCCGGCGGCGCCGTGCTCGGCGATGGCGCGCACCACGTCGCGCTCGGTGAACATGCCGGCGGCGGTGTTGCCTTCCGTGCGGACGACGTCCTTCACGACGAGGGCGCTGACATTGCTGGCGCGCATCAGCTGCGCCGCGACGCCGACGGTCTCGTTCATTCGCACCGTGATCACGCGCGCCGTCTTGTTGCGCAGGATGTCTCCGACTTTCATGGCACCCTCCCGTTTGTTGTCTTGAACAGGAGGAAGTCTGGTATACGTTATGCCAGAAGTCAATTGGGATCTTGATGTTTTTCGGGCAGACGGTCGGGAAAATAAGGTCAGCGATGCTGTCAAATGTATGCTCGGGTTGGCATCTGGCATGCACGGCGCGCCAAAAGAAAAGGAGGCGCATCGGGATGCGCCTCCTGCAGTCGCGGGAAGAAGCGGGTGATTTACGCCGTGGTGCGAACGTCCTGCGCCGCAGGCTGGGTGACCGCCGCCTCCTTGCCGAGGATGAAGGCGCGGCGCAGCGGCTTGATCACGAACAGCGCCATCAGCGCCGCCGTCGCGTTCAGCGCAACGCCGATCACGAACACTGCCTGCCAGCCATACTTGGCGGAGACGAGGCTCGCGAGCGGGACCAGAAGCGAGGCGGTGCCCTTCGCGGTGTAGAGCATGCCGTTGTTGGTCGCGGCATATTTGCTGCCGAACGTATCGCCCGAGGTCGCCGGGAACAGGCTGTAGATCTCGCCGAACACGCCGAAATAGACCGCGGTCGCGAGCACGAACACGATCGGGTTGTGGCCGTAATTCGCCAGCGTCAGCAGCATCAAAGCGGCGGTGCCGAAGGCGATGAACATGGTGTGCTCGCGGCCGATCGTATCCGAGATCCAGCCGAACACCGGACGGCCGAAGCCGTCGAAGATTCGATCGAGCGAGATCGCAAACGTCAGCGCCGCCATCTGGAAGCCGGCGAGCGACACCGGCTCGTTGGCGATCTTGAAGTCGTGCGCGATCGGGGCGATCTGGGCGGCGGTCATCAGGCCACCGGAGGCCACCATCACGAACACCAGATACATGATCCAGAAGATCGGCGTGCGCAGCACCTGCGGCGGCGTATAGTCGATCTTGCTCTGCGGCAGGTTGAGCTGCTTCTTGCGCGCAGGCGCGGCGTGGGTCGGCGGCCGCAGGAAGATCGCGAGCACGAACACGATCAGGCCCTGGCCGATGCCGAAGGTGAAGAAGGCGCTCTGATAGCCGCTCGAGGCGATCATGCTGGCGATCGGCACGACGGTGAGCGCGGCGCCCGCGCCGAAGCCGGCCGCGGTGGCGCCGGCGGCGAGGCCGCGGCGGTCGGGAAACCATTTCAGCGCATTGCCGACGCAGGTGCCGTAGACCGCACCGGCGCCGATGCCGCCGATGACGGCGCCGGCGTAGAGCAGGGTGAGCGAGTCGGCGTAGGAGTTCAGCACCCATGCCAGCGAGATCATGACGGCACCGAACATGATGACGAGGCGCGGGCCGTATTTGTCGACGAACCAGGCCTCGACCGGCACGAGCCAGGTTTCGGTGACGACGAAGATCGTGAAGGCCAGCTGGATCGCCGTGCGACCCCAGTGAAACTTCGCGTCGATCGGATCGACGAACAGTGTCCAGCCATATTGCAGGTTGGCGATCATCGCCATGCAGATGATGCCCATCGCGAGCTGGAGCCAGCGGAAGCCGCTGGACTGTGCCTGGACAGGCGGTGTCGCCTCTGTGCTGGAAACCATGTGTCCTCCCTAACGCGCTCTCTTGGAGGATGCCGCTGCGAGCGCGCTCCTCATCTGCGCACGAAGTCATTCTGGTATAATATATTCCAGTCTGCAATATGGCCTGCGACATAGGGTGCGACATGTTGCTTTGCAGCGAGACCGAAATCGTCCGCCAAGCAAAAGAAAACGCTCGGCAAAATGCCGAGCGTCGTCAATCTGGAAGTGTTCTTTTTTATTTTTGTTGCAGCGCGAAGAGGCCGTCAGAGCGTCGATTTCTGCACCACGACCCTCCGCCAGGGCTTGAGCACCGCGATCGCGAGGATCGATGCCAGGATGTTGGCGCCGGCCGCGATGATGAAGACGCGGTCCCAATTGCCTGATGACTGCTGCATGTAGTTCGCGATCGGCACCAGCAGCGCTGCCGTGCCCTTGGCTGTGTACAGCAGGCCGGCATTGGTGGTGGCGAACTTGGTGCCGAACGTGTCGGTGCAGGTTGAGGGGAACAGCGAGTAGATCTCGCCCCAGGCGAAGAACACGAAGCCGGACAGGATCACGAACCACACCGGATCGTGGCCGAGCATGTACAGCGCCCAGATGCCGATGCCTTCCATGCCGAAGGCGATGAACATCGTATTCTCGCGGCCGATCATGTCCGAGATCCAGCCGAAGAACGGACGCGTCAGGCCGTTCAGAACGCGGTCGATGGTGGCTGCGAACGTCACCGCCGTCATGGTCATGCCGATCAGCGTCACCGGAATGTTGTCGACCTTCCAGTCGCCGGCGATCGGCTTGAGGTTGGCCGTCACCATCAGGCCGCCGGCGCCGACGATCACGAACATGAAGTACATCAGCCAGAAGATCGGCTGACGGATCACTTCGGTCGGGTTGTAGTTGCGGCGGCTCTGGACGAGGTTGGTGTTCTGAGTGACCGCGGGCACCTGGCCTTCCTTGGGCGCGAACAGGAAGAAGGCGAGGATGACGATGATGATGCCCTGGCCGAGACCGAAATACAGGAAGGTGGTCTGGAAGCCGGAGTCGCGGATCATGGCCTGGATCGGCGCGACGGTGAGCGCCGAGCCGGCGCCGAAGCCGGCCGCGGTGATGCCGGCCGCGAGGCCGCGCTTGTCGGGAAACCACTTCAGCGCGTTGCCGACGCAGGTGCCGTAGACGCCGCCGGCGCCGATGCCCGCGATGATCATGCCGAGATAGTAGCCGTTGAGCGAGGTGGCGTAGGCGTTGATCATCCAGCCGATCGCGCAGAGCACGCCGCCGACGAGCACGACGATGCGCGGGCCGTATTTGTCGACGAACCAGCCCTCGACCGGCACGAGCCAGGTTTCGAACAGCACGAACAGGGTGAAGGCCCACTGGATCGACGCGCGATCCCAGCCGAAGGTCTTGGCGATATCCGGGACGAAGAAGGTCCAGCCATATTGATAGTTGGCGATCATCACCATCGCCAGGACGCCAACCGCGAGCTGCGTCCAGCGATAGGCGTCGCTTACTCTTGCAGATGCGGGCGCCCCCGCGTGAGCCAAGTCCGTCATGTTTCCTCCAGGCTGTCTATTCTTGTCCTAACAGCTATGCGGAGTTTGGTATATGATATGCCAATAAACAAGCGGATTCATCGAGCCCGTGCCCGATGCTAGGCCAGCGAGCGATGAAAAAAGCCTGCAGAAGCAAGGCAAATCGCTGCAGCGACAATACGACGCAGCAGAGGATATTTGTAGTTCAACTATCGGAGCAAGGGCGAGTTTATGCGGCGAGCGCCCGCAACCGGTTGTAGCCCTGCTGGATCGCCGACCAGAACAGCGCGATCAACCCGAGCGCCATGATGGTGCCGACCAGCCCGTTGGAGAAGAAGATCGCGAGCGATCCCTGGGATCCCAGCAGTGACTGCCGGAAGGCCTCCTCGGCCTTGTCGCCGAGCACGATGGCGAGTACCAGCGGCGCGAGCGGATAGCCGCACTTCTTGAACAGATAGCCGAGCACGCCGAACACCAGCATCAGCACCACGTCGAACGTGCTCGAGTGCACCGAATAGGCGCCGATGGCACAGAGCACGAGGATGAGCGGTGCGATGATGCTGAAGGGAATGCGCAGGATCGCCGCGAAGACCGGAACGCAGGTCAGCACGACGAGCAGGCCGGCGAGGTTGCCGAGATACATCGAGGCGATCAGGCCCCAGACGAATTCCTTCTGCTCGACGAACAGCATCGGGCCTGGCTGCAGGCCCCAGATCAAGAGGCCGCCGAGCAGCACCGCGGCCGTGGGGGAGCCGGGCACGCCGAGCGACAGCATCGGCAGCAGCGCCGCCGTGCCCGCCGCATGGGCTGCCGTCTCCGGAGCAACGACGCCTTCGATCTCGCCATGGCCGAAATTCTTGCCGCGCTTGGAGAGGCGCTTGGCGATGCCGTAGCTCATGAACGAGGCCGGCGTGGCGCCGGCGGGGGTGATGCCCATCCAGCAGCCGATCAGGCAGGAGCGCAGCGACGTGACCCAATAGGCCGGCATCTCCTTCCAGGTGTGCAGCACGACACGCAGGTTGATCTGCGCATTGCCGCCGCGGAAACTCAGGCCTTCCTCCATCGTCAGCAGGATCTCGCCGATGCCGAACAGGCCGATCACGGCGATCAGGAAGTCGAAGCCGTTGAGCAGTTCCGTGACGCCGAAGGTGAGGCGGAGCTGGCCGGTGATGGAATCCAGGCCGACGGCCGCGAGCGCGAAGCCGATCATCATCGCCGCGATCGTCTTGAAGGGCGGCTCCTTGCTCAGGCCGACGAAGCTGCAGAAGGCGAGAAAATAGACGGCGAATTTCTCGGCCGGGCCGAACTGAAGCGCGAAGCCGGCGACCAGCGGCGCGATCAGCGTGATCATGATGACCGCGAACAGCGCGCCGACGAAGGACGAGGTGAACGCTGCCGTGAGCGCCTCGCCCGCCTTGCCCTGCTGCGCCATCGGGTAGCCGTCGAAGGTGGTGGCGACCGACCATGGTTCGCCGGGGATGTTGAACAGGATCGAGGTGATGGCGCCGCCGAACAGCGCGCCCCAATAGATGCAGGACAGCATGATGATCGCCGAGGTCGGCGGCATGCTGAAGGTCAGCGGCAGCAGGATCGCGACGCCGTTGGCGCCGCCCAGTCCCGGCAGCACGCCGATGATCACCCCGAGCACGATGCCGAGGATCATCACCATGATGTTGAACGGTTGGAGGGCGACTGCGAAGCCGTGAAACAGATTGGCGAGTTCTTCCATGCCAGCTTGGTCCTGCAACCCTCAGCGGATGAGTTTTCTTGTTAGAGTCCGAGCCAATCCTCGATCGGCCCCTTGGGGAGGGGGACCATGAACCAGCGCTCGAAGATCAGATAGGTCACGACCGGCATGCCGATCGCGACCGCTGCCACCGTGAGCCAGCCATATTTGCCGAGCCACCGCATGAACCAGGCGATGAAGATCATGGACGCGAGGTAGAGGCCAATGAAGGGCAGGGCGCCGACATAGATCGCCGTCGGCACCACCACGCTCATGACCTGGCGGAGCTGGCCCCATTCGGCGAAGACACGGCCGTCGTCCTCGCGCAGCGTGTTGCGGAAATTCATCGCGCTGGCCGCGACGACGAGCAGGCCGACGTAGAACGGGAAGAACCCCGCCCGCGGTCCCTCGGCGCCCCAATTGATCCCAGCCTTCACGCTGCCGATGATCACGATGATCCCGAACAGCGCGATGGCCAGCGTGACGCCGGCCTCGACCGCCTTGTGGCTGGGGCCGGCCGATCCACCGTGACTTCTCATGCGAGCCGCTCAGTTCGAGGCCAGGAAGCCGGCTTCCTTCATCAGGAGCTCGTGCCGCTTCTCTTCGGTCTCGACCCACTTCGCGTAGTCCGCACCGGTCATGAAGGTGGTGTTGAAGGCGCCGGTCTTCATGAAGTCCTGCCATTCCGGCGTCTCTCGCACCTTCTTGAACAGGTCGACGTAGTATTCGATCTGGTCCTTGGTGGCCCGTGGCGACATGAAGATGCCGCGCAGCATCAGATATTCGATGTCGAGCCCCTGAGACTTGCAGGTCGGGATGTCCTTCCAGGCCTTGCCGTCGGTGATCGGCTCGTCAAAGCCCATCGGCTTGTCGTCGAACACGCAGAGCGGCCTGACCTTGCCGCCGCGCCACTGCGCCACCGCCTCGATCGGATTGTTGACGGTGGAATCGATGTGGTTGCCCACCAGTTGCACGGCCACTTCGCCGCCGCCCTTGTAGGGGATGTAGGTGAACTTCGCGCCGGTCGCCTTCTCCATGGCTACCGTGATGATCTGGTCTTCCTGCTTCGAGCCGGTGCCGCCCATCTTGAGGGTGCCGCCGGCCTGCTTGACCGCATCGACGTAGTCCTTGGCGGTGGTGTAGGGCTTCTCGGCATTGACCCAGAGCACGAACTCGTCGAGCGCCAGCATCGCGACGGGAGTGAGGTCCTTCCAGTTGAACGGAATGCCGGTCGCGAGCGGCGTCGTGAACAGGTTCGACAGCGTGATGATGATCTTGTGGGGATTGCCGGCCGACGCCTTGACGTCGAGGAAGCCTTCGCCGCCGGCGCCACCGGACTTGTTGATCACGACCAGCGGCTGCTTCATCAGGTTGTGCTTGGTGACGATGCCCTGGATCGTCCGGGCCATCTGATCGGCACCGCCGCCGGTGCCAGCCGGAACGATGAACTCGACCGGCCGGACAGGCTCCCATCCCGCCAGAGCCGGGATATGCCCTGCCATCAGGGCGATGCCAGCCATAACGGCCACGCGCACGGAACGCTTCATCGACGCTTTCTCCCCTTCATTCCCGAGAGCGCACGGCTTCTTCCGGCCGCTGTGCCCAATCGAACCACCACCGACCTGTCGAGCCCGCCGGTGTCATCCCCACCGTGACCAGCTTCAGGCCGTCGCCAGCCCCGGACTTCCTTGCCATGCCCATGCAGCCAAAAGTTGTGTTGGCAGCCGGGATCAGGCAGCAAGAGGAGCATCCGCAGCAAATCGACCGATTTGATTTTGGTATGAAGAGGTGACCGACCGCAATTGAGGAGATCGGGTGGGACGCCCACGGGGCCAATATGTCGCAGGTCGCGTGGGGGTCGCAAAAGCAAAAGCCCCGGAGATCCGGGGCTCTTGGTTGGGCTTCGAGGGTTGCCTGCGCGCGCGAAGCGCGCCGAGCCTCAGAGGCCGAAATAGGGCAGGTCGCCGTTGCGGTTGGCGGCGCGGGCGCTGGTCATCAGCACGCGGTCGAGGGTCGCCAGCAGGCGGCCGAACAGCGACACGGGCTGGACGAGGGGGAGGGCGACGGTCTTGGCCATGGTTTGTCTCCTTCAGTGAGGCGGTATGACGTTCTGACTGAGGAGAATTTACGTATACCAGATGCCAGATACAACGGATTATATTGCATGGCGGTATGAGCGTTTTGCGATGCAGCAGGAATGTGACGATTTGGATTTTCAATCGAAATTTGACTTCGCATGCAGAAAGAGCCGCCCAATGGGGAGCTCTGAGCAGTTGAAGGGTAATTAGATACGCATTCGCGGCTATGCGACGGCTTGCCTGCCGCGGCTGGCTCGCCCACGACGATCCGGGATCGCGGCCACTGCTGGACACCTCCCAGGTGCGCTCCGATCGCGTGCTCCGCGTGCAACGCGAGGGAACAATGGCGCGGGGCCAGGGAACCGTGCCGCCCGGGCCGCAGTTACCCTGCAATCGCACGGAGCGGCATGACCGGATGTTGATCGTTCAGTTCGGCGCGCTGTATCTCTTCTAGAAACGTATCATCGGCGAAGGAAAGGCCATGCGCGCCTTGATCCTGGCACTGTCCCTCCTAGCGATCGCCGGAAGCGCGCAGGTCGCTGACGCTGGTCTGAGCAGCACACCTCGTGAAGCGTCGGCACCCGCCGATACCGTGATCGCTGCCCAGGACGCCAACCAGCAGGCCGAGAACCAGATCGGCCTCACCAAGGCGAAGCGTCGCGCCGTGCAACGAGGGCTGACCAGGCTCGGGTTCGGCACCAAGATCAACGGGACGTTTGACGAACAGACCCGCGCCGCCCTCGCCCATTGGCAGGAGGAGCGCGGCTATCCCACGACCGGCTTCCTCAATGCCGCCCAGCACAAGGTCCTGATGGACGCAGCCGCCGAGGCTGCCAAATCCGACCGCCAAGCCCGTCGCAGCACGGGGCGCGCGCGACATCAGCGGAATGTCGGAGGTCCCATCGGCGCGATCGGCGGTGCGATGCACCGCGTGGTGGGCGGAATTTTCGGCAGGTAAGCGTTCAACCTCGAAAGAGCTGGAGGACGGCCATCGCAACCTGGCACGTTGTAGGACGGTTGTGACCACGATTCGCCGGGCGAACTCATGTTACCAGAGCATGCGCATGGCGGCGTGGATGTCGGGGGATGAAGCAGATCGGGTCAACTTGCTTTGACCACTACGAGTCCTCCCACCCCTTGCGGGATGATGCGGCCTGGCCGGCCGCCGGATACGAAGAGGCTGTCGCATCTTCGGCAGATGTCTGCTGTGGCTCTCAACGACACCGTCGCAATCAATGACCTCTGGGCCCGAAATGGGCCAAGCACGTCACTTCACGTCGCCCAGGTCGGCGGCCTGGCCGAGCCGAGAGTCACCGCTATCAGTCGTTGCGTCGTTGCGCGCACGCGGCAGATAGATCGTGACCGTGGTTCCCTTGCGGAGCTCACTCTCGATCACCGCGACACCGCCGCATTGTTTGGCAAATCTATAAACGCTGGCGAGACCGAGCCCGGTGCCTTTGCCCGGCTCTTTGGTCGTGAACAAGGGCTCGAATGCAACCGCGAGGATTTCAGGCGGCATGCCCGAGCCCGTGTCGGAAACCGCGACTGCCACGTAATCGCCCGAGAGATTGTCGAGCTCGCCGTGCAGCGTCCTATTCATCGTCGATATTTGCACGGTGCCTTCCGCGGTCATGGCATCGCGCGCATTGACGACCAGGTTGATGATCGCCATCTCCAGTTGGGTTGCGTCGCCGCGTACGGGCCAAGCCTCCGATGCGAGGTTGAAGATCAGCTTGCCGATTGTGCCCAGCGACTGCTCCAGCACTCCCTCCATGGCAAGGATCGCCTGATTGATGTCGATGATCGTCACTGCCGACGGCTCTTGGCGTGCGAAGGCCATAAGGGAGCGGACGAGCTGCTGGCCCCGTTTGGCACTAGCCAGGGCATTATTGATACGCAATCGCGAGCGGGGATCATCGATCCGCTCCTCGAGCATATCCAAGTTTCCTAGGATCGGGGTGAGCAGATTTCCGAAATCGTGGGCGATGGTGGCGGCCATCTGGCCAATCGCTTCCAGCTTCTGTGATCGCCGGAGCGACTCCTCGATTTGCGCTTTTTGGTGCTGCGCCTCGTCGCGCTCGACCTCGCGCTGGTTGATCAATTGGGAAGCCGTTGTCAGAGCGTGACCTAGCTCGTTCACCTCCCGAATTTCGACCGTCGGGACATCAATCTTCCTGGACAGTCCCAGCGCAAGCGCCGGGGTCGTCATCGCGCGGATCGAGCGGACGATTCGCCTGCTGATACTTGCCGCCAACAACGCACCGAGCAACAGCACGAGGACCGCGGTAGCGCTCTGGATCATCAGTGCCCATCGCAGATTCGTCGTATAGACGCTCTTGGGAACGCCGAATGCGATCATCCAGCCCGTGATCGACGACCGGTGGTATCCGCCGATGACTGCGATACCTTCCAGCGTCGGGGTCTCGTATATGCCCTCCTGCGCCCTCGACGTCTGGCGTTGGAATTCAGGCGTTCCCTGCTGGCCGATGAACAGTTCCGGATCTTTGGTCCGGGCGACGATAGTCCCGCCGGTGTCGAGGATCGCCACGATCCAGCCCTCCGGTATCTTCTGCCGCTCCAAGATTACGGCAACATTCGCGGGAAGAATGCCCATCACAAGCGCATACGCGACCTTCCCGTCCCGAAACACGGGCACACCGACGGCGATTTGAGGCTGTCTCGATGTGGCTCCGATATAAAAATCGGAAATCGCAGGTCGGCCGGACTCGAAGATGGTGCGGACCAGGCCTGGGATGCTGGTTCTGGGCAACGGCTGACCGTAGGGGACCATCGTGCTGACCAGGAGTTGTCCGGCCGCGTCCGCGATGACAATTACATTGCCTGTCAGCCACTGCAGCAGTTCGCGCGAGTGCTCGTGAAAGGCGGCAAGATCACCGGACTGCAGGTAGGGTGACTTTGCAAGCACCCGCAAGCTCGACTGGACGCTGAGCAGCTCGCGGTCGACCGCCTGCATCAGCGCGCGTGTTGTGGCCACGGTATTGCGTTCTGCATTGTCGCGTGCCGCAATATACGAGTCGGTGATCAGGTAGCCGGCGACCAGCATTGCCGGAACGGTGCAGACCACGAGGAGCAACCCCAACCAGAACCGAATGGATCGACCACGGTTTTCGACAGGAGGTACGCGCCTGGACATGAACTCTTCACCGATAGAGTTTTGGAAAGAACCTCGCGACAGCCCACCATGCAAAACCCTATGAGCCTAAGGCGGGTTCTATTTGATTTGAGTCAAACGCCTACGATGAGAACCCGGGCCAACGCCCCGCCTCCAGGTATGGGATCGGGAATTTTCGTCGCCTCATGCCTGCCCTCAAGCTGAGGGAAGACCATCGTGTCGGTTCAAAGCAGAACTCTGGAATGGGCCTTCGCTACTACAATGTGGGATGCTAGCGAAATGTCTCAGATGGGTCTTGGTCGTGTAAAAACGGCCTTGCGGACGTCCGTCCTGACCACGAGGACGCGGGCGTTTCTCAGGCTGTGATTGCCGCGATCAACGGCTTGA
>NZ_JAUHIR010000006.1:0-399865 GCF_032381375.1 Bradyrhizobium sp. SZCCHNR1017 | reverse complement strand
CACCCGCCGCTGCCGAGACATTCGCTAGGTTGATCCCGCATTCGACTCTGAAGATATTTCCGAAGGCCGGCCACTTCATATTTCTGGACACGTGCACTCTGGTCGGAAGCGCATTCTTTCGGAGCACGTGCCGCGATCCCGATGACGCCGACCGTGAGGCAGTTCATGCCGAGACGATCAGACTTGCGGTCGATTTCTTCACCACGTATCTGCGCTGAGCGCTTTCATTGTTGGTCTTCTCGACTGCAATTTATCTGCTGGCTTGTGTTTAGTCCTAATAGCGATCCGTTGTCGTGCTAGGCTGTGGGCATTGTGTTTGGCGGGGTGCATGTGATTCGAACTCCCAAACTGGAGAGCGAATCATGCGCTACGAACTCGCCGACTATGAATGGGTTGCCATCAAGCCATGCTGCCCAACAAGCCGCATGGCGCTCCTCGGGTGAACGACCGTCGGGTCCTTAATGGCATCTTCTGGGTCTTGCGATCTGGAGCGCCATGGCGCGACGTGCCAGACGCCTACGGCCCGTACACGACCTGCTACAATCGCTTTGTTCGTTGGCGACAAGTCGGTGTTTGGGCCAAGATTCTGAACGCACTGGCAGGCGCCCATGATGCCGCTGTCCAGATGATCGACACCTCCATCGTCCGCGTCCATCAGCATGGAGCTTGCATCACAAAGAACCAGCGTCAATCGATGGGACGGTCACGCGGCCGCCTGACGAGCAAAATTCACGCGGTTGTCGATAGCAATGATCTGCCGGTACGGCTTGCGTTGAGCCCCGGCGAAGCTCACGACGTTCGACTTGCCGGGAAACTGCTGTCTCGTATGAAATCCGGATCAATGCTGCTTGCGGACCGTGGCTATGGCGCCGACTGGATCAGGGAGCTTGCCATGAAGGGCGCGTGGGCAAACAGCGCGAGGGCCAGCCGCCGTCCTGCAGGATCTCGATCGACAATATCGCGCGCGATGTGGTGCCGCAGATCCGCGCTGCGCTTGGGGTGCGCGCCTATATCGATGTGCTCTACCGCGAATATCTCGGCAGCGACCTGACCGGCCCGGCCTATGGTCCCGTGCAGTTCGAGCTGCGCAACATCCAGATGACGGGGACCACCGTGACCGGAACGGTCATCGCGAAGAACCTGCAGAACAAGCGCTTTCAGCGCATCACCAAGAACTACGACTATCAGCAGTTTCCGAGCCTGTTGTCCTGATCATGAAAATGAGATGGCTCGATAGAAATAGCTCGCGATGTATCCATAAGCGACAGCGAGCAGGACGGCCTTCAGCAGGAACAGAATGTGCATGGGAAGATCGAGCAGCGGTGTGTGACGGAAATCCTCGTTCTCCTTGATGCCAACGATCTCCTGCTTCCGATAGTACAAGAACCAGATGATTGCTCCGAGGAAATACTGGAGGAGATCAGCCAGTAGACCGCACGCAATCAGAAGGAGCGGAATCAATAGCTCGCGCGGAATAGCGGATCGTCCTGTGACGTCCTTCTTGAACGTCCAAATGATAACAACGCCTGTCAGACCCAGATGACGACAGATGTCGCTTACCTTGCCGGAGTACGTCGCGAACGCGTCTCGGCAGTCCTGAAGGTTCATCGTGTTTTCGAGTCACGGCTGAAGATCTTCAGGCGACCAAACCGCTCCCTTTGTTTTGCCTCTAAAGAACCGCGCCCGGCTGTCGGACCTCTGAAGAGGTCTTCCCACCATCGCCTCTTGCGGTGCACGAATTCCACCTTTGGCTTCTCCACGAATGCCGTCGGCGTGTCGGGCTTATGGTTATCGACCATGTCGCAACCTCCAATTGCATGACGCAATATGACAGCGTGGCCGAGAGAATTCAACTGACATGGGACGCGGCGACCGAGCGGCCTTTCTCAGCCTCCTGATCGGCGAGCCCTGGGCCTGGGCCCAGCACAATTGCTGGCAGTTTGCGGCGGCGGTGCAGCGCGAGCTGTTCGGCCGCGAGCCGCCGCATGTCGGCGTGCCCACCGGCTTTTCGCGGTGCTGGGTGATCGAGGAGTTCGCCGGCCATGCCGCTCGCGCGGCCGCGCCCGACTGCGCGTCGCAAGCGTGCGCCGAAATCGCCGCCAAGGATGACCAGGACTGCCGGAGCTACGGCGCGCAGCCGGGCACGGACGCCTATGTTCAATGCCGGGCGACGCGCGCATCTGCAGTTTGCGAGGCCGATCAAAGCGCCCTAGCGGAAGATCCCTCTTGCTTGAAACGCTTTCAGGGGATTGCCTCGCGAAAGGGCGACCTGCTGCTGCTGCTAGAGAATAGGCAAATTAAGACCTACAGGAGTGATCGAGAGGCATGTCGGCGAGATCCAAACGGCGAGAGGTGCGTCGTCTTCCGGCTAGACGCACTATATCCTTCGCAGAACTCGCTCCTGATTGAGGGAATTCTGGCGACTGCGGGGCACTATGAGTTCATTAGCCGCAAGACCGGCAGTATCGTCCAAATGTCCAATGCCACGAGGCCGGTACAGTCACCGAACGGCCGGTATCTGGTATCCATTGATCGGAGCGACGAATGCAGTCGTCCCTACGACGCCTCGATTTGGTCAACCGATTCCGATCCGCCGACACAACAGCTTAAATACACAGCTAAGCGGTATGAAAATTGGAACATCTTCACATGGGTCGGAGATGAACTAATCAACTTCAAAGTCATCGTTAGTGATCACGACGGATCCTTCGAGCAAGAAGCCCAAGCGACTCGGTCTGCAGAAGGCTGGAAGCTGGTATGGGGAAAGCGAACTCAGCCCCGCTAGTTTGCGCAGGAGGTGTCGGATTGGATGATATGACGCGGTTGGGAAACACATTGATGGTCGCTTGAGCGCTGCGACCAATCACATTGGTTATTGGCCGGCGCGCGGGAAGTCCTTTTTCGGGGATCAGCCGGAAATAGTCCGTTGGCCTGCCGTGCCGCGCTCGTAACCGGGTTGAGCGGTTCTTCAATAGGATCAAGCAATGTCGCCGGGGGGGCGACGCGCTACGACAGTCTGGCCGCGAACTACCTTGCCTTCGTTCAACTCGCGTCAATCCGGCTATGGCTGCGTCTTTATGAGTCCGCGTCCTAGTTGCGTCGGATCAGCGTGAGTGCTCCAGCGGCAATGGTGCCGCAGCCTTCCGTGTCTCGATGGCGATGTTGCTTTTGACCTCCCGGACGATGGGGAGGTTCAGCAGCCGCTCGACCAGGAACTTTCGATAGTGCTCCAGGTCGGCGGTCACGACCTCGAGCAGGTAGTCCGACTCGCCGGAAACCAGATGGCAGGCGAGGACTTCCGGCATGGCGCAGACGGTCTCCTCGAACGCCAGGGCGTGCTCGTTGGCGTGTCCTTCGATCTTGATCGCCAGGAACGCCGAAAAGCCGAGACCGACGCCATCGCGATTCAAGACGGCGCGATAGCCTTGGATGATGCCCTCCTGCTCCAGCCGCTTGACGCGCCGAAGGCAGGGCGAGGGTGACAGACCGACCCGATCGGCAAGCTCGACATTGCTGAGCCGCGCATCGGCCTGCAATTCCCCGATGATGCGCTGGTCGATCGCATCGAGCTTGGCTTTTGGCATATTTCTGACAATCCGGGCGCCGGGAGGACGGTTTATTGCGCGGCAGGCCGTTATGGTAGCACAGTTCGCAAGGACATGCCCGCCGGTCCGGAGCGAAGATGAGGTGAGATCAACCCGCCCGGAGATCCCTCGACATGACCGATACTGCTACCCATCAAGGATTGTTCGCCGCCGTCGAGCGATACTTCGACCTGATGTTCGATTCCGACGTCGACCGGTTTGACCGCGTGTTCGCGCCGACCGCGCAGCTGCATGGCCTGCGTGACCAGGCTCTGCGCGTTCTGACCGCGACCGACTATCGTCAGCTGCTGGCGACCACTCCCTCTCCGCAGTCGAAGGGAGCGCCCCGCCAACAGGAGATTCTGCTGATCGACTTCGCGTCGCTCTCGCAGGCGGTCGTGAAGGTGCGCGTCAGGATCGATCCGATCCTCTATCTCGACTATCTCTGCCTTCACCTGATCGATGGCGAGTGGCTGGTGACGGCCAAGTCGTTTCATGTCGAGCAGCGCTTTACGGACGGAGAGTGATCTCGGTCTGGTGCCGCGCCGCATATCCGCTGCCTGCAGACAGCCCGTCGGGCTAATCTGTCGCATGAGATTTTGATTGCTATTTTTCCGAAGTTGTGCTCTTATCCGCGCACCCCGTCCTCATGCAGAGGGGCGTACGCGTCGTCACGATACGTAGAGGCGGGGAGCGGTGGCCGCGTGCCTGTCAGGCGCTCTTGCGCTGACGAACGGCAGCGCGCGGACGGTCAAGCCGTGTGGTCCTGGCGCCCCGATGCTGGCGCCAATCTCGCGATGACGTTCGTGCGTCGTGGCGGGCGACGGGGGCAAACAAGCCGGTCCCCGGGGAGAGTACGGAGCAGCCGTTAAACCCATCGCGCAGGGAGGGCCGGGATGTCTCGGCTGAACCTGTGGTGACCGCCGCGTGCATTTTCTTTCGCACGCGGGCCATGGGGGCGGCCAGCTCCCGGCCTTCCCTGCGCCCTCGCATTTTCAGAGGGCGAGATCGATCAGCATAGCTCGGGCAAGCATGGCCGCGAGATCGACGCAGCGCGTCTCGTTAGCAACTCTCCGATGATCAACGATGCCTTGGCTGATGTGAGCACGCGCCTCGCAGAACGATCAGTTCTCACCTCGCCCCGCTTGCGGGGAGAGGTCGGATTGCATCGAAGATGCAATCCGGGTGAGGGGGGCTCTCCGCGAGTCTGGTGTGCATGGAGAGCCCCCCTCACCCCAGCCCTCTCCCCGCAAGCGGGGCGAGGGAGCGCACCGCCGATACGGTACCAGTTCGGCTCCCACTCCGAAGAAAATACTGCCTTCGGCTCCGTCATCGCGGCGAGAGACGTGCAGTGCTCAGATCTTCAGCTCGCTGCCCGTCACCCGCCGGAACGCCTCCAGATAGCGCTGGCTGGTCGCATCCACCACGCTCTGCGGCAAGGGCGGCGGCGGGGCGTCGCCGTTCCAGCGGCCGGCACGGCGCTCGGCATCGAGATAGTCGCGCAGCGGCTGCTTGTCGAAGCTCGGCTGCGGCTGGCCCGGCTGATAGGCATCGACGGCCCAGAAGCGCGACGAGTCGGGCGTCATCACCTCGTCGATCAGGATGATGTGACCGTCCTTGTCGCGGCCGAACTCGAACTTGGTGTCGGCGATGATGATGCCCTGCTCGCGCGCCAGCTTTTCACCCAGCGTGTAGACCGCCCGCGTCATGCTCTCCAGCGTATACGCGGTGTCGTCGCCGACCACCTCGCGCATCCGCGCAATGGTGATGTTCTCGTCATGGCCGGTCTCGGCCTTGGTCGCGGGGCTGAAGATCGCGGGGTCGAGCTTCTGGCTCTCGACGAGGCCGGCGGGAAGCTGCTCGCCGGCCAGCGTTCCATGGGCCGCATATTCCTTCCAGGCCGAGCCGGAGAGATAGCCGCGGATCACGCATTCGATCGGGAACACGGTGGTGCGCTTGCACAGCATCGCGCGCCCAAGAATCTCGTCGCGATGCGGCGCCAGCGCTGGCACCTCCGCGATGATCGTGTCGGTGTCGGCCGAGATCATGTGGTGATGCACCACGCCTTCGAGCGCGTTGAACCAGTAGGCCGAGATCTGCGTCAGCACCGCGCCCTTCATCGGGATGGTTTCGTTCATCACGACGTCGAAGGCCGAGATGCGGTCGGTGGTCAGCAGCAGCACGCGGTCGTCGCCGACGGCATAGATGTCGCGGACCTTGCCGCGGCCGATCTTCGGGAGCGGCAGATTGCTGGCGAGAAGCGTGGTCATCGTGCAGAGCCTTCGAAACGGGAGCGTTGCGACCGCAATAGCCTATTCCGGCAGCGGAATGAACTCGTGCTCCTGCGGAACGGCGGCGAAGCGGCCGGTTTTCCAGTCCTGCTTGGCCTGCTCGATGCGCTCCTTGCTGGAGGAGACGAAATTCCACCACACGTGCCGCGGCCCTTCCAGGGCGTCGCCGCCAAGGAACATCATCCGGGTCGGCTTCACCGTGCGCACGCTGATGGCGTCGCCCGGGCGGAAGATCAGGAGCCGCGGGCCCTCGTGGCGCTCGCGCGCGATCTCGACCTCGCCATCGACGATATAGATGGCGCGCTCCTCGTGATCGGGATCGAGCGGCACCACCGTGCCGGCCTGCGCCGTGACCTCGACATAGAACCAGGGCGAGACCATCGTCACCGGCGAGGCCGCGCCGAACGCCTTGCCGGCAATGACGCGCGCGGAGAAGCCGGTGTCGCTGACCGTCGGCAGCGCGTCCGCCGCGTAGTGCTGGAAGCTCGGCGCGATCTCTTCCGATTCGACCGGCAGCGCGATCCAGCTCTGCAGGCCCAGCATCTTCTGCCCGTTCTGCCGCTGCAGGTCGGGTGTGCGCTCGGAATGCGCGATGCCGCGGCCCGCCGTCATCAGGTTCATCGCGCCGGGCTGGATCTCCCGCACGTTGCCCTCGCTGTCGCGATGCATGATGGCGCCGTCGAACAGATAGGTGACGGTGGCAAGCCCGATATGCGGATGCGGCCGCACGTCCATGCCCTTGCCGGACATGAATTGCACCGGGCCGAAATGATCGAAGAAGATGAACGGCCCGACCATCTGCCGGCGGCCGTGCGGCAGCGCTCGGCGCACGGCAAAGCCGTCGCCGAGATCGCGGGTGCGCGGCACGATGACGTGCTCCAGCGCGTCGCAGGATGTGGGATCGCCGAACTCGGGATCGATCGATGGCTGCCAGCTCATGGGGCGCTCCTGCAATGTGGTCGCGCGAGCTTAGCAGCTTCACGAGGGCGAGGGCAGGGCACGAGGTCGCGGCATCCGCGCGATTTGAACGAAGCGAAGCTCCGGCCTAGAGTTCCGGTGCCGACAACGGACCCATGACGATGACGCTCGAAAGCCTCGACCTCGCGCTTCGCGCCGCCGCCATCGCGCTGCTGGCCGTGCTCGCCGTCGCGCTGGGACGCGATCTCGGCAGGCAATGGCGCGGCCGGCTGGCAATCGCGCTGGCGCTGGGCTCGGCCGCGCATGCCGCGACCTTCAACATCGGCGGCACGGCTGCGCCATCGCTCGCTTCCGTGCCGCTGATTGCGCTGGCGACCGCCGACATCGTCGTGCTCTGGCTGTTCTGCCGCGCGCTGTTCGACGACGGCTTTGCGTTGCGTTGGCTGCACGGCCTGATCTGGCTCGCGGTGTTCGGCTTCAGCCTGCTGAGCTGTCTCGTGCTGGGGCCTGCCGGACATGGACGGCTCGTGATGGTCGCCAATAATGTGCTGGCTCTCGGCTTCCTCGGCCTGACCTTGGCGCAGACCATCCGTTCCTGGGCGGCGGATCTCGTCGAGGGACGGCGGCGCATCCGCGCCTTCGTCGTGATCGCGGCGCTGTCCTACGGTGGCGTCAATGCGCTGCTGCAGATGGCGTCCGCCGGCAGCGGCCCGTCCGAGCTTGCCAATGTGGTCAATGTGGCGATGTTCTTGGTCGTGGTCGGCGCCGTTGCGCTGATGCTGCTCAAGGTCGGTGCCGGCGATGTGCTCGCGCCGGAGGCGCCACCGGCTGCGGCGCTCGAAGCGGTGGCTCCGAAAGCCGCCGACCGCAGGTTGGTGGACGCGCTGATGCGGCTGATGGCGGACGAGCGGATCTATCGTCAGGAGAACGTCACGATCGGCATGCTGGCGACGAAGCTCTCCATTCCTGAATACCGGCTGCGGCGGCTGATCAATGGCGAGCTCGGCTACCGCAACTTCAACACCTTCCTCAACGCCCACCGCATCGAGGAGGCCAAGGCCGCGCTCGCCGATCCTGCCCAGGCCGAGGTGCCCGTGATCACCATCGCGATGGACGCTGGGTTCCAGTCGCTTGGGCCCTTCAACCGCGCCTTCAAGGCGGTGACCGGGGTGACGCCGACCGAATACCGGCGCATGAGGCTGTCGGCGGCGTGATCTGTTCAGCCTTGAAACTGCAGAGGAATTCCAGAATTGGCGAGATCCCGGCGATTCTCGGCTGGGATGATTTCCGAAATCGGCGAGCGTCCGGGCCGCGGCCGCGGTCTGGTCCGGCAGATCCAACTGCCGGAGCTCCTCATGACCAGACGCCGCCTGCTGCTTGCTCTCGTTGCCACCACCGCGCTGACCGCCCTGGCGGTCGGCGGGGCCCGTGCCCGCGATATGCCGAAGGTGGCAACCGGCTTCATCGCCAGCCTCCTGTGCTCGGAGACCTTCGTCTCCGGTCTCGACCCGGACCGCACGCTCTCCGAGACCCGGGCCGCGATGCCCGGCGCCGGCCTGCTGAGCTGGGCGATGGACGTCCGCGTCGATCGCGCCGCCAAGGACGTCACCGTGACGCTGCTCGGGATCGGGCAGAGCCGGGCCGTGTATCGCGACGGGCTCGGCTGCCACATGGACCATGGCGAAGCGGCGGATTGGCCGGCCATCCGGCCCGCTGCGCCAACCCCCGCCTTGCTGCCCGACATCGCTCCGCCACGCGTCGTCGCGCCGGTCACTCCGGCCCTCGCGGCAGCGCTGGATCGCGCCTTTGCCGAGCCGGACTCGCCGCCGTTCCGGCATACCCATGCCGTCCTGGTGATGAAGGACGGCAAGGTGATCGCCGAGCGCTACGCCCAGGGCTTCACGCTCGACACGCAGCTGCTCGGCTTCTCTGCGACCAAGTCGATGACCGCGACCTTGATCGGCATTCTGGTCCGCCAGGGCAAGCTCGCGCTGCATGCGCCCGCGCCCATCGCGGCGTGGCGGGACGACAAAGATCCGCGCCACGCCATCACCGTCGATCACCTCTTGCGCCACACCGCAGGCCTCGCGCTCGGCAGCTCGCTGCAGGCCTCGCTGTTCTCGGCGCTCGAGCCGGTCAACCGCATGAAATTCGTCGAAACGGACCGCGCCGCCTTCGCCGAAACCATGCCGCTCGAAACCACGCCGGGCGCGGTCAGCAATTATCACGACGGCAACACCGTCATCCTCTCTCATCTCATCCGCGACGCCGTCGGCGGCAGCGCTGCGGATGTGCTGCGTTTTGCGCATCGCGAACTGTTCGATCCGCTCGGCATGACCAGCGTCACCCTCGAATTCGATGCCGCCGGCACACCGGAGGGATCGAGCCAGATGCTGGCCTCGGCGCGCGACTGGGCGCGGCTCGGCCAGCTGTATCTCGACGACGGCGTCGTGGCTGGCCGCCGCATCCTGCCCGCCGGCTGGGTCGCGTATGCCAGCGCGCCGACGCCCGGCGCGTTCGTCGGCCTCGGCGCCGGCTTCTGGACCAACAGTGGCGACAGCTTTGGCGCCAACTACCGCACCTCCCATGGCTGGCCGCGCGACGCGTTCTTCGCCAAGGGCACGCTCGGCCAATATGTCATCGTCGTCCCGTCGGAGCGTCTCGTCATCACGCGTTTCGGCCGCACCGTGAACTGGCCGCCGGAGGCCGATGGCGTCGCGCAGCTCGTGAGCGACGTGATCGCGGCGACGCAGGGAGAATGACGCATGCGTTATGCTCTTCCCAAAGCGGTGGCCTGCTCGACACGTTCGAATCGCTCCAGCGACAGGATCGCGTCGGCGAAGCTCTGTGCCCGGCTGCTCAGCACTGGCCGCGCCAGCGTCAGAAACTTGTCGCTCATCGCCTGCGCTGCCGGAAACGAGGTCGGCTCGCCGGAGGGATCGCCGTGCAGCCGCTCGTGCACGCCATCCGCGGTGGTGATGGTGACGCGCGCGCCGAACGGATGGCTGCGGCCGATCTCCAATTTGTCGTCCTGCACGACGTCGAACTTGTCGGCCAGCGCATTGATCGCGGCGTCGCCAAGGCGCGTGTAGTCGTCCCAGCCGAAGCGGCCCTGGTCGAGCGCGAGCGCGCCGGTGAAGAACATCGAGAACTGGCCGCCGACGATCGAGGTCGGATGGCGCTTGGTGGCGGCATCGCCCGTCAGGGTGATGCCGTTGCGATGCAGGCCGATCTCGACGCGCTTGACCTGGTCCGGAGTCAGATTGTGCTCGCGGCGGAGCGCGATGATGGCGTCGATCGCCGCATGGGTATAGCGGCAGCTCGGATACGGCTTCACGCCGATCTTCATTGTCTCGTAGGTGGAGCCGAGCCCTGCGACCGCCTTGTCGTGATGCGGCGTGTCGGTGTAGCCGACGAGGAGGCCGTGCTTGCCCTCGACGGATTCGATCGCGCCGACGAAGCCGTTCTTGGCGAGCGTCGCCGCGATCACGCCGTTCATCGCCGACGCCCCGACCTGATAGCGCTTGTTCCAGGCGCCGTTGACGAGAAACTGCAGCGAGCCCGCGGCCTGGCTGCCGGACACGCCGAAAGCGTAGATCAATTGCTGCTCCGACAGGCCGAACAGCTTGCCGGCGGCGGCCGCCGCGCCATAGGTGCCTGCGGTCGCGGTCGGGTGGAAGCCGCGGGCATAATGCGAGGTCGGATCGAGCGCGTTGCCGAGCCGGCAGCACACCTCGTAACCGGCGACAACAGCGGTCAGCACCTCGCGGCCCGAGGCGCCGACCATCTCGCCGACGGCGAAGGCGGCCGGCACCACCGGCGCGCTCGGATGCAGCGAGGAATCGGCGTGGGTATCGTCGAAGTCGAGCGAATGGCCCATCATGCCGTTGAGCAGCGCCGCCACCGCCGGCGTCCAGGTTCTGTCGTCGCCGAATACGGTCGCCTCGCCCGCTGTATCGAGCTTCAGCGCCGCCAGCATCTTCACCACCGACGGCGTCGATTCCGCCTCGCGCCGGGCCCGGATGGCGCTGCCGAGGAAGTCGAGCGTCAGCACCTTGGCGCGGTCGAGCACCTCGGGCGGGATATCGTCATATTTCAGCTCCGCGACATAGGCGGCGAGCGTTGCGGTTTCCTGGGCCATCGTGTTTCCTCGCATCGTTGCAATGACCGTAGGCAAGCCGATTCCGCCTTTCAAGCCGGTTCGGCCCGGTGGGGAGCTGCCATGCCGCGATCGCGCTGGTGCTTTTCGAGGTGAGCGACTGATGGTGTCCTTGAAACGGCTGTTCGGCCGGTTGCGCGCCCGCAAGGCGCCGATGTCGCTGGCGGTCCGCGGCACGGTGGCGGCGACGCTTGCCTTCGCGATCGCCACGGCCTTCCACCTGAAGCTGCCGCTGTGGGCGGTGCTGACCTCGCTGATCGTGACGCAAGGCAGCGTCGGGCGCTCGCTGAAGGCAACGCGCGACTACATGTTCGGTACCATCGGCGGTGCGATCTATGGCGGCGCCATCACGGTCTTCATCCCGCATTCGGGCGAACTGCAACTGCTCGGCATGCTGATCCTGGCGGTGACGCCGCTCGCCTTCAT
Organism: Bradyrhizobium sp. SZCCHNR1017; assembly: GCF_032381375.1. NCBI lineage: Bacteria > Pseudomonadati > Pseudomonadota > Alphaproteobacteria > Hyphomicrobiales > Nitrobacteraceae > Bradyrhizobium > Bradyrhizobium sp. SZCCHNR1017. The sequence continues at coordinate 388,487 of NZ_JAUHIR010000006.1, read as the reverse complement.
CGCCGCGATCAATCCAAGTCTCAACGCGGCGACGGTGACGGCCGTGATCGTGCTGCTGGTGCCCACGATGGGCCATCTCGATCCGCTGGGATCGGCGATCGACCGTGTGTTCGAGGTCGCGGTCGGCGCGCTGACCGGCCTCGCCGTTTCGTTCATCGTGCTGCCGTCGCGCGCGCACGTGCAGATGCGTAGCGCGGCGGGCCGTCTGCTCGAGCTGATCGCAGCCGCCTTCACCGAGCTGCTGGCCGGCCTGTCGCGCGGCCGCGACAACGACGCGTTGCATCGGATCCAGGACGGCATCGGTACCGCGCTCACCGAATTGAATGCGACAGGAGCGGAGGCCGAGCGGGAGCGCTCGGCGCGGCTGTCCTCCGGCGCCGATACCGGCCCACTGCTGCGGACGATCCTGCGCCTGCGCCACGACGTCGTGATGATCGGCCGTGCCAGCGTGGTGCCGCTGCCGTCGGAGCTCCAGGCGCGCTTGTCCGGACCAGTGTCGCGCGTCAGCGATGCCATCGCGAGCTATCTGCGCGGCTGTGCCGCGGCCATCCGCAACGGCTCCGGTCCGCCGGCGATCTGGCCGATCCACGTCGCGGTGAAGGCCTATGCGGAAGAGGTCGCCGCCGTCCGCAGCGACGGTCTCACGCGGGGCCTGCCGGGTGACGCCGCCGAGCGCTTCTTCGCGCTCGGCTTCTCGCTGGAGCAGATGCGCCAGAACCTGATCGACCTCGAGCGCGTCGTTGCTGAATGGGCGGGAGCGTCGACCGGGAAGCCGCATCGACCGGAGCGCGACGAGACGCCGGATACAGCGGGGGCCTGATCTCCTCATCGCGACAACCGCAGGAAGCGCAGCACCAGCAGGGCCGCATAGATGGCGGTGCCGATCGACAGCCCGATCCAGATTCCGATCGCGCCGAGCTTGGTGTGCAGGCCAAGCACGTAGGATGCGGGAAAGCCGATCAGCCAATAGCCGAGCACGGCGAGCAGCAGCGGCACGCGCGTGTCCTTGATGCCGCGCAGCGCGCCGACCGCGATGGTTTGCAGCGCATCGGTGATGAAGAAGGTCGTGCCGACCAGGAGCAGCGTGGCAGCAAGTGCCACAGTCGCCGCGGCATCGGCGAGGCCGGCGCCGAGGAACAGCTGCACGATGTCATGGCGGGCAATGACGATGCCGAGCGTGAACAGCATTGCGAGACTTAGGCCGAGCGACATTGCCATCAGTCCGGCGCGACGGACTCCGGCCGCATCGTTACGTCCGGCGGCGTGGCCGACGCGCACGGTCGCAGCCATGCTGATGCCGAACGGCACCATGAACAGGATCGCCGTGATCTGCAGCGCGATCTGATGCGCGGCGAGAGCGGCCGTGCTGATCAGTCCCATCAGGATCGCCGCCGCCGAGAACAGGCCATATTCGAGCAGGAACGACAGCGAGATCGGCGCGCCGATGATCAGGAGCTGCCGCATCAGCCGCCAGTCGATGCGCCCGAGCCGGGCCAGGACATGATAGTCGCGGAACGGCGGGCGCAACGCGGCGAACCACAGGCCGGCGAGAAACGTTCCGAGGTTGACGGTCGAGGTGGCGAGGCCGACGCCGGTCAGGCCGAGCTGCGGAAAACCCCAGTGGCCGTAGAGCAGCGGATAGACCAGCAGCGCGTTGAGCGGGATCGCGGCCAGGGTGATCCAAAGCACCGGCTCGGGGCGGTTGACGGCGCCCATGAAGCTGCGCAGCGCCAGGAACCACAGCATCGGCGCGATCCCCCAGGCGAGACCGGCGAGATAGTCCTGCGCGAGATGCGCCACGTCCGGCGCCTGTCCGAGTGCGAGCAGGATGATCTCGCCGTTCAGCGCGATCAGCATGATCGGCAACGCGATGAACAGCCCGGCCCACAGCCCGACACGCAGCGCGCGCCGGACCAGCCCGGCATCGGCCGCGCCGAACGCCTGCGCGGCGAGCGGCGCCACCGCGGACATCAGACCCATGCCGAAGGTCGAGCCGACGAAGTAGACGGTGCCCGCTAACGCGGCCGCTGCAACGGCATCGCCGCCGAGACGGCCGATGAAGGCGAGATCGGTCGACATCATCGCGATCTGCGACAGCTGCGTCAGCGCCATCGGCGCGGCGAGGCGGACCGTCTCCCAGAGGTCGAGCGCGAGAGAAGGTGTCGGCGCCGCCGGCGGCGGCGCGTGGTCGGTTCCGGCTGTGGAGGTCATGATCGAGGCTATAGCAGTCCCCGCAGTGTCGTGCACATCACGCCGTCGTCGTCATGGGCCGTGCGAGATGCGAGCGTCGCGGCAACATCATCGTTGGAGCTTGGGTTCGCGACGTCGGCCATCGCGGACTGCTCTCGTGCCGAACCAGATCGGATCGGACGGCCACACGCGTTCCCGCGACACGGCGTGCCCGGGTGATGCTCGATTTGCTCCCCTCGAACAGGAAGAGGGGCAGGGAAGGCCGGGTGCTTGACCACACCCATGGCCCGCCTGCAAAAGAAGTAGCAGGCGGCAGTCACCACAGGTGGGCCGCACATCCGGCCTTCCCTGCGCCATGGTTGGAACGGCTTATACGTACTCTCCCCGGGGACCGGGCTTGTTTGCCCCCGTCACCTGCAGATCGCTCGCCGGCTTGACCTCAGCATCGGGAGGCCAGGACCATACGATTTCGCCGTATGCGACAGCCCCTTCGTCCACGCGCCAGCCTCAAGAGAACCTGAGTGCGCGTTGTGAGCCGCCGCATCCATCGCATCCCACCCTCAACGGTCCGTGACGATCGCGAAGCGCCCCTCTCATGAGGACGGGACGGGTGCAGTATTTCCGATTTTCGGAAGTAAAGCAAGCGGAAAGTTTAGGCCAGATGATCTCGATCGGACCATGTGTCTGAGGTGGCTATCGAAATCAATGTTTGCACGCGGCCTGCTCTCTGCTGACGAGCCGAGTGTAGCGCACACGTCAGCCGTCCATGTGGGCGCGGAGCGCTTTGGAGCCGCGGAGCTCCACGATCAAGATGTGCTCCTGGTCGGTTCGCGAAGCGAACGACATATCCCAATCAGCAGGTCCCGCGTTCAGCAGCGGAACCGAAAAGCTGTTGAGTACGAATTCCGTGTCGAACGAAGCTTCGAGCGGTTTGCCGAACCAATGCTCGTAAGTCGCGCGCGCGCCATGATCGATGTTGCGGATGATGTCGGTGTAGTCGCGTTCAACCCAGGCGAAGAACTCGCGCTGTCGTTGGTCGGGCGCCAGCCGGTCGCCAGGCGCATCAATGAAGAGCTCGATCTCGGTCTGCGTTGGTGAGAACTGCCGCTTTGCTTCCCAGTAGGATCCCATCGAGACGAGATGTCCAAAGAACGCGTCGTCAATTTCAACCCGCCTCATGATCAGTTCGCTGAACAGCCTGCGTATCAGGCCCATCTGATCGCCCCCTGACGCACAATGCGCCGTGCCTTCATTTTTCAAAGCAAGCCGAATTGCGCAAGAGCATCGCGCGCCTGCTGATCCAGTCCTTCCTGTCTTTCGTCCTCGCTCGGCGTGCTGCAAAGCCGCCTGAGCTCAGGGAGAAACTGGAGAGCAACGTCCTCGGGAAGGAACGGGATGAGCAGCTGGAGTATCCAATACTTCCAAACGGCATCGTCGGAATTCAAGACATGCCAGATGTGCGGTGCCATCGGCGCGCCGATCGAAGCGAGGAAGGGGGCGAGAATGTGCGCCACCGGCCAATTGTAGTCCTTTAGCCACGCCGTCAGCTCGGGAAGGATTGGCGCGACGGCCGGGTAGCCGGCCTGCACGGCTGCCCGCGCACGATCGAGGTCGGCCTTTCCCTTTGGGATGAGCTGATGGATATCGTCCATGATGGGTCTCGGTAAAGACAGATTGATGAACTTCTGCGGGCCGTTCTGGCGAAGATGATCGCGCTATGCTGGCACGCGTTTCGCGAGAGTCACGGGCGGCGAGTTGGAGTATGTGCAGGCCTCGCTGAACCAGATCGCACCCGTGCTACATGTGCTGCTGGCGGCCGAGCAGGTCTTGGCTCTCGGGATCGATTTGCGCCAGGAGGCCGCGGGGTCAGGCGGGCGCTGCGACCTGCCGGAGCATTGTCTTCACCACCAGCCGGTGAAACGGCATGATGGCGGCGAGATAGGAGCGGCCGAGCGTGTTGTGCGTGTGCACCAACGTGGTCGCGGTCACCTGCGAGGCCTTGCCAATTGGGCTGACGTCGGACCTGACGTCGACCACGACACGAAAATCCAGATGCTTGTCGTCGAAGCCGAGCACGATTCGTTGCGGCGTTTCGTCCACGACGGGAAACATCCCGATCAGAGGACGTGGGTTGCCTGGATCCGCGCCCGAGGTCTTCAGACCGAACGGCCTGACCAGCAGGTTGCGGAGCTTCAGGAGCGCCGTCATCCACCAGGGCGCGTGACCGAGCATGCGCTCGGCCGCCGTGCGGGCATTGATGGCCGGCTCGTCAATCGCGATGCGAAAGGCATCAGCGAACTCCGCGCCGGCGAGCCATCTGGTACGGTCGACGTTGGGAGGGATCTGGCTGACGGCCATGTGCAATGAGCCTCACATGTCACGGTTGTGCCCGCGCTGTGCGCGATGCGGAGCATCATCGCACGCTCATGTTCGCGAAGCCAGCGCGCGAATGGAATAGCGTTACGGCCGGTCATTCGTCATTGCTTCGCTTCGCGCTTCGCTCGCAACGACGTCGGAGAAATGCTGCGTGAATGGCGCTACCGTCCGCGTTCCGGCACGCGCGTGATCTTGGCGCCCAGCGCATTCAGCCGCTCGTCGATGCGTTCGTAGCCGCGCTCGATCTGGTCGGCGTTGTCGATATACGAGGTCCCCTCGGCGCACAGCGCGGCGAGCAGCATGGCCATGCCGGCGCGGATGTCGGGCGACACGACGCGGGCGCCGCGCAGGCGGCTCGGGCCGGCGACGATGGCGCGGTGCGGGTCGCACAGCACGATGCGCGCGCCCATCGAGATCAGCTTGTCGACGAAGAACATCCGCGACTCGAACATCTTCTCGAACATCAGGATCACGCCCTCGCATTGCGTGGCGGTGACGAGCGCGATCGACATCAGGTCGGCGGGAAAGGCCGGCCAGGGCTGGTCCTCCAGCTTCGGCACGTGGCCGCCGAAATCGTCCTTGATCCGCAGCGTCTGCTCCGAGGGCACGATGAGATCGTCGCCGGCAACCTCGCAGACGATGCCGAGCCGCTCGAAGCCCATGCGGATCGAGCGGAGATGCTCGGTGCCGGCGCGCACGATGCGTAAGGGAGAGCGAGTCACGGCGGCAAGGCCGATCAGCGAGCCGACCTCGATGTGATCGGGCTGGATCGAGTAGCTCGCCTGGCCCAGCGTGCTGGCGCCATGGATCACCATCGTGTTGGTGCCGATGCCCTCGATGTTGGCCCCGAGCGCCACCAGGAAATGCGCGAGGTCCTGGACATGCGGCTCCGAGGCGGCGTTGCGCAAGTAAGTCGTGCCGTGGGCGGCCACCGCGGCCACCAGCGCGTTCTCGGTCGCGGTGACACTGGGCTCGTCCAGGAAGACGTCGGCGCCCTTGAGGCCGGAGGCGCGCAGCTCGATCTTGTCGGTTGCGGTGACGGTGGCGCCGAGCTGCTCGAAGGCGAGGAAATGGGTGTCGAGGCGGCGGCGGCCGATGACGTCGCCGCCTGGCGGCGGCAGCGCCACTTCGCCGCAGCGGGCGAGCAGGGGCCCTGCCAGCAGGATCGACGCGCGGATGCGCGCGCAGAGGTCCGGATCGAGGTCCGCGGCGCGGATCTCCTTGGCATGGATCGTGAGCCTGTTCCGGCCGCGCCATTCGGCGGAGGCGCCGACCGAGCGCACCAGCTCGACCAGCGTCTCGGTGTCGCGGATGCGCGGCACGTTGTCGAGCGTGACCGGATGCTCGGTCAGCAGCGCGGCGGCGATGATCGGCAGCGCGGCGTTCTTGTTGCCGGACGGCTCGATCGCGCCCTTGAGCCGGTGACCGCCCTCGACGATGTATTGAATGGGCGCCATGCGCGAAAAGTCCGTTCTGAGATGGTGATTCGCCCGGGGACCGGCGAAAGCGGAACATCGATCTTCAACGGAATTAACACGGAAGGCACGGGCAGGCCACTGCTCCGCAGACTCAGGGTGCGCCTGGTCGTCTATCGCGCCAGTGCGAGGTAGACTCGGGCTGGACGTCGCGACTACACGTCCACGTTGGCCGACAGCGAGTTGTCCTGGATGAACTCGCGGCGCGGCTCGACCACGTCACCCATCAGCTTGGTGAAGATGTCGTCGGCCTCGTCGACCTCCTTGACCTTCACCTGGAGCAGCGTACGGGCCTCGGTGTCGAGCGTGGTCTCCCAGAGCTGTTGCGGGTTCATCTCGCCGAGGCCTTTGTAACGCTGCATGTTGATGCCCTTGCGGCCGGCATCGGTGACCGCCTCGAACAAATCGACCGGGCCATGGATCACGGTCTGGACGTCGCCACGGCGCAAGGCGCCGGGCTTCGCATAGGCCTCCTGCAGGCGGCCCGCATATTCGTCCAGCTTGCGGGCATCGACGGACGCGAGCAATGCGTCGTCGATGACGGCGACGTCCTTGACGCCCCGCACGGTGCGCTCGAAGGTGAAGCCCTGGCCCTCGACGAAGTGGCCGATCCAGCCGCGCTCGACCTCGTCGGCCAGCACGTCGAGCCGTTTTGCGATGTAGGCGGCCGCGGCGTCCGCCGTCGGGATGTCGCGGGTGATGTCCGGGCGCAGCACGCCGGCGATCGCGGCCTGCTCGACGACCTTGCGGTCGTAGCGCGTGTGCAGGTTGCGCAGGATGTTGCGGACGAGACGCGCTTCCTCGACCAGCGCCAGGAGGTCACGCCCCTTGCGCTCCTCGCCTTCCGCCGTCTTGAACACGCAATCGTCGAGGCCGGTGCCGATCAAATAGTCCTCGAGCGCGCGCTCGTCCTTCAAATACTGCTCGGACTTGCCGCGCGTGACTTTGTAGAGCGGCGGCTGGGCGATGTAGAGGTGGCCGCGATCGATGATCTCGCGCATCTGCCGGTAGAAGAAGGTCAGCAGCAGCGTGCGGATGTGGGCGCCGTCGACGTCGGCGTCCGTCATCACGATGATCTTGTGATAGCGCAGCTTGTCGATCGAGAACTCGTCGCTGATGCCGGTGCCGAGCGCGGTGATCAGGGTGCCGATCTGCTCGCTCGACAGCATCTTGTCGGGGCGCACGCGCTCGACGTTGAGGATCTTGCCGCGCAGCGGCAGCACCGCCTGGAACTCGCGGTTGCGGCCCTGCTTGGCGCTGCCGCCGGCCGAGTCACCCTCGACGATGAAGAGCTCGGACTTGGCCGGATCCTTCTCCTGGCAGTCGGCGAGCTTGCCGGGCAGCGAGGAGACGCTGAGCGGGCTCTTGCGGGTCAGCTCGCGCGCCTTGCGCGCGGCCTCGCGTGCCGCCGCGGCCTGGATCACCTTGCCGACGATGGTCTTGGCCTCGCCCGGATGCTCCTCGAACCAGGCGGCGAGCGCCTCGTTCAGAACGTTCTCGACCACGGGACGCACTTCCGAGGACACCAGCTTGTCCTTGGTCTGCGACGAGAATTTCGGATCCGGCACCTTCACGGAAAGAACGGCGGTGAGACCCTCGCGACAGTCGTCGCCGGTCAGCGCGATCTTCTCCTTCTTCGCATTGGCCTCGGCGTAACCGTTGACCTGACGCGTCAGCGCGCCGCGGAAGCCGGCGAGATGGGTGCCGCCGTCACGCTGCGGGATGTTGTTGGTGAAGCACAGCACGTTCTCATGATAGCTGTCGTTCCACCACAGCGCAGCTTCCACCGTGATGCCGTTGACCTCCGAGCGCACCATGATCGGCGCCGGAACGATCGCCTTCTTGTTGCGGTCGAGATATTTGACGAACTCCTCGACGCCGCCGTCGTAATGCATCTCCTCGCGCTTCTCGACCGCGTGGCGCATGTCGGAGAGCACGATGTTGACGCCGGAATTGAGGAAGGCGAGCTCGCGCAGGCGATGCTCGAGCGTCGCGTAGTCGTATTCGACGTTCTTGAAGGTCTCCGTCGAGGCCAGGAACGTCACCTCGGTGCCGCGCTTGCCCTTGGCCTCGCCGACCACTTTCAGCGGCGCAATCGCGTCGCCATGGGCGAACTCGATGAGATGCTCCTTGTCGTCGCGCCAGACCCGAAGCTGCAGCTTGCTCGACAGCGCGTTGACGACGGAGACGCCGACGCCGTGCAGTCCGCCGGACACCTTGTAGGAGTTCTGGTCGAACTTTCCGCCGGCGTGCAGCTGGGTCATGATGACCTCGGCGGCGGACACACCTTCGCCCTTGTGAATGTCCACGGGAATGCCGCGGCCGTCGTCGCGCACGGTGACCGAATTGTCCGGATTGAGCACCACCTCGACCGCAGTGGCGTGACCAGCCAGCGCCTCGTCGATCGCGTTGTCGACGACTTCGTAGACCATGTGATGCAGGCCGGAGCCGTCATCGGTATCGCCGATATACATGCCCGGGCGCTTGCGCACGGCATCCAGGCCCTTCAACACCCGGATCGATTCTGCGCCGTATTCGTTCGCGGTTGCAGGCTCGTTGTCGGCGATGGTTTGCCGGGCGGGTTCGGTCATGTGGGGCCTTCGGAAGGGGTGGTCGAATCGGCATTGCAGATCGCATGCCGAGAGCGCTCTTTCTCTCACGAAAGGAGCCACGCGCCTAGCGCAAAGTGGCCCGTCGTAAGACATTGAAGAGATAGCGCTTTTTAACGGTTTTTCAAGGCCTGGCGAGGGTCGTTTTCGTCCCCTCCGAAAGCCGGATTCAGGCCATTCCCGCGGCTGGTTTTGAGGCGTGCGGCGGGGCGCTTTCGCGTGCGATTCAGGGCACGAGTCACGCGTGACGCGGCAGGTGCCGCCTCAGTAGAGCGGGAGCGGCAGGGCGGTGCCACCCGGGCCAACCATGAGGCCCCAGGCATCGCCGGCGGCGAGCTCCAGCGTGTCGATCACGGCGGGCCGGCGGGCGATCTTCAGCTCGTAGCGGTGCTTGCCTGGCGGCAGGTCGAGCAGCGGGCCGTTGGGCGATTGCGGGCTGCCGGTGCCGGCCGCGATCCCGATCGTCTGCCCGTTGATGGTCAGCACGGCGTCGGTGTCGCCGATATTGCCGAGCATCAGCTTGGCCCGGCCAGGCTTCGGCAGGATGCCGGCCTTGGCCGCCGCTTCTGCGTTCCTTTGCACCAGGTTGACCGAGGTCTCGCCCTTGGCGCGCCCGAGCGTGAGCACGGCGGGTCCCTGCGACGAGGTAAAGGTGAGCCGGACCCGATCGGGGCTGGCCTGCGCGTCCTCGGGCTTCTCCCGCCAGCCGAGCCTGGTCAGCTCGGCGCGGTAGAAGGCCGTGACGGCACCGAGCTCGGCCGGGACGCTGGCCTCCAGCTCCAGCCGCAGCGGCGTGTCCGTTCCCGGCGCCCTGGACCGCGACAGCGCGGTCGCGCTGTGCTGCTTCGGCACCGGCAGCGCCGAGTCGGGATCAGCCTCGAGCGGCGTCGCGTCCTTGGTCGGTCGGGCCGCGGCCGAAGGCCGGGCGGCGGCGAGCAGGCCGGTGCCGTCGGCCGTGACGTTCACCTTGGGGCCCATCTGCATGATCGTGAACGCCACCGACTTGCCCTTCGCCGAGAACTCCAGGCGCGCCATGGTCGGATTGTCGATCACGGTCGGCGACTCCTTCCAGCCGGCCGTCTTCAACGTGGAACGGAAGAAGCCGGCGAGTGTCTTCACTGACGAAGCCGACTTGAACGCGAGCTGTCCCCGGTCGCCATCGAAGCTCACGGCCTCGGCGGTCTCGGGCAGCGCGATCGGCGCCGGATTGTCGGCCAGCGGCTTCACGGGCGCATCCGACATGGCGCCGGCCTGCACGGCGCGGCGCGCCGCGTCGGCGGCGATCACCTGCTTGGCCATCGCGGCGGCATCCGCCATGAACCTGTCGTCGGCGTCCTTCTTCGCCTTGGCGCGGGCGGCCAAGGCGGCTTCGGTGGTGCGCATCGACAGCTCGACCATGGTGAGATCGTACTTGCGGGACAGCTTCAAGGTCCCGTTGTCCTCGGGCGCGACGACCTTGAGCGTGACCTCGTCCGGCGTTCCCGGACCGGCCGTCTCGATCCGCCAGCCGCGCGCGGGGATCTCCCGCGTGTAGAAGGCGAGCACGGCCGGCAGCTCGGCGATCACGGCGGCCTTGGCCTGCCGGGTCGGCAAACTCGCGCTGCCGAGGCTTTGCGACCACTTGGTCGGCTTCGGCATCGGCAGGCCGGCGTGGTCGTCGCCGGCTTCGAGGGTGGAGGGCAGCGCGAATGGCGCGATCCGGATCTCGACATGGGTCCGGCCGTCGTCGCGCCGGGTCAGCGTCAGCATCACCGGATTCTGCCGGCGATAACCGTCGCCGTCGTCATGGCCGTAGAAGGCGCGCACGCCGCCCGGCGCGGTCTCGCTCAGATCGGCATTGGGCCAGCGCGCGGCGGCCCCGGCGGTCAGCGGCTCCCAGCCGAGGGCGGACATCTCCTTGCGGAACAAGGTCCGCGCCGCATCCAGCGTCATCGGCGCGATGCATGACAGATAAGGCCGCGTCTCGTCGAACACGATGTCAGCAGCGCCATCGGGGAACGGCAAATTGGCGTAGATCCGCTGCGGCGAGTAGGTCACCTCCGACTGCCCGGCGCGGCCGGCGCTGCCCGTGAAGAAGACCAGGAGCCCCTGCTTGCCCTTCTTGTAGCTGAGCGTCGGATTGCGCTCTTCGAGCGGCCTGACATACCGCACCCAGCCGTCGGCGCCGAGCAACTGCTGCGTGGCGGTATTGGCCGCAGCGACAGGCGCCGGCAGACGATAGATGGCGCGGTAGCGGTCGGGATGCGACGTGTCTTCCACCGCACCCTCTAGCCGTGGCAGCGCGTGGACGTCGACGATGGCGTCGTCGGCGCGCGCAGGTCCGGCACAGCTCGCGAGCAGCAACAGCCCACACGCGAACCGACGCAGCCGCGGCGCGGCGATGGCCTGCTGCCAAAGCTCTGACATCATCGATCTCCGGGATTTCGAGTTCGGGGCGCTTGGGCCCTCGGGCGCTGGAGGAGAGCGGTTGGCGCCGGCGTGCCATCCAACGACAACTAGTCGAACCCGCGAACTGATAGGTTCAACGGCGGAATGAGTTACCGCCGCGCGCTGATCCGCCCCGCCTCGACGTCGAAGATCTCGCCGAGCTCGCGTAGTTCGGCAAACGCCGCGGGATCGGCGCCGGTCAGCCATACCTGGGCACCGAGCGTGCCGAGCTCGGCGAACAAGGCGGTGCGGCGGCCGGGATCGAGATGGGCGACGATCTCGTCGAGCAGCAGCATCGGCACGATGCCGGTGGTTTCGGCGACCAGCGTCGCATGCGCGAGGATGAGGCCGATCAGCAGCGCCTTCTGCTCGCCGGTCGACGCGTCGCGCGCCGGCATGTTCTTCGGCGCATAGACGACATGGAGATCGGTGAGATGCGGACCGTCGAGCGTGCGGCCGGCGGCGGCATCGCGCGCGCGATTGTCGCGCAGGACAGCGCGATAGCGGTCCTCGACGGCGAGGGCCGGCTCGCTCAGCAGCGCATTCTCCATCCAGCCGTCGAGCGCAATCTCGGCGGACGGGAACGCCGAGGCTTGTCCGCGCTGCCGCAGCATCGCGGCGAGCTTCACCGCGGTCTGGCCGCGGCTCGCGGCGACGGCGACCGCGAGCTCCGCGGTCTCGCGCTCGATCGCGTCACACCAATGATCGTCGAAATTGCGGACCTCGAGCAGCCGGTTGCGCGAGCGCAGCGAGCGCTCCAGCGCCGACACCCGGCTCGAATGTTCGCTGTCGATCGCGAGCACCAGGCGGTCGAAGAAGCGCCGCCGCTCCGAGGCCGCGCCCATGAACAGGCCATCCATCGAAGGCGTCAGCCACACCATGCGGATATGATCGCCGAAGGCGGCGGCCGAGCCGACCGGTTCGCGGTCGATGCGGCAGCGGCGTGTTGTGCTCGCATCGCTGCGCGGCGGCTCGATGCCGGTGCCGAAGGTCGTCAGCCCCAGCGCGCCCTCGACCTCCGCCGAGACCGCCCACGACCCGTCGCCCTGGTTGTCGGCGACGTCCTCCAGGGTGGCACGGCGCAGGCCGCGGCCCGGCGCGAAGAACGAGATCGCCTCCAGGCAATTGGTCTTGCCGGCGCCGTTGGCCCCGACCAGCGCGACCATGTCCGCCTGCACGCTGACGCTGGCAGCGCGATAGCTGCGAAAATGCGTCAGCGCGAGACGGTGGATGCGGGAGGGGGTCATGGGGTGGAGTTGCAAGCCCAGTTCTGTCATTGCCGGGCTTGACCCGGCAATCCATCGTCCGCGTCAGCGGACGATTTCATCATAGAGATCGCGCCAGTCCGGATTGTTTGCGACGATCAAGTCGACCTTCCATTCGCGTGACCAGTGCTTGATGTTCTTCTCACGCTGCAATGCCGCGGCGATCGTCTCATGCGCTTCGAAATACACCAGGCGCTTGATGCCGTAGCGTCGGGTGAAGCTCTCGGCGAGTCCTTCGCGATCGAGATGGATGGCCGGGTCACGCCCGGCCATGACGAGTTAACTTAAGAGCTCGCAGCGGATCACTTGTCACACGCGCATCGGCATCAGCACGTACAGCGCATTCCTGTTGTCACGGTCCTGGATCAGCGTCGGCGAGCCTGGATCGGCGAGCCGGAGCACGGCGACCTCGCCCTCGATCTGGGCAGCGATGTCGAGCAGATAGCGCGAGTTGAAGCCGATATCGAGCGCGTCGGCGGCGTATTCAACCTCGAGCTCTTCGGTCGCGCTGCCGGAATCCGGATTGGTCACCGACAGCACCAGCTTGCCGGGCGCCAGCGCCAGCTTCACGGCGCGGCCGCGCTCGGAGGAAATGGTGGAGACGCGGTCGACGGCGGCGGCGAAATCGGCCTTATCGACGACCAGCTCCTTGTCGTTGTTCTGCGGAATGACGCGGCCGTAATCCGGGAAGGTGCCGTCGATCAGCTTCGAAGTCAGCACCACCTGCCCCAAGGTGAAGCGGATCTTGCCCTGCGACAGCTCGATCCTGATCTCGCTGTCATTGTCCTCGATCAGCCGCTGCACCTCGCCGACGGTCTTGCGCGGCACGATCACGCCTGGCATCTCGGCGGCGCCGGCCGGCTGCGGCAGGTCGACCTGGGCGAGGCGGTGGCCGTCGGTGGCGACGGCGCGCAAGGTCGGCTGCTTGGCGGTGCCGCCGGCGTGCAGATAGATGCCGTTGAGGTAATAGCGCGTCTCCTCGGTGGAGATCGCGAACTGCGTGCGGTCGATCAGGCTCTTGATGTCCTTGGCGGGAACCGCGAAGGCGTGCGTCATGTCGCCTGCGGCGAGATCCGGGAAGTCGCTCTCCGGCAGCGTCTGCAAGGTGAACTTGGAGCGGCCGGCGCGGATCGCGAGCACCGCGCGCTCGCCGTCGCTCTCCAGCACGATCTGCGAGCCGTCCGGCAGCTTGCGGACGATGTCGTAGAACATGTGCGCCGGAACTGTGGTCGAGCCCGCGGTGGCGGTCTCGGCAGCCAGGGTTTCCGTCACTTCGAGATCGAGATCGGTCGCGCGCAGCGACAGCCGGGCATTCTCGGCGCGCACCAGCACATTGCCCAGGATCGGGATGGTGTTGCGGCGCTCGACCACACGATGGACGTGGCCCAGCGACTTCAGGAGCTGTGCGCGTTCGACGGTCACCTTCATTGTATTATACCCGCCCGTTCCAACTGAGCTTGTCCTGGAATGCCGGCGGGCTATAGCAGCGCCGCGGCCGATGGCACCTCGCGCCCGAACGGCGCTTGGCCAGCGTCCAGGAGCGTGAGGGGGAGGCGTAAAGTGGCGCGGATGAGGCTCAAGCGCAAGGGATGCGGAGCCGATTTCCCATGTTTCGGCAGGCTCTTCCGTGACCCGGAGGCAGGGGCCGAGCATGACGTCCGAGGACAGCGTCGAACGGCCGGGACAACGGCCCGGCTGGGGGCGAACCTTCTGTCCGCTCCCCTGGCCGTGCGTGCCCTCTAATCCTGCAACTGGCGCTTCAGCGACTCGACTTCGTCGTTCAGCGCGACGTCCTTGCCGACCAGCGCCTCGATCTTGCGCACCGCATGCAGCACGGTGGTGTGGTCACGCCCGCCGAAGCGGCGGCCGATCTCGGGCAGCGAGCGCAGGGTCAGCGTCTTGGCGAGGTACATCGCGACCTGGCGCGGGCGCACCACGTTGGCGGTGCGGCGCGACGACAGGAGGTCGGAGCGGCTGACGTTGTACTGCCGCGCCACGACGCGCTGGATGTCCTCGATCTTGATGCGCTTCGGTTCCTGCGGCCGCACCAGGTCGCGCACCTCGCGCTCGGCCATGTCGAGCGTGACCGGCTGGTTGTTGAGCTTGGAATGCGCCAGCAGGCGGTTGATCGCGCCCTCGAGATCGCGGCCGTTATGGGTGATGGAGCGGGCGAGATAGTCAAGCACCGGCTCCGGCACGTCGAAGCTCGCATGATGCGCGCGGGCCGCCGCGACGCGCGACTTGAGAATGCCGAGGCGGAGATCCTCGCCCAAAGTTGCCATCTCGACGACGAGGCCGCCGGCAAGCCGCGAGCGGACGCGATCATCGAGACTTTCGAGGTCGGACGGCGGCCGGTCGGCTGCGATCACAACCTGACGCCCTGCGTCGATCAGCGCATTCAGCGTATGGCAGAACTCCGCCTGGGTGGATTTGCCCTGCAGGAACTGCAGGTCGTCGATCACCAGCACGTCGATGCCGCGCAGCGCCTCCTTGAAGGCCAGCGCGGTCTGCGATTTCAGCGCTGCGACGAAGCCGTACATGAATTTCTCGGCGGTGAGATACAGCACCTTGCGTTCGCCGCCGGCGTTGCCGGCCCAGGTCACGGCCTGCAGCAGATGCGTCTTGCCCAGCCCGACACCGGCATGGATGTAGAGCGGGTTGAACATCACGGGATCGCCGCGGCGACCGTCGGCAACCTGGCGCGCCGCCGCATGGGCCAGCGTGTTGGCGCGGCCGACGACGAAGCTGGCGAAGGTCAGCCGCGGATCGAGCGGCGAGCCGCCGAGCGCATCATGGCTCGTGGCGAGCGAAGCCGCAGCCGACGCCGTTCGCGCGTCGGCGCTGGTCGCCGGCCTGGCGTCGTTGCGTTCGGCGCGGCGGGCTTCGACGGCGACGGGAGCTTCCTTGACCGGTGCCGCGCAGCGCATCGCGGTGCGAACGGACAGATCGATACGGTGCACCTCCGGCATCTCGGCCTGCCAGCACGACAGCACGCGCTCGGCATAATGCGCCTGGATCCAGCTCTTCAGGAAACGCGTCGGCACCGACAGATGAACGCTTTCGTCCTGGACGGCTTCGAGGTCCATCCGCGCGAACCAGCTCGTATAGACGTCCTCGCCGACGGTCGAGCGCAGCCGACCCTTCACGCGAGACCAGCGTTCCTGTTCCGAATTTGTCATGGCAGTCGCAACTTTTCGAATTGAGTGGTGGTGTCGTGTGATCGCCGGGCAGACGTCCCGTGAAAGGACACGTGTGCCGCAGCGAGACCTCGAGCGGAGGCTCAACTCCAGACATGGCTCGCCGTTCGGCGTGGACGCCGTCGGGCCATCAATGCTGGTGGAAGAAGCTTCTCCGCGAGGTCAGCGCATACTCAGATGCGCGATGGACGCGGGAGGGCCGATCGCCGTGCTGGCAATGGCCGGGCTGGAGATGTCGATCACTTCAGTGTTGACCGCCAAGGGTGCGTTATCCGGAACCAGCCTGTAGTGTGTGCCCGCAATGTGTCCGTAAAACATGCAACCTCCCCGCCCTGCCGTGATTGCTCACGGCAAGTTGTCATCCCAATGCCGCCGCGCCCGAACCCCAAGATTCAGCCGCACCGCCGTACATCCCCGTCCAACTTGTCCACTCGCTGAGCGAAGCCGCCACGAGCTCCAGCCGGGTCGACCGATGTCGTATTTCTCTTGTTCAAAGCGGCGCAACGATGATGCTGCGCCCGAGAAATTTCGACAAAGTTCGATCGTTCCCCATATTGCTATGGGTACAGATCCGGCCATCGCTTTGGAAAGCGTCGCCAACGCGCACACCGCCGCCGATTTGCACGTCCGCCCCGTTTCTAAAACCGCGCTGGTCTCAAGATCGTGGGCGCCGCGAGTGATTAAAGAAATACACGATGCGTCAGGACTCGCAATCCATAAGATCGGAGCACGCGTTACGAGTCTTCGCAGCGGTTGCGACGCGGTGTTGCGCGTTAAGAAAGCAACGTTTTGAATCATCGCGAGGAATCTCGGATGTGACAAACAACATCGTCTGCCCAAAATTTCTTCATAATTTTTTTATGTTTCGACCGGCCTCACCCGCTTTTCCAATCACTTGGTCGCGCTATGCGCTTAAGTCATTTTCGAGACGATGTTTTTCGCGATTGCTCGAAGCGGGTAACTCCCGCGATGCGCGGTGCGCAAAGTGAACGGCGCATCGTGCGCACTTGACATCGATGCGCAAGCGAGGCGCGCAGATTCGCATTGTTTCAGGTGAGACAATATTGTCACCGCGTAGAATTACGGAACCTCACGTAGGACTACGGAGCGTGTGTCAGGCGCACACGACATCGCGTGTGTTCCAACACGCGCGAAGATCGTATTCGCGATGCAATGTCGCCATCAAATAGAAGGCGCGACGAGATGGAGGAGTGCGCGCCAGCGCAATGTACAAAAGAAAAGCCCGGCGCGAGCCGGGCTGTTTGCATCTTGATAGTTCGTCAGCCGCCCGGTCGCGTCACTTCGCGAGCTTGGCGATCTGATGCGTGAGGCGCGACACTTTGCGGCTCGCGTTGTTCTTGTGAATGATGTTGCGCTGCGCGGCGCGCATCAGCTGCGGCTCGGCATTGGCCATCGCCTTCAGCGCGGCGTCGCGATCGCCCTTCTTGATCGCGTCCTCGACGGAGCGAACGGCGCCGCGCATCTGGGTGCGGCGCGACTTGTTGATGATGGTGCGGCGGGCAATCTTGCGCGTCGCTTTCTTCGCGGAGGTCGTGTTGGCCATGCTCTCAAATATCCTTCGGCGGCGAGCAGTCGCCGCTCTTGCGGGTACGCGCGCGGCCCGCTTGACGCGGCCCCATCGACGCGGTGGGTTGTTCGGACGCCTCTCTGAGAATGCCATGACCGGAGCGGATGCTCGGCGGATCGGCGCTGCTCAAAGAACAGCGGCGGCGGGATTGCGCCCACCGCCAATGGCGACCTTATAGGGGCAGCCCTGCCGAGCGTCAACGGTCTCGGAGCGCCCGCGGCGGCCGGAATCGACCAAAACCCGGTTCTAAGCCCCTGACGAGGTTGAATTTCTGCGGGGCCCCCGCTATGGCCTTGCTGCCCGCAAGGGCGAGCGAGAGAGGGCAGGTGAGGCATGATCCGCGGTTTTTTCCGTCTGGTAGGGCTGTTGCTGCTGGCCGGAAGCTTCATCTTCCTGGTCTATGACGGCGCGCGCTGGGTGGCCGACCAGACCCTGCAGTTCACCCGTTTCGGCCAGCTCTGGAACGACGTCCACCAGGCGAGCCAGGCCGCCTTCAAGGCCTGGATCGAGGCCAAGGCCCCGTTCCTGTGGGAGTGGATCGTCAAGGTATTTTTGGATCAGCCAGTGTTTGCGGTGCTTGGTCTGCTCGGAATCCTGCTGATGCTGCTGTTCCGGCCGCGCAAGCCGCTGATCGGCTACGGGCGCGACTGAGCGCGGCGGTTCGTCTCGTCGCGCCGGCAGCTGTCTTGGATTCCGCTGGCAGCGCGGCGCGGGAACCGCTGGCGCGGCGTAACAGCGCTACTGCCGGACCCGTAGAGCCCTATATATTCCCCTGACAAGAGGTCATCGCGCCGTGGGCCGTCCCGCGGGCGCTGGCCATGAGCGGAGACATCCCATGTTCTTCATGCGCAAAGCCCCTGTCATGCCGTCTGCCGCCGAGGCGCTGCCCGGCCGCGCTCAGCCGATCCCCACCGCCGCGACGCATTTCGTCAACGGTCGCCGCCTGTTGCCGCCCTATCCGGACGGCCTCGAGCAGGCCGTGTTCGGGCTCGGCTGCTTCTGGGGCGCGGAGCGCAAGTTCTGGCAGCTCGGTGACGGCATCCACGTCACCGCCGTCGGCTATGCCGGAGGCCATACGCCAAACCCGACCTACGAGGAGGTGTGCTCGGGGCAGACGGCGCACACGGAGGTCGTGCTGGTGGTGTTCGATCCCAAGACCGTGTCCTACGAGCGCCTCCTGAAGACGTTCTGGGAGAGCCACGACCCGACCCAGGGCATGCGTCAGGGCAACGACGTCGGCACGCAATATCGCTCGGCGATCTACACGTTCAGCGACGCGCAGCGCGAGGCGGCCGAGGCGTCGAAGACGGCCTACGAGTCGGCGCTGCGCGCCAAGGGGCTCGGAGCGATTACGACGGAGATCGTCCCGGCAGGGCCGTTCTATTTCGCCGAGGATTATCATCAGCAGTACCTGGCCAAGAATCCGGCCGGATATTGCGGCCTGGGCGGAACGGGCGTCGCGTGCCCGATCGGAGTCGGCGTGAGCGCATAGGCAGGCTGAGCGCGCCCGATCACGGTGAACATCGGATCCCTCTCCCACGCCGTGGGAGGGGGATTTTTTCCGGCGGCTTTCACCGTGGCCCGCTTGCGACGGGGACTACACGCGCCAACGGTTTGTTAACCTTAACCGCGCATGACTAGCGCACATCCTCATTCAAGGATTGTTCGAGTGCGCGCGTTGTTTGTTCCGGTCATTGCCGTCCTGTCCGCGATCCTGTTGTCGGGCTGCATGCAGACGATCTCCCCCGTCGCTGCCGTCCAGCCGCAGAGCGATCTCGACGCGATGGCCTATGGAACGCCTTCCACCGGCCCGGTTGCCGCCACCGGGCAGGGCGGGGCGATCCCGGCGCTGCGCAACTCGTTCGCTGCCGCCACCGGCGCAGGCGCCTATGTCGTTCCCGCCGGCTATGCGCCGGCGCGCCGCGACTCCGCCTATCATCTCGACGCCGGCGATAAGCTGCGCGTCGTCGTCTACGGCCAGGAGGGCCTGACCAACACCTATGCGATCGATGCGTCCGGATCGATCACGATGCCGCTGATCGGCAGCGTGCCGGCGCGCGGCCGCACCACCGCCGGCCTCGCTGCCGAGATCACCGCCAAGCTGCGCAACGGCTATATCCGCGAGCCCTCGGTGGCCGTCGAGATCGAAGCCTATCGCCCGTTCTTCATCCTCGGCGAGGTGCAGGCGCCCGGCCAATACCCCTACGTGCCCAACATGACGGTGGAGAGCGCGATCGCGATCGCCGGCGGCTTCTCGCCTCGGGCGCGGCGCGACGTCGTCACCCTGACCCACACCGATGCTTCCGGGGCCGCGCGCTACGAGGTGCCGCTTGGCACCTCGCTCAAGCCGGGCGACACCATCCAGGTCGGCGAGCGCTGGTTCTGATCTCCGCACGAGTGATTGCGGCTCAACGCCTACCCGAGCACCTGCGTCGACCTGACGCTGAGTGACGCGAGGCTCCTCGCAATGACGGTGGTTGGACGTTCAGCGCAGGTGCTGCGCAAAGAACGCCAGGCTGCGCGTCCAGGCGAGATCGGCGCTCGGCTGATCGTAGCTGGCGCGCTCGTCGCAACCGAAGCCGTGCTGTGCGCCGGGATAGACGAAGATCTCGACGTCCGGCCGCTTGGCCTTGATGGCCTCGACGTCGCTCAAGGGGATGCCCGCGTCCTTCTCGCCGAAATGTAGCTGGGTCGGCACCGTCGGCTTGTCGTCGGCGAACCGCGCGACAGCGCCGCCGTAATAGCCGACGGCAGCGCGGAGGCCCGACAGCTTGGTCGCAGCCGCATAGGCGATGCTGCCGCCGAGGCAGAAACCGATGATGCCGACCGGCCCAACATTCTTCACGCCGTCGATTGCGGCCTGGGTGTCGCGCAAAAAGGCCGCCCAATCCGGATTGGCGACGAACTTGCGCGCGACCGCGATCTCGTCGGGCGAATAGCCTGAGGTGAAGCCGGGCTCGACGCGGTCGAAGATCGCCGGCGCGATGGCAACGTAGCCCGCGGCGGCAAGGCGGTCGCAGACGTTGCGGATGTGATGGTTGACTCCGAAGATCTCCTGGATGACGACCAGCGCGCCCTTTGCA
This sequence comes from Bradyrhizobium sp. SZCCHNR1017, assembly GCF_032381375.1. Classification (NCBI taxonomy): domain Bacteria; kingdom Pseudomonadati; phylum Pseudomonadota; class Alphaproteobacteria; order Hyphomicrobiales; family Nitrobacteraceae; genus Bradyrhizobium; species Bradyrhizobium sp. SZCCHNR1017. The sequence continues at coordinate 368,277 of NZ_JAUHIR010000006.1, read as the reverse complement.
GTTCCCGTCGGATCGGCGCGATAGGCGCCGAGCTGGAAGCCGTCGGATGCCTTCAGCTTGATATCTTGTCCCACGTTCTGTCCTCTTTGCGGTCGTCAAGCGCGCGTCAGCGCCACATCCAGTTGGTGCCGTAGTCCTCTTTCCAGCCGGTCAGCCGTCCCCTGCGGAACTTCAGGTAGAGGCGGTGATGGTGCGGGACCAGTCCGCTGCCGCCGAGATTACGCAGTGCCAGAAAGGTCTCGTTGCCGGGCGCGCCGTTCAGATAGATCAACGGCTGCTCCAGCACGCGCGATGTCTCACCGACATCCATGCCGAAGGCAAGCGGCGTGACGTTGGATAACGTCGCTGTGAAAGGCGCGTCGGCGACGCCGAGCGTCTGCCCTGCCGCAGCAGGGCTTACGGCCGACAGGCTCGGCAGCATGGCCGCAGCCAGGCACAGCGTCATACGTACGGATGGTCTCATGGGCTGAAATCTCCTTTCGCTGTCGGCGTTGGCTGCACCTTCTTAACCTGCCCGGCGTCACCAGCCCAGCATCGTTCGCGCTGCACAACGCAAATGCCGTTTCATGTGGCAGGCCGGCGTTCAAATCTCGTTGCGTCGCCGTCGCAACGGGATCATTCTTATGATGGCTGGCATCTATCCGGTGGGTCCCAGCGAATCGATAAAACCGAACTTCGCCATAAGCGAAGTCGCACGCCGGGCGGGGAAGAAACCAAATGCCCAATCTCACCATCAACGGGCGGACCATGTCCGTCGACGCGGCGCACGACACGCCGCTGCTATGGGTCATCCGCGAGCAGTTGCAGATGACCGGCACCAAGTTCGGCTGCGGCGCCGGGCTGTGCGGCGCCTGCACCGTGCATGTCAACGGCGAGGCCGTGCGCTCGTGCCAGACCATGGTCGGCGACGTCGCGAACAAGAAGATCACGACCATCGAGGGGCTGTCGCAGAAGGGCGATCATCCCTTGCAGAAGGCGTGGATCGCCGAGCAGGTGCCGCAATGCGGCTACTGCCAGTCCGGCCAGATCATGCAGGCGGCCACGCTGCTCGCCAAGACCACGAGCCCGACCAAGGAGGAGATCGTCGCGCATATGGACGGCAATCTCTGCCGCTGCATGACCTATTCGCGGATTCAGAAGGCGATCCAGCGCGCCGCGTCCGAAATGCGCACCGCGTCCAACTCGAGCGACCGGAGAGCGACATGAACCAGCACGTCAAAACCAATTCCTCGGTCGCGACCGATCTCAGCCGCCGCTCCTTCCTGGTCGGCACCGCCGCCACCGGCCTCGTGCTCGGCTATGCCGGCCTCGCCGACAGCGCACTGGCGGCCGCGGCGCCGGCCAATTTCGAACCCAGCGTCTGGTATGCGATCGCGCCGGATGGCCTGGTCACCGTGACCTGCGGCAAGGCCGACATGGGCCAGCACATTGCGTCCACCATGGCGCAGATCGTCTGCGAGGAGCTCGGCGCGGCCTGGAAGGACATGCGGGTCCAGCTCGCCTCCAACGATCCGAAGTTCAACGATCCCGTGCTCGGCGCCCAGATCACGGGCGGCAGCTGGAGCACGATGATGAACTTCGATGCCATGAGCCGCGCCGGCGCCGCGGGCCGCATCGCGCTCACCGAAGCCGCTGCGACCGCGATGGGCGTGCCGGCCAACGAACTCGTGGTGCGCGACGGCGTCGTGATGCATCCGAAGTCCAAGAAGCAGATGAGCTACGCCGAGATCGTCAGGAGCGGCAAGATCACCAAGAGCTTCACGCCTGACGAATTGAAGGCGCTGACGCTGAAGACGCCCGATCAGTACACGATGATCGGCGTCTCGGTGCCGCAGCTCGACATTCCCTCCAAGACCAACGGCACGGCGAAATATGGCATCGATACGATGCTGCCGGGCATGGTCTACGGCAAGGTCGTCACGCCGCCGGTGCGCTTCGGCGCGACGGTCACCGCGGTCGACGACTCCGAGGCCAAGAAGGTGCCGGGCTTCATCAAGGCGGTGACGCTCGACGACAAGACCGGCTCGACCTCGGGCTGGGTGGTGGCGGTCGCCAACACCTATGCCAACGCCAGGAAGGCGGCGGACGCGCTCAAGATCAGCTATGACAAAGGCCCCTATGCCAATGTCAGCACCGACACCATCATCACCGAGGCGATGCGGCTGCAGGCGCAGGACGATGCCGGGCAGTTCTTCGTCAAGGACGGCGATCCCGTTGCAGCGATGTCGGGCGCGGCCAAGGTGCTGGAGGCGGAGTACACCACCAGCATCAACATCCATGCGCCGCTGGAGCCGATGAACGCGACCGCCGAGTTCAAGGGTGACATCCTGCACATCTACACCGGCAATCAGTTCGCGACCCGTTCCGGCGCGATCGCGGCGGCTGCGGCCGGGATCGATCCGAAATACGTCGTGATGCACCAGGCCTGGCTCGGCGGCGGCTTCGGCCGCAGGCTCGATGCCGACATGATGGTGCCGGCGGTGCAGGCGGCCAAGGCGGTCGGCAAGCCGGTCAAGGTGATCTACTCGCGCGAGAACGACATGACGATGGACTACTCGCGGCCGCTCACCTACCAGAAGGTCAAGGCCGGGCTCGACAGCAACGGCAAGCTGATCGCGCTCAGCCATGACGTCGTCTCGGCCTGGCCGACGGCGCGCTGGGGCATCCCGGACTTCCTGTCGCCCTCGGTCGACAAGAAGGGCCCGCTCGACTCGTTCACGGTCAATGGCGCCGACTTCTTCTACACCGTGCCCAATCATCATGTGCGCGCGATCAAGAACGAACTCGCGCATAATGCGACGCCATCGGGACAACTCCGTTCGGTGGCGCCGGGTTGGACGTTCTGGGCGGTCGAGAGCATGATCGACGAGATCGCGGTGGCCTCGGGGCAGGACCCGGCGCAGTTCCGCATTGCGCTGCTCGACGGCAAGGGCAAGAACGACGGCGGCGCGCAGCGATTGCGCAACACGCTGCTGGCAGCGATGGGCCTGTCCGGCTACGGCGCCCGGAAGCTCCCGCAAGGCGAAGGCATGGGCGTCTCCTGCGTTTCATCGCAGGAGCGTGCCACGGCGAGCTGGACGGCGTGCGTCGCCCATGTCGCGGTTGCGCCCACGGGCGCGGTCACGGTGAAGAAGCTCACCGTGGCGACCGATGTCGGCACCCAGGTGCATCCCGACAACATCCGCGCCCAGGTCGAGGGCGCGGCGCTGTGGGGGCTGTCGCTGGCGATGTACGAGAAGGCGACGCTGAAGGACGGCGGCATCGAGCAGACCAACTTCGACAGCTACACGCCGCTGCGGATGAGCCAGGTGCCGGAGGTCGCGATCGCCGTGATCGCCAATGGCGAGAAGGCGACCGGCGTCGGCGAGCCCGCGGTGACCGTGGTCGCGCCAGCGCTCGGCAACGCCATCTACAACGCCTGTGGCGCGCGGTTGCGCTCGCTGCCGATCACCGCCGCAGCGGTCAAGGCGGCGATGAAGGCCTAGCGTCGTCGCGAGACCATTCCTGTATCTGGGAACCGCCGGAGCTCGTCTCCGGCGGTTCTTTTTTGCGCTGCGGTCAGGTTCCCGCGCGGCACGATTTGAATGATCCTCTTAACGTCTCGCTCACCTGAAACGATACAGCTTGAATGATCGGCTTAAGCCGCGACGAACCCGTATCCCGGTAACTTGCATGGGCAGTAAACCGCAGGGGGCGAGCACGTATGAGCGCGACAGCCAAGCAGACCGTGACCCAGACCGCGAACAGGCGCCATCTCCTGCTCGCGTCGGATCGCGGTGACCAGAGCAGCGAGCTGGCGCGCATCCTGCGCTCGGTCGGCGACGTCGACATGATGCCGACCACCGAAATCCCCGAGAACCCCGGCAACCGCTTCTCCGGCGTCATCGTCGACATCAACCTGCGTTCGCCCGAGAGCGTGCAGCGGGTGCGCAAGAAGCTGTCGTCACGCGCCTATAGCGACGTGCCGCGGCTGTTCGTGCTCGCGGAGGCGCTGCACCACGCCACCATGCAGGCATGGGCGCTCGGCGCCACCGATACCATCGCGCGGCCGTTCAGCCCCGCCGACGTGCTGCAGCGCATCCGCTCGGCGCTTCCCGCCGACGACGGCTATGACGAGACCGATCGCGGCAAGCTGCTCAATCGCGGCGTCGAGGCCGCGCAGGCCATCATGGTCAAGATCTTCGAGAAGCTGCCCACCGGCGCGCATCTGACGATGGAGGACATCGTCGCGGCCGAGAACAAGATCCTGAAGGCGATCAAGCACTCCTCGCTGCGCGAATGGATGACCGTGGTCGGCTGTCATCACAACGACACCTATCGGCATTGCCTGTTCGTGACCGGCCTTGCGGTCGGCTTCTCGATTCATCTGGGCATGCGCGACGACGACCAGCGCCGGCTGGTCCGCGCGGCGCTGCTGCACGACGTCGGCAAGGCGTTCATCCCGGTCGCGATCCTCGACAAGCAGGGCAAGCTGACGGCGGAAGAGATCGCGCTGCTGCGCCAGCATCCGCGCCGCGGCTACGAGGCGCTGTGGCGGCAGGGCGGCTTCCCGCCGGAGATGCTCGACGTCATCCTGCATCACCACGAATTCCTCGACGGCTCCGGCTATCCCGACGCGCTGCACAACGAGCAGATCAGCGACATCGTGCGCCTCACCACGATCGTGGACATCTACGCCGCGCTGATCGAGCACCGCGCCTATCGGCCGGCCTTCACCCATGCGCGCGCGTTCCAGATCATGGAGAACATGGGCCCGAAGCTCGACCAGCAGCTGCTACAGGCGTTCCGCCCGGTCGCGATGGGCGCGCATTGACGCGATCGCCTGAGAGCGCATCCATCGCCCGAGGGTAGCCGCTCGACGCAAGTGCATCTCGGCCGAGGCGCACTATCCTACCCGCCAATCGGTGAAAGGCGGGAGGAGCAGCATGGGCGCAGCCGAACAGGCCGGCGAGGTCATTCCCGGGCACATCGCCGCCGCGCTGGTCGATCCGGCCTGTTATGCCGACCACCGCATCCATGATGCCTATCGCTGGCTGCGCGCCAACAATCCGCTCGGGCGGGCCGAGCTCGATGCGTTCGATCCGTTCTGGGTGGTGACGCGGCACGCTGACATTCTCGCCATCAGCCGTCAGAACGATCTGTTCCACAATGCCGACCGTGCGACCACGCTGACCAACAAGGCGGTGCTGGAGCGCGTTCACAAGATTACCGGCCAGCCCAATCTCGTGCGTTCGCTGGTGCAGATGGATGCGCCGGACCATCCGAAATATCGCGCGCTGACGCAGGGCTGGTTCATGCCGGCCAACATCGCCAAGTTCGAGCCGCGCATTCGCGAGATCGCGCGGGCGACCGTCGGCCGCATGGCGGCGAAGGCCGCGGCGAATGGCGGCGTCTGCGATTTCGTCGCCGAGGTCGCGCTCCACTATCCGCTGCACGTGATCATGGAGATTCTCGGCGTGCCGGAGGAGGACGAGCCGCGCATGCTCAAGCTGACGCAGGAGCTGTTCGGCCCGCAGGATCCGGACACGGCGCGGGTGCGGGAGGCGCTGTCGGCCGAGGTGTTCGCGGCGATGCTGCAGGCGGTGGTGGCCGATTTCGCCGCCTACTTCCAGCGCATCACCGAAGACCGCAAGGCTCATCCGCGCGACGATCTCGCCACCGTCATTGCCAACGCCAGGATCAATGGCGAGGACATGCCGCTGCACGACCGCACCAGCTACTACATGATCGTGGCGACCGCGGGTCACGACACGACGTCGTCGTCCACGGCAGGCGCGATCTGGGCGCTGGCGGAAGATCCCGAGCAGTTCGCGCGCGTCAAAGCCAATCCCGAGCTGATCCCGGGCCTCGTCGACGAGGCGATCCGCTGGATGACGCCGGTCAAGCATTTCATGCGCAGCGCCACCGCCGACACCGAGCTCGGCGGCCGCAGGATCGCCAAGGGCGACTGGCTGATGCTGTGCTACGCGTCCGGCAATCGCGACGAGGCGGTGTTCGAGCAGCCCGACACGTTCCGCTGTGACCGCAAGCCGAACCGCCACGTCGCGTTCGGCTATGGCGCGCATCTCTGCCTCGGCCAGCATCTCGCCAAGCTCGAGATGCGCATCCTGTTCGAGGAACTGCTGCCGCGGCTCACATCGCTGTCGCCGGCAGGGCCGGTGCTGATGACGCGGGCAACGTTCGTGAACGGACCGAAGAAGCTGCCGATCCGCGTCACGATGGGCTGACGCGGCGCTCAATCCAGCAGCTTGCGCAGCTCGGTCTTTGCGACCTTCTCCAAGGTTGAGCGCGGCATCTCGTCGACCAGCTTGACCTCGCGCGGCACCTTGAAGTCGGCGAGCCCGGCGCGGCAGGCGGCCAGCACCTTGTCGGGCAGCTCCTCGCGCGCGATCCCGGGCTGCGGGATCACGAACGCGACCGGCACCTCGTCCAGCATCGGATGCTTCCTGGCGACGACGGCGGTCTCGCGTACGCCGGGCACGGTGATGATGACCTGCTCGATCTCGGACGCCGCGACGTTCTCGCCGCCGACCTTGAGCATGTCCTTGGTGCGATCGCCGAACTTGATGAAGCCGTCGGCCAGGCGCGTGACGCGGTCGCCGGTCAGGAAGAAGCCGTCGGCATCGAAGCTCGTGCGCGTCGCTTCGTCGTTGTAGAGATATTCGGCGAACAGCGACAGGCCGGGCACGCCCTTGATGGCGAGATTGCCGGTGGCGCCGACCTCGGTCGGCCGGCCGTCATCGTCGGTGATGCGGATGGTGTATTCCGGCGCCGCGCGGCCGATCGACATCGGCGCGTTCGGCTGATCGACCTCGCCGACGATGCCGTGGGTGATGGTCTCGGTCATGCCCCACCAGCCGATGATCTTGATGCCGAACTTGGCGAAGGCGGGCGGCTCGGACACCGCCGTGCCCCACAGCCGGAACTTGTGATGCTTCGGCACGTCCTGGTCGAGCAGCGCCTTCATGCAGAACGGGATGGTCGAGGTCCAGGTGCTGCCATGCTCGAGCGCCGCGCTCCAGAACCGGCTCGCGGAGAAGCGCGGCTGGATCACGCAGGTCGCGCCGACCCAGAGTGTGGCAAGCATCGAATAGGCCAGCGCGTTGGTGTGGAACAGCGGCAGATAGGTCTGGTGCACGTCGCCCTGATGCAGGTCCTCATGGACGGCGTTGACCTTGGCGCCCCACAGCGCGTTGGCATGCGTCCACAGCACCGCCTTCGGCCGAGACGTCGTACCCGAGGTGTACTGCACGCTGCACGGCGCCAGCGGATCGGCCGGCCGCCGCGGCCGATCGGCGCTGTCGGCAAACAGCGCTTCGAAGCGCTCGCCTCGTTCGACGGCCGACGCCTCCGCCTGACCCGGATCGTGCGAGATCACGGCCATCCATTTGAGGCCGCGGCAATGCGCTGCGATCATCTCGGCATAGGCCGGCTGCGTGATCGCAGCCACCGCGCGACAGTGCTCCGCGAAGTAGCTCATCTCGGCGGCTGCCGAGCGCGTGTTGGTCGTGACGGCGAGCGCGCCCAGCTCGACGCAGGCAAACCAGGCAAGCATCGCCTCGACGCAATTGTCGAGATGGATCAGCACGGCATCGCCGGGCTGGACGCCGCGCTTGACCAGCCCGGCCGCCAATGCGCCGACACGCTCGTGAAACTCGCCATAGGTCCAGCGGCGCGCCGGTGCCTCGAACGGCGCCGAGATCAGGAACGGATGATCGCGCCGGGTCTCGCTGCGCAGCTTCAACAGCCACGGCACGTCCATGCCGTCGAACGGCGTCACCGTGCCCGCTGCCATCGTCGTTCCCTTCATCTTCGCTCCCGTCGTTCTTGAGTACGGCCTGTCTCCGGCCGCTTCGTTCTCGTCGTCATCTTCTGCCACCTTGCGTCGCCGCGATCAAATCGGGATTGAACCCGTCTCCGTTCGCGGGCGACCAATGGCGCGGCAAGACACGCCCGGAGGTTTGCATGCAGGCCGAGCCACGACCATGGCGGCTGCCCGATGCCCGCTATTTCCAGATCGCGGCATTGGCGACGCTGCTGGCGATCAATTTCGCCATGATCGATTTCGGCGCGCGTCCCGCAGCGAGCGTCGTCGCGGTCGCCATGGCGCTGCTCACGCAAGTGGTCTGCTGCCGCATCTCCGGCGCGCCGCTCGATCTCAAGTCACCGCTGATCACCGGCCTGTCGCTCAGCCTGCTGCTGCGCGCCGACGCGCTGTGGCTGCATGCGGCGTCAGCCGTGATCGCCATCGGCTCGAAATTCGTGCTGCGCGTCGACGGCAAGCACGTGTTCAACCCGGCGGGGCTGGCGATCGTGGCGCTGCTGTTCAGCTCCAAGGGCGTGTGGATCTCGCCCGGCCAATGGGGGACGGAGATCTGGTTCGCGAGCCTCGCCGGCTTCTTCGCGATCCTGGTGCTCGGCGCCTCTCGACGCGCGGACATCGCATTCTATTTTTTCGCCAGCCATGCCGCACTGCTGCTGCTGCGCGCCGCCTGGCTCGGCGATCCCCTGGCGATTCCGCTGCATCAGTTGCAGAGCGGCTCGCTGCTGATCTTCACCTTCTTCATGATCTCCGACCCGCGCACCTCGCCGGACTCGCGCGTCGGCCGGCTGCTGTTCGCGCTGAGCGTTGCGGTCGCGGCGCACTACCTCACCTTCGCCATGCAGATGCGGCCGGCGCTCTACGTGTCGCTGATCGCGCTGTCGCCGCTCACGCTGCTGCTCGACCGGCTCGTCCCTGAGACCCGCTTTTCCTGGCGTTCGCCCGTTCCCGAAGGAGTGTCGACATGACCCTGCGTTACAGCAAGCTCTTCCGCACCGGCGTCGCGGCCGCCGCGATCCTGGCGAACGCAGCGATGGCGCCCGCGAATGCCTTTTGCGGCTTCTATGTCGCCCAGGCCGACGCGAAGCTGTTCAACCAGTCATCGAAGGTCGTGCTGGCCCGCGACGGCGAGCAGACGGCGATCACGATGGCCAGCGACTTCGAGGGCGACGTGAAGGAGTTCGCGGTGGTCGTCCCCGTGCCGACCTTCATCGAGCGCAAGCAGATCGGCGTGGTCGAGCCGAAGACCATCGACCATCTCGACAAATACACCGCGCCGCGGCTGGTCGAATATCATGATGCCGATCCATGCGCGCCGGTCGTCGTTGCGGCGCGGGCGATGCCGGCGGCGCCGATGATGGCAGGCGCTGTCTACGAAATGACCCGGCGGAACTACGGCGTCACCGTCGAGGCCAGCTACGACGTCGCCGAATACGACGTGCTGATCCTGTCGGCGCAGGAGAGCGACGGACTGACGCGCTGGCTGACCGACAACGACTATCGCATCCCGCAAGGCGCCGAGGCCGTGCTCGGCAGCTACATCAGGCAGGGCATGCGGTTCTTCGTCGCGAAGGTCAATGTCGAGCGGATGAAGGGGATCGGCAACGGCTCCCTGCGGCCCCTGCAGGTGCGCTACCGGAGCGCCAAGTTCATGGTGCCGCTGCGGCTCGGCACGGTCAACGCCAGGGGACCGCAGGACCTGATCATCTATGCGCTCACCAGGAGCGGCCGCATCGAGGCGGCCAACTATCGAACGGTGAAGATCCCATCCGATATCGATGTTCCGCTCTATGTGAAGGACGAGTTCGGGCCGTTCTACAAGGCGCTGTTCGAGCGGGCGGTGGCGCGCGAGAACATGCAGGCGGTGTTCGTGGAATATGCCTGGGACATGGGATGGTGCGACCCCTGCGCCGCCGATCCCATGAGCAACAAGGAACTGGTCGAGCTCGGCGCGCGCTGGATCGGCAGCGACGATGACACCGCCTTCAGTCTCCGCCGGGGCACGGCCGGAGCCAGCGCCTTCGTGACCCGGCTGCACGTGCGCTACGATGCGAAGTCCTTCCCCGAGGACATCGTCTTCGCCGAGACCAAGGACCGCAGCAATTTCCAGGGTCGCTATGTCCAGCACCATCCCTGGCGCGGCGAGGCGTCCTGTGCCGCGGCGAAGACCTACCGGGACAGTCTCGCCGCACGTTTCGCCACGCAGGCGACGGATCTCGCGCAACTGACCGGATGGTCGCGCAGCGAGATCATCGCGAAAATGGACAAGAGCGGCGAGACCGTGACGAAATGACCTAAGGGCGGCCTCGGCTCAATCCTGATACGAGGAGATCTCGATCAGGCTGCCGTCGGGATCGCGGCAATACACCGAGCGCAGCGTGCCGCGCGCGCCCTGCTTGGCGACCGGGCCCTCCTCGATGGCAATGCCGAGCGCCTCGAGATGCGCCACCACCTCGTCGGGGGTGCTGGTGGTGAGGAAGCAAAGGTCGTCGCTGCCCGCCGCGACATGGTCGGCCGTGAACCAATCGACCTTGTCCGCGTCCTTCGGTCGCACGTTGATCTTCTGGTTCCCGAATAGCAGCGACGTGCGCCTCGCCTTGCCTTGTCCGGGATCGAACACCTGGACCGTCATGCCCAGCACCTGTTGGTACCACGCCGTCGTGCGGTCCACGTCGGCGACATTGATGACCAGATGATCGAGCGCATCGACCTTGACCGGCATGGGCTCTTCCCTCCTGATGGGGCATCGATCTCGCCGCAATCGCGGCACTCTGCTACAATCGATCCCGGCGGCTCGTTAACCGCCGCTCAACGATAATGCCTGAGGAAACGCATGATTTCACGTCGTACCGCGCTTGGTCTGATCGCCTCCGCCGTCCCGTCCATCGCGGCCGTTCGCAAGGCGTCCGCGGCCGACTATCCCACCCGTCCCGTCCGCTTCGTGGTGGGTTATCCTCCGGGCGGCGCGACCGACATCCTGGCGCGGCTGATCGGCCAGCGGCTGTCCGAGACGCTCGGTCAGCAGTTCATCGTCGAGAACAAGCCGGGGGCCGGCAACAATATCGGCACCGATGCCGTCGTGAACGCGGCGGCCGACGGCTACACCGTGCTGCTGGTCAATCCGGCCAACTACATCAATGCGAGCCTCTACACCAATCTCAAGTTCAACTTCGTCCGCGACATCGCGCCGGTGGCCTCGTTCAACCGCGTCCCCAACGTGATGACCGTCAACAAGGACATCGAGGCCAAGAACGTCGCCGAGTTCATCGCCTATCTCAAGGCAAACCCCGGCAAGGTGAACATGGCCTCGTCCGGCAACGGCACCTCGGTGCATCTGTCGGGTGAGATGTTCATGGCGATGACCGGAACCAAGATGCAACACGTGCCCTATCGCGGCGCGGCGCCCGCGATCACCGACATGCTCGGCGGCCAGGTGCAGGTCATCTTCGACAACATGCCCTCCATCATCCAGCACATCCGCTCCGGCTCGTTGCGAGCGCTCGGCGTCACCACGCAGCAGCGTTCGCCGCAATTGCCGGACGTCCAGGCCGTCGCCGAGACCGTACCCGGTTACGAGGCGAGCGCGCTGTTCGGCATCGGCGCGCCGAAGAACACGCCAAAGGAGATCGTCGAGAAGCTCAACAAGCAGGTCAACACCATCCTGGCCGAGCCCGAGATCAAGGCCCGTCTGGTCGATCTCGGCGGCGAGCCGCTGATCCAGTCGCCGGAGCAGTTCGGCGCCCAGATCGCCGCCGAGACCGAGAAGTGGAAGAAGGTCGTCGAGTTCGCCGGCCTGAAGGTCGAATGAGTCGACCTGGCGACGCCGCAATCGCTGGGCCGCGTGCCGCGACGGGTCTTCGATGAGGCGCCGGCCCGCGAGACGGGCGTCGAGGGCTGAAGGTGACGTGCCGCGCATGCGACACGTCACGGCCTTGGTTGGTGATCCGTTCCGCCGATTTGTCGTTTTTTGACCATGCCGGTGTGGTGCAACCCTCCGGCCAAAAGAGGAACAGATCATGCGCAAGGTTATGATGATGGCAGCCGGCCTCGTCGGCGTTGCACTTGGTGGCGGTATCGCGCCGGCCTCCGCAGGCGGTTACGACTATCCCTGGTGTGTGCAGGGCCGAGGCGTCGGTTACCCCGGCGACTGCTCCTATCAGACCTTCGAGCAATGCCGGGCGAGTGCCTCCGGGCGCAATGCAGGCTGTGGCATCAATCCGCGCGTCGCGTTCGATCCTGCCCGCCGCGGCCCCTCGGTCTATGTCGACATGCCGCCGCCGCGCCGCGTGCACCGCTATCAGTATTACTGACGCCTCTACGGAGCGGGTCGGCACGCGCGGCCAAGCGGCTGACGCAGGCGCGCTTCCGGAATCGCGCGGGCTTGCATCGACTTTGCGTTCGTATATACTTTGTATTGCAAAGTTAAACGAGCCGTTCCGGGCCTCAGGTGAGACATGCGCGACCTCGATAAGGCGCTGGCGGACATCATCGCGATCCGCAGCCAGCTTGCGGCGGGCACGGCATTTCGCGGCTACGGGCCGGCGACGATGGCCGCGACCTCGGCCGTAGCGCTGGTCACTGCGCTGCTTCAGCAGCTGTTTCTGCGCGACCCGACGGCCGACGCGTGGACGTTCCTGCTCGGATGGGCGGCGGCAGCCTGCGTGTCGCTGACGATGATCTGGTTCGAGATGCGGGCGCGGTCGCGCCGGCATCATTCCGGCCTTGCGGACGCGATGATTCATCAGGCGGTCGAGCAGTTCCTGCCAGCGGGCATCGCTGGCGTCCTGCTCGCGGTGCTGCTGTGGAAGTTCGCGCCGGAGGCGCTGTGGATGCTGCCGGGCCTGTGGCAGATCCTGATGTCGCTCGGCGTGTTCGCGTCGGTGCGCTCGCTGCCACGCACGGTGGCGCTTGCCGGGGCGTTCTATTTCATGGCCGGCTTCGCCGTGCTGCTGGTCGGCAGCGCCACGCATGCGCTGTCGCCATGGACGATGGGGCTTCCGTTCGCGATCGGACAGGGGCTGATGGCGGGCATTCTGTATTTTGCGACCGGAGAGTCCGATGTCGAAGACTGACGGCAGCGCGCCGTTCTCCTATGACGGCCTCGATCGCGTCATCCACGAGAAGGCACGGCTCGGCCTGCTCACCTCGCTGATGGCGCACCCGAAGGGTCTCGCTTTTGCCGACCTCAAGCAGCTCTGCGGGCTGACGGACGGCAATCTGTCCCGCCATCTGCAGGTGTTGCAGGAAGCCGGTCTCGTCGAGGTCACCAAGGGCTATGAGGGCAATCGCCCACATACCACCTGCCGGCTGACCAAGGCGGGACGCCGCCGCTTCCTCGATTATCTCGCCGTGCTCGAGCGCCTCGTCCGCGACGCCGCGGCGGCTGCCGGCAAGGAACATACGCCATCGTCGGTCGGCCTGATCCCGGGCCGCATCTGAATCGCGCATCGCACTTTTTCGACCTGGAGCTTTGCAATGCAAAGTAGTCTGCAACCTAAATCGCCTGCTGTGGTGGATGGCCTGCATGTCGGCATCATCATGGACGGGAACGGCCGCTGGGCGACGCGCAAGGGCCTGTCGCGGCTGCGCGGGCACGAGGCGGGGGTCGAGGCGATCCGGCGCGTCGTCGAAGCCGCGCCCGACCAGGGCATTGGGACGCTGACGCTGTATGCGTTCTCCAGCGACAATTGGCGACGCCCACGTGCCGAGGTCGCCGCCTTGATGGCGCTGTTGCGGGTCTATCTCGCCAGCGAGGTGGAGTCGCTGGTACGCAACGGCGTCCGCCTCACCGTGATCGGCCGTCGCGACCGGTTGCCCGGCGGCATCGCCGACGCGATCGGCCGGGCCGAGGCGGCAACCCGCGACGGCAGCACCCTGCATCTGCGCATCGCCGTCGACTATTCGGCGCGCGACGCGATCCTCGAGGCCGCGGCGAAGGCCCGCGAAATCGACGGCCTGACGCGTGCGGCGTTCTCCGACCTCGTGACCGGCGAAGCCGGCTTGCGCGACGTCGATCTGATCATCCGCACCTCCGGCGAGCAGCGCCTGTCCGATTTCCTGCTCTGGGAAGGCGCCTATGCCGAGCTGCATTTCACCCAGCGGATGTGGCCCGATTTCGATGCCGCAGATCTCGCGCAGGCGCTCGCCTCGTTCCGCAGCCGCGAGCGCCGCTTCGGAGGACTCGAGGCGGTGCCGCTGGCGCCGGCACCGGTCGCCTGACGACGGCCCAATCTTTCCGCACATCGGGGAATCATCTACCGCTTGCAGCACGAGCGCAGAGATCCCCTGATGAAGCACAAGCAGCGCCGGCCTGCCGGCAAGCCTCCGGTCAGATCCGGATCGATGGGCCACACCGATACGCCCGATGCGCTGTGCGCCGCCGCGCTGCGGCTGCTGCGCGCCGGCCGGCTCGCGCAGGCCGAGGATGCGTGCCGCCGCGCGCTGACGCTGGACGCGGCCTCGCTCGACGCGCTGCGTGCGATGGGACAGGTCTGCCTGGCGCTCAAGCGCGTCGATGATGCGATCGAGTGGTTTGCCCGCGCCGTTCGGCAGGACATGTCCGCAGCGGAGTCCTTCGTCGGCTTGGCGCAGGCGCTGCGGGACTCCGGCCGCGTCGATGAAGCGATCAAGGCCTATGATCGCGCGCTGCAGCTTCAGCCGGATGCGGTGGAAAGCTGGGATGCGCTTGGCGAACTGCTGCAACTGAGGGAGCGGCACGCCGAGGCGGCGCTGGCCTGCGATCGGCTGCTGCAGCTCGCGCCCGATCGTGCCGCGACGTGGTTTCGTCTCGGCGAGGTGCTCGAAGCCCAGGGCCGGCGTGACGAGGCGGCGCTGGCCTTCGATCAGGTGGCGCAGCTCAAGCCAGATCACGTCGAGGCGGCCAACAAGGCCGGAGCGCTTCATTTCGATGCCGGCCATTACGAGCAGGCCATCTCGCGCTTCGGGCAGTCGCTGGCAGTGATGCCGGATCAGGCGGGTGTGCTGTACCTGAAGGGCATCGCGCTGCGGCGGCTGCGCCGCTACCAGGAAGCCGAGACTCTCGGCCATCGCGCGCAGGTGCTGGCGCCTGACAATCCCGACTTCGCCAATGGCTATGGATGCATCCTGCAGAATCTCGGCCGTCACGATGACGCCGTCGCCATGTTCGACAAGGCGATCGCGCTCCGGCCGCAGACCGCGGATTTCCACAATCATCGCGGCACGTCGCTGGCCGAGCTGCATCGCTTTGCAGAGGCGTTCGAAAGCTTCGATCGCGCCGTCGCGCTGAAGCCTGATCTGGCCGATGCGCATTGGAACGCGGCGCTGTTCCGGCTGCTGACCGGCGACTTCGCCCGCGGCTGGGCGGCGCGCGAATGGGGACGAAAATGTCGCGCCGTCGGCTTCGTCGAGCGCAGCTTCGAGGCGCCGCTGTGGCTTGCGGACGCGCCCCTCGCCGGCAAGACGATCCTGCTCCATAGCGACGAGGGGCTCGGCGACACGATCCAGTTTTCGCGCTACGCCACCCTGGTGGCCAAGCAGGGCGCGCGCGTCGTGCTCGAGGTCGACGCGCCGCTGCAGCCGCTTCTGTCCGGCCTGGATGGCGTGGCGCAGTGCCTTGCCCGCGGCATCGATGCGCTGCCTGCCGTCGACTATCACTGCCCGCTGTCGAGCCTGCCGCTCGCCTTCGCCACCCGGCTCGACACCATCCCTGCCGCGCCGTGCTATCTGCCGCGCCCTCCCGAGGCGCGCCGGGCGATCTGGGAACAGCGACTCGGTCCGCATGACCGCTTGCGGGTGGGCCTGGTCTGGTCGGGCAACCCCGCGCATCTCAATGATCACAACCGTTCGATTTCGTTGCCGACGCTCGCGCCGCTGCTTGAGACCGGCGCGCGGTTCGTTAGTCTGCAGAAGGAGCCTCGGCCGTCCGACAAGGCCGCGCTCGCCGCGCGCGACGACATTCTCGATCTCACCGCTGACATCCGTGACTTCGTCGATACGGCGGCGCTGATCGACAATCTCGACCTGGTCATCACCGTCGATACCAGCGTGGCGCATCTGGCCGGCGCGCTGGGCAAGCCGACCTGGATCTTGCTGCCCTTCACGCCGGACTATCGCTGGCTGCTCGGCCGTGACGACAGTCCCTGGTATCCGAGCGTGCGGCTGTTCCGCCAGGACGCGCGACGTGACTATGCCGACGTCGTCGCGCGCGTGCGCGAGGCGCTCGCCGCACAGCTCGCGACGGTCAGCGTGTGCTGAACGTTTGAGCATCAACGACGCCATAACTGAAACGTGATCGGCTGGCTGAGCCGCCGGCACGTGCCGCCCGATGGCGATTGAGCTGCGTCAACGGATTTCTGCGTGCGTATGGCACACGGTACGCCTGCTTCAGCGACGAAGGCGTTTTTGGAATGAATCAGCAGGAATCCGAGCTTGTCAGTGACATCCGGCCTGTTCGGGATGCGCATGCTGCGCCCGGCGCTGTCGTTCCCTCGTCGGCGGTGCCTGTTCCCGTGTCCCATCAGCCGCGGCGCAGGTGGGCGTTGTGGCCGTTTCTGCTGCTCGTGCTCGCCGTCGGGGCAGCCGGTGGTGGCGGCTACGTCTGGTGGCAGCGCCTGCATCCGCCGCTGCCGGTGGGCATCAGCGTCAGCAACGGCCGCATCGAGGCTGACGAGATCGACATCGCGACCAAATATGCCGGGCGCGTTGCCGAGCTGCGCGCCGATATCGGCGATCGCGTCGAGGCCGGGCAGATCGTGGCGCGGATGGACACGAAGGAGCTGCAGCAATCGCTGTCGAAGGCGCAAGCCCAGGCCGAGCAGGCGCAGCACGTCGTCGACCAGGCCCGTGCCAATCTCGCGCAACTGCAGGCGCAGAAGACGCTCGCCGAGCAGGAGATGGAGCGCACCCGCAGCCTGCTGCAGAGCGGCTGGACCACACGCGAGCTGGCCGATCAGCGCCAGCAGGCGCTCGACAATGCGACCGCCGGCCTTGCCGGCGCGCAGGCGCGGATTTTCGAAGCCGAACGCGGGCTCGAAGCGGTTCGTCACGACGTCGCGCTCTACACCGTTCAGATCGCCGACAATTCCTTGATCGCGCCGAAGCCCGGCCGCATTCAATATCGTCTCGCCAATGTCGGCGAAGTTCTCGCCGCCGGCGGCAAGGTCTTCACCATGCTGGACATCGGCTATGTCTACATGGACGTGTTCCTGCCGACCGAGGAGGTCGGCAAGGTCAAGATCGGCACCGAAGCGCGGATCGTGCTCGATGCCTATCCGGATCGTCCGATCCCGGCGAAAGTTGCGTTCGTGGCGAGCCAGGCGCAGTTCACGCCGAAGACGGTCGAGACCCGCAGCGAGCGTGACAAGCTGATGTTTCGCATCCGTGTACGAGTCGATCCGGACAGACTGGCTGCGCATGCCGATGCCGTGAGGAGCGGATTGCCGGGCGTGGCGTATGTCAGGTGGAATCCCGACGTCGCATGGCCGGCGCGTCTGCAAGTCTCGCCATGATGGCCGACATGATCGGCGATGCGTCTCCGGTCGCGATGGTCAGGAACGTCTCGCAGCGCTATCGCGGCGTGATCGCGCTCGACAACGTCTCGATCGACATTCCCGCCGGCCGCGTGGTCGGGCTCATCGGTCCCGATGGCGTCGGCAAGTCGTCGCTGCTGTCGATCCTGGCCGGCGCGCGCGCGATCCAGGACGGGCAGGCGCGCGTGCTCGGGGCCGACATGACGGACCGGCGCGCCCGCACGCAGGTGTGTCCGCGGATCGCCTACATGCCGCAGGGTCTCGGCAAGAATCTCTATCCTGATCTCAGCGTGCGCGAGAACATCGCGTTCTTTGCCCGGCTGTTCGGCCAGTCGAGGTCCGAGCGCGACTGGCGCATCGCCGAGCTGATGGCGGCGACGGCGCTGTCCGATTTCGCCGACCGGCCGGCAAAAAAGCTGTCCGGCGGCATGAAGCAGAAGCTCGGCCTGTGCTGCTCGCTGATCCATGATCCCGATCTGCTCATCCTCGACGAGCCGACCACCGGCGTCGATCCGCTGTCGCGCCGGCAGTTCTGGGACCTGATCGACCGTCTGCGCGCGCGCAGCGCGGCGGGCATGAGCGTCATCGTCGCCACCGCCTATATGGAGGAGGCGGAGCGTTTCGACTGGCTGATCGCGATGAACGACGGGCGCATCCTCGCGACCGGCACGCCGACGGAGCTCAAGGCGCAGACCCACGCGGCGTCGATCGAGGACGCGTTCGTCGCGCTGCTGCCCGACCGGCCGGCGCGCGACCGCGCCGAGATGCCGGCCAAGTCCGAGCTCGACGGCAGCCACGAGACCGTGATCGTCGCGCGCGACCTGACCTGCCGCTTCGGCGATTTCACCGCGGTCGACGGCGTGAACTTCCAGATCCGCAAGGGCGAGATCTTCGGCTTCGTCGGCTCCAACGGCTGCGGCAAGACCACGACGATGAAGATGCTGACGGGGCTGCTGCCTCCCAGCGCCGGCGAGGCGCTGATCTTCGGCCGCTCCATGGAGGCCGGCAATCATGAATCGCGCAGCCGCGTCGGCTACATGTCGCAGGCGTTCTCGCTGTATGGCGAGCTCACCGTGCGGCAGAACCTGGTGCTGCATGCGCGGCTGTTCCATCTGCCGCTGGCCGCTGCCGGGAAGCGGATTGCCGAACTGGTCGAGCGCTGCGACCTCACCGACCATATCGACAGCCTCGCGGCCGATCTTCCCCTCGGCATCCGCCAGCGCCTGTCGCTCGCGGTGGCGATCGTCCACGGACCCGATCTGCTGATCCTGGACGAGCCGACGTCGGGCGTCGATCCGGTCGCGCGCAATCAGTTCTGGCGCCTGCTGATCGAACTTTCGCGTCAAGATGAGATGACGATCTTCGTCTCGACGCATTTCATGAACGAGGCGGCGCGTTGCGACCGGCTGTCGCTGATGCATGAGGGGCGGGTGCTGGCGACCGACACGCCGGACGGCCTGATCCGCGCCAAGGGCGCGCAGACGCTGGAGCAGGCGTTCATCGCCTTCCTCGAGCAGGATGCCGGCGTCGCCGATCCGCCGGTCACGCTGACCCAGGCGCGACCCTATCCACGCCCCGCCGATCGGCCGCGGGACGAGCAACGGCAGGCCGCCGTCAGCCCGCGGCGGCTGCTCGCCTATACGATCCGCGAAGGTCTCGAGCTGATCCGTGACCCGATCCGGCTGATGTTCGCGCTGTTCGGAACGGCGTTCCTGATGATCGTGATCGGCTTCGGCATCTCCACGGACGTCAACAACCTGACCTTCGCCGCGCTCGACCGCGATCAGTCGCCAGAGAGTCGCGCCTATCTGTCGGAGCTCAGAGGCTCGCGCTATTTCGTCGAAAGGCCACCGCTCGCCAACTATGCCGAGCTCGAACGGCGGATGAAGAGCGGCGACATCAAGGCCTCGATCGAGATCCCGCCGAACTTCGGTGTCGACATCAAGCGCGGCCGGCCGGCCTTCGTGTCGGCCTGGATCGACGGCGCGATGCCGTTCCGCGCCGAGACCATCCGAGGCTACCTCGAAGGCACGCATCAGCTCTATCTCTCCGATCCCGCCGTCAAGACGACGCAGCCGTTGCCGGCCTCGCCGGTCAATGTCGAGATCAGGTTCAAGTACAACCAGTCCTTCGACAGCATCTACGCGATGGCCCCAAGCACGATCGCACTGCTGCTCGCGCTGTTTCCGGCCATCCTGATGGCGCTCGCGGTCGTGCGCGAGAAGGAGCTGGGGTCGATCACCAATCTCTATGTCACGCCGGTGACGCGGCTCGAATTCCTGCTTGGCAAGCAGCTGCCTTACATCGCCGTCGCGCTGGTGAATTTCGCGCTGATGTACGTGATGGCGATGGTCCTGTTCCGAGTCCCGCTCAAGGGCGCCTTTCTGCCGCTGATGGTCGGCACCTTGGTCTACGTCGTCACCACGACCGGCTTCGGCATGCTGATCTCGACCTTCTGCCGCACCCAGATCGCGGCCCTGTTCGGGACCGCGATCCTGACCGTGCTGCCGGCCACGCAATTCTCGGGCATGCTGGTCCCGGTGTCGTCGCTGTCCGGCGTGGCCAAGCTGATCGGCATGGTCTTCCCGATGACGTACTACCGCCCGATCGCGGTCGGCACCTTCACCAAGGGGCTGGGCTTTGCCGATGTCGGCGCCGACATCCTGATCCTTTTGATCTTCATTCCCGTCCTGACCGGGTTCAGCCTGGCGATGCTGCCGAAGCAGGAGGCGTGAGCCATGATGCGCTCGCTCTCCAACGTGTTCTGGCTCGGAACCAAGGAGCTGCGTAGCCTGTTCGGCGACGTCGTGCTGATCGGGCTCGTGATCTATTCGTTCACCGTGGCGGTGATCAGCCAGGCGCAGAGCAGTTCGCAGGAGCTGCATCGCGCCTCGATCGCCGTCGTCGACGAGGACAGCTCCGAGCTGTCGCGCCGGATCGCCAGCGTATTCCAGCTGCCTTACTTCCAGCCGCCTGTCTACATCAGCCAAGGCGAGGTGGAGCGGCTCATGAACAGCGGCCGCTTCACGTTCGTGCTCGACATCCCGCCGAATTTCCAGCGTGACGTCCTTGCCGGGCGCAAGCCGTCGGTGCAGGTGAACGTCGATGCGACCGCGATGATCCAGGCGGGAATCGGATCCGGCTATGCGCTGCAGATCATCAATACGGAGGTCGCCTGGTTCGTCGCCCGCTCCGAGACATCCTCGTCCGCCCCGGTCAACCTGGTGACGCGGATCGCGTTCAATCCCAACGTCACGACGGCCTGGTTCGAAGGCGTGATGGGCATCATCAACAGCGTCACCATGCTCGCGATCATCCTGGCCGGCGCGGCGCTGGTGCGTGAGCGCGAACATGGCACCATGGATCATCTGCTGGTCATGCCGCTGTCGCCCTTCGAGATCGCGATGTCGAAGATCTGGGCCAATGCGCTGGTGATCGCGGTCGCCGTCGCCATCGCGCTCTACGCCGTCGTGCGGTGGTATCTGCGCGTGCCCATCATGGGCTCGATCCCGCTGTTCATGGTGGGCACCGTGCTGTATCTGTTCTTCGCGACCGCCGTCGGGCTGTTTCTCGGCACCATCGCGCGGTCGATGCCCCAGCTCGGTCTGCTCTATATCCTCGTCGCCGTGCCGATGAACCTGTTGTCGGGCGGGATGACGCCGGTGGAAAGCCAGCCGGTGTGGCTCGCCACCATCATGAAGGCATCGCCGTCGACGCATTTCGTGTCGTTCGCCCAGTCGATCCTCTATCGCGGCGCCGGCATCGATGTCGTCTGGCCGCAATTCGCAGCGGTGGCCGCGATCGGCGCGGTGGTCCTGGCGTTGACCTTGCGCCGCTTCCGGGCGGCGATCGCGGCGGCCTGAGCCCGCCATCGACCCCAACAAAAAAGCCTCGGCACTGGGCCGAGGCTTTTCCTTGAATGGCGTCGCTATGGATGACGACGATCAGTAGCGCGCGGCCGCCGGGCCGCCAAACTTGTAGTTCACGCCGACCCGGACCGTGTGGAATGAGAAGTCCTGGGACAGGCGCTCGACGTAGTTCGAGCCGGGCGGGGCGAAGGTGCTGCCCGGGACGTAGGCCGAGGTGTAGTTGATGCTGCCGAGGTCGGTGTAGAGATACTCTGCCTTGACGGTCCAGTTCGGTGCGAACGCATGCTCGACACCCGCGCCGACGGTCCAGCCGACCCGGGTCTCGTTGGCCGAGGCGGTCTTGGTGTAGCCGTTTGCCGAGGTCAGATCCCAGCTGCCCTTGACATTGCCGACCGCGAGACCGCCAGTGACGTAGAACAGCGTCGTATCGACCGCGTAACCGGCGCGGCCGCGCAGGGTCATGAACCAGTCGTTCCGGATGCTCTCGTTGAAGGTGCGGGTCGTGGGCGGGTTGGCCGCCGTGTAGACAGTCCGCTTGTTGAGGTCCGATCCGTTGATGTCGGCCTCGATGCCGAAGACGCCGGCGCCGCTCTGCCAGTTGTAGCCGGCCTGGAGACCGCCGAGCACGCCGGCCGGATTGAGCCGGTTGTTGCTGATGTTGACGAACTCATTCTGGAAGGCGGCGCCCTCGACCGCCCAGCTGCTGGTCTGGTCCAGCGTCGTGTTCAAGTTCGACCGGCCCCAGCCGTAGCCGACGCTGCCGCCGAAGTAGAAGCCGGTCCAGTTGTAGATCGCGACCGGAGGGGGAGCCTTGGTGTAGCGGGCCGGCAGATCCGCGGCGAATGCGCCGAGCGAGCTGGCGAGGAGCAAAGAGACGGCTGAGGCAAGGGTTTTCATCGGTCACAATCCTCAATCAAAATCAGCAACATTGAGACAAGCTTTTCTCACAATTCGGCCGATTAGGCTGTAGTTCAACTACAACACTCGTGAGCGTAAGTATCTGTGACGACGTCACTTTCCGCGCGTGTGGTCTTAACCTTAAGTCATTGTAAATCCGACGAGGCGGTCAACTGATACCGAGCCGTTTCGACGAAGCGGACAATCGGCCGCACCGCGTTAGTCAAGGATTCGCCAACCATCCGGGCACGCGGTCTTGCCCGCTAACGATTTCGCAAATCGGGCGCGTGCACCTTCGGCGCGTCCTGGGGGACGGAGAGGGGAGAGCATCATGATGATGAATGGGGAAGCGGTTCTCGAGAACGTGCGGCGCTATCGGACCATCGCCTCCTTGTACCGCCAGACTGCGGCATTTCGCCCACATCAGCGTGACTCGCTGCTGGCGCAGGCGGCCGAATGGGAAAGCCGTGCGGTCGCCGAGCTCGAGGATTATTTCGTCGCTCGCCAGGCACCGTCGCAACCGCCGGCGAACATCAACTACAATATCGGCCATCACGGGGGCTCCTACCGGCCGTCGCACCGGCAGATGGCGGCCGCGTAGTTCTTCGGGCACAGCGCGTCATTCCTGCGGCGCGATCGGCGCCCGAGCGACAGTGAGGGAGTTGTCACAGCGCGTCTCCATTTCATCCGCAGGCCGGGGTCTGGCGCAGGACTTGCTGGGTCTGATGTCAGCTCCGCCATGGATGGACCTGAATGAGATCGCTCGGGCGCGACCGCGGCATGTGTGCCTGGGACGATTTCGCCCGGTCGTCGACCGATGCCCGGCTGTCGCTGGCGCAGGCGCGATCGGGGCAAATTCCGCCATTCCTGCTGCTATCGGTGCCCGGCATGAGCGCCGGCGAGCATCGCCTTTGCTCCGAGCTGTGGACCCGCGACCGGATCGCCGCCAGCAGCGCCGAGCGGGCGCGGCTGGATTTTCGCTTCGATCTGACATTCCGCGACAAGCTTCGTGTCGGATACCTTTCAAACGACTTCCACGACCACGCCACGGCGCATCTGCTGATCGAAGCGCTCGAGGCGCATGACCGCGATCGCTGCGAGCTGCATGCGTTCTCGTTCGGCGCCGACGATCGCGGCGCCATGCGGGGCCGGCTGCACGCCGTCTTCGACGGCTTCCATGATGTGACCGCGCAGAGCGACAGCGCCGCTGCGGCCGCGGTGCATGCCGCGCAGATCGATATTCTGGTTGACCTCAAGGGCTATACGCGCGGCGCCCGGACCGGCATCCTGATGCTGCATCCGGCGCCGGTCCAGGTGAATTTCCTCGGCTATCCCGGGACGCTGGGCGGCGACATCTGCGACTACATCATCACCGATCCGTTCATGACGCCGCTGGCCGTTGCGGGCGATTATTCGGAGAGTTTTGCCTACATGCCGCATTCGTACCAGCCGCACGGCCGGGCGGCGCTGGGCGCGGCGCCGACCCGTGCGGAGGTCGGCCTGCCGGACGCCGGCATCGTGTTCTGCTGCTTCAACCAGGCCTACAAGTTCACGCCCGCGGTGTTCGACCTGTGGTGCCGCCTGCTCGACGCGACGCCGGACAGCGTGCTGTGGCTGCTGGCGTCCGATCGGGCCGAGGGCAATCTGCGCGGCGAGGCGCTTCGGCGCGGCGTGGCGCCCGGTCGCCTGGTGTTCGCGCCGGAAACGACGCAAGGCGAGCATCTGCGCCGGCTCCAGCTCGCCGATCTCGTGCTCGACACCGCGCCCTATGGCGCCCACACCACGGCGAGCGACGCGCTGTGGGCCGGCGTGCCGATCGTGAGCTGCGCCGGGGATACGTTTGCCTCGCGGGTGGCTGGCAGCCTGTTACATGCGGTCGGATGTCCCGAGCTCATTGCATCGGACGAGGCCGACTATCTGGCGGTGGCGCTGACGCTCGCCGCCGAGCCGGATCTGCTGCGGGCGGCCAAGGCCAGGCTCTGGCGCAACCGGCCGGCCGCGCCGCTGTTCGACGCTGCCGCCTATGCCCGGTCGCTGCAGGATCTCTACGACCAGATGTGGCACCGCCGCAGCAGCGGCGGCGCGCCAGGGCCGATCTGGGCGTCGAAGTCTTGAGCAGGGACGAGGCGGGCTTGCTGCGCCTTACTGCGTCGCCATGCGTCCGGCAGCGAGGATCCCGATCAGGGCCGTCAGCGCGCCGACGCTGGTCGCGTTGATTGCGACGGGCGACCCGTAATTGGAGTTGGCGACCTTCATCAGCGGCGCGCCAAGGCGGGCATCGATCAGCAGATAGGACACGAATGGCAGTCCCAACAAAGGCAACGACATCAGGCGCTCCGCTGGCCTGAACAGCAGCGCGCCGAGCAGGGCGCAAGGCAGCAGGAACAGCTCGACGCCGCTCTGCGCGCCGAACAGCTTGACGGAGAACACCGTGTTGGCCGTGCCGGTCAGGACCATCAAGGCGCGGCCGGCGAACGGATTGCGCCGCGCGAGCATCGGCACGCTGGCGAACAATGGCGTCGTGAGCAGCGTCAGCCAGGCCGGCCACGCCGCCGCGCCCACGATGGCATGGAGATAGAGCGGATAGAACGGCTGGTTGGAGACGATGATCAGCGCGACCTTGGCGGCGATGTCGGACTGCGGGTCATCGGCCGACGCATAGGCCTGCACGGCGGCCAGCCCGCGTGAAAACATCTCAGCCATTCAAGTCCCTCAGCTCCGCAAGAAGGTGCGCATCACCGGCCCGGAAACGCGCGCGCCTGCAGGCCGGATCATGCGTCGCGCATCGCACGGTCAAGAGTTCAGGGCGGTCCGCAGCATGCGTGCGAGATCGGCGCTCTGATACGGCTTGGTGAGCAGCAGCACACCGGCATCGAGGCGGCCGTGGTGAACGATCGCGTTCTCCGTATAGCCCGACGTGTACAGCACCTTGAGGCTGGGACGCCGCTTCAGCGCCTCGATCGCGAGCTGGCGGCCGTTCATTCCGCCGGGCATGATGATGTCGGTGAACAAAAGATCGATCCGCGTCGCGCTGTCGATCAGCGCCAGCGCCTCGTCGGCCTTGCTAGCCGCGAGCGTCGTGTAACCGAGCCGCTTGATCTGGGCGATGACATATTCGCGCACCAGCGAATCGTCCTCGACGATCAGGATCGTCTCGTCGCCGCGCTCCATGCCCTCGGCGCCGATGGTCGACAGTGCCGCATCGGCATCGGCATTGGCCTGCGGCAGGTACAGCTTGACCGAGGTTCCGTGCCCCGGCTCGCTGTAGATCTTGATGTGACCGTTGGACTGCTTGACGAAGCCGTAGACCATGCTGAGGCCGAGGCCGACGCCCTTGCCGACGTCCTTGGTGGTGAAGAACGGCTCGAACACCTTGTCGAGCAGGTTGGCGGGAATGCCCTCGCCGGTGTCGCTGACCGCGATCATCACGTAGTTGCCGGGGATCACCTCCGGGTTCATGCGCGCATAGGCGGCGTCGAGCAGCACGTTCTTGGTTTCCAGCGTGAGCTTGCCGCCGTTCGGCATGGCATCGCGCGCGTTGAGCGCGAGGTTCAGGATCGCGGTCGACAGCTGGCTGGGGTCGATCATCGCCGGCGCCGAATCGTGCGCCAGCATGGATTCGATCTCGATCTGCTCGCCGAGCGTCCGGCGCAGCAGGCGCGCGGTGTCGACCACCATGCCGTTGATGTCGACGCTGCGCGGCTGCAGCGGCTGGCGGCGGGCGAACGCCAACAGGTGCTTCGTCAGGTCGGCGCCGCGCGCCGCCGCCGAGTTGATCAGGCTGGTGATCTGCACCAGCTGCGGCCGGTCCTTGACCGCCTCGGCCAGGATCTCGATGGTGCCGGTGATCACGGTGAGGATGTTGTTGAAGTCGTGGGCGACGCCGCCGGTGAGCTGGCCGATCGCCTCCATCTTCTGCGCCTGCCGCACCTGCGCCTCCGTGGCCTCGATCTCCTGGAACCGCCGGACCATGGCTTCCGCACTGCGCCGCTGCCGCGTCTCCTCCTCGAGTTGCGCATAGGCGTTCCGCAGCTCGGCGCGGGACGGCATCGTCAGCACCCGCGGCAGCAGCAGCAACAGCGCGGCGGCGATGCCGACCGACAGGAAGGCCAGGAAGCCCTTGGTGGCCGCCTCCAGGCTGTAGGCCGGAACCCAGATCGTGAGCACCTCGATCAGCCGTGTCAGCCCGCAGACGGACACCCACAGCGCGAAGGCCCAGAAGATGTAGCTGAACTGAAAGTCGCGGCGGCGATAGACGATGAAGGCGAGCACGAACGCGATGGTGAAGAAGGCGAAGGAGATGAGGATGTCGGACACCGTGTTCACCCAGATCAGCTCAGGTGTCCACAGCAGGCACTCGCCATGCGGCGTGAGCATCGACATGTCCGATATCCCCAAAAGTGTGGCCGACGGACCGTGTCGCCCCCGCGGCGCGGTCGGTTCCCTTAGCAGATCATCGAATTTCCGTTGAGCACACAAGGGTCCTGACTGTCGCGACGCGCACATTTGGTAGAGGGGCACCGCAGGGATAGTAGGCCCTCGCGCGTCGACGCGGATTGCGCACGGCCGAGCCTGTGCCTGGAGCTCCGCTCGACATCTGAGGCTTGACGATGTGTACCGATCGGTATAGTCTATACTATACAGTACAGTACACAAGGAGATGTCCCGTGAGCTCTCTCGCCCCGCCGTTCACGCTGCAGACAGCCACCCAGAAGGTGCGCATGGCCGAGGATGGCTGGAACAGCCGCGACCCCGAGCGCGTGTCGCTGGTCTACACCCCCGACAGCCGGTGGCGGAATCGGGCCGAGTTCATCACCGGCCGCGCCGAGATCGTCGCCTTCCTCTCCCGCAAATGGGCCAAGGAGCTCGACTACCGCCTGATCAAGGAGATCTGGGCCCACAGCGATGACCGGATCGCGGTGCGCTTCGCCTATGAGTGGCACGACGACAGCGGCAACTGGTTTCGCTCCTACGGCAACGAGAACTGGGAGTTCGACGCGCAGGGGCTGATGCAGCGCCGTTACGCCTGCATCAATGACCTGCCGATCAAGGCGGTCGATCGCAAATTCCACTGGCCTCTCGGGCGCCGGCCGGACGATCATCCCGGACTGACCGACTTGGGACTTTGACGCAGGGAGAGCCATGCGGACGCTCAACGAGCGCGCCGACGTCATCCCGCTGATTGCCGAGGTGTTCCGCGAGTTCGGCTTCGAGGGCACCTCGCTCAGCCGGATCACCGAGATGACGGGATTGGGCAAAGGCAGCCTCTATCACTTCTTTCCAGGCGGGAAGGACGAGATGGGGCGGGCGGTGCTGGCGCATGTCGACGCCTGGTTCGAGCGCGAGATCTATGCGCCGCTGCGCGATGATCCGCCGGAGCAGTCGATCGCGCGGATGTGGCGTGGCGTCGACGACTACTTCCGTTCCGGCCGACGCGTCTGCCTCGTCGGGGCGTTCGCGCTCGACGAGACGCGGGATCGCTTCGCCGCCGCCATCGCCAGCTACTTCACACGCTGGATCGAGGCCTTGCGCGATGCGCTGATCCGCGACGGCTGGCCGGCGGCACAGGCCGCCGACGGCGCCGAGGAGGTGGTGCTCGGCATCCAGGGTGCACTGGTGCTGGCGCGCGCAACCGGTGAGGCGGCCGTTTTCGGCCGCGCGCTGACGCGGTTCCAAGCGCGCCTGCAACGATCATCCGTCGTCTGACTCTCGAAACGCCGGCGACCGCTGCCTCAGCAAGCGGCAAATGGCGGGCTGAAATATCGGCGCGCGGCTCTCGTGAAATCGTGGTTGTCTCGAGCAACGTCTCGAGCAGTGGCGACATCCAGGGAGGTCCGGCATGAACGGGTTAGGCGGTCTCAATAAATCCGACAACGGCGTGGTCATCGGCCTGGTGCAGCTGCAGCTGCCGGTCGTTGTGACCAAGGACGACCTCGCGCGGCAGACCGAGAAGATCGTCTGGATGGTCGGCAAGGCCCGGCGGAATCTCGGCACCATGGATCTCGTGGTGTTCCCGGAATACTCGCTACACGGGCTGTCGATGGACACCAATCCCGAGATCATGTGCCGGCTCGACGGGCCGGAGGTCGCCGCGTTCAGGCAGGCCTGCATCGACAACAAGATCTGGGGCTGCTTCTCGATCATGGAGCACAACCCCGACGGCAACCCCTACAATTCGGGTCTGATCATCGACGACCGCGGCGACATCAAGCTGTATTACCGGAAGCTGCATCCGTGGATTCCGGTCGAGCCGTGGGAGCCCGGCGATCTCGGCATACCCGTGATCGAGGGACCGCGCGGCGCCAAGATCGCGCTCATCATCTGCCATGACGGCATGTTCCCGGAGATGGCGCGGGAATGCGCCTACAAGGGCGCCGAAATCATGATCCGCACCGCCGGCTACACCGCGCCGATCCGCGACAGCTGGCGCTTCACCAATCAGGCCAATGCGTTCCAGAACCTGATGGTGACGGCCAATGTCTGCATGTGCGGCTCCGACGGCTCGTTCGATTCGATGGGCGAGGGCATGATCGTCAATTTCGACGGCAGCATCATCGCGCACGGCACGACGGGGCGCGCCGACGAGATCATCACCGCCGAGGTGCGCCCCGATCTCGTGCGCGAGGCTCGCATCAACTGGGGCGTCGAGAACAACATCTACCAGCTCTGGCACCGCGGCTATGTCGCGGTGAAAGGCGGCGCGATGGATTGTCCCTACACCTTCATGCACGACATGGTCGCCGGCACCTACCGGCTGCCGTGGGAGGACCAGGTCAAGGTCACCGACGGCACCTCCTGCGGCTTCCCGGCCCCGACACGCGCCTTCGGCAAGCTCGGCAGGGCGGCGGAGTGAGCGAATGCGGCGGCGCGCCCGGCCGCCGCAAGCTTGACAGATCGATCCTCCGCCAATTATTTTATACTTAAAATAATTGGCGGACAGGTCTTGTCATGAGTGTTTCGGCGAAGGTGATCCCCCGCGACTGGCTCGACTGGCCGTTCTTCGAGTCGCGTCACCGCGCTCTGTGCGACCAGCTCGACCGCTTCGTCGGCTCGGGCGTTCTCGACGACGTCGATCACGGCGATGTCGACACCGCCTGCCGCAAGATCGTTCGCGCGCTTGGTGCCGCAGGCTTGCTCGACAGCGCCGTCGTGGCGCCCGACGCGGATGCCGGCGCGATCGACTCACGCGCGATCTGCCTGTCGCGCGAGACGCTCGCTTATGCCGACGGTTTGGCCGATTTCGCCTTCGCCATGCAGGGACTGGGCTCCGGCGCCATCGCGCTCGGCGGCTCGCCGGAGCTGCGCGCCAGTGTGCTGCCCAAGGTGCGCGCCGGCGAATGGCTCGCGGCCTTCGCGCTGTCGGAGAAGGAGGCGGGCTCCGATGTCGCCGCGATGGCCTGCGCGGCGCGGCTGGACGGCGATACTTACGTGCTCGATGGCGAGAAGACCTGGATTTCCAACGGCGGCATCGCCGACGTCTACACGCTGTTCGCCCGCACCGGCGAGGCGCCCGGCGCGCGCGGCATCTCCGCCTTCGTCGTGTTTCCCGACGATCCGGGGTTCTCCGTGGCCGAGCGCATCGAGGTGATCGCACCGCATCCCCTGGCGACGCTCCGCCTGCAGAATTGCCGCATCCCGGCCAACCGCCGGCTCGGCGCGCCCGGCGGCGGCTTCAAGCTGGCGATGCAGACGCTCGACATCTTCCGCGCCTCGGTGGCGGCCGCCGCCCTCGGCTTCGGCCGTCGCGCGCTCGACGAGGCGCAGGCGCATGCGCAGAGCCGCAAGATGTTCGGCGCCACGTTGTCGGACTTGCAGATGACGCAGGCGGCGTTCGGCGAGATGGCGACCGAGACCGATGCCGCCGCGCTCCTGACCTACCGCGCGGCCTGGCGCCGCGACGTGCAGAAGCTGCCGACCACGCGCGAGGCCGCGATGGCCAAGCTCACGGCCACCGAGACCGCCCAGCGCGTCATCGACCGTGCCGTGCAGATGTTCGGCGGCCGCGGCGTCCGCAAGGGTGAGATCGTGGAGAGCCTCTACCGCGAGATCCGCGCGCTGCGCATCTATGAAGGCGCGACCGAAGTGCAGAAGCTGATCGTCGCGCGCGAGTTCCTGAAGTCGCGGGCCGGCGTGGTGCGCGGCTGAGGCGCGCTGCGCGTCAGGCCCGCAGACGCAAGGGCGCCTGCCAGCCGGGATCTCTGTCGCACGCAGCCTCGCCCATGGTCACGCGGCGGCCTCGGTCGTCACGCAGCAGTTGGATTTCGATCTCGTCGAAGGCGAACCGGGCGATCACCTGCAATGGGGCGACCACCCGTTTTCCGAACGTCCACGGATCGGAGTTTCCGCGCGGCATGGGAAACGCGAAAGGACGCGAGGGGATGCGGAAGAGAAGGCGGCCATCCCAGGACTCGCGATCGCGCAGCTCAGGTTGCCGCATGCCGACGTGACTCAGATAGGCTTGGCAGGCCTGCTCTCGTAGCGAGATGGTCACCCTGAAGCCCGTGAAGTCGATGTCGCCGCGCATGTACTGATCGTAGACCAGTGCCTCCTTCACCTCGACGCTGCCCAGTGAGCTGCCGCTCTCGTCCGGCCGGAAAGAGAAGAAGCGGTCCGAACACATGTGATCGTAAGGGACGATCTCCTGGCGCGGCGGTCGCTGCGCCAAAGCCCGATCCAGGCCGCTGCAAAAGCCGATGTCATCAATGTCGCCGCGGACAGGCTCGAAAAAGAGTCCTTTGGGGGGGGAGCGACGTCTTCGTGCAGCGAACTCGAAGAGACCGAGGGAGAGAGCGACTTAGCCGCGTAATCCAACACGTACAACTTGATAGCTGAGCCAGCGCGCCGTGACGCTGCGACGTCGAGATCCGCTGTCTCGAACCCGACCGCGTCTTCAAGTGGAAGTCGGAGGCGTACCTCCTCTGGATACTTCGCCCCCGACCTCTTTCGCAGGAAAATATTAGAGCTCTCCGAGGGCTTGCGATCAAGAAATCTGCGGATCAACGGCACCATCGCTTCCGCTTTATCCTTGAGCAACGTGCGACGCTGAAGTTTCTCCAGGTCGGAATGGCGACTGGCTGAGCTCTCCGGCTTGAACAATCATTGCGCGGGATGAGCCGTGGTCTGCGGGTGGTCCTCGCCGGTTGGTTCGGCACGGGTTGGTTGCTCCCCGCGCAAATTCGCGACCGCGCGGGTGGCCGGTTCCCCTTCCGCGCGGCTACGTCCTTTTCCGGCTTGAAGATCCTCCGGATCCGCAACCATGCCGCCAAAGGCCGCAGCCGTGCTGCAGCCGAGGGCCGGATCGGCAGCATTGTCGGCGAAGATGCCGCGATTGAAGCCATCCGACAGATGGCAGCGAACGGAGCTGATGAGCAGGCGATCGATGTGTACACGCGTCGCGTGGTGCATTGCCGAGGCAACGTCGTGCCTGACGCGGGAGCGATCCACGCCGGCTCGGATGATGGAATGCTCGATCGCCGCCGTGCATGGCCCCGGCGGTCCTTCGATCCAGGCACGGACGCTTTCAGGGCGGCCATTCGCCGTCGCGGCCACGAAGTGTTCGACGCCGGAACTCGCCGCAGAACAGCGTCCTGCAGGTACATCGTAGACGTAATGAACGGTCTCACCTACGAGCTGCGGTGGCGGTGCCGTCCGGTCCACAGCGCAGCCTGCAGCCAGCACCGCGAGGGCGATGGCGAGGCCGCTTCTGATCGGTGCCATGTTTATCGCTCCTTGGAGGACCGTCATTCGATCAGGAAGCCGGCATCGCCACGCAATCTCCGGCCCGGCACCGGCACCTCAATCGGGCCTGCCCCGGGGCGGGTCGTTCCAAGACGGCCGAATATGATGCGCTCGAGCTCGGAAGGCGGCCCGACGAAGTCGGTCGGGACCGGTATGCGTGCCGATTCGCCGATCGGGCGAACGATTGTCGGCGTGACGATGATGATCAGTTCGGATTCGTTCTTCCGGAACTGTGTCGACCTGAACAGAGCCCCCAGTACCGGTAGGTCGCCCAGCCCCGGCAACATGTCCAGGCCGGTATTGAACTTGTTCTGCAGCAGTCCGGCGATTATGAAGCTCTCCCCGCTGCCGAGCTCGACTGTGGTCTCCGCCCGCCGGGTAATCAGGCTCGGGACGCGGGCGCCGTTCATGATCAGGGCGCCTTCGTTCGAGAGCTCGCTGACCTCGGGCTTGACCTGCAGGTTGACCAGACGATCGGAGAGCACCGTCGGTGTGAACTCCAGTCCCACGCCGTAGCGACGAAAGTCGATCGAGATGCGGTCCAGCCCTTGGGCGACGGGGATCGGAAATTCGCCGCCTGCCAGGAAGTTCGCCTTCTGACCCGAAACAGCGGTGAGCGTCGGTTCTGCCAGGATTGAAACCAGTCCCTCCTGAGCGAGCGCATCCACGATGGCAGTCACGCTGTAGCTGCCGTTTGCCGGCGTATTGATCCTCCCTGAGGCCGCCGACGAGAGCCCAAAGCTGAAGCCACCGGCCGAGCCTGCGGCCTCCCAGTTGACGCCGAGTTGCTTCACCGCGTTGCGCGAGACCTCGGCAATACGGACCCGCAGGTTCACCTGCGTGCTACCGCCGATCTTCAACTGATTGAGCAGCACCTCGTCCTCGCCGAGGAACTGCGCGCAGGTGGAGCGGACCTTCTCGGCGATGTCGGCGTTGGGCACCAGCCCGCTCAGCACCGCGCCGCGCGGCGTCCGCGACAGCCTGACGTCGAGGTCTGCGAATTGAGCTCGCAGCAGCTGCCGTAGATCACTCTCGTCATAGGCAATCGCAATCCGGAACGTCGCGACGGTCGCGCCGGAATCGTCGAGCGCGAAGAGCGTCGTACGGCCGGGCTTTTTGCCGAAAACGAAGACGCGGTTGGCGGCCGCGACCTGGACGTCCGCAACAGCCGGCTCGGCGACGAAGACCTTGGAAGCCGGACGGGGCAAGGTCAGCATCTCGCCCTGAGACGCGTAGATCCGCACCTGTTGCCGCGCATTGGATGATGCCGGCGCGCAATGAACCAGCATCGTAAGGATCACCACGATCGAGGTCAGCCAGGCGGACGGCGAAATTCGAAAGGGTCCCATCGTCAGCGCCGCATCGCCGAGAGCATCTCGAGATTGAGCCTCACGTCCTCTTCCCGAAGGTCGACCCGCGCAAGCTTGGCGGCGCCATCGCGATCTCCGCTCAGCGCCATAGCGATCACGAGGTTCTGGCGTGCACGAGGCGAGGCGCTCTCACCGAGCGCGATCGGCCGCAGAACCGTCATCGCGTCGGCGTACCGGCCCGTCAAGGTAAGCGACAGTCCCAGATTGTTGCTTGCGATCATGTCGGCGGGAGCGATTGCGAGCACCTGACGATAGGCTGTCTGAGCTTCGTCATGGCGGCCGAGCATGTCGAGAGCCACTCCGAGGCCGTTGAGCGCCGGAATGTTCTCGGGGTCCGAGGTGAGCACGCTGGTGAAGATTGCCAGGGCGGGCTCGGCCTGATGTCTGGCGAGCTCGCTTCGCGCTTTTCTGATTCGATCGTCCTTGTCTTCCATCCCGGCGACTTGGTTGGCGGGAGCTGCTGCGGCTGCCGTGGAGGCCGGGAGATTGCGACCCTCGACCGAGGCGCGTGCGGTCGTGGGCGTCGGCACCGGTCCGCCAATGTCTGGGGTCAGCGACGAACAGGCGCAGAGCAGACCGGCGATGCTGCCAGCCAGCGCCATTCGCCTGCAAACACCGGCACTCGGTGTCAGATGGTTGTTGAACACGGTTTCCCGGCCTTCAGAGCTACGCATGTACTTCCTACGGATATTGCACTGTCTTATAGTTCAAGTCTCGAAACCTCGCAGGTGTCGTCGCGGGTTGACTGGTTCATTGCATCGCCGAGATCGGGGAAGGTTCAGCCTGCTCGCGTGATTCATCCAATCCAAGGACGGCGATCGGCTCGACCCGAAAGTCCTTTGAGATTTCCTGATAGGAGAGCACGACCACATTGAGACCGGACGGCGCAAGCAGCGTCCAGACCACCCGGCGCAGGTCGGCGGAGGCCAGTACAATACTCGGCGATGCGGCAAGATGATCGACGTCGGCAAGCTGCCGGGTCAACGCATCAAGCAGGCGCGTGCTGACGGCAGGATCGAGAGACGTCTGAGCGTTTTCATCGAGGGCGTGCACGGCCGTTCGGATCGCTTCCTCTGTCTGTCGATCAAGCACGAAGCAGCGCAAGGTCCGATCAAAGCCTGAGCTTTCGAAGCAGATCTGTCGGCGCAGCGCCAGCCGCACGTGCTCGACCAGCATGACGCTGCTCTGCTCCCGCATTCCCCACTCGGCCAGCGTCTCAAGAATCAGCCGCAGATTGCGGATGGAGACCCGCTCGTCGAGCAGCCGGCGAAGGACATCGGTGATGCGCTGTGTAGGGACCACACGCAAGGCCTCGCGCACCAAGTCGGCGTAGTCAGCCTCTAACTGGTTGAGCAGGCGCTTGGTCTCCTGTATGCCGAGGAACTCCGGCGCATAGCGGACAAGAACGCGCCGCAGCTCGGCATCGACTGCGGAGATGGCCGGTCCCCCCGCCGTTCGGGTTGCCGGCTGATCCAGTTCACCGGACGAGAGCAGAAGAGGCACGCCATGCAGCTCGATCCTGAAATGACCGGGCGCCAGGGCGCTGCTTTCGTCGACTGCCGCCCCTGGACAGGCGCATCCGAGCCAGTCTGCCACGTCCTGTCGCGTCCGCCTGATCCGATCATGAATGCCGGCTCTCCGCAGTTCATCGCACAAGGCGGCTTCCGCGAGGATCATGATCGGTGCAGACTTGGCCGCCGGGATAGCGATCCGCGAACTTCTCGCGGGCTCTGACGGGTCGGACGGTTGCGCCGTGCCGGAGGTTCGTTGTGATCGCCGTCGAGCCAAGAGCATCGCAACGCCGGAGCCGCCGAACACGGTGGCCATAAAAAGGAAAATCGGCGCCGGAAAACCCGGTACGAACGCCAGCCCGAGCATCATGAGACCGGCCAGCTGCAGGGATTGCGGCTGCGACGTGATCTGCTCCATGATCTCGGAACCAAGATTGCTCGGCGCTTCTGTCGCAACCCGGGTCACGACCGTTCCCGCCGCCATCGACACGAACAGCGCCGGGACTTGGGAGACCAAGCCGTCGCCGATCGTCAACAACGAGTAGAGCTGGATCGCTTCGCTGATACGCAGCCTGTGCTGCACGGTGCCGACAACGATGCCGCCAACGAGGTTGACGGCGATGATAATGAGACCGGCGATCGCATCACCTTTGACGAACTTCATGGCGCCGTCCATCGCTCCGTAGAGCTGGCTCTCGCGCTCCAGCCGGCGTCGGCGGCGCCGGGCCTCGGCCTGGTTGATGTCGCCGTTGCGAAGGTCGGCATCGATGCTCATCTGCTTACCCGGCAGTGCATCGAGCGTGAATCGGGCAGCAACTTCGGCGACCCGTTCAGATCCTTTGGTGATAACGACGAACTGGACGATCGTGATGATCAGGAACACCACGAGCCCAACCACGACATTGCTGGAAACGACGAACTCGCCAAAGGTCTGAACGATGGACC
Organism: Bradyrhizobium sp. SZCCHNR1017; assembly: GCF_032381375.1. NCBI lineage: Bacteria > Pseudomonadati > Pseudomonadota > Alphaproteobacteria > Hyphomicrobiales > Nitrobacteraceae > Bradyrhizobium > Bradyrhizobium sp. SZCCHNR1017. Next base: position 332,616 of record NZ_JAUHIR010000006.1, on the reverse strand, counting down.
CGGCATCGGCCTGGCTGAGCACTAGGCGCGTAATGGTGATGGAAATCGAGAGCCGGAACACCGTGGATATGAGAATGATTGCCGGAAGTGCGGAGAATTCGACCGCGGCGTTCAAGTAGAACGCCACCATCAGCAGCAGAATCGACGCGCCGATGTTGACGGACACCATGACGTCGACGAGCGCCGTCGGAATCGGCAGGATCATCGCCATGATCGTGGTGACGATCAGGATGACGACGAGAAGCTCGCGCTTGTCGTTCGACCAGCGGGTCAAGCTCTCGACAATGGCCGTCATAGTCTGCGGTTCCATCCAAGCGGGATCGAAACCTTCGTCACATTGATCGAAACGCAGAGCGGCATGGTCTTACAAGCTCACGGCGAGCAGGTCTGCGCCGCGACGCAATACGACCCGGTCTTGTTCGATTCGATCGACGATCCACCCTTCGCTGATAACGGCGCCTGCGAACAGCTTCTGACCGCGTCCATCAATGACATACGGCCCATTTCCGGCCCAAATCGCCTGAACGGTCAAAGGGGCGCTACGCTTTACAGATTTCGCCTCGACCTGGCTCGTCAACACGATGGCAATGCCGAACGTGCCGTCGAACCATCGCTCAATGTCGCGCCACCTGCCTAACGCCGCGGGTTCAATGTTTCCTCTCGCCGTGATGGCGTTTGAGTCGCTGACAATCTCGACGGTCGTGAGGCCCGCAGTTAGCAATCGCTGGCGCAGCGCGTCCGCCGCGCTGTTCAAATCCGCCACCGGCGCGCCGGGCTCCGCGCCGGCCCGTCCCGTTCTGTCCTGGCCGGGCAGTCGTGCGGGGGTAAGGGTGGGGGCGGGCGAATTGGGCGCGTGCCTGCTCGGATATTTTGTCGAACAGTCGGAGTCGCAGCGGGGGGATCTCAGCCGCTCAGCTGTGGCATAGCCGCCATCGCCGGGCACCTTGTCCGCACCAGCGGGAAATCCCTGCAGAAGCAGGGCTAGACAGACCAGGATCGCGGCGGTGCCGAGTCCATACCTCAAGAAGGTATAGCGGGTTGTTCTGCGCTTGCGGGTGCAGCGGAGCTGAATTCCATTCAGAACGACATCGGCCGGATAACGACTGATCCGTGCTTCTCCGGCACCGAGCAGGGTGCCGTTCAGCAGAACATTATCTGCGGTGCCTTCGATTTCGCAACAGTCCGCCTCTAGCGCGAACCGCGCGTGCAAAGGAGCCAGACAGTCATCCATGAGAACGACATCGGCGTCCATCGAGTGACCCACCAGATAGGTCCCGGAGTCGAGTTCTTGCCGGACCCCGGCATGAAGGCCCGATCGGATCGTGAGTTCGAATGGGGACGGTGATGCCGGCATTCTCTGCCTCTCCATCAGGACCTAGCAGCCATGTTGGCAGCGGAGCGCTCGGTACGAACGCCCCGTGCCGTAAGCGGTTGGTAGCTGTCCGAGGGCGATCGCTGGATCAGCCGACGTTCGGGCGCTGCTGCGCGACCGTCTCGATCGATCCCCAGTGCGTCTTCTTGGTCGTGATCTCGGCATTCGTCTTGATCGCTTCGTCGAAGGCACTCTTCATCTTTGCGATCGCGCTATCGATGCTCGAGTTCGATGACGTCGTCGAAGAAACGGAGCCTGTTGAATGGGACATCGCTTTATCTCTCTATGCTTGTGTTGCGTTGAGGATTGGGCTGTCGGGGAATGCCCTCCAGCCGGGAAGTGATCGTTAGCGTTGTCCACGCTGATCACCTCTCGGCTGAAGCGGCGGCTTGGATCCCGTCCCGAGGCGCACCTTGTGAGGTACGCCTCTCGCGCTTCCTTCAACGTCCTGGTCTCATCGCTCTCGTCGCGTTGCGAGAATGAGTCCTCGTTGCTTTACTCAGCTCTGTCAGTGATATGGTTGTCGGCCGAGAGGTGTCCCGCGGAGCGGTCGCATGGCGATCCCGAGCCTGAATCCGCGAGTTGCAGAATGATCGAGGAAAGCTTGTCGAGGATGTTGTTCTTCGTCGCTTGGTCAAGGCCCTTTGCCTCTGAGACTTGGCTGACGAGCTGATTCAGCGTCTTGAGTATCGAGCTGTTCGCGCCGGGGTGATGGGATGGGCCGGACACGAGTTGCTTCAGGATCTTCGCGATCCCGTCGAGCAGCTCACCTTTGGCGGGGTCGCTGGGCCCGTTGGAATTCGTGATCTGATGGGTCAGGTCACCAAGGATCTTGGCAACGCGGCCGTTGTTCCGCGCGTCGCACTGGCTCGGTCCGCCCCTCAGGATGCTGATGGCCGCCGAGATCAGAGCCGCCTTGTCTGCAGGTGTCTTTGCGTCCGCGACCAATCCAAGAACGTCCGATGCTATGGAAGACGTCCGCGGATCTTGCTGCTGCGAAGCGGGCGGCATCGACGACTGCCACCAATCCCCCGCATCACAGCGATGAGCCGGATGAGCTGACGACCCGCCGGGCGTGGGCTGAAATCCTGCAAAGCCGGGCCAGGACGACGCGTGTCCGTGCGGACCCATCATGTGACCGGTGTGAGCTTCACGTGAGGATGATGCGTGGGAGCTGACCCTAGACATGCAACTCTCTCCTTGTTTGCGATCCGATGTCTTATCTGTCTTGTTCTGAGCAAAGGGTCTAACGAGGCGTCAGTCGGCATGCTCCGTCACGGATCCGGGGTTGCACTATTCTCGTCGCCGACGGATGCCATCTCCTGAATGCCGTCCTGAGCAACAGTCATGAGCATGAACGCGGCCGCCTGCGGCATTGCGCTGAGAAACGCCTCCTCGAACTTTGCTTGATCCTCAGCCGAGACTGCCTCGCTGCTGCTCGGGGCGCTTGCCGTCGCGGTCGTCATGCTCGATGCTTCTACGGCCATTCTGACACTCCTTTGATCCGTCCGGTCGATCTGGCAGGACTTGCGAACCCGTTGATTTGCGTCATGGCACGTCGCCTGGGGCGTTGAGCTTGACCACTTGGACGTGCTCCCCGCGATAGACGGTGACGGACGATGGCTGGTCAGCTCGAGGCTTCAGTGCTGCGAGCGTACGCTCCACCGCTTGGATGTATTGGGGGGGACCCGAGACCAGGGCCATGTCGGCCTGCTTGATGGATCTGAGTGAGAATCGCGCGTCGGAGAGCGCGAGATCGCGAAGTGCGGCTTCGAGACGCTGGAGCGGCACGGCACCGAGTTGAACGAGCCTGCTCGAAGCTTCCTTGTTGCTAGTGACATAAATCCGGAAGCCGTCGAAATACCAGTCGAGCCCGTAGTTCCGGGATAGATGCTCGATGAATTCTCTGGCCTTGAGTTCAGGCAGAGGCCCGCGCACACGTCCCCGTACTTCCGGGCTCACTTCTAACCGCAGGCCGGTATTCCGTCCGAATTCCTGAAGAACGTTGCCAAGGTCTTGGTCGACGATGGTGTACCTGTAGGACTCGGTCGGCCAAGCAGGTTCACCCGCGTCTGCGGACGTGGTGTGGATTGCAGCCGCCGAGAGCGTCAGGTAGACGGTCGCGATCGCAGCCACGCTGCGCAATGGGACCAGAACCCGAGATGCCAAATGGTCGCATGGGAAAACGTGGCCTTCGTGCGACCTTGTCGCGGAACAATCGTGGCAATCGTGTAGTTGATCGCGCGTACCCACGAGCAAACTCACATGTACTTGTTGCTATCAGCTCATCTCATTCAATCACAGCGGTCGCGGGTGCGTCGGAGAATATATTAGGAAAATATTATGCTCTGCCCCGCTGGGCGCCGTGCAAAGCTCTGTCTGATCTGTTGTGCAAGCCATGGTCCGGCTGTCCTTGTGAGTCATTATTTGTTTGGAGTGAGCAATGGCGAGAGCACGAGGGGTCCTGAGACGGCATGGAGCGGTGACATGACGACGATTGCGCCGTTGGGTGGCGTCACAGCTTCCGGAACAGTTGGTGTCAGTTTCGGAGCCGTTGAGCCCGGAGCGGCCGCCCAGCAGTCGTTTCAGGACGCTCTGCATAGATCGGTCACTAAACTGCCTATGGAGCCTGAGCACGCCGTCGACCAACTCGGCAGCAAGGTGATGGAGTGGATGGAGAGTTCGTACGAGCGGGTCCAGCGCAATGCCGCGCCCGAGCTCAATCTCATGCCGGAGCCGGCAGCATCCGGTCCAGCATCTTCCAACATTGGCGGAACGGCCCTGGGAGCGGACAAGCCAGACGCGGGCCGTCAGGCCCTGCAAATGCTGGAGCACGCATTCTCGTTTGCCATTGAGGCGACGCTGATGTCGAAAATCTCGACCGAGTCGACCCGAATCTTCAACACGTTCTTGAAGGGACAATGAGAATGGCCGGTTGCGGCAAACAATGGCTGGCCGCTCGAGGGCGCGGATTGAATTTGGCGCTGGTGCTGGGCTTGGCGTTCATGCTGAGCGGTTGCAAGGGTGAGCTCTATAGCCGCTTGAGCGAGAAGGAGGCTAATCTGATGATGGCCCTTCTGCTGCACCACGGCATCGCCGCCGACCGACTCCAGGCAAAGGACGGTAGCAATACTGTCAGGGTCGAGCAGGAGCGATTTGCCGACGCTGTGACGCTGCTGAATGCGTCCGGGTTGCCGCATGCGAAGTTCGAAGACATGGGCAGCATATTCTCAAGCAATGGTCTGGTGTCGTCACCCACAGAGGAGCGAGTCAGGTTGATTCACGCGCTCAATCAAGAGTTGGCAAGGACGATCATGGAGATCGACGGAGTCATCTCTGCCCGAGTCCACGTGGTGCTGCCTAAGATAGACCCGTTGCGTCACGATCAGGTTCCGTCGTCGGCGGCATCGGTGTTCATCAAGCACGATGCGCGCGCCGAAATCGCCGTGCTCCTACCGCAGATCAAGACCCTCATTGCCAATAGTGTCGAAGGACTGACGTACGACAGGGTGGCCGTGGTTTTCGTGCGTGGCAGTTCGGATCCCGTCGAAGTCAGCCCTTCCACGTCGATCGAGACGACGGCATCCGTTCTATCTCACGACGGATCTGCCCTGCGTGACGGTCCGCTCATCCTGCAGGTGTCAGCCGCGGTAGGGCTGGGGCTGCTGGGATCGATCGGAATCTTCCAGCTCTGGCGCCGGGCACGCGTGGGATATGCGCAACGCAACGCGCCGCGTCGGGAGGCGCGAATGCCGGCGCGTGATCCGCTGCGTGTCGTATCCTAGTGCGATTGAAGTGGGCTTGGCCGGCAAATGAGTAGGCTTGTGCAACCTGGAGCATCCCTTGGTTTGCGTGCTCCGAAGGTCGGCGGTGGCTGCGAACCCGGCGCGCCGGTGGGGCATTGGCCGGTGATGGATATGGACACGTTTTGTCGATTACCGGCACGCTACATCCACGTTGAACGATTTCTCGCGTGCGTACCGGGCGTTTCGCCCGGGCTTGCCGCACGGATACTCGCCTGCGACCGACTCCACCGAGATATCTCAGAGCGGATCGTTGTGCATTACGAGCTTGATTGCTGCACGGCAGCCGACGTCGCTGACACGCGCAGTCGCATTGCGTTTCTCGACTGCGAGCAACTATGCCGCGTCGGTGAGCTGGCCGGCGGTGTTTGGCATGCCCACGCAATTCGTTCCATGGTCCTCAAGACTACGCTCCGGGAGCATCTCGGAGAATTCGATTCCCGACTCCACAAGGTCGCGCTCGCCAATATCGATCTGTCGCCCAAACCCGATCGCCCCCCGAATCCATCTGCGCTTGCGGACCTCATCCGAGGTGATGGGATGCAATGTCTCAATGCCGCAATCTGGCGACTCCCCGCCACCTTGCGTAGCCGCATCCTTCTTCGATTTCCGATTAACTCGCCGCTGGGCTCCTCGGTCTCGCGGCGACACCAGCAGCTTGGTCCGGAGATTGTTGATCGCGTTCTAGCCGATGGGATGGTGCCGTGAAAGCCCGCGAGAGTGACAAGCCTGTCGGCACGTTCCATCCGCTCGGACCCGTGGTTCGAGCCGAAGAGGCGGAGACCTGGTTTTCCGCGGCTGCCTCTCTTGCCGACGCCCGGCGGCAATGCGAGCAGATCGCCGCGCAGGCCCGGCTCGCGTTCGAAGAGCAGCGCATGAGAGGCTTTGAGGATGGTCGTCTCGCGGGAGTTGAGGAGGCGGCTCGCCTGATTGCGGAAACGAAGGTCACGGTTGATGATTTCGTCGCCGATCTGCAAGACGAACTTATCACGCTCGTCGTCGAGATCATCAGGGAGATCCTCGGAAGTTTTGAGCCGGACGATCTCGCCGCGCGCGCCATCACCAGAGCACTCGAAGAGATCCGTTCCGGTACGGCCCTCGTGCTGATGACTGCGCCGCAGGAGATGGAGTCCATCCGTGTACGAGTGGCGACGCTGCTGGAGGATGGGGCCGACCAGCTCACCATCGTGTCCGACCCGCAGTTTGCGCCGGGGCGCTGTATGCTTTGGAGCGAGTTCGGGCAGATCGATGTTTCCGTTGACGCTCAACTGGAGCAGCTCGCCTTGGCGCTGCGTGCCGGTTTCGAGGGCGTGGAGCCATGATGCCGGCAGGCTCTGCCACGCACCGACTCGCGCGAATCCTGCCGCAGTTGCGTGAAGCTGCAGGCCGTTCGCAACTGCGCCCGATCCGCGGGCGCGTGATTCAGGTGTCGGGGACCCTCATCAGGGCGATCGTTCCCGATGCGCGTGTTGGCGATATCTGTTTGCTCCGTTCTGCCCATGCCTCGCCTGATCTGCGGGCCGAGATCGTGGGCATCGAAGGCGGAGTCGCGTTGCTGACGCCTCTCGGAGACGTGGCGGGTCTCTCAACAAGAACGGAAGTCGTCTCGACAAGGCAGGCCCTCGGCATCATGGTTGGGCCAGCGCTGCTCGGCCGCGTCGTCGACGGGCTCGGGCGCCCTCTCGACGTTCAGGAACGAGGATGGCCCGAGTTCGACCAGATTCGACGAGTCCGCGGAGCTGCGCCGGCGCCCTTGGCACGGCGGCTCGTTGACGGCCCTTTGTCACTTGGTATCCGGGCGATCGATGGTCTGCTCAGCTGCGGCGAGGGGCAGCGGATCGGCATCTATGGCGAACCCGGCGCGGGCAAATCGTCGCTTGTCGCCCAGATCGTCCAGAACGCGGACGTCGACGTCTGCGTTGTCGCACTGATTGGCGAGCGTGGGCGCGAAGTTCGAGAAATGGTCGAGCGCTGCCTGGCCGGAGCGGCTCGGGCGCGATCAGTCGTGATTGTCGCAACCTCCGACCGGCCGCCGACGGAGCGCGTCACGGCTGCCTATGTCGCCGTGACGATCGCGGAGTACTTCCGGGATTGCAACGCACGCGTGCTCCTGGTGCAGGACAGTGTCACTCGCTTTGCGAGGGCATTGCGTGAGATCGGACTGGCCGCGGGCGAGCCGCCGACGCGCCGGGGCTTTCCGCCGTCGGTGTTTGCGGCATTGCCCGAGTTGCTCGAGCGGTCCGGTCCCGGAGTCGCCGGCTCAATCACTGCATTCTACACCGTGCTGGTTGAGGGGGATGGTACCGCGGATCCGATCGCGGAGGAGACGCGCAGCATTCTGGACGGGCACATCGCGTTGTCACCTAAGCTCGCACAGTCGGCGCATTTCCCTGCGATTGACATCGTGTCCAGCCTCAGCCGCGTCATGGATCAGGTCGTGACGAGCCGTCATCGCTCTGCAGCCAGGAGGGTGCGTGAACTCATAGCTCGCTATGCAGAGCTTGAGTTCCTGCTGCAGGTTGGGGAGTACAAGGCCGGATCCGATCCGATCGCCGATGAGGCGATCGCCAAGCAGGATGCTATCAAGTCCTTTCTGCGGCAGGGCCTCGGCGAGGTCGTTCCGTGGGATCGCACGATCCATCAACTCGAGCAGCTCGCGTCATGAGGTACGATCCACTGCTCACGCGCATACGCAGGATGCGGATCGTTCTCGGAGAGAGGGAGCGGCGGGCGAATTCCGCGCTTCAGCGCGGCGTGGAGGCACAGGTCGAAGCGGCTGCGGAACTGACGCAGATCAATCATGCGCTCGCGTTGCAAGCAGCGGCGCGTGGCGCACGCGAACGTCAGATCTACCAGCAGATGGTAGGGCGTCCAATTTCCGCGCGGGAGATCACCCAACTTGACGCGCAACTCAGGCGCCTCGAGTCGCTGGCAATGGCGCTTGCCGAGCAGCGCCTTGCGAGCATCCGTACGCTCGACCATGCGCGTAACGAAGTTCAGGGTCTACGCCTCGAATTCGTGAAGGCTCATCGGAGGCGTCGCAAGTGGGATGAGTTATCGCAGCAATCACGTCGCCGTCGCGAGGACCGTGAGACGTTGCTAGAGGAGATGGCTAATTCGGACGGCAGGGCGGCGGGGCGGCAAGCATGAACGCGCCATTCCCCGCTCGCAGGCGCGGAGCGCCTGACGGTGAGATCACCGAATTTCATCCGGACGTGCTATCCATTGCTGATGTTCTACGTGCCCGTCGTTGGTGTCGGCGGCTGGCTGAACTCACCTGCGAGTTGGCAGGTCTGCCGCTGCGGATTTCCTTCTCGGGCGCCTCCTCGGGCGTTTCGAGCCGGCCGGCGTGTCGTCTGCATTTTACGATCGGCGGTGATCCATGCGCCGTAAGTCTGCCTGTCGAGGTGATCGATGCAACGCTGCAGGCGATTGATGGTCCGCCTCGAACTACGCTCGCCGAGCCCGATCTGCTGCTTCTGATCGAGTTCGCCTGCGCCGCCATACTTGATTCAATCGAGGAGACGCTCGGCCTCCCCGTCACCCTCACGCATGCTTCCTTCGATGGCAGCGTTCCGGACTCGATTGGAATCCTGTGTCGCGGCAGGTTTGGCGAACGATCGTTCAGTGCTTACCTGTCTTTACCAGAGCCATACGAATCCCGTTTGGCAAATCAAGTTCAAGCATTGGGTCCGGCTGCTGCCGCCGGAGTTCCGATCTGCGCGGCCTTCCGGCTTGGTGTTACGCGCGTCAGCGCCCGCTTGCTTGCGAGCTTACGGCCGGGAGACGTCGTGATCGTCGAACACGCGATGCCGGATGGACGCGTCGCCGCCGTCTTCGGCGAGCGTCGTCTCACCTCATGCCGCTTCGAGGGAAGCGACGCGACAGTGGTGGACACGTTGCACCAGATCAGAGGCGATCTTCATCATCATTGGACGGCTGTGGACATGACGGCACATGAAAGCGTCGATACAGGCGCAGACGATGTGAGCCTGGACGACCTCCAGATCAAGCTCCTATTTGAGATCGGCCAGCTCGAGATACCTCTCGGCGAGTTGCGCATGATCGCGCCCGGCTATGTCTTCAATCTCGGTCGGGATCCGCGACATGCAATTGAGATTCACGCGGGGAATCGGCGGATCGGGCAGGGCGAGATCGTCAGGATCGGCGAGGCACTCGGCGTGCGGATCGCCAGATTGTTCAATCACGAATGAGCTGAAGCCGTGACCCAGTTCAATTTGTTCGCTGTTCTCGCGGTCATCGCCGGACTTGGCCTTATCATCTTTGTCGTCGTGACGATGACATCGTTCGTCAAGATCGCCGTGGTCCTGTTCCTGATCCGGAACGCGCTGGGAGTGCAGCAGACGCCTCCAAACCTCGTGCTCTATGCCATTGCGCTGGTTCTGACGGCCTATGTCAGCGCGCCGCTAGTGGAGACCGTGTATGAGCGCGTCAATGATCGTCCCAGCGAGTTTCAAACCTTTACCGACTGGAAAGATGCTGCTGAGCGGGCAGGCCAGCCAATTCGCGAACATCTGAGCCGGTTCACGACGGTCGCGGAGCGGGAGTTTTTCGTCACTGCCACCGGCAGCTTATGGCCCGATAGCAGCAGAGCCAAGCTATCGAGCGAAGATCTTGTTATTCTCGTTCCCTCCTTCATGAGCTCGGAGCTCAAGCGCGCCTTCGAGATCGGCTTCCTGCTCTATCTGCCCTTCATCGCGATTGATCTCGTGGTGTCCGCGGTCTTGATGTCCCTTGGCATGTCGATGGTGCCGCCATCGACGATCTCCGTCCCATTCAAGTTGTTCTTGTTCGTGATGGTCGAGGGCTGGTCCAAGCTGATGCATGGCCTGGTGTTGAGTTACGGATAGCCTGCGAGATGGGGAGGGAAAGCAATGGGCCAAGCGACAATCGTCGATCATCTGGTCAGGGGTCTGACGGTCGTTCTCATATTTGCCATGCCTCCCCTGGGTGTGGCGATGGTTGTTGGCCTCTTCGTCTCAATTCTTCAGGCCGCAACCCAGATTCAGGATCAGGTGCTGCCGCAGACGATCAAACTGATTGCCGTCGTGGCCACGCTGGCGGTGTTCGGCGCAGTGTTGGCGGCACCGCTGATCCAATATGCCGATCAGATCCTTGCGGATTTTCCTGCACTGACGCGTTGACGGGCCTTCCCTTCATAGCGCTCGGAGGGACATGGGCGACGCGGAGTGGCGATGGGGCTTGACCTCATGCCGTTGGACAGCATCGAGGCGGGGGCCAATCTCGTCTTCCGTCATCTTCTTTCGTTGGCGCTCGCCATCGCGCGTCCCAGCGCCTTCGTCATGACCTTTCCGGTGTTTGTTCGCCTCGGGCTGACCGGCTTGATTCGTGGTGCCTTCGTGGTCGCGATCTCGCTACCGGTCATGACCGGACTTGTTGAGGTGCTTCCTCCGATCGGCACGCAAACATTGCGATTGGTCGCGGTCGGGTTCAAGGAAGCGATCATCGGAGGGCTCCTTGGTCTGCTGCTTGGGATCCCGTTCTGGGCCGCCGAGGTCGCGGGCGACCTGCTCGACTACGAACGTCAGGCCCCCGATGCCCAGCTTCAGGATCCCAACGCCATGACCGAGTCCACCGCGTCTGGCACGCTTTTTATGCTCGCTGCGGTGGTTCTGTTCGTCGCAGCCGACGGCTTTCATAGCGTCGTCGAAGCCCTTTATGGCAGCTACAGGCTCTGGCCGGTCATTGAGCTCGCGCCGTTGCTACGCGCGGAGAGCGGCCTATTGGCGCTGGAAATGCTCGTCCGCGTGCTGCAGTTGGCATTGATCCTGGCATTCCCAGTGCTGGCGGCCATGTTCGTTGCGATGTTCGCGCTGATGGTGATCGCCCGTTTCGCACCGCAGTTGAATGTGTTCGATCTTTCGATGGCGGCGCGCAACTTGGTCTATTTCCTGGTTCTGCCGCCCTATGCGGCCGTTCTGCTCGATCACTTCGGTACTCAGCTTGGAGAGTTGACCGGAATCCTGGACCAGCTAGGGCAGTTCCTGCGATGAGTGAGGATGGCGGCACTGAGGAGCGGACGCTGCCTCCGAGCGAGCGGAAGTTACGTAAGGCGCGCGAAAAGGGACAGGTCTTTCGCAGCACCGATATGGTCGCCGGTGCATGCCTGTCGTCCATGCTGCTCTATCTCTGGCTGATCTTGCCGGAGCTTTTCGCGCGGCTACGGGGAGCCATGATGCTCGTGGGCGATGCGGGCGGGCAACCGTTTCGGGAAGCTGCGGGCACGATCGGAACGATGATGTACGAAGCCGCCGTGCCATACCTTGCAAGGGGGGCGGCCATCGTCGTCCTAATGTCCCTCGTCGTCAACGTCGCCGTCACCAAGGGGATCGTCTTCAGCCTTGACCCTATCAAGCCCCGCGCAGAGCGCTTGCATCCCGCAAAGGGTTTGAAGCGAATTTTCGCGCTCAAGAGCCTGATCGAGCTGGTGAAGAGTCTGGTCAAGACGACCCTGCTCGTCACGATCTCGGTTTTCGTCCTCGCGATGTCGCTCAACTCCTTGGTTCACACGCCAGGATGCGGCCTTTCGTGCCTCGCGCCGGTGATCGGGGCGGTGATGGCACCGCTCGTCGTCGCGGCAATCGTCGTGCTGATGGTGGGCGGCCTTATCGACGTTCTCTTGCAGCGCGGACTGTTCATGCGCGAGATGCGGATGACACGAAGCGAGGCGAAGCGCGAGCGGAGAGACCAGGAGGGCCTGCCGGAGGTGCGCTCCGCACAACGCCGTCAGCGTCAATCGCTGGCGCACGGGGGAGGGCGGGGAGGAATCGAAAGCGCAACACTGGTCATTGAGGGCGACGATGTGATGGTCGGGTTGCGCTATGTTCCGGGTGAGACACAGGTCCCAAGGCTTGTGTGCAAGGGACGTTCCGTCCGCGCGCACAACCTCACCGAAGCTGCCACTGAGCTCGGCATTCCTCGTCTGCGCAATCCAGACCTTGCAGCGGAACTCGATCGCCGCATCGCCCAGGACCATTACATCACTGAGGAGTTTTTCCAGCCAGTGGCGTCGGCGTTGCGCGCGAGCGGCATGTCCTGACTGTCGCTGCGCCGCCCAACAGTATTTTCATAATATATTCCGGATCAGCGGCTGGCTGACGTCCTACAATGCCGCTCGGAGTTCACCGAATGGGCTGCACGGCTGACGATATGCGCCGGCCAAAGCAGCACTGTCGCCATTGACGGGGAGACGCGCGAATGCGGATAGATGACGCAGGTGGTTCGGTTGTCGCCAGCCCGCCGCCTCCTCCGCCTCCGCCGCCACCCCCGCCACCACCTCCTCCGCCGCCGCCACCTCCGCGGCCGAAGTCCACGGCGTCGTCTTCGGGCATGCTCGATCGCAATTCGACGCACAGCGTTGGATCATCATCGACGGCACCTTTGCCGCTCTTTCAGCCCGCTCGGCCAATCATGGGTCCGGTTCTGCAACCGACGCCCGTGTTGTTTGGTCCCCCTGTTCCGCCGAAGGCGGTGGCCGCGTGTCCGGGGGTCCCCGCCCCGGCGTCGGCGGCGCCGGTCCCAGACGCCGTTTCGCAGGCAAAAGCGGTTCAGACAAAGGCGCAGACGACACTCGATGGTGATGCTGGAAAGCTGCATAAACTGCAGAGCGAGCTGACTGATGCGCAGGGCACGAAGGCTCCGATCGGGTACGGTCGCGGCGCCGGCGCCGCGGCGGCTGCCCATCAAACCCATATCAACGATCTGAAGAAGCAGGTTGCGGCCGCTCAGCAGCAAGTCACCGCCGACCAGGCGGTGTTGAGTTCGGCCAAGAGCAATCTGAGTGCTGCACAACGCATCGACGCCGCCGCAGCGAACTACAAGCCGGCACCGCCGCCGGTCACCGTGAAAGATCCAGTCGCGCGGAAAGTTGCCCCGCTCGTCGACGCGGCCTCGGCCCAGGTTTCCGAGGGAAAGGCCAAGGTCACCGCCGATACGGCTGCTCTCGAGCAGACCAAATCGCAGCTCGGCCGTCTGGACACCGAGATGGACCGGGGGATCAGCGCCGGAACATTGCACCGTCTGTCGTTGCTGAATCAGCAGCAGGATGCGCAGCAACACAAGCTGGCGACGGACCAGCGCAAGCTTGATGCCGCGGGCGCCGACCTTGCGGCAGGGAAAAGCGTCGTCTACGGGCAGCAGGCCGCGGCGGACAAGAAAGAGCTCGAGAGCGCTTCCACAGCGCTGAAGAAAGCCGGGGTCACGATCGACCAGAACGAAAATCCGACCCAGGCGGATTTGACGCCATCGCAGCTGCGCGCCTATGACGACTTCACCGTCGCGCGGAGCAAGCTCAACGCCGATGTCGGCATGGTCGCGCAGGGCAAGGCCCAGCTCCAGTATTATGCTTCGAATTCCGAGAAATACGGGACGGTTGCGAAGGATGCCCAGGATCGGGTGAACGACGCTCTGCATCCATTGGGGTACACCGTACGTGCAACGCGCGGCAGCGATCCGCAGCAGGCATCGCTCGATCTCAAGCTCGCGAACGGGAACGCTGATTACCAGAATGCAGGCTGGGCCGCGGCTCAGCACCGAGTGGCATTTGCGGCGGCAGCGCAGACCGATCTTGAGGCAGCGCAGGACTCCGATCTTGCCAAATTGTCCCCGCAAGCCCGGCAGACCGCTACCACGGCGAAGATCGACTACGATCAGGCAAGCGCCTATCAGAACAAAGTCGGGACCGACCTCGCCCTGATCAAGGGCCACCAGGCCGTCTCGGATGCGCAGGCCGCCTATATCAAGAATCCGACGGCCGCCACGGAGCTCAAGCTGAACCAAGCGCAGCATCAGTTGCGCGAGCTCTCGACAATGTCCGACATTGCGACGGCGGGCTTCAAGTCGGCAACCGGGCTTGCCTACGCCGACCGGCGCAATACGACATTGGCTAATCTGGAGCAGACCTATAGCCATGTTCCCTTGCCCTCAAACTCGCCGGTGTTGCAGCAGATAGCGCAGGCAAGAACTGATGCGGCATCGGCCGGCCTGATCACGAAAGAGCTGGCTGCAACGACCAACAGGCTGGTTCAGGATTATCGTGTCACACAGAGCGAGGCGGCGGTCGCAACCGCGCGGCAGTCCGCCAACACTGATTTGGTACAAGCTGGCAATGTACAGGCTGTGGGTTTCACCAAAGCGGGCAGCGCCCTGACGACGGCTCAGCAATCGCTTCAATATGCACAACTTCAACAGAAGCTGGCTCAATATCAGCTGCTGGACTCCCAGTTTCGGCTGACGTTGCCGCAAAATCTACTTGATCCGCAAACGGCCGCTGACCAGAGCGCGCTCTCGCATGCGTACAATACATTCTTTGCGCAGCATCCGGGTGCCTTGAGCGATGGCGCGGTCGCTGAGCAGCTTGCGAGCCTCAAGGACGCGAACGCGCGAGTGGATATCGGTCAAGGGCTGCATGAGCTGCAGGATGCCATCGGCAGGGAAGACAAAGCGCTCGGCAACCGCAGCCTTCTGCAGAAGGGCGGCGATTGGGTCGGGGGGCTGTTCGGTGCCAACCGGTCTGAGCTCGAGTCGGATCTGCAGGACAAGAAAGAGGCGCTCACGGCCCTGCAGAAAAATCAGAGAGGGATGACTGCCCAGGAGGTCAACGGCGAGTATCTGAAAATCATGGGTAATCTGGCCACCCAGAATGACCGGATGTTCGAGAACGAGCGCAAGACCGACGCCAATTGGTCGAGTGCACAGGAAGTCGTGCGCGACGTCGCGATCGCCGCGGCTGCGACCGCTGTCACCATGGCCACGGCCGGAGCCGGCGCGCCTGTCTTGGCCGCCCTCGCAGCGGGCACCTTGGTAGGAACGGGAACGGCAGAAGCCATCGACACGGCCCAGAATGCAGCGACTGTGTTCGGTGGCGGCGACATTCACAGCAGCTCTCACGTCTCCCTCGATGCGGCGCTGACCAACAACTTCTTCCAAGGTGGCGGCAGCTGGGATGAAGTGAAGCAGGCGGGCGTCGATGCGACCGTATCGGGCGTGCAGTCCCTGGGCGCAGCAGGCGGGGCGTTGACGGGCGGAGCGACGGAGGCCTTCGTTACGCGCGGCCTCGACCAGGCTGCAAGCTCGGTCGTCTCGAAGCTGGCAACCGGATCAACGGTCATGGTCGCCAATCAGGGGGTCATGGGCCTCGGCAACGTCGCGGGGACCTACGTCGAGTCCCAGTATCAGCTCTCCGAGGGACGGCTCACGCAGGACGAAGCCAACGCGCAGATGAAGGACGCGTTCTCGGGGTACTTCAAGAATGTCGCGATGGCCGGCGTGACTGGCGGTCTGACGAAGTTCGTCGACGGCAAGGTCGCCGTGCGGACCTCAAGCGCGGCACGGCCGAATGGCCTCGTGTCGAACCCGCTTTATCAGACAGCCTCCCAGCTGGGCGCGAACACCATGCTGACTGCGGGTCCCGGCCTCCTGTCAGGCAAGGCGCCGACCACGCAAGACTATCTGTCCATCGGACTCAATACAGTTTCCGGTGTGGCTTCTCATCACTATCAGCAGAGCAGATCCCGCACCGCGACCGAAGCGGGCCTCGCCGGACAGCCCGCTGCGTTCGACGCGGGAAGGAAGGTGTTTGACGCCTATCAAGGTCGGACGAGCGGCTCAGCGCCGAATGGCATCCGGCTGCAGGCCATGGATCCTGCCGATTTCGCCCGTGCATATCAAAAAGCCGGCGGCCAGCACGATCCGGCGGCCGTCGATGCTTTCAGCATCGCATCGGATCGGGGGCATCGCGTCTATGTGCGGACCGACAGATTGAGCCCGGACGTGGTCGCGCACGAGGCGGTGCATGCACTGACTTCGGAATCGTTCAAGAAGCTCGCAAGCACCTTGGTCGTTGATTCAAGCCGGCCACATTCGAACTTGAACGAAGGTGTGACCGAGTTTCTCGCCTCGCAGGTCGTGCCGCGCCGCGGCACATCGCCCTATGCGACGGAGGCAAAGATCGCGGAGGCCATTCGCGACCGGATGGGGGAGACCGACTTCCACAAGGCGGTTTTCGGAGGCGATCCAGCGGCACTCGCATCGTTCCGGCAGACCGCTTTGGGGTTGCAGGATACGCCAATCAGCCAAGATCACGCGGCCGATTGGGCTCTGGCCGCCTCGACGACACCTCAGGCGGGAGGCGGCGCCAAGCGCATCGCGAATCGATTGAGAGAATGGGTCGCTGCCGCTCCGCCGGCCGCAGCATCGGCAGCCGTTGCCGGCGAACTGGTGTTGGCCACGCATGGTGCGCCGGCATTGAGCGAGGCCATCGCTGATCTTAATCCAGTAGGTCGCGCGTTTTTCAACAGTCCCCTGGCGCATGCGCGGGTGAGGACGTGGCTCGGGTCGTCTCGTGAAGCGGCGGCTCGCGCCGTCGTCGCCTCGAGTTTCGGGACCAACGCCTCGATCAATTTCATGAAGGCTGCGAGTGGATGGCATACAGACAGGGCCGCCGCCATATCGGACGGTTTGCTCGGTCTTGGGCAGGCAGCTTTCGCCTTGCGCAATGGTGTGAGCTCCCAAGCGCTGATGCGCTCGCGCGGGACGAAAGTCGACGTTCTGCCAGGCGATACGATGGTCAGCATTGCCCAAAGGCTTGGCCTCATACCGCGCGACCTCACGCGAAGCAATCCTGGCGTTCAAGACATCAATCCGACAGTTACCGCTCTCAACAGTTCTGGTGCGACATGGGCCGAGATTGCGAAGCGCGAGGGGGTCGATGTCAAGACGCTCGTGGCGCTGAACCTGGATCGGCATGGATGGTCGATCCCCGCTCGGAAGGATTCCGCAGGCGCATCCGTTCCGGCAGTCGATGACGCACGCGTGCAAGCCGGTCAAAGCCCGCAGGAGTTTCTCGACAGCCACAGCACCTCGCTGCGATCGATCGCCAAGGCCAACGCCAAGAATGTAGCGCCCGCCGAGATCCTGGTTCCTCAGCGGCTTCGTCAGGTCACGAATGGCGTGACCTACGGGGAATTTGCAACCGATCAGGGACTCAGCCTGAAGCGGCTGTTGGAGGCGAACGGGCACCGTGGTTTGTCCATCCCACCACGACGGGTTTATGATGCAGCGAGCGGTGGCCGCGTGCTTCGCGGGGCAACGACCGATCGCTTGCAACCAGGCGAGTCACTGGAGAGTTTCGCTCGCAGGCATGGTGTCGGGATCAAGAAGCTGATCACGGCAAACAAGGACAGTCGTGCACCTTTGCGGATTGACGTTCCGGGCCAAGCCTCGTCGGCCAGCAACCCAACAGCCGTGACATGGGAACAGATCGCCAAAAAAACCGGTGTGCCTCTCCGACGTCTGTTGTCGATGAGCGGCCAGAATCTGCACGTTCCCGGGCAAAAGCAAGCCGTCGATCTCCAGCCGGGACAATCTCTGAGAGATCTCGCAAAGGAGCATGGCACAACAGTCAGAAAGATCGTGGCCGAGAACCGGACTTGGATCCCCCAGACTTACGAGCTTCCGCGGGCCGGGGCTTGGGTCGGTGACAAGCTCTCGGTCGACCGCGTCTACGATAATCGTGACGTCCAAGATCCGTCGAAGGGCAGGCTGACATGGGTGCAGGTGGCGCGGAGAACGGGGCGCACGACGAAAGAATTGATGAGCTACAATAAGGCCAGCTCTGCAAACAAGAAGGACTTGGCTCCTCCAACTGTAAATATTCCCACCAAGTCAAGTTGGGAAACATCAACCAAATCCGGAAAAGGCCTTCAATTTGTCGGCGCGATCGGGCTCGTTCCGGGCAATCTGGTAGCGGCTGATGTACACGCTCACGCGGGGAACTGGGCGCTCATTGGTCCCGATGTCGGTGTCGCTGTCGGGGTCGGCCTTGCTGCAACGCGTTCAGCGGTCGGGTCCGTTGCGAAGAGTGGTGCAGCAAAGAAATGGGCGAGGGCCCGTCCCCGCGACGCGTGGACCTCCGGACTTTCTTTCGGCGCCAAGGGTTTGATCAAGTACATCGAATCGTTCCGGCCCTAAGGAACGGTTCTGACATTCGGTTCAGTAGATCTGCGTGCCGGATGTCATGTGCCAAGCCGCACTCGTCACTGGTTTGCCGCGGCTCCGATGCGCGCAATCCGACGCTCCGAAATGATTCGCGCGTCGGGGTTCGGCACCAAGCCGCCGAATGCTGAAGGTGCGTTGTTGGACGATATGAAGGACCCGCGATCTCCTGAGGCCATCGCCATCTCCTGAGCCTGTATGCGAACGCATGGTTCTCTCCGGCGTTGCAGCAGATGCTTGGCCCATGTGTGCGTCGCCTCCGACGCTGAGTAGTCGAGAACGGCGTCGCCGCGGTTCCTCGATCGCCAGCTCGTTGGGCCAGGAGAATTTCGTCAAGAAAACGACTCAATGATGTTTCATGCTTCGGTTGAGTTTGGTGGTTGCACCTCATAATGGTTGTGTGTCTTTTAGGGCAAGCAATCATTGGCTGAACGGGCTATGGAGATCGTGATCGATCTGAGTCCTTCGGGTCTCGCCGGTCGCGATTGCGCGACAGTCTTCGCGAGATGAGTCCGATATGCGCAGCGCAACATTGATTTGACGCTTGGTATTATCGTGCCGAGCTGATATTTTCTCAAAGCAATCTTAAGTTGTCGGAGACGGTTGAATCGCACGGGCGGCAGTGCGTCGTGCCGCAGCCATGAAAGAGTATCGTGTAGGTTGGCCATTGGTTAGCGCATGAAGGATAGCGGTGTTCCGCTTATAGGAAGGGACCAGGAGTCGAACCGGCTTCGCGAGCTTCTCCCGAGCACGAATGGACGCGCTGTCGGCGCGGTCCTGATAGGAGAGGCTGGTATCGGCAAGAGCCGTCTGGTCGAGGCACTGGCCCTAACTGCGAAGCAGCGCGGTTTCTGTGTCGCGAGGGGGGCCGCCTACGAGATGGCCGAACCTCTGCCCTATGGATTGTTCGCCGACACGTTCTCCCAATGGGCTCGCGAGCAGCCGACACTCCTCAACCATGCTCGCAATGATATGATTCGGCCGCTGTCTCGCCTAGTGCCGGCGTTCGCGGCCGCTGCGGATCTTCCTGCTCTCAAAGGACTCTCCGGACCGGACGAGCGGTTTCGGCTGTTCGAATCCGCCGTTCATCTGCTTCATGCGGTTGCAGTCGAATCTCCACTGTTGCTCGTGCTGGAGGACCTGCACTGGGCCGATCGCGAATCCTGGTCGATGTTGCTGCATTGCTTACGCTCGACGCGGTCTCTCCCGCTGCTGACCGTCATCACCCTCCGTCCTGACGAGACCGGTGGCGAGCCGCTGGAACTCAATGCGCTGGCGCGTGAGAGCGAGCTTCATCGGATCGCGGTTCGGCCGCTCGAGCCTGCGGACACGATGCGCATGCTTGAGTCGTTGGCAGGCGAGCGGCTTCCCGCATCGCTTGCGACGGCAATTCACCGTGAGACTGGTGGCAATCCGTTCTATGTGCGCCAGCTCTTCAACCACCTCGTCGACGAGGGAAGATTTCCGGGGCGCCAGGGCCAATGGCCCGCCGATCTCGTGACCAACGGTGTCGGCATCCCGGCCGGATTGCGTCCGCTGCTGTCGCGACGGTTCGCGCGGCTCTCGGCGCCGACCCTGGGGATGCTACGGATCGCTGCGATATTTCCGGAAGGCTTCGATCTCGGCCGATTGCAGCTTCTGATATCGGATTCCGAAGAGACGATTCTCGACCAAATCGACGAGGCGATGAGGGCCGGGGTCCTCGTCGTGCGAGGTGATGGCTACGTCTTTGCGCATGCGTTGCTGCGGCGTGCCATGTACGACGAACTGAACCCCGACCGGCGAGCGATCTTGCATCGGCGCGCGGCGACGCGTCTCGCCGAGCTCGATGCCGATCCCGGAGAGATTGCACATCAGTATCACGCCTCGCAGCGCATCGCGGGTGCCGAGATCGGCGGGGTCTTCGCACTGAAGGCAGCCGAGCGCGCGCGAGCGAACTATATCAGCGAGCACGAAGCTGCATTCCTTCGGATCGCTTGCGATCTCGCAGGCGATGCTGTCTCGGACGAGATGCTTCGTGATCTCGCGCTTGCCCAGGCCGCATCACTCGACGTCGAAGCCGCCGACGCGACGTCGCGCCTTCTGTTCGGCCGATGCTGGGAGCGGCAGCCATCATGGATCATGAGTTTCTTGGTGACGATTGTCCGCAGGCTGCGGGACGCCGGCGCTCCCACCGAGATGTGGCAGCCTCTGGTGGAACGCGGACTGGAGGCCTGCGGTGCTCGCCGAGATTTGCACTGGGCCCGATTGGAGGTGCTCCGACAGCACTGGCGATGCCGATGGAATGACGGGACGTTTGAGACGATCTACCACGCGCCGGATCCGGTTGCGCTCGATCTCGTCCGTCAGCTTGGAGACGAAGAGGACCGTGCCTCGGCGCTCGACCTGTATGCTCCGCGATCAATCGAACAGACAGAGCAGGTGCAACGTTGGGCCGCCGAATGGCAGAGTCCGGCGGCCATCATCCGGGCTCGAGAGGTCGTCACCCATGATTGGATCTATCGGCATGGACAACTCGCCATGGGGGTCGAAACTGCGCACGACCTGTTGCGGGATGCCAAGTGTTTCGGGTCGCTTCCTGGCCGGATCGAGGCCTTAACCTCTCTCGCGATTGCCGAGGCGAGCCTGGGCCATTTGACAAGCTCCGACGCGGCGCTGCGCGACGCGCGGGCGCTGGCTGTCCGACTGGGACCGTGGCACCGGTTGCATCTCGCCCTGGAGCTTTCCGCGGTCGCATGGCGGGCCTATTTGTATGGGGGCGACTGGCCGGCAATCGGCCGAATCGCTTCGCGTGCGCTGCAGATCGTCAAGGATCATCCGGTGCGCCTTGGACAGATCGTGCTCGGCTTCGCCGCTCTGACTGAAGCGTTCTTGCCTGGCGAAAACGAATATGACGTTCGCATCGAGGCGCTGCTCCGATCCTTGGAGAACACAAATTGCGACAGACAGCTGTCGGATGATGCACTTGGGCTCGGGGTCTGCGCCGCCTGGCAGCGTGAGGACGTCAAGCGCGCGCGCCGGTTCGAAGCGTTGGTCCGCGCTCCAAAACACGGAAGCACGATCGGTGCAGCCGGTGAATGCCGTGAATTCATCCTCGGACGTCTGGCGGCCCTTCAGGGTCACACGGTTGCGGCATGCACGCACTTCGCAAAGGCCCGCGGCGACCTTGAGCGGGCAGGCCAGGTCTGCCTCCGAGCGCTCGTCGATCTTGACGAGGCGATCGTGACGGGAACCTCAGGCGACAAGCCGTCCTCGCATGCGCTGCTGCAGCGGGGACGCGAGCAGTTCGTAGCACTCGGCATGCGAAGCTGGCAGGAGCGTGTCGATCGAGCACGGATAGAGGGAGTCGAGGTCGGGCCGCGCAACTTATACGCGCGAGGCCCTGATGATCTTTCGCCGCGAGAAATGGAGATCCTCAGCAAGCTCGCTGCCGGCAGCCGCTCCAAGGCCATTGCCGCGGAACTACGCCTTAGTGTGCCGACCGTCAACAGACACATCGCGAACATATATATGAAGATCGGCGTGAGCTCGCGCGCCGCTGCAACCGCTTACGCGATGAGACACCGTCTCAGTATGCTCCAGTGAACCAGTACACATCGATTGCATAGTTTTTATGATGGTGACGGCTGCAATGAGTGCGTAAGCTTACAGTGTGTAAAAAATGACAGTCATGGGCGGACAACGAGTAGCAGGGCAAGGGTTCGACGTCGGGCGTCGCCGAACCCGTTCATGCGTGCTCGTCGGCGCGGTCGGAGCATTCCGGGAACAAGGCATACGCCTCTCCGGTGCTACGTCTGCGGCCGGCAAGTAGCGTCCGCCTAGGGTGGTTCAAGGGGACGTGGCATGCGTGATACAGACGGGGATATCAGCAAGGTAGACACCGCTTACACTAAGCTCAAGGACCTCGTCATCCACTATGATCTGGTCCCTGACAGCAAGGTCCGGGTGCTTCCGGGAGAGCATCTGCACATTGACGATCTGGCGGATCGCGTCAATGCGAGCGCAACGCCTGTGCGCCAAGCGCTGGAGCGCCTGCAAGGCGAGGGACTGATCGACAGCATCGCGAAGCGAGGCTTCTTTTCCAAGGTTCCGAACGCGTCCGAGCTGCAGGACCTGTATGAATTTGCCCGGCTGGTTCTTGAGCACAATATCACGAGGCCACTCGATCCGTCCTCGGTTGCGCGTCTCGGCCGGGGTTTGATGAAAGTGGAAGCCGTTGCAGTGGGTCACTCGGCAACGAAGTGCGTCAAACATCATGCGATGACCATCGAAGGCGTCTTCGAGCAGATCACGCAGCTGTCGCGAAACGAGCAGATGCTGAGAATGATGCGGAACTTCAATGATCGCAGCCGATATGTCCGATGCCTCTCGATCCTGCAAAGCCCGGATCAAGGCGCCCAGGTACGAGAATGTCTCGAGTTGATCGAATTGCTCCGTGATCAGGATCCGAAAGGTGCGTGTGCCAAATTGGAAACGCACATGTGTCGGATGATCGTCGATCTGCCGGAGCTCATCAGGGACGCCAGGTCACGCTGGACGATGGCTGCGGCCGTATAGATCTCATTCGACCGTAAAACGCCGCGGGGTACATCGACCTTCGACTCATAAGAGGGTCCAAGACTCCGGTTGCGGGTGAAGCTCTGGATCCGGCATGAGCGGGGAGAATTCGCGAGGTGACCGAAGCGTAGGTCAGGTCCATCATTCGAGCTGGCGTGAGCGGGAGTGTATCAATGTCGGCGTGGTTTTCGAGCCGACTGGAACTGCCGCGTGAGCTCTCAAGGGCTTGGCCGGTTATCGCGGCCGTTGCCATCCTGGCAATCGTGGGAGTCGCGCTGCTGTCCTACCGATTGGCCCTGAGCGCTGGGCTCGCGCAGATGAGCCGCGATTCCGATGATCGGCTCACGTTGATCGGCAGCACGTTCGATGCAACCGTTGCCCGCTTCCGATATCTGCCCACGGTTCTTTCACTCGCCGACCCGGTGCGCCGGCTGTTCCGGACACCGGGCGACGGGGCAGTCGTCGAAGCAGCCAACCGCTATCTCAAGTCGCTAAATCAGGCCGCGGGATCGGCCGAGCTCTACGTACTGGACACGGCAGGGGTGGCGCTAGCAGCAAGCAATTATGATGGAGCAAAGAGCTTCGTCGGGCATGCGTACGACTTTCGCCCCTATTTCCAGAGCGCAATCCGTGACGGGGAAGGGCAGCTCTATGCCGTCGGGGTGACGACCGGCCTGCCTGGTTACTTCTTGTCGCAACGGATCACGGAAGGCGAGCTTACGATCGGGGTCGCCGTCGTGAAGATCGATTTGACGCCGCTGGAGGCCGATTGGGTCAGGGCCGGTGATCTGGTGGCCATGGAAGATGAAGGAGGCGTGGTGATCTTGGCCAGCCGCGCGCGGTGGAAATATCACCCGCTGCGAACGCTGCCCTCGAGCGCGGTCGCGCGTCTCAACAAGTCCCGGCAGTTCGGCGACACGATCGAAAATGCCCCGATCCTGCATTCCTCGGCGGCATCAGGCAACGTATCGGTTGGACTGGGCGACGACAATGACGTTCACGAATATGCGCTGCGTGCGCGGCATCTGCCGGCGCATGGGTGGCAGCTTCTGATCTTCTCGGATATCGGAGACGCGCGACGGCATGCAATGACGGTCGCCGCCACAGCCGGCTTTGCCGTTCTCACAGTACAGCTGCTCGGACTTGTAGCCTATCAATGGCGGCAATCGATGAAAGCCAAGGGCGAAGCAAACGAGCTGCTGGAACGAAGTGTTGCGGAGCGCACGATGGAGCTTCGCGAAGCCAATCGTCAGCTGACGAGCGAAGTCCTGGAACGGACGCGCACCGAACAGGAGTTGCGACAAACCCACGAGAGCTTGGTGCAGAGTGCGAAGCTTGCCAGTCTTGGACAGGCGCTGGCGGGGGTGGCGCATGAAATCAACCAGCCACTCGCGGCACTCACCACTTACATCGCAAGCAGCCGAGTCTTGTTGCAACGCAACGAGATCGAACGAACGGCCTTGAACCTCGACTTGATGTCGTCCATAGCCGAGCGAATGATGGCATTGATCGGTCACTTGCGCATGTTCGCGCGCAAGGAGACAGGGGCAACCAGCAGAGTCGATGTCGGTGTGACACTTGGCAATGCGATGCGGCTTCTGCAGTACCGGATCAGAAATGAAGGTATCGAGGTTGTCCTGGACTTGCCAGCGGAGCCGGCTCACGTCGAAGCGAACCCGATCCGTCTGGAGCAGGTCTTCGTCAACCTGCTCTCGAACGCGGTCCAGTCGATGCGTGATCGCCCGCGCCGAGTTCTCACGGTCTCCATCCGTCGTGCGGGGAGCACCGTTACGACCGAGGTCGCAGACACCGGGAGCGGAATCTCCGCGGAGCACATGAAGTCGCTGTTCGATCCGTTCTTCACCACCAAGGAAATCGGTGAAGGGCTCGGCCTCGGTCTTTCAATCAGCTATGGAATCGTGAGGGAGCTCGGAGGCACGATTTCGGTTGAGAGTGAAGCGCAAATCGGAAGCCGGTTTTGGGTGACCCTGCCGGCGCCGTCCGCGCCGGCCTAGATCTATCGGGGTATGTGGATGAGCAAATCGATTCTTGTCGTCGACGACGAGGAGATCGTTCGCAGCTCGATCAGACAATGGCTGGAGCTGGGCGGCTTCGACGTGCGCACCGCCCGAAATGCGGACGAGGCGCTTTCGATGCTTCAGGCCGAGCTGCCCGACGTGGTACTGACCGACTTCCGGATGCCGCATCGATCCGGCATCGAACTGATGCGCGACGTGCAGCGCATCGATCCCGACATTCCGGTCATACTGCTGACTGCTCACGGCGACGTTGCACTCGCGGTAGCGGCCATGCGCGAGGGCGTCTACGACTTTTTGCAGAAACCTGCCAACCCGGATCATATGTCTGCCGTGCTGGCACGGGCGGCAGAACAATCAGGATTGAAGCGTCAACTCAGGCAACTCACGAGCCGGCTCGGCGCCGAAGGTGAGCTGGAGCGACGTCTCCTCGGGACATCGCCAGCGATGGCCACGCTGCGAAAGTCCGTTGGCGAGCTCGCCGAGCACGACAGGGATGTGATCCTCTTCGGCGAGAGCGGCACGGGAAAGGAGGTCGTCGCTCGCGCACTGCACGACCTTGGTCCGCGGGCACGAGCTCCTTTCGTTGCGGTGAATTGCGCGGCCGTCCCCGCCGAGCTGTTCGAGAGCGAACTGCTGGGTCACGAGGCGGGGGCGTTTACCGGCGCACGCGGGGCTCGCATCGGGAAGTTCGAACATGCCAGCGGCGGAACCCTCCTGCTCGATGAAATTGAAAGCATGCCACACGCGTTTCAGGTCAAGATCCTGCGCGTTCTTCAGGAGCGCGTGGTCGAGCGGGTGGGATCGAACCGGCTGATCCCGATCGACGTCCGTGTGATCGCCGCCGCGAAGGCCGATCTCGCGGCCGACAGCCGCAGCGGCCGCTTTCGTGCCGATCTCTACTTCCGCTTGGCCGCGGCGGAGATCCGTCTGCCGCCGCTGCGCGAACGGGGCAACGACGTGCTGCTGCTATTCCAGCATTTCGCCGCGGAAGCCGCCCGGCGCAGCGGCCGTGACTTGACCCCACTCGGAGCCGAGGATTTCGATGCGCTGCTGACCCATGACTGGCCAGGCAACGTTCGGGAATTGAAGAACGTGGCTGAACGCTACGCGCTCGGCCTGGCCGCAACGGGTCGCCGCGTCGCGGAAATTCTGCGGCGGGCCGAAGGAGCGGGCGCAAGGCGCTCGCTCTCCGAGCGTGTCGCAGCTTATGAGCGCATGCTGATCGAGGCGTCTTTGCTGGAGCACAACTGGTCGGTTGTGGCGGTTATGGAAAGTCTCGGCGTGCCACGGCGGACGCTCAACGAAAAAATGGCAAGGTACGGCTTGCTGCGACCCAGCCGAACCTCCTGCTAGGCACGAGGCGGATTCCCGCTCACACGCCGACGCGGATCGGCGGAATTCCGCTGAGCGCCGCGAGCCCGTTTCACGCGGGGCGCAATGCAACCATCTGAAATCGCTTTGTTTGCCGGCGCGGTCGGCGGCCGCGGCCGGCTGGCACGCGGGTTGCTCAGGCATGAGCACGATTGGCCTTAGAGCCTAAGAAAACGTGCACTCGGAGGACGCCATGAATCTTGAGCGAGCTATCAACCCCACCCTCGTTGCGGCCGCCGATGAAGCACGCCGTGACGGCCTTGGGATGGGTAGCCGCTTGCGCGCGATCTTCGTCGGCTCGATCGGAAATCTGGTGGAATGGTATGACTTCTACGCCTATGCCGCGTTTGCGTTGTATTTCGCCAAATCGTTCTTTCCTGAGGGCGACGAGGTTGTGCAGCAGTTGAATGCCGCGCTGCTGTTTGCCGCCGGCTTTCTTGTCCGCCCACTTGGAGGCTGGCTATTCGGCCATTTTGCAGATCATCATGGCCGCCGCAATGCCTTGACCTTGTCGGTCTTGATGATGTGCTTCGGCTCTCTGATCATCGCCGTGACGCCCACCTATGCGTCGATCGGCTTTGCGGCGCCGGTCCTGCTTGGTTTCGCGCGAGTCGTGCAGGGAATCAGCCTTGGCGGTGAATATGGCGCCAGCGCAACTTACCTGAGCGAGGTCGCGGACGAAAAGAACCGCGGATTCTATTCCAGCTTCCAATATGTGACGTTGATTGGCGGCCAGCTCTGCGCGATCGTCGTTCTCCTGGTCTTGCAGAAGGTGCTCCTGACGGAGGAGCAGCTTCGGGGATGGGGCTGGCGTATTCCGTTCGTGATCGGCGCGCTGCTGGCCGTCGTGGCCGCCGTCATGCGTCGTAATCTGCACGAAACGGATGTATTCACCCGCGCGAAGGCGGCAAGACAGGGGAGTTCGCTGCGTGCGCTGGGTCAGTTCCGACGTGAAGTCCTGCTCGTTGTTGGACTAACCATGGGCGGGACTGCGGCCTTCTACACCTATACCACCTACATGCAGAAATACCTGAAGCTCTCCGTCAAGCTGACCGATGATCAAACGACCATGGTCACCGCCTGTAGCCTGATCTTCGCGATGGCGCTGCAGCCGCTCTATGGCGCCCTTTCCGATCGCATCGGACGCAAATGGCTGTTGATCGGGTTCGGATTGGGCGGAACTCTGTTCACGATTCCGCTTCTGAACACGCTGCAGGGAGTCCACGATCCGTTTACCGCATTCCTCCTGATCGCGGCGGCGTGGTTGATCGTATCCGGCTATACCTCGATCAATGCGGTGGTCAAGGCCGAACTGTTCCCAACTGCAATTCGAGCAACGGGCGTAGCGCTGCCAT
Organism: Bradyrhizobium sp. SZCCHNR1017; assembly: GCF_032381375.1. Lineage (NCBI taxonomy): Bacteria > Pseudomonadati > Pseudomonadota > Alphaproteobacteria > Hyphomicrobiales > Nitrobacteraceae > Bradyrhizobium > Bradyrhizobium sp. SZCCHNR1017. The sequence goes on along the minus strand of NZ_JAUHIR010000006.1, from coordinate 305,084 downwards.
ATGCATTGACCGTTTCGATCTTCGGCGGCACGGCAGAGTCGATCGCGCTTTGGTTCAAGTCGATCGGTCACGAAAGCTGGTTCTATTTCTACCTCACCGGCTGCATTGCGACCTCTCTTGTCGTCTATCTCGCCATGCGCGACACCCGGCGGCACTCGGCGATCGATCGTGAGCAGGAAGCGAGATGAGCGACGCGTCGCATGAGCGCGCGACGCGCCGCGCAGCCTTCGGCTCAAGCCCGCCGGATCAGCAATCCTCGCGCAGCAGGTATCGATATGGACAGCGAATTCAATCGAGTCGATGTTGCCTACGCCCGAATCAAGGAATTGGTCACACATTACGAGTTGACGTCGGAGTCGAAGATCATTTTGCCAGGCGAGCACCTGCGCATCGACGAGCTTGCTGACTATGTCAGGGCGAGCGCGACACCGGTGAGACAAGCTCTCGAGCGTCTTCATGGCGAGGGGCTGATTGATATCGTTCCGAAGCGAGGCTTCTTCTCGAGGGTCCCGGACGCAGCGGAGCTGCAGGACCTCTATGAGTTTGCTCGGCTGGTACTCGCGTATAATCTCAGGAAGGCTTTGGAGTCGTCGTCGGCCGTACGCTTTGGCCGAAGCGCGATGAGAGTGGCGGCGCTTCCGCCCGCGAATTCGGCAAGGAATCGCGCCAAGCATTATGCTGCCGCCATCGAGGGTGTGTTCGAGCAGATCGCGCAGATATCGAGGAACGAGGAGATGCTGCGAATGATAAAAAACTTCAACGACCGCAGCCGGTATATTCGATGCCTCGTCATCTCCCAAGACGCCGATCCGGACTCCGAGCTCCGTGACTGTCTTGATATCGCGGACGGCGTCCGCAGCCAGAACGCCGCGCGCGCGTGCGCGCGCCTGGAAGCCCACATGCACCGAACGATCGCAAATTTGCCAGAATTGATACGGGAGGCCAGATCGCGCTGGGCCATTGCCGCCGCTGCAGGCTGAACCATCCCACCTGGTGGTCTCGCACTCACGGCGCCCGCGAAGTTCGACGGTCGATCGTTGCCATCGATCGAGCTGGTGGGTCGTTTGCGTTCGTGTGGACTGGCAAACTGGTCTTTAGCTGCAGTCTCGTGCCGACCTTACTCGACGTTTGCGGACGTGTGCGGCCGACCGCAAGGAGCCGCTCCTGATAGTTGCGCTCGAACCGTTCACGGTCGACGAGCAGCGGCCGCGCTTTGAGGGCTACCTCAGCATCCCGGGCATCCAGGCCCTGGAGCGCTATGAGGAAGTGGAGCTAAGCCGGTATTGATGAACTCCAAAAGATCCGCCGGGTATTCGAGGAGGTGCGGCCTTATGGCTCGCTCGATGCCGAAGCCGCCTACAAGAACGCTGAGCTTGCCCGCGAAGCGGCTGGCAGCCGGGTCAACCGCGCCAGCCGCGCGCTCGACCTCGAGACCGAACTGCGCATCGATTCGGGCCGCCGCGCCGACTGCTTCGCTGGCGGCTCTCGGGCGCAACCGGGCGGCGCGCAATCGTCAACAGGCAGCAAGGGTGCGGCATGATATGCGGCAGGTCGTGCGCCGCAAGCGCACGCGGCATCTCATTGAACTCGGCGGCCTCGTCGTCAAGGCTCGTGTCGTGGACTTGACCGGCGATGATCGCGGACCGATCGCCGCTCGGGATCATCGCGGCCGTGCCGGTCATGGATGGTCAGAACAGGGTCGAGAGCGCGCGCATCCTGACGATGAACGCAAAGGCGCGCGAGATCCTGCGGCAGGACCCATCACGTTTTCAGATTCACACCATCGGCGAACTGATCCGACATACCAGCAATCGGCTGGGCTGGACGGTCGTCAGGACCGTGCAGGATGGCCAGGCAACGCGGATCGACTATCACAGCCCGGACGGTGAGCTGTTCTCGATGGTGATCGAATATGTCGCCCAGATCGTCCTGATCTCCCTGGCGGTGCTGAACCGGTCGGAACAGCCGGAGATTGAACAGCAGCCGGAGGTGAGGACAGCAACCCGCTTCGCACGGATGATCGGGCTGAGCTGAGATCGGCAAGTCGTCTGCGCGCCGCCTCGCGCAGACGATGCTCAGGAGCCGTCCGCCGATCTCGGGATGGTCCAGGCGCTCCAGGGCCGCCCCAACGCCGTTGGGACGGTGTTTCTAGAATCTGTCCTGGCCCGCCGTAACTTGGTGCCGTTCAATGTTGACCAACGACCCTGTAACGCCATCTTACAAGAACTCCACCCGAACTAACTGCGTCGACTCCTTCGACCGAGAGTCGTTGTGGCAAGCGCGGCGTAGGCTTGCACGGAGCTCTCCGGCGCAAGGGTCCTTCAGTCGAGGCAACCTCAGTCCGCCTTACGACGAAGCTTGCGCTGCAGTTCTCGCTCATGCTCGCATATTCTTCGGCGACCCCGCCGCGCCTGCTTGGTGCGCTCGGGATGTGAAAGTAGTATCGGGACGGGAACGTTATCCCGGAACGTCCTAATCCATGACGGGCCCGGCTCTTTGAGAACCAGCGCTTTGATCTGAACGATCATCGGTCACTGCTCGTCGTGCAACATCCAAGACGACCTTGATTTCGCAAATCGGGTCGTTGAGGTGTCGACCATGCCGAGCCGCTGCGTCGGCGTTTCGCCGAGCGTCACCACCATCAAGGGTACCGATGAGCGCAGCATGGCCCACGACCTACAAACCGGCGATCGCGAGGGCTTGCGTATCAGCCATTGCTGGCATTCCGTCGTCCGGCGAGCCCGCTGGCCGAGCGCTGCGACGGCGTCCGCCCCGATACGGTAGGGCATCTAAGGCCGACCGCCTGCGTCGTTCGTTAGGGATCACAGCGCCAACCGGCCCGGGAAGCCGCTCTCGCACGACGTGGGCGCCGCATCCTTAGTGCGTTCCACGACCACGCGATTTCGGCCCGCCGTCTTGGCTGCGTAAAGCGCCTTGTCTGCGCGGTTGACCAGATCGAGGAGCTTGTCGCGCGGATCGTCGAGAGGCGCGAGCCCGATGCTGACGGTCACGCGTTCGCTGCCCGGCAGCCAAGTCCCGACGTTCGACACCGACCGTCTCACCTGCTCGGCCACGTGTTCGGCCGAGGTCTTGCTCAGGCCGATCAGCGCGACGCAAAACTCTTCACCGCCGTAACGGCCGACCAGATGCGGCCCGCCGCAGAATGTCTGCAACTGGTCGGAGAGCCCGACCAGCACCTTGTCGCCGAAGGCATGGCCGAACCGATCGTTGATCCGCTTGAAGTGGTCGGCGTCGACCATCATGAAGACGAACGGACGCCGAGTGCGGATTGCTTCGGTCAGCAGTGCTTCCGCCTGTTCGAAAAAGGTGCGACGGTTGAGACAGCCGGTCAGAGGGTCGCGCGAGGCAAGATATTGCAACTCGAGATTCTGATCGGAGATATGCCGCTGTGCCTTGCGCAGCTCCTCGACCGAGGCGCTCAGCCGCATATTGGTTTCATGCAAGGCCGTCACGTCGGTGAACGTGACGATGGCGCCGCGTGCCGTCCCGCTGCCGTCGAGGATGCGGGTCGCGTTGACGACGAGCCGGTGCATGCCGCCGCCGGCATCGCGAATGCTCAGCTCCGCGCCGAGCACCGGATGCTCATGTTCCAGGGCGACACGCCACGGCAGATCGCTTGGCGCAACCGGAGCCGCCACCGACGAAAGCCACGGCAATCCGCTGGCCGGAGAGCCGAGCTCAAGCTCGCCACCGGTCAGAACGTTGTGTTTGAAAGCCCGGTTTGCGAGCAGCACGCGCTCGTCGTCGTCAATGATCAGCACGCCCTCAGCGAGGGTATCGAACGCCGCCTCGATCCGCTTCGGAATCGTGCGACTCGGATCGAGCTCGCGCAGGGCGCGGCCAAGCACCAGGTAGAAGCCGGCAAAGCCCGTAACCGCCATGAATCCCACGAACGCGAACAGGGCCGGCCCCAGATCGAGCGGGTTCGCTCCGCTGGTGAGCGGCCTGAAGGCGATCTCGATCCGACCGGCAGGCGTGTCATCATTGAACAGCGGCACCTGGATATGCGTCGCGGTCGACTTGCCGTCGGGCAGCTCGCGCCAGTGGGTCAGGTGGCGATCGGATCCGGCGAGGATATTGCCATGCGCGTCGCGGATGGCAATGGAGAGGATGGCTGGGCTGCGGCTGACCACGACGTCGATCGTGTCCTTGATCGCGGCCGTGTCATTGCGGCTGGCGAGGACGGCGAGTTGCACCGCCAGCGCGGTTGCGGTGACGCCGCGCTGCTCCAGCTCGGCTCTCTCCTCGTTTGGCAGCAAGCCAAGCGAGGCGGCGACGAGAATTAGGCTGACGGTCAAGGATACCAGACCGAGGCTGAGCTGGAGTTTGGGGGACAGCCATCGCTTCATCACGTGATGTCCGCGAGCGATCGACCGGCTCCCTGGCCGCCCTCGAACATCGCATCAACCTCGGATGTGGCGCGGGTCCTTTCCGTCCTCCGCGGCCGCAGCACCACCATCAAAGGATCGAAGCCGCGCCACAGCGGGACCGAGGCCAGGAACGCGGCGAGCAGCGTCCCGCCGCGCAGCAGCCAAGCGATGAAGCCGACGGTCAGGACCGAGCTTGCGGCCGCAATGGTGAATTCGGCGGCCCTCAATGACCTCGCGGCGGAGCGGGCCACACGCGAAATTTCCTCGGCAATGGTGGTCGCGAGCGCTTCGCGATTGAGGCGCGACAGCGCAAGATCGACCATGCTTCGGGCTGGCGCAGGCGCGATCGTGGTGGGCGGCGCGGATAAGATCGGTGGCTCGGGGGCAGCTTGGGCGGGTTGGCTCGGCGGCGGCACGGGTGCGGCGGCCGGCGGAGCCGCAGCGGCATGCTCGGCTGCGGACTTTGCCGGGCCGGCTGCAGGGCCTTGGCCTGCCGAACCCTGGGAAGCGCTCGAGGCAGAGGCCGCACCGCCCAAGCCGCCATGGCCACCTCCAGCACCGCCGCTGGTCCTTCCATTGTTCACTGACTCAGCTGCGGCTCCAAAGCCGTTCAAGACGCCGGAATCGGGCGTGGAGGACGGCGAGGGGGGAATCAGAGCGGGCGTCGATGGGGCCGGAATGAGATCCGTGTTCGCGGACGATGAGCCATTCCCGGCCGTCCCGGGCGCGGCAGCCGCAAACAGGTAACGATTGCCCGGCGCACTCACGCTCCCCGGCGGCACCGACTGGTAGGTCGCGTTCCAGATCGCAGGATTGCCGCTGTCCAATCCGCCGAAACTGTCGGCGCCGGGTGCGGCCGAATAGATCAGCCAGCGGCCGGACGTCGCGCTCACCGCGCCGCTGCCGGCATTGTTGATGAAGGCACGAGCTGCCGATAGGACCGGGCTTGCGGCGACCACCGCGCTGCCGCTTGCGATCGTCAGGTCGCCGGCCGAGAGGATCGTCGCGTTGGCGCTGGCGCTGATTCCGCTGATCCCCTGTACCGCACCGATGGTCAAACTCTGTGCGTTGTTGAAGGTGAGCGCGCCGATACCGCTGGCGGCAAGCGTGCCGACAGTGTTGTCGGCGCCAAGCACGTAGCTCGTTCCGCCCGACAGCCGCAGCGCCGTAGCAGCGATGGCGCCGCCGATCTGGCTCACCGCACCAGTGTCACTGATCACCACCGGCGCCGCGCCTGAGGTGATCGTGGCGCCGAGCCGGTCGCCGCCGCGACCGTCGAGGATGAGGGTGCCGGTGCCGTTGTTGGTGATCGCAACCCCGGCTGCAGACGTGTCGATTCCGACAGCCGAGGCGGACGAGGTGCTGCCTGCAAGGGTGACCGCGCCCGAGTTGGCCGTAATGGCGTTGCTACCGCTGGCGACGAGGCCGGATCCGGTGCTGCTCGTCCCCCTCAGCTGCAGGTCGCCTGAGGTCGTGAGCGGGCTGCCTTGATCGATCGTCACTCCGGCCCCGCTGGTGCTCGTGCCGGCGAACGTCACGGCGGTTCCGCTCAGATTGTCGATCGTGGTGCTGCCCCGCAAATAGATGCCGTTGCCGCTGGTCGAGCTGCCTGAGATCGACGTGGTGCCGGACGAGGTCACATTGGCGTTGACCGCGATGCCGCTTCCGCCGCTACTCGTTCCGCTGATCGACACAAGCCCCGAGCCGCTGGTGGCGAGCGTCCCGCGCAGTTGCAGGCCATCAGCGGACACCGAAGTGCCTTGCAGGATCAAAGCGCCGCTCGTCGCGGTCAGCGTGTTGCCTCCGTTGGCGACCATGCCGACATTGCTGTTCGAGGTGCCGGTCAGCGTCACACTTCCCGTTGCGGTGAAGCTGGCGAGCGATGCCAACACGCCATAACCCGTGCTCGACGTTCCAGCCAGCGACATGGTGCCAGATGTAGTTACAGCAGAGAAATTCCGGAACTGGAGTCCGTAGCCGGACGGATTGAATCCCGAAATGGCCAGCGTGCCAGCGCCGGAATTGCTGATGGCGTCGGTGCCGGCAAAGAGCACGCCGGCGCTCCCGCTGTTCGTCGGCCCCGTGTCGTTGGAGGTTCCAGTGATGGTCAGCGATCCGCTGCCCGAGTTACTGACCGTCGCACCGGAGAAGTAAGTGCCGACCGTCGAGCCCGACCCGCTCGTGGCGGTGGAGATGCCGCTGACGGCGACGTTCCCGCCCGTTACGGCGAGGCTCGAGGCTGATCCAAAGCTGACGCCGTCGCTCGCCGTCGAGATGCCCGCGAACGATACGTTGCCGGACACAGTGTTCGTCCCGGTGAAGTTCACGCCAAAGCCGCTGTTTGACGTGCCCGAGAACGTCGCCGTGCCGGTCCCCTGGTTATCGATGGTCGTGGCGCCCTGGAAGAAGACGCCGCTGCCGGAGGTCGAGCTGCCTGCAAAGCTCGGCGTGCCGTTCAGAATCGTGACGATGTTGCTGCCTTTGAACGACAGGCCTTCACCGCTTCCCGACGACCCGTTCAGTGAGACGGAGCCCAGGGTGGTCAGATTGCTGCCGGTATTGAAGCGGATGCCACGACTGGCGCTGGGTGTGCTGCCGATCAGCTGGAATGTGCCGGCCCCCGCGTTGGTCAGCGCCAAGGTGCCGTTGCCCTGATCCCAGACGCCATTCGAACCCGTCGAGGAGCCGCTCAGCGTGAGATTGCCCGAGTTGCTGGTGATCGCGGAGCCGTTCAGGTACAGGCCGTAGGAGGTGCCGGTGTCGGTGCCGGAGATCGAGATGTTGCCCGACGTCGTCAGGTCGGAATTGATGGCCGCGCCAAATCCCCCTCCCGCGCCCGCAACCGAACTGCCTGAGATCGAAAGAGCTCCCGTCCCGGAATTGGTCAGCGTTGTTGGTGTGGCGGTAAAGAAGACGCCGATGCCGGTGGTACTGGCTCCGCTGACGGTAAGGTTTCCGGCAGTGTCGGTGACGAGGTTCGAGCCTTGGAATTCGACACCGTTGGAGGTGATCGATGTGCCGGTGAGCGTGACCGTGCCCGACGTGGTCAGGCCCACGCCTGAGTTAAATGCGATGCCCTGGGATCCGGATGAGGTCGTGACCGTGCCGTTCAGCGCGAGCGTGCCGCCACCAGAGTTGGTGAAGGTGTTGTTGCCACTGTTGATCCAGAATCCGACGTTGGATGACGTCGTCCCGCTCAGGGTCAGACCGCCGGAATGATCGGTGATGGTGTTGTTGCCCAGCAGATAGACGCCGACACTGCTGTTCGACGTTCCGGTGATGCTGACTGCGCCGGCGGTATCCAGACTCGCACCGGCCTGCAGCACGAATGCCGGCAACGTGGGGCTGCTTCCGCTGATGCTCAACGTGCCGCCGCTGGTGTTGGTGATGGCGTTCGATCCGGCGAATACGACCCCGTTGCCGGAGGCCGAGGTGCCCGTGAGCGTCAGAGCGCCGACGTTGAGGGTGCTATTGGCCAGCCAGACAGCCGCGTTGCTCCCCGCCTGAACTGCGGACCCGGTCAGCGCGCCGCCATTCGTGTCGATGGTTGCGCCGTTGATAACGAGCGAGCCCGAGCTTCCGGACGCAGCCAGATTGACGTTGAGGGCTCCGCCGGTGGCCGTGATGCTGCTGCTGACATTCACGTCGCGGCCGGCCGACACCGAGAATGTCCCGCCGCCGCTGGTGCTGATGCCCGCATTGACGTTGACGTCACGCGCGGCGTTCAACGTCAGCGAGTGGCCGCTGGCCCAGGTCACTGCGTTCGCCACGGTGATGTCGCCGCTCTGTGACCCGCCGCTTCCGGTGTCGACGGTGACATTTGCCGTCGCCAGCGCGCCTTGCAGCGTGGCGACCGACAGCACCGAGCTGTTGCCGGTCGGCGAGTAGGTGTTGCCGCTGCTCGACATGTTGCTATCGGCCGCGGTCGAGATGGTCACGTCATAGGGGTCGAGCAGCAGCGTGCCGGTCTTGCCGCCCGTGGCGGTCAGGTCGACACTGCCGCGGAAGTCCAGCAGGCCGTGGCTCGAGACCTCGGCGCCGCCGCCATTGCCGCCATCAGCGCCGGTCGCAACGACGCTGCCGCGGAAGTCGGTCGTCTGCTCCGACCACAGCACGACCTTGCCGCCATCGCCGGCACTGCCTTTCGCCGAGATGGTCGCGCCCTGCGCGACCGAAGTGGTCTCGGCCGTCGGCACGTCATCGGCGACCAGCTTCGCGGACGGATCCCGGCCGCCGCGCATATCGCCGCCGATCAGCACCTTGCCGCCGCTCTTGCCGTCGGCGCTCACCTTCGCTGTCGCGGTCAGCGCAACCTTCTTCCCGGTCACCACGATGGTGCCGCCGGCATTGCTGCGGCCGCCATTGGCCGCAAGCCGTCCTGATATGGTCACCGCGCCGCTTCCGCCGCCGAGCACGATGCGGCCGGAGCGGCCCGACAGCGAGCGGGCGCTGAGCACGCCGGACACGTTGACCACGTCGCGCACGGCCTGCTGGGCCGCCGCCGCCTTGATCTCGATCGCGCCGCCCGCCGCCTTGATCCTGCCGGCGATGTCGATGATCGCCTTGCCATCGGCGGTGGTGGACTTGGTGGGAAGCGCGACCTGCAGGAAGCCGTCGCCTGTCGGATTGAGCGTGATCGCCTCTCCGGCGCCGAGCCCGACGCGGCCGAGCGGCACGGTGATCGTGCCGCTGTTGGACACGGTCCCGCCGATCAGCCCGACAAATGCACCGCTCGCGCCGGAAATCGCGCCGGCATTGCTGACGGCGGCCGAAGCGCCCTTGCCGGTGAAGATCAGGCGGCCGGCGTTGAAATCGGCATTGCCGATGTCGAGCGTCGAGGCCACGAAGCCGCCGCCAACCTGCACCGACCCAGTTGGCGTGATCGCGATGCCGTTGGGATTGACCAGGAACACCTGCCCGTTTGCGCTGACCTGGCCGGCAATGGTCGAGGTCGTCGTCCCCGTGACCCGGTTGAGGATGGCTGCGCTCGAGTTCGGCTGGACGAAGTTGACGCTGTTTCCGGCACTGACAGAGAAGCTGTTCCAGTCGACGATCGCCCTGGAGGATGTCTGGTTGATCGTGAGGGTATTGCCCGCCGGCGCGCCGATCGTGGCCTGACCTGACACGACGCTGCCGCCCTGCGGCAGACCGGCTTGCGCCAGCGCGCGCGATGATATGGCGAGCAGAGAGGTGCAGCCGAGCAAGAGGGCAGCGCGTCTGCGCCATCCGCTCGCCGCTCGCGCGTTTCGTGCGTGGTCGAACGCGCGCATCAGAAGCTCACCGTGCCCAGGACATTGGCCCGCCAGCCCTGCCGCACGCCGCTGACGTCGGTGAAGCCGCGCGCGATCTCGACTGCAAGGCTCGCATCGGCGGAGCTGCCGGGAATGCTGACGCTGCTGCGGACGCCGGTCCCCACGGCTCCCGCGTTGAGGGCGGCTTGTTCGACGGCCGAGGGACTCGCGATCCAGCCCCGGCCGCCGGCTGCAAACAGATAGGGCGATGCGGCGGCCCCCGTGCCGAACGCATTGAACACGAACGGGTAGGCCAGCTCTCCGCGCAAGGTGAAGCCCTCATCGGCATTCAACGTGCCGGACGCGAAGGCAGACAGCGCGTCGCTTCCGTCGAGCGACAGCTGCTCGGAGCGCAGCATGGCCTTGCCGCCGGTGATCTGGCTGGTGCCGATGACATCGAAGCGGAAGCCGGCGGGCAAAGGTTGCGACAGGCGCGCGGTGGCCGCAAGCTTGACGAAGTCGGGCGTCGCGCCGATCCGCGACAACGGCACGCGCGAGGTGATCGCGTCCTCGGCATTGCGTCCGCCGAGCCCCTTCGAGAGCTGCGCTCCGAGCTGCAGCCCTGCCTGCGACGGCAACGTCGTGGCGTAGTCGATGCCGCCGCGAAGCACGCGGTAATGATCGTGGCTGAGCGCCACCCCGAAATCCGGCGCCGAGATCTGCTGCTCGACATCCTCGACGGCGAGGTTGGCGTAGAGCGACGCCTTTCGCGACAGCCCGATCGGCCCGCGCAGGCGTAGCGCGAACCGGTCGAAGCTGCCGAGCGAAGCGGGGGCGCCGGGCGTCTGCTTCGTGACCGTCCGCGAATGCGTGTATTCCGGATTGACCGTGATGCCGTCCGCTCCGATCGGCACGACGGCCCCGCCGCCGTAGAGCGAGAACGGCGCGTCGCCTGCCGAGGCCGCACGCAAATCCGTGCTGAGTCCGGCCGTGCCGTAGATCTGCTCGCCAGCGCCGAGCGCGCTGTTGAGCGCCAGCGTGCCGCGCAGCTGCCAAGTGCCGAGCGAACGCGACAGGCGATCGTCGGCTCCGGCCGAGCCCGAGATCAGCCGATGCTCGCCCTCGAGCACGAGCCGTACCCCGCCTTCGCGCGTGCCGCGCACCAGGGTGCTGCGCAGCCTCAAGCCGGGAACGTCGCCCGCGATCAGCAGCGCACGCTCGATTTGTTCGGTCGTGAGATGCGGCCGCCCCAGCAGCAAGTTGGTCCGGCCGGCGACCACGTTTCGCACGCGCTCAGGAAGCGTATTGACGTCGATCGCTTCGATGAAGCCGTCGATGACAACAAGGCGAAGTGTCCCGCCGTCGACCAGCTGTTGCGGCGGCACGCTGACCCGCACCAGCGGATAGCCGGCGCGCGAATAGAGGCCTTCGAGGTTGGTCGCGAGCGCATAGATCTGGGCAACGCTGACACGTTGGCCCTTGACGCGAGCGATCAGGGGGTCGGTGAGCGTGCGAAGCTCGGGAAACGCGCCATCGAGCTGCGCCTCGCCGACCACGACGGCCATGGCTGCGTTGCCGGGCGGCACGGCCGTTTCCAGCGGCCCCGGTAGTCGCAACGGCTGCTCGCCCGCCGGGAATTGAGGTCGCAGGCTCGGCGGAGTCACCTGACTGGGAGCTGCGATCTGGGATAGCGCGGACGAGGAGTACATCAGCGCCCCGATACTGGCTGCGGCACATAGAAGGGAGCTGACAGGCTTCGCCATATGCCGCTTCGACTCATGTCACTCCGCGAGCCAACGGTGTTGTCCGAGGCGCGCGCACTTCTTTCAGCCCAACGACCTAAGCGCTTCATGCTTAATGGGACGTTGAAGTGGAGCTCTCTGCGGGGTCAGCCAGTAATTCCACGGAGCGATCGTGAGCCAGCCAGCGCCAAGCCGTCCTCCTCGCCGACAGGTACACGCTCCATGAGACGCACGGCTATTCCGCAGCCATGATCTCATTGGGACTTCGGCTTCGTCAATTTCGGCGAGGCGGCCGAGATAAAGATCGACACCTTCAACTTCACCCATTACGGCCTTGTCTACGGCAGGGTGCTGAGCGTCTCGCAGGACGCCGGCGCCCTGGCCGAGACCGGCGTTAGGCGCCGCGAACAATCCGCAGATGTAAGCCTCACTAAAGTGCAGTTTGATTGACCATTATGCCATATTTGACCACCCGGCGATTGAGCGATGGGCTGGGGCGCGTGGTCGTGTCCCCGGTGGTGGTGTAGCTCGGTAGAGCAAAGCCGCTCGGACGCGCGCCTCCGATAGCGCCGTAGCGGGCGGGCGGCTTTGCGGTGGTCACCGGCAGTTCTCCGGTAGGATCGGGTTGCGACACGCCAACGCAACCGAGGAACCACCGATGACCGACGAAATGATGAACCTGCGCACGCTCGTGGAGAAGACCCCTGATGCCGATCTGTTGCGCGAGATGATCGGCTTTGCTGCTCAGCGGCTGATGAAGATGGAAGTCGAAGGCCAGACCGGGGCGGCCTACGGCGAGAAGACCCCCGAGCGCCTGGCCCAGCGCAACGGCTATCGCGACCGGACCTGGGAGACTCGTGCCGGCACGGTCGAGCTTCGCATCCCCAAGCTGCGCAAGGGCTCCTACTTCCCCGGCTTCCTGGAGCCGCGCCGGATGGCCGAGAAGGCGCTCACCGCCGTGGTTCAGGAAGCCTATGTGCAGGGCGTCTCGACCCGTTCGGTGGACGATCTGGTGCAGGCCATGGGCATGACCGGTATTTCGAAGAGCCAAGTGAGCCGGCTCTGCGCGGAGATCGACGACAAGGTGAAGGCGTTCCTCGCCCGTCCGATCGAAGGCGACTGGCCGTATCTGTGGATCGACGCCACCTACGTGAAGGTGCGTCAGAACGGGCGCATCGTGTCGGTCGCGGTGATTGTTGCGGTCGGCGTCAATAGCGATGGCCGACGCGAGGTGCTCGGGATGGACATCGGTCCCTTTGAAGCCGAGACGTTCTGGACCGCTTTCCTGCGCAAGCTCGCCCGCCGCGGCCTGCGCGGTGTCAAGCTGGTCGTGTCCGACGCCCATGAAGGTATCAAGGCCACCGTCGCCAAGGTGCTCAACGCCAGCTGGCAGCGGTGCTGCGTGCACTTCATGCGCAACGCGCTGGCGCATGCCGGCATGAGCGGCCGGCGCGTGGTCTCCGCCTTCATCGCCACCGCCTTTGCCCAGGACGATGCCGAGGCTGCACAAGCGCAGTGGCGGAAGGTCGCCGATCAACTCCGCCCCAAACTGCCTAAGCTTGCTGGCTTCCTCGACGAGGTCGAGACCGATGTGCTGGCCTATATGACGTTCCCACCGCAGCACCGGACCAAGCTGCACTCGACCAATCCGATCGAGCGCCTCAACGGCGAGATGAAGCGCCGGACCGAGGTTGTCGGCATCTTCCCCAATGAAGACGCCATCGTCCGCCTCATCAGCGCGATCCTGCTTGAGCAAAACGATGAATGGGCCGTCCAGCACGCCCGCTACATGACACTGGAAACAATCGCGCCGTTGAGCGATGATCCCACCGTCAGCCTTCCGGCGATCGCCAGCTGACCTGCCCAGCTCTCCCCGGCGAACGCGCTGCCCCACCGCTAGCTACACCACGCAATGGGACACGATCCCGACGCATCGATATTGCCGCCCGACAAAATCACCCCGACCTTCTTTCCGGCCAAGCGGGCGCGCTCTTGCAAAAGCCCGGCAAGCGGAGCGCCACCCGCGCCATCGGCAACGTTGTGCGTAACCGGAAAATAGGAACGCACCGCTTCGGCGAGGTCGTCCTCATACCAGCAACCCGATTGGACCAGCTAGCTAGGGCTGCTGCGACGGTGGCACGCGACGATCAGAATGCTCGCCGGGGATATTGAGCAGGGCCGGGAGAGAATGCGCTGCGGACCGATGCGCAGGCGAGGCAAAAGCCAGCAGGCTGTCCAACCGCGTCACGGGACCAAGCCAGGACTGGCGCACCCGACACGATTCGAACGTGTGACCTTTGCCTTCGGAGTATTTTAAGTTGTCCTGCGCAAGGAAACGCCAGGACATCCAATGCTACGATATCCTACTCTAACCATTAGTAAATCTCGAATGAGCGTCCGCCGGCTCTATCCTGCGATACGCCCCGGTTTTCCTCCAAGTGCTTACGTGGTGCTTACGCGGGAGACGGGCTTCGGAGGAGAGAAAATCCGTGCCTAAGCTCAGTAAACGCGTTGTCGATGGCGCCGAACCGCAAGACAAGGACTACGTCATCTGGGATGACGATCTGCCTGGCTTTGGTCTGCGCGTCTTCAAATCGGGCAAGCGCAGCTACCTGATTCAATACCGTTCAGCCGGCCGCTCTCGCCGCTACAGTATCGGTGTTCACGGCGTTTGGACGCCGGAGCTTGCTCGTAAGGAAGCCAAGATCCAGTTGGGGCGGGTGGCACAAGGCGACAACCCGGCCGAGGAGCGGCAGCTCGACCACAAGGCGGTCACGGTCAAGGAGCTCTGCGAACTCTACCTCAAAGACTTCGAAGCGGGCCTTATTCTAGGCAAGGGCGGACGCCCGAAGAAGTCGACAACGTTGGTGACGGACACTGGACGCATCAATCGCCACATCATTCCGTTGATTGGCACGCGACGCGTCAAGGATCTCGTCAAAGCAGACGTCAACAAGGTCCTGAAGGACATCATGGCCGGGAAGACCCGTGCCAGCGTCAAGACCAAGAAGCTTCGTGGCAGGGCCAATGTACGTGGCGGCGTCGGCACGGCAACGCGAACCGTCGGTCTCCTCGGGGGCATTCTCACCTACGCGGTCGAGGCTGGGATCATCGAGCACAATCCAGCCCACGGCATTCGCAAGCCGAAGGACAATGTCCGCAATCGTCGGCTTACGGAGGCCGAGTACCGGACGCTGGGCGAGATGCTGGAGGAAGCAGCAAAGGACGAAAAGTACGCCATAACGGTCGACATCATTCGCCAGATAGCGCTGACCGGCTGCCGTCGCAGTGAAATCATCGGCCTGAGGTGGTCGGAAGTGGATACCGAGTCGAGCTGTCTGCGTCTAGCGGACAGCAAGGAGGGTGCCTCAATCCGACCGATTGGGCTTCCTGTGGTGGAATTCATGGACGCCCGAAAACGGAAGAAAGTCGGCTCTTACGTTTTCCCGGGGTACAGAGACGATAACGCATTCGGCAGCTTCCCGAATCACTGGGAACAGTTGTTCAGCAAATCGTCGCTTTCAAATTTCACGCCTCACGTGCTGCGTCACAGTTTTGCTAGCATCGCGAACGACCTCGGCTTCACCGAGGTTACGATCGCAGCGCTGGTTGGTCATTCGAAGGGTTCTGTCACCAGCAAGTACATCCATACACTCGACACCGCGCTCGTCATGGCCGCCGATACGATTTCGGGCTACATTCAGGGACTTCTCGACGGAGTGAAATTCAAGCAAACTGCCTACGCACTCGATCGTGATTCGCGGCAAGCAGCATTAGCTCGCTTCTTAGCCCAAGCTGTTGGTGAGCGGGCCGCCCGGGTCGAGGGTTCGGAGAGCCCTGCTGGCTAGCGTGCCTGCGATCTGCAGATCTGAGGGGCGGACGTCGCAGCGAAAGACCATTCTGCGAATATTCGTCTCAAGGTCAAGGTAAACGAAGTGGGGATTGTAGCTCTCTACCCTCCAAAATTGTTTTCTTTCCAGGTGAATTCCATAGTTATCCGGCACTGCCAGCATTCCAGCGTCTTCAACCGACGTAGTCTTTCAAAGAAGCTTTGCGGTCTTCTACAGAGGAACAAAGGGAGGGACCTCGAGAGACTCGATCGTCGTGGCTTTCTCTCGGATGTTCACCCACTGTTGACGGCGGAAGAACGGGAACGCTTTGACGACGTGGCTGCCGACATTCTAGCGAGTGTTTGACGGTTTCGTCAGCAAGATCCCTGGTAAGGCTTGGGCTTCAACGACGGATCTAATCAAGAAACCCGATTTAACACTCGCCGCGACGGCATCAAATTGTGGCGATCTCCGCGCTACGCGTGGTGTGTGGGTGATCGCTCAATAAGGTCGCTCGCGCGGAGTGACCCGATCAGACGTCTTGCCACTGCTGCCATGCACTACAGCGTTGCTGACGAAGTCGCGTACCGCTCGGTCTGAGTTAGACTGCAGATGTCCGCTCGCTTTACCTTGGGGTAAGTTGAGGAGCTGGTGGCGAACTTAGGCGTCACCACCGGCTATCCCCACGCATCTGAGTTACTGTATCAGATGAGCTCTCTGGGCTGCGATGATGCTGACCAAGATGGCCCCTAAGAGTGCGCCGATAGAAAAAGGTAGGTGTGCGAGCATCTGTTGTTGTACAACATCTGCGAGATTAAGGATTTCGTCGATGCCGCCGCGCAAATAAGCTGCGACGATTGCTCCGTTGGTTGCAGCAAGTGCCACGTTTCTCGCTAGCGGGACGAATGCGGTGCCCCCGAGCAAGATGGCGCCCACGACGGCCCCAGCGACGAGGTCGAAACTGAACAGGTCCATATTTCTTCTCCTAAGTTACGTCTGGCGTTAGGCCACTGCCGAAAGTGCTCGGCTGCGGCACGCGCATTAGGCGCGCGCAACCGTGGCCAGCCGGGTGCTGGAGCGGGTTTCCTAGGTGAGTGTAGAGTGCAGCCGACAGTCAATGGCCGCGCGGTAGCTGCACGGAGTTCGCACGCTATCCGGAGCGGACTGGAGCGCCGCTTGATTGTGCTTCGGAGGAGCTCTGCAAAGTCAGGGCTAGTAATTCGACACAGAGATTTTGACTCTTTGCTTTCTCGCTGCTGCCGCGGAGATTTTGGGATAGGCGTGGCCTAGCTTGGCACGAGCCTGTTCGGTCGTGAACATCCATTTGATCCGTGCTAGCTCGGCGTTCCGACGTTTCTCCCATGCGGCGGTCTCTCTGACGAGGCCGGCGTAACTGTCGATGCGCCGGTCGAGGCACTGGCGGACGAGGACGCCGATCTCGATCGCGACCATGTTGAGCCAACTGACATGCTTTGGGGTGTGATGGAACTCCAGGCGACGCAGCAGCCGACGCGCCTGGTCAGCCGGGAACGCCTGTTAGAGCGCGCCGGCCGTATGGGTGGACAGATTGTCGAGCACCACGCGAATGCGATCGGCCTTGGGATAGTGCACGTCGACGAGTTCGCGCATGCATTGGGCGAAGTCGGTTGCGGCGCGGTGCTCGGTGACCTTCACATTTGCGCCAGGGACGGTTCACGTCGATGAGCACGAACAGATTGGCCGTGCCATTGCGCCGGTACTCGTAATCGTAGCGCTCGATCTGTCCAGGCTTTGCCGGAATCGGTGACTGGGTCCCGGCAATGAGCTGGACCGGACTCTCATCAAAGCAGATCACAGGCTGACGCGGATCGGATGGCTCGGCGTACAGATTGAGCACATCCTCCATGCGCGCGACATACTCCGCGTCGACCTTTGGCACGCACCACATGCACCTGCGCCATGGTTTGAGATCGTTCTCGGCTAGGCGCCCGCCGCACCGTCTCGCGCGACAGGCTCTCGTGGGACGTCAACCTGACCATCTCGTCGGCCAGAAGCTCCAGCGTCCAACGCGCCCGCCCCGCAGGCGGGCTCGAGCAGGCGGTGGCCACCAGCAGCGCTTCCTGCTTCTCGGTGAGCTTGCGTTCCGCACCGGCCCGTGGCTCCTCACTCAGGGCCGCAGTCAGATTGCCTTCGACGAAACGCCGTCGGGTCCGATACCCCGTCGAATGACCGACGCCTACGCTAGTGGCAATGTCGTCGTCGCTCATCCCGGCATCGGCTGCCAGCAGGATCTGCGCCCGCTTGAGCTTGCGGACCGCCTGGCTGCCGCCAGCCAGCAAGAGCTCCAGTTCCGCCCGCTCGGCGCTGCTCATATCGACATGATAGCGTATGTTCATCGCGGCCTCCGTCTTGGAGGCCGAGCTGAATCGGCCGATGAATCAAATGTCTGGCAAAGCCGCCCGGCTTCACTCCCAAGCAGGGCCAATATCTAGCGTTCATCGACGCCTACACCCGCGTCAACCGGCAGCCGCCGGCCGAACGCGACATCCAGCGCTATTTCGGCGTCACGCCGGCGACCGTGCACCAAATGATCCTTACACTTGAGCGCGCCGGCTTCATTCGCAGAACCCCGGGAACCTCACGCAGCATCCAAGTCCTACGCGCACCCGAAGACCTGCCGATCCTGCAGGACCCCGATCACCGGTCAAAACCTCTGTGTCGAGGTACTAGTATACAAATGGCTAGCTGACGATGAATGGAATGATGTCTGTCTTGCGCTGCAGGATGCGATCCATCTTCACGACTGCTCGAGCGTCTATGGGTGAACGAAGCGCGCTGGCGATGATGCCGAGCACTTGCTCGTCAGTGGCTAGCACCGCGCTTTTTCCGGCCTCAGTATCAACTAGATTGAGCACTGCGCTCGCAGTGTTCCGAGAAGCAGCGAATTGTCTCATCGCCGGTATCAAGTCTGGCCTCGATAGTATCTGAAGAGCGCCGGGCGCCTCAACCTGAGCAATAACGACCTGTCCGTGCCGTGTTTCGAAAACCTTGGCGTCGCTGTTTAAAAGGACATCCGTAGCAAGCAAGACTTTCTCGCGTCGGATCTGCCGCATTCCGTCAAGAAGCCGAAGATCAAGAGGTCTAATCCGCGCAAGGGATTCGTTCGCTCGTCGATCTCTGTTGCTGGTCGCCGGCGCGCTAAATTCAAGCGTATTTGATAGAATGGCCGCTTGCAGGAGAACAGCAATTTCAGCTGGCATATTGACACTGCGGCGCTCGAAACGCTCAGCAACCAGCGTGGCGGCAGCACCCACTGCTTCATTCTGGATCTCAGCGTGTGGATAGGTCTCCGGACTGCCGCCGGGGTGGTGATCTATGATCTGCGTTACCAAATGTGCGGGAAAGCCCGCTGGTAGCTGCTTGGGGTGATGGGTATCCACGAGCCAGATGACCTCGACGTTGGACCAGTCCGTCAAGGTAAGTGGTATAGGAAGGTCTAGGGTATCCAACACGAGCCTGGTCTCGCGGTCCAAATTTCCAAGAACTCGGGCCGCCAAAGCCGGATACTCTAAGGCCGCCAAGGCTATGGAGCAAGCCACACCATCTAGATCAGGATTGAAGTACGAAACTATGATCGCATTCATGAGAAGCTCCGAGCAGGGTTACTCTTGCGGCTTTCGACAAAGAGCGATCTGAGGCATCAATTTCGACAACCGCTTCGTCTGGCAATGATCCGATCAACAAGTTGTCCTCGAGCGCCACGGCCGGAATTCCCTTCTCGCGCAAGACGACTGCAAGGTGGGCAAGTATAGAGCCTCTTTCAAAAATGAAGCCAGATACTCCCGGGGCTCCGACGAACGGCAACAAGTCTACTGAGGCGCGCTCTGCTACGATGACGACGTTATCCCCGGTTACGGGAGCCGCCTCGGGTCGATCGTGAAGGTGGCTGTCGAGTGCGCCGATGGCGGAAAGAGTGACGCGGCGGATCCGGCCACGGCACTTTCCTACCGAAAGAACCCCAGAGCGGATTAGTTCTATGTCCAGTGACAACCCAGCTGTGTCGCCCTCAGCGACATCGATCAGGTATGGTCGTAATCCATCCGTCGCCTCTAAAAGCCCAAATTCCAAGGCTGCATCTCCGTACAATTCGAAAAGTGGGTCAAAGGCGGCAGCAATGGTTCTTAGTGCGGTGCCATCAAGTTTTAATTGGTGTTCCGGTGGCGCTTCGGTAACAACGTGGCCATCGATAAAGCGATAGGCCGCCGGTTGCTCCCGCCATACCGTCGAGATCACGTGGCGCTCGTGGTCAAGAACGATCGTCGAAGTTGGAACAACTCCCTTGGGGACGAAGTGCCCCTGTGCAAGCTCGATCAAGTATCCATCATTGGTGCGTCGAATGATGCCAGTCGCGAATGCGTCCCATACCGCTTGGACAATGGCGACTGAAAGCCAGGAAGTCTCCAAACCCGCCTTGAGCACTGACTCCTTTGCGGCAGAAACACCTATAGAACGAGGATAGCGCCTAATAGAATAGCGCCGGCAACCGCGCGTAAAGAAGTCCACATCAGATCCCCGCACGGAAGCGAACTCGCGTACAACTTGGCTCTGGACGCGCTCGGGATGTAGCAGAACTACGCTAACGCCGGCCGGCTCGCCGAGATCGTCATTCGCGGCAAGTGGACTTTGAGGTGGACAAGATGACCATGACTCGACAATGGCGGGTGCCATCAAGACACCTCGCTCGAAAGCCTGCCTTCGGAGTCGAATCTTGGGATGCTGCTTCACGAGATTTGGCAAGCGAGCAAAGCTATCCAAATTATCGAGCGAGAGGTGAATGTCACTTGGCAAGACCACGGGGCGCGCCTGAACCAGCCAGAGTTCGTGGTCTTGGTCGATGGCCCACTCAATGTCGGCTGGAGCTCGATGAAGGTCCGCGATCCGTCGAATAAATTCTGCGATCTGCCTGAGCAAGCCTACCGCAATCGGCCAGCTGCCAACTTGAATCTCGTCCTCTGCACTTATGATAACCGTATTACCCGTCTCATCGCCGGCCACCAATCGATCTGCAAGTCCCTGGGTCCAAACAACGGTAGTTTCATTTCGCGTATATGAAAGGGGATCACAAGAAAATGCAACGCCCGCAATGATGGGAGCGAGAAGCGGCTGCACGATGACAGACATAGCAGGGCCCGATTGCCTTACGCGCGCGATCGCATCGGACAACGCATCGCGATCAAAGGTGCCGAGCAAGCTCAAATAATGCCCCGCCCTGGATTCGCTCTCGGAATCCTCCATCCCCGACGAACTGCGAACCGCAAGAGGCCAGGCGTCGACTGTTCGACTGACGTTGGATCTTAGCCAGGTTACGATGGCATCGAGATCGACAACGCGGTCCGCGCAAGGAACCACGAGAGTGGGAGGCACCCTCACGCGGATAGACATCAGTTCATTTAGGTAGAAGGCCTTGCCGCCTATCAGCTCGCGTTGTAAATGCGTCCTGCCATCGAGTTCGTACATTGTAGCACCTTACATACTAGTTTTAGTGACGATGTCCCTCGTTCGGCTTGCTCGTGTTCTCGGACGCTTGAGCAGCTTCTTAGGAAGAAGGAAGCCAACCCGATCGATCGATATGTAGGGCAACCCCTGGTGGGACGAATTGGCGCCAGGGGCGGTTCTCTTGCATCAGACGGCGGAGCTCCGTTCCCGATGTGACACGTTGAGACATGCTGCGACGCCAGAGAATTTCAACTTTATAGCCGAGGTCTTCGAGGCGGCGGGCTTTCTCCTCGCCCCAAGCATCATAGATCGTGATGAAGACGGTCGTTCGCGTAGCAGTCGGAAGAAAGGCCGTGACTTTTGAGAGGTCAGCGACATCGGCCGGTACAATTGCGAACGAATCCGGCGGCCATCCAGCGTCACGAAGGGACTGATCGACCATTTCGTATCGCAGGAAATACGAGAATGGATTGTTCTCGTTCTTGGAACGATTGGGATCAGCTTGGTGATGAATTAGAGACGAGGTATCAGGGTTGGTTATGCCAACCACCAGGCGATCGCATGAACGCTTTGCGGCCTCCAGGTACTCCATGTGACCGATGTGCAGCGGCTGAAATCGACCGAGAACTAGTCCATAGTGCGTCATAGGACATCTCCGATGGGGACCGCATTTGCCCAGGTTTCATTGAAGAGAAGAAGAAATGCTTCAGCCAGCGGATAGGTGGCCATAGGGTCAAGAACGACGTGAGGCGCCTCCCAGCCGTGGTTGCTTGCGAGATAGGCGTCTGCTGCAAGCCGGTAGGGCGAAAAACTTACCACGTCGTCGTCAATCACAACGATGCGAAAGGACGGTAGGCCGTTATATAGTCGAACCTGTAAGCTGCGGTGTCTTTCGGCCAGGATCTTCATTGGTGCGATTGACTCCGCCGATATGTTGCCTTCGCGCAGTTCGTTCAGTCGCCGAAAGCCGTCTCCATTCGGGTTGATCATGAGAAACCGAACGTCACCCTCATCCTTGTCGAGCCGTGTCAGCAGTTCGTTGAATTTGCTGCGCACCGCGGGTTCAATAACCCACTTGGAGGCGAGAACGCCGGAAAAATAGAGGCGACTTCGCGTGCGGCGGATGCAGGCTAGGGGCGTCAAATGCGAGTCAAGGAGACGCATTTGTGATGCTGTGGTAATTCCCAGCATCGAGCAAAGGGATTGAAGCGTCTGTGCGTTTTTATCCTGCACGGCGACATCATCGTCTTGAGTCGACTCGTTAGGACTCGTTACATTCGAGCGGAAGGGATTCTTGAATTTTCCGTTTCCGATACTCTGTCTGAGGCTACTGAGCGCCTTTGGCGTCCGCCCTTCGTAGTGTTCAACTATGCGTTGCCACGTCGAGTGGAGCTGTGAGTTTTTGCCAGTGGCATGATATGCCAAAAGCAGTAGCTCCCACGTAATATCATCGGCAGCTCGCCGACTCCTGTGCTCTAGCTCTTGGATTGCCTCGTGTATCAATCCCTGCTGCTGTGAACAAAGTTGAGAAATGAGGAGCCGGTCTTCGGCCTTCTTTTTCAACGAGTCAAATCGGGATTCAAGATTGGTTTCGACCGGAAGATGAATCGCTGGGTTCTCGTGCCAGAACGCAAGGACGCGCTTCAGTTTGGGAATATCGAGCCGGGCATTTTCGGAATCGATATTCTGGCCGAGTTGGCCGTCGAACGCGCCGGGCATCGGATCAATGGTATCCCGGAATTCATGGGCGTCCACGTGCCAACCCTTCACCAATGCTCGGTAGCCTGCGGATCGATCATTGTGTATCAGGTCATCGCTACCGATCTTGCGCAATTGTTCACGTAGATCGCGGATTTTTCCGCGAGCAGAATCGATATCGGTATCGCGCAATTGCGCGATCAATTCATTGGAAACCGTACGTCCGTCGTTGAGAATGAGTAGACGAAATAATTCCCTTTGCCGTCCTGTAATCTCTATTTTCTGCCCGTTGCGGACGACCACCGGGTCAGCACGCATGATTTCTATTTTCTGGTCCATTGTCCGATCATGCTCCATCTATGTGCTGGGGCTATGCGAACTGCGTGCGGATTTCGTGCGATTCACCAGGCAGAAGCACACAAATGTCCAACGCTCCAACGAACTCGAGCGGATTGCCATAGCAGCAGGCTGGCCATTAGCCTGAGCTGCAGAGCTTCATGGAGCCATTTGGACCTAGCCGGTGTCTGACGAAACGTTTGGCGGCAGTCCCCACTGACCTAGTATTGAACGTGGCTAAATATCCTTACACACGCATTCCGAGAAAGTTCGACCTCAATACGGAACGCACGCAGTGTCAAGTCTTGCGAAACCGGGATGCAAGTTAAACACCTGAAGTTGTGATGATTTCTAATAGTCATATCTCGTCGCTTCTCGCGCAGGGTGGACCATCTGAATCGGGATTTTTGCCTGATCTGGCGGAATTGGCCACGAACGTCTTGAAAACCGTAAGTCCGCCGGGCGTTGCAGAACATTGGGCTGGGCTGGTACCAGAGATTTACCGTTACAGCGCCCACGCTGTTGGCGAGATCCTTATGGCCGGACGTGTAGGCGCCGGAGTAATCGCTCAGGGCCGTCCCCCTGACGTGTTTGACTCGAAGTGCTATGTCGCGCCAACCGCCGCCGACCGGCGGAAACACGCCGGACCTCTGTTGCAGTACATGGAGACGGTCGACGCGTCGCGCGGCGCCGTCGTCAATCGGATGGTTATCCGTGCAGGAGTTGTCTCAATGTGCCGCCGCAGCCTGTCCCGCCTCGAGACGACTATCGAAATTTGGACTTCGACCTGCAAACGTAGTGGGACGATTGATCAGTCGGATATCGATCGGATAATCGGCGGGCGCGGCGAAACTGGCCGCGCGCTCGACGCGGATAGGCTCACGAACCTTCAATCAGAAAGCTATTGCGGAAATCTCGTATTTGAACGCCAATACTGAGCGACGCGCCGAAAGGGCCACGGAATCTGAAGTGAAGCGCAAGGGTGATCAGAGGCGTGCCGAGTCCGCTTCCCTGCCACTGGTGGGGAACTTCACACATCGAAATTCCGGTCGATCTTCGATGCGAGCTTACGGCTCCCGCAGCATCACTGAGAGTCTGAACAAGGCGGCTAACAAGGGGCTAATGCTGCATCAGCCAGCGGATCGCTCCGAAGGCGTCACCCAGCGTCACCCAGCGTCAGCGGGCGCTCGCCGATCGGTCCGGTGCCGCCGGCCATCGTATCACGCTCGAGGAGTGGACTGCCCAGCAAGGCGGCGCAGGCGACGACCAAGCTCTTTTGAAGGTGGACAAGCTCCTCGGCGAACTTGCTGGCCTTGGGATCGAGCAGAGTCCTTTTTCCGCCCGGATTGCGGCTCTCGAGGCTGAGCCACGCGCCCGGCGGGCACTTAGTGCTGACAGTCTGCTTCTCGATCTCAGCGCTGCGATTAAAGTCGGACACGAGCTAGCGCCTCTAACGGGACCTTGCTGGGGACCATGTCGAGCTGTCGGAGATGAAACCGGCCTAGGCGCGCGCGGCGACAATCAAGGTGAGAACCCAGCGACAATCAGGATGAGAGAGCGCCGGCGGGAGCGGGACGAAGGGAGGGCGTGGCCCGACCGGAGGTCCGCTCTATGGCCGCGGAGGAGCGGCGACGCGCCGTCTTGGACGGGCTCGCGAGCCTCGGCTATGAGGCCTCCGAGGGAATGATGACGGCGTGGGTCGCGGGCGGCCGGGGCGTTCCCCGAAAGCTGGCTACTCCAGGGTATGGGGTCGAGCTTTCAGGTGGATCGCAGGCGGACATCATGCAGGTAAGGGCCGTAGGTATCGGCAATCCGACCGACGCGCGCGATGTAGGACGAGATAAGGATATGGAAACAATCTGGTGTAGCGTCTGGGCGGTTGCAGTCGTTGTCGCGAAAGCCGGAGGAAGCGTTTCCATCGAAAGTGCGCGTCCCCTGGGTCAATTTCCGCTCAAAGTGGTACCTGACCTCGGCGTCGCTGCAACCGATAGTGACAGCCCAATCACTCACCATAGAGCTCGTACGGGTCGTGCCGCCGACTTTGATCGCATCTTTGGCCACTTGACTTCCTATCAGGCTACAAGACGAGCAGCGCATCCTTGGAGGCCTTTCGATCGCTTTCTCCGATCGGAGGCGAATATTTCCAAAGTTGCTCGGTCTGAACTTAGAGACTACCGCTCCCCTAGGCACAGCTGAGTGGTAGTCGATGCGGAAATGGAAGAGCGTCAGGGATGAACTCGGGGTTTCGGATACACTGGCGCAGGAAGGGTTCGCGATCGGAATTAAGGGCGGACGAAGAAACGATGCGTGAGCGACAGTCTCTACGCCGTGCCGCCGGTTAAAGGACGGGCCGTAGGGGTCACCTGGCTCTTGGAGACCCGCCCTCGGGACGCCACCCAAGAGGATCTGCGATCCAGCGGTTGACATCGGATTCACGCCAGCCCGAGCCGTTGCTGCTGATTTTGAGCTGGGCCGGGAAGGTGCCCTCCGCGATCTTGCGGTAGATGGTAGATCGGGACAGACCAGTCCTGGTGAGGACGGTCTTTAGCCGAATGATACGGTCTGGTTCGCGCATGGCCGCGCTGCCTCTTGCTGGCTGTTGTTGAGGGCTTATGAGACCAGAGAGGCCTAGCGGCTGCGGACGGACAAGAGGATCTCGCAAGTTGCTAGGTATAGCGTAGAGCCGGCGGCAAACGAGATGATTCAAATTCCTAGGCCCCGGCCCCTGCCGAGGTCGATGCCATGGGCGAAAGCCAATTCATGACCGAGCCTGCGGCCTGATTCGAACGCGATACCGAGTTCCCGCTTGCGGTTGGCGAGGATAGATTCCAGTTGCGGATCGCGTTCGAGGCTCTTGGCCATGTCGCCCATTACCGAGCGGTTGGCCTTGTAGCCAGACCAGTCGCCCGCCTGGTACAGGCGATGGCTGGCCTGGTCGAGCTTCCGCCATCGCTCGACGAAGTGGTCGGCGCGACGACCCGGATCGCTTCGGAGTTCGGTTTCGAGCTGGAGCGCGCGGATGGCGCGATTGACCCGGCCGTCCGCCGCGTCGCGGGCGAACTCCGGGTTCTTCTTGTAGGCGGCCTCGGCATCGCGCGAGCCAAACGGACGCACCTCTTCGAAGGCTTGGCGGGCCTTCTGCAGCTCTTTCACCTGCTCGGGACTGGCCCTGCCACCCGTCTCCTGTGCCTTGAAGATCGCGTCCACGGCGCGGGCATGGCGCACGAGCGCCCGGGTCCGGCCGCGACGCGCTTCCACTTCGGGATCTTGCGCCACGTTCCTTGCCGGCATTTCGGCTCCGCGGCGGCCGGCGGCTGTAGCGCTGTTTTCCCTTTCCGGCGATCCCTGCTCGGGTCTTCGCCCGCTATCCCGGCCGGGCACGTCTCCAAGGACGCGCAGGCCGTCGAACATGTCGCGCAGCTTCACGTCCACGACCTTGCGCACGATCTCGGCCACGCGCTCTCGGAGCGTGATGCCACGCCGCTCGGCGTAGCTCTGGACCGGATTGGGGCGGTTGTAGTCCGAGGCCATATCCTTGGCGCGATCGCGCGACAGGGCACGGACAAGCCGGTCCTGACGGGCAAAATCATCGTGGCCATAGTGCAGCTCCACCCAATCGCGGTGCCGCGACAGGGCGACATAGCTGCTATGGGCGTCCATCCCGGGCGTCGCCAGCACATGGGCGCGGTCAACCGTCATGCCCTGCGCCTTGTGGATCGTCGCGGCATAGCCATGATCGATCCGGTCGTAATCCTTGAGTTCGAAGCGCACAGACCGACCATCGTCGACCTGTACGGTCATGGATTGCGCGCTGACCTGTTCGACCGTCCCGAGCGTGCCGTTCTTCACGCCAAGGCCGCGCTCGTTCTGCAGGAACATGACGCGGTCCCCGCTCGCGAAGATTCGCGCACCGCGCTCGACTGTTACACCCACCTCGTCGCCCAGATCGCCGGCAGCCCGCATCCGTTCCCGCGCCGCCTCGTTGAGGATGCGGACTTCGTCGTTGGTGTGGGTGAGTATGATTCGGCTCCGGTCCGGTGACGCCTGCCGGTCGCGGTCCCAGCGCTCGATCAGATCGCCGCGCGCCTGCTCGCGGGTCTGGGCCTCGTGCACCATGCCGTGAGCGCGGTAGACTTCGAGCGCATGGCCCACTTTGCCGGTCGCTAGATCGTGTGTGGCGTCGCGCTGCCAGTCCTCCCGTTGACGGCGTACTTCACCGATCTCAGCGCCGCCGTGACGCTCATGGATGGAGCGGAACGCTGCGCCTGCCTCGATGGCCTGCAATTGTTGCGGATCGCCGACCAGCACCACCTTTGCGCCAGCCTCGGCAGCATGGGACAGCACGCGCTCGAGCTGGCGCGTGCCGACCATGCCGGCCTCATCGATCACCAGCACATCGCTCGACCTGAGCAGATCACGGCCTTGTTCCCAGCCATGCTCCAGGCTGGCGATTGTGCGCGACGCAATGCCCGATCCGCTCTTGAGGTTTTCTGCGGCAATGCCGGACAGCGCGACGCCCTGGACATCGAAGCCGGCTGCTTCCCACGCCTCCCGCGCTACCCCCAGCATCGCGCTCTTTCCCGTCCCGGCATGGCCGACCACGACGCTGAGATCACGTCCGTTCGTGATGAGTGCCAGCGCGTCTGCCTGCTCGCCTGAAAGCACCAGGCCGCGCGATCCCCCTCGCGCCAAAGCGGCTCGGCGGTTCACGTCGCGAACCTGATGGCGCTCTCGTTCCGCCATCCGTTCAGCAGCCCGGTACAGGCGCTGTTCGGCCGCGATCATTCCGCGGGTGGTGAATCGATCCTCGCCGCGGCCGTCCCTGCCGAGTTCGACCAGATCCGGCGCTCGCTGCATCGCGCTCATGACCTGGTTGAACTGGTCGAGGCCGTCACTGTGCCGGTGCGCAAACCTTGTTAGGTCGCGGCGTGTGAAGGTCGATTGCTGCTGGGTGATGGCGTCCAGTCCAAGCGAGGGATCGGCGATAATTCGCGCGCCATTGTTCCGTGCGATCTCGCGGTGCATCTCAGCGCGGTCGGCTTCCATCCGTTCGCCATCAATCCCCCCAACCTCGATGCGTTTGGCGGGGGCGCCGATCTGGCTTTGCGGCTCCAGTGCTATGCCCTGGGCCTCCAGACTCCGATGGTCGACCCGCGCATCGATGTCGAGCTCGGCCAGCCGTTCATTGGCGAGCTCGGCCCAGCGTTCGCGCCAGCGCTCGACCATCTCGGCGCGGTTCCAGTCCCGCACCTTCCGGCCAAAGCCGTTCTCGTCGACCGCGCGCATCGTCAGCATGACATGGGCATGAGGTTTGGCCAGTCCGTCCTCGGCCCTGTCCCAATGCACATTGAGATCGGCGATCATGCCGAGGCCGACGAACTCGCCCCGAACGAAGTCGCGGGCGAGCTCGATGCCCTGCGCCTGACTCATCTCGCGCGGAAGGGCGAGCTCGACCTCGCGGGCAAGCTGGGCATCCTTCCGGAGTTCGCAGGCCTCGACATCGTTCCAAAGCCGCTCGCGATCGGCCCAGGCCTCCGGCGCGTACTCTGGCAGCAACACCTCGGAATGGACGACGCCGCGCTTGCCGGAAAAGTCCTGATCACGGCCAAGCCGTTCGTCGCGCAGCCGCGACGCTGAGCGGTAGGCCGCCGAAGCCACCGCGCTGCTCCCGGCCTTGCGGCCAATGACCTTGACGTGAAGATGATAGATCGCCATCGCGACCGGATCATCTACACGGCGAAGCGAACGTCGGAACGACGTATAAGCGCGCCCTCCCTCGAAAAAATCTCAGGAGGGACCGCACCGTCTCAGCCCATCCTGGCAACCCTACAGCATTGCGTCGGATGCTCGACTATCATTTTTCCATTCACACCGACGGAGACGACGATGCGCAAACCACGGGACTTTGATACCGAACTCAAGGCGCTTGGGGACAAGGCGCGTGACCTCAAGAGCCGTAAAGTGCAGCAGCTCGGTGAACTGGTCATCGCCACCGGGGCAGATGGCCTCAGCGTCGATGAACTGGCGGGCGGCCTGATCGTGCTGACTGAGACGAAAGATGCCGGAAAGAAGGAGGCTTGGGCCAGGCGCGGGGCCATGTTTTTTCAGGGACGAGCGCGGCGAAATGCACCGGCAACTGTCCGCGA
The DNA here is from genome assembly GCF_032381375.1 of Bradyrhizobium sp. SZCCHNR1017. Taxonomy (NCBI): domain Bacteria; kingdom Pseudomonadati; phylum Pseudomonadota; class Alphaproteobacteria; order Hyphomicrobiales; family Nitrobacteraceae; genus Bradyrhizobium; species Bradyrhizobium sp. SZCCHNR1017. Next base: position 276,235 of record NZ_JAUHIR010000006.1, on the reverse strand, counting down.
CACGGACGGCCCTCTGGCGCAACCGGGCAGCGCGCAACCGGCATCAGTCCGCAAGGGCGCGGCATGACATGCGCACGTGGCAGGTCGAGCGCCGCAAGCGGACGCGGCAACTCATCGAACTCGGCGGGCTCGTCGTCAAAGCCGGCATAGTGGACCTGACCGGCGATGATCGGGCCACCGTCCTCGGCGCGTTGCTTTGGATGGCCGACAAGCTCAGAGGCAGTCATGGCGAACGGGCGCGAGCGCTGTGGGCCGCAAAGGGGAAGCAGGCGTTCGAGGCCGACCCGGCAACATACAAGGAGACAGATCGAAGTGTTCCAGCAGTTCGTCGCTGACGCGCCACAAATCGCATATCAGCTGAGCGACTGCACGCCCGGAGCGACACTGGATAATGCGACTGGTGCGGGAAGCGGCGGCGGCCGAATTCACGATGCGCCAAACTCATCTGCGAATGCGATCGCAGCAGAAGGAATCCGCTCTTGCCGTCGATCCGCTTTGGCGTTGCTCTGTCCGGCGCAGGCTCGCGAAGCCGAGATCAATAATTCCGGAACAAATGTCGAACACTGTTTCACGCCAGCCTAAAAGCAACCGTCGGAGGGTGCCGATAGACAGGCAAGATTGCCGTCAAGTTGATCAACCACTATAGGGATTTGGTGCTCAAGGTGTTTGCGGTGTGATGCTCGAGCTCGCCCTGACATTCAATCGCAGCCTCGATCGTCTGCCGGCCGCCGAGCAGGCGGCAGCGAAGCAGGTTGCGTTCGACTACCTGGCCGATGCGACACGGCCCGGTCTTTCGCTGCACCGGATTGACCGGGCGCGCGACAAGCGATTTTGGACGGTTCGGGTCAACCGCGATCTCAGGATCGTTGTTTTCAAGGACGGCGGTCGGTCAATATTCTGCTACGTCGGGCATCATGACGATGCCTATGCGTGGGCGGAGCGACGCAAGTTCGAGGTGCACGCGACCACCGGCGCCGCGCAGATCGTCGAGATCGCGGAGATTGTCCGCGAGGAGATCCGGGTCGTCACGCGAGAAGTACCACGTCCAGGCATTCTTGCGAACGAGGATCCGGCCTACCTGCTGAGTCTTGGGGTTCCTGCAAGCTATCTCGATCTCCTGCGCGGTGTCGACGATGACGGCTTCCTCGATCTGCTGCCTCGCTTGCCGGAGGAGGCTCGCGAGGCGCTCTGGGCGCTGGCAACGGGACAACGGCCAGCTGCCCGTCCGGCCGACCTTAGTATCGCTGATCCGTTCTCCCATCCCGATGCGCAGCGCCGTTTTTGGGTGGCGACTGACGAGGAGGCACTTGCGCAGGCGCTGGAAAAGCCTTGGGCCGAATGGCTGGTGTTTCTCCACCCGTCGCAGCGGGCAGCGGTCGTCCGGAATTTCAATGGACCGGCACGCGTATGCGGTGCCGCCGGCACCGGCAAGAGCGTCGTGGCAATGCATCGTGCCGCGAATCTTGCCCATCAGTCGCAAGGCGGCCGCATCCTGCTAACGACCTTCTCAAAGGTGCTGGCCTCGCGGCTGTCGGAGGGCATGGACACATTGCTCGGTCCTGCTTCCAGCGCGCGCGCTCGGGTCGATGTCGCCCACCTTCACGCCTACGCGCATGGGCATGCGTCACGCTTCGGAAAACTGACCATCGCGGATGACCGCACGATCGATCAGTTGATCGCCGAGTCTCGCGGCAATCTAGACGCCGCGTTCGACGACCCATTTCTCCGTGCCGAATGGGATACGGTGATCGACTTCTGGGGCATTTCGTCGTTTGAGGGCTATCGCGACATACCACGCATAGGGCGTGGTATGGCGCTGTCGTCACGGATCCGGAGGCGACTATGGGACGTGTTCGCCGGCGTGATTGGCGGCTTGGCAGCCCGTAACTTGCACACATTCGGCCAGGTTTGCGACCGCTTGCGGGAGCGCATCGATGCCGCGGGTACGCGGCCATTTCAGCATGTGGTCGTCGACGAGGCACAGGATCTCGGGCCGCGTGAGTTGCGGCTCATTGCGGCGCTCGCGACGCCGGGCCCACGGGCACTGTTCTTCGCCGGAGATGTCGGGCAGCGCATTTTTCGGTGGCCGTTCTCTTGGTTTGCGGCTGGTGTCGACGTCCGCGGCCGTGCGCAGCGTCTCAAAGTCAATTACCGAACCAGCGCCGAAATCCACCGCTTCTCGAATGGTCTTCTGCCGGCGCACGTGACTGAGGTAGACGACGTAGCGGAGGAACGCGAGACGCTGTCTTTGTTGCGCGGTCCGGACCCGGAAATCAGGAGCGCGGCAGATCTTTCCGGCGAGATCGAAATTTTGGCAACTTGGCTCGCGGCGGCCCGCGAGCGAGGCATCGCTCCAGCCGAGATCGCGATATTCGCCCGCACCCGGAAAGCGCTGGAGGAGCGTGCTAGACCGGCACTCGCCCGCGTCGGCCTGAACTGCGCCTGGCTGTCGGTGGATCAGGAGATTGAGGGGGGAACCGTAACGCTGGCCACGCTTCATTCTGCGAAAGGGCTCGAGTTTCGAGCGGTAGCCGTCGTGTCGTGCAACGACGCGCAACTGCCCTTGCACCAGGCGCTTGACGCGGCGAAGGAGCCAGAGGCGAAACGGCTAATCGAAGAACGCGAGCTGAGCCTTCTCTATGTCGGTTGCACGCGGGCGCGCGACCAACTGCTCGTCTCGTGGTCAGACGAGCCCTCACGCTTCATCCGCCACGTTACAAAGTAGCCATCGCTGCAGCGCCGCGTTTCCACCCACTGGGGTGCGTCTACGACCCCGGAACCGCTCCGCCGAACAAAGTCTCGACGTCGCCTTGGCTCGTTGGCGGTGCCAGCATATGCCGTGAAAGCTGGCGCTTCTTCTCGATGAGGCGATCAAGCGCCTCGTCGAACGATCCCCCCGGAAAGTCGGGATGGACCGCCATAGGCAGATGGATCGTGACAGCCTTTGTCTGGCCGATGCGATAGACACGATCATTGCATTGATCTTCGACGGCCGGATTCCACCACCGGCTTAGGTGGATCACGTGGTTGGCGGAGACGATGTTCAGACCGACGCCGGCTGCCTTCGGTGAGAGTACGAGCAAACCGAAACCGTCCCGCGATAGCTCGAAAGCATCGACGATTGCCAAACGCTTTTCGCCAGGTGTTCCACCGTTAATGATCGCTGGCCTACGTTCGAGGTCGAATAACCTTGCGGCGCCCTTCGAGACGACCTCCTGCATGGCGATATCTTCGATGAATACCAGCGCCTTCTCGCGTCTTTGCGCAATTTCTCGCAAGATCTGCATCGTGGTCGACAATCGGGCCGACTGGCGAGCGAACGCTTCGAATCGCAGCCTCTCGGACGTGTCGGCGCCGGCAGGATCGTGCGGGTGCAAGGAGATTCCGCGCATCTCGTGCAGAATACGAAGCATGAATCCGGGCGCCCGTTTGTCGCCCTTATGCGCTTCAGCGATCAGCTCGCGATAGGCCTGCGCCTGTTCCGGAGGCATCGGGGTGGCGTATTTCTGTTCGCGCTTGTTGGGCAAGCCGTCTAGAATGTCGACTTTCATCCTCCGCTTCATCACCGCGGGAGCCCCGTCAATTGGCGTGTCGAGCGCCTTCTTGAGCTCGGTCAGCTTGTCGGGCGCATCTTCACGGTACGTCCTCGAAAAGGTCTTGAGGTCATCAAGGTAGCCCGGAACAAGGCGGTCGAAGATGCACCACAGGTCTTCCATCCGGTTCTCGATCGGTGTTCCAGTCAATCCCAAGACAAAGTCGGCGTTGAGTGTTCTCGCTGCCTTGGTGTTGAGCGTGTCCGGCGCCTTTACCTTCTGCATTTCATCGAACACGACGACGGCATAGGGTATTCTCGCAAACGCGCGCTCGTGATCGGTCAGCGTCTCGTAGGTTGTCAATATCCAATCCGAGCCGCGCAGCTTCGCCACATCGAGTGTCTCCCCCGGCTCGTCGCGATGCGAAGGGTCGAGCTTGATCTTTCGCAGCGCATGGCCGTACGCGTCGATCCGCTGGCCGAGGCCAACGACCGACAGGCGCTCGGCACATTCCCTTTCCCAGTTCTTGAGAAGTGCCGTGGGCGCGACCACGAGTAAAGGCCCGTCGGCCACCGACCCGATGCCGCGTCGTCTCGCGTTCCGAGAATTGCTCTTGATCCACGCTAGGAAGGCGAGTGTCTGATAAGTCTTGCCCAGGCCCATATCATCCGCGAGGAGCACACCAGGCCAACCCGCCCGCCAAGCACTCACCAGCCAGCGGAAACCCTCGTGTTGGTGAAGTTTTAGCGGTGTTTGACCCATACGATCCGTCGGCGGAGTTGGTTCAATCAGCGCTTCGCGGCGCCTCAAGGCTAGAAAATAGTCCTTGCCATCGAAATTGGTCTTCTTGATCACCAGTACGAGCCGCTCCGCTGGCTTGGAGTCGGCCTTGGCCGAACCGACTTTGACGTGATCCGTTGCGGTCGCGGTCCGTCGTCGCTCGTCCTCCAGGACTTTCGGGGCTGCGTCCAGGGGGATGGGGATGCCGCGTATGACGACGTGTGGATCGCCCCTTGCCTCCGCCGCTTCCACCTCGTCTTCGAGTTTCTTGAGCTCATCGACGCTGAGCGGCGGCGGATCGACCGGCGATCCGTCGGCGACCCAGCCGGCTTCGGGTAGCCATTGATTTGGTGCCCGCGTGAGCCATGGCAGGTACGGCCGCTGCCAAATGCCCAGACTATCGACGCGGTCGGAATAGTTCTTTGTGTCGATGAAAAGGATGGCCGTCGAAGTTTCGTCGGTGTCCGACCCGAGAGCTTCGCAGAGGACTGCACGCGGATTGCGTAGGAACGCAAGGCGCTCTTCCTGAGGGCCACTCCGTTTGGCTTTTACGACGTCGAGCGCGCGTTTCAACGCGGCATCGATTAGAACGTAACGGTTTTTTCCCAGCACATAGGCGTCCTTCGTAGCACCTGATTTTCTGATTGCCTGCTCGAGGAAAGCTCGATGGTCTTCGGAGGAGAGCAAAGCGTCGCTGAGGGGATCACGCAGCTCGGAGCCAGTGTAGGATTCCCCCGACGGATTGAGGCGATCGCGCAAGTCGTCGGCCGGCGCCTCGTCGAGCAGTGAGGCCGGCTTTTGGCGGCTCATAAGGATCGGCGTGAAGTCGATGCCCTCCTCGACCTGCTGAATATCCAACGCGAACGAGCCAGCCTGATATAGCGTGAACGTGCCGAGGTAGCCGTCGCGCTGTACCTCGGTGTCGGTAGCCGCGGCTAAGGCCGTTTGCATCGGCATCCAGCCGGCCACGCGCTCGTCAATTGGGCGCCCCTTCGTTCGGTTATATGCTTCGGCAGCCTCCGCAACACGGTATAGCGGAGCGGAAAGACGAGCCGCCTGCTCGCCCCATCGTAAGAGGACTCCCGTTCGTTCCGGTCGTAGCTGCCGGCCGGATCTGTCCGTCCAGCGTAGATGAATGCGCCCCTCGGGGCTTTCGATCCGTCCGTCCAACGCGACAGCAAGGCCGAGGGGAACGAGCGGGGGAAGGCCGATGCCATCGGCGATCTCAGGGCTGAGCGTCGCAGCCACCACCGATGGCAGCAGCACCTCAGTGTCCGTAGCCGTGGCCGCGCCGTCTTCAACTAGGTCTTTGACATTTCTGAGCACGCGGCGATCGTTCGCAATATCGTCCCAGTCAGCGTAGCGAATTGGTGATTTCTTGCCGAAAATCGACGCGTGCACCAGCGAGACGTGAATGCCGTTCAGATCGATCCGGCTGCGAAAGCGGGCCGCCATGTCAGCGCACACGGTATGCGTACTGCGGGATCCGTACGCCGATCATTTCCAGGAGCCGGCCCGCGACACGGTCCTGCCAAACGTAGTTTTCCGATCCGACATGGCTGAACATGTCGTGCCGATTGAGATTGGCTTCGCTCAGGTCCTTAGGAAGCGGGCGCCCGACATCGCTCGTCGTGTAGCTTTCGGCGTTCATATTCCTTGGCCGAGTCGGGTCTGAGTTTGGCCATATTGTGCAATATCCGGTGTGGCTCCAATCCGCGACGACGCACTGACCGAGATCCATCAGCAAGACCGCGTGTCCGCGGAGCACCTGCTTGCGCCCGCCACTGCGGAAAACTCCGAACCGAACGGCATCCCCAAAGGAACGCTTTGCTTCCGCAGCCCCATCAGAGCCAAACACGACCCAGGCATTTCGGATCAGCGACGGCTTATGATCGAAGTACGCTTGCCAGAATGCGCGACGATAGCGCCAATGAGACGGTTGGGCGATCTTGTCGAGCACGTCGAAGAATTGCCGTAGCGACTGCTCGGTAAGCCAGCGCTTCAAGATCTCTGCGACATCGTCCATTCCGATCCAACGGCCAGGGGCCACCCTCGGGTCGCCGAACTTGCCGACGAGAAAGCCGACCAGGAGATCACGATCGACGGCGGGCGGGACGCGATCGCCAAACGGGAGAACGACGGCTCGAGCCAAGCCTGCGCTGCAATCTTTGAAAATGAACGTGTCATCCGCTCGAAGGCACCAGCGGCGGATGATTTCCAGGCGACTAGTGGCGCTCGTCACCGTCGTCCCGCAGAGGTGATGCAGCCCGATGTCGTGAACCGTCTTGGCAAAGCCGCCTTCACGCAGTGCGCCGCCGAGACCTGCCGATTCAAGAAGTTGTTGCACGTTCCTTTCCTCGTTTAACGCTGTACGTGCAATCCGAAATGCCCCTTCCCTCCAGTCGAAAATGCCGAATTTTGTTTGTGCACGGTCCCAGGGGCTTCCTGCTTTCGGTGCGAAGGCGGCAAGAACGCCCGCGACGCGATCAAGGCGCGGTCGATCGGGTGCGAAATCGGCAAGGTACGCCGATGCAAGCTGGCGATAGGGTCTCGCCCGTTCCATGCGGGCCACTCGACCGAGTACCGCATCGAGCGCTTGGTCATGCTCGGCAATCGCCGGTCGCGTCGTCCAAAGGCACCACGCGATCTTATTCCAATCGCCGGGAACGGGCTCGTCGCCCTTTCGCATTGATAGAATGAACCGATCCGCCACGGTGTTAAGATCGGCCGTCGGCCTCCTGTCCATTCCTATGCCGGTTGCCGAAAGGGCCGCCGCAAGACGGGCAGTGCGGCTGGTGGCTGGCAAGGGCTGTACCATAAGCCGTCCACCGGCGAGGGCTCCGCGCAAGCTCATGGTGGCGAACCCCGGAGTTCCTGGATCGTTGTTCGCATGCTCAGGAGCAACGCACGCATGTCTTGCAGCCCTGGCGATGGATCCGTGTCCATCACGAAGCGCAGATCGATTCGGCGATTTTTCTTTCGAGCAATGTCGTTGGCCGCAGAATCGACGGGGCGCGTCGAGGAGTATCCAGCGACCGAGAAGATCTCTTCCTGAGCCCTATTGAGCATCTGTCTTAGATCTGGCGATGCCGCCATCAGCTCGCGGTATGTATTCGCGGCTCGATACGTCGAAAATGTCCAGTTCGAATCGTCAGGACCAGTACTATCCGTATGGCCTTCGACGAAAACAGTCTCTAGAGAGGGGGCGCTCTTCTTCGGACATGAGGGGCCGGACTGCGTCATTAGACAGGCCGCATATGGAGGCAGAATACGCCCGAGCACGCGCGCGATCTTATCGACGTTGGTCTTTGCTTGCCCAAAGAGAGTAGTATCGTTTGAGCGAAACAGAACGGCCTCTTCGGTCAGTCGAAGCACGCCGCTGGAGTCGACGACTTCGACGGCCAAGCCTTCTCGACGCAGCTGGATCTGAAGCTCTGTCAGGAGGCGCGAGCGGAGTTGACTTGCCTCCTGAATTTCGTGCATGCGCCGGCTAATACGCGTTTCGAGCTCATCAAGCTTTCGCCCGACCTCCTTGGCAACTTCGATCTTGTCCTGTTGCTCCTGGGTCTTGACTTCTTGCGTGTCTGTCTGCTGCCTGAATGCCAAAGCGAAGCTCATGAGAAGGATGATGAAGATAAACAGCATTCCGACCATCATGTCGGTCATGGAAACGAAATAGTTTTCGCCCTGGTTGAACTCTGACGCACCTGCGTCCTGTTCAAGAGCCATTACAATTCATCCTCTATTCTGCCGCTTGGGCTGGAGGAAACGTTCTGAGAAAGCCATCCATCGTTTCATGCAGCGCTTCAACGCTCTCGTTGAGGCCTGCCACGGCGCTGCTAACTTTGCTCAGGATCTCCTTCGTATGTTCATCGATGTCCTTGACGAAGTCTCGCATCGCTTCCTGATGACGTGATACCTCCGTATGGAAACGGTCTGCCGCCTTACCGAAGTCCTCGTCTACGTTCTTGAAGCGCGCCTCGTACTGGTCCCAGACGCGCCCGATCTGAGTGAGATGGGCGGAAAGCTGTTCCGCGACGGAGCGAGCGGCGTCCTCTGCCACCGACAACGCTCCGACGGAGCTCTCGATAGAAGCTGCCATGCGGTCGGTGGAGTTGGCGACGCGCTCCGAATGAACGAGCAGCGGCTGACTGGCCGAACGGACATCGCTGGCCGCTCGGCCGAAAGCGTCTGCGGTGTCGCGCGAGCGAGCGGTGACGGCATTAATCTGATCCGTTTGGCCGGCAATGGCGCCTGAGACCGCGCGAATAGTGCCCGATAGCTGTCCGATGTCGTCACGCAAACTCGCGACCACTTCGCGCATGCTCGAGAGCACAACCGCCGCGGTCTCTTGGCCTGCTTCGCGCGACACGCGTGCGCTCTCTCGCATCTGTCCGCCGATGTCGGCTTGGAGTGTCGCGAGTCCTGTTCCGAACGCGGAGGTCTGCGCCTCCAGCTTTTCGACGACGCTCGCCATTGCGGCGTCCACGGCTCCGGCGACCCCCGTAGCGGAGCCGCCGAGCGCCCGCGCTGCGTCGGTGACGACTTGGGTCATGGTATCGGCAGCCTTCGCGAGGTTGCTCGAGAAGTCGTTGCCTGAGCCAGCGAGGTCCTTCTGCGTCCGCTCGATACTTTCTCTTAGTCCGGTCAGCGTCCGGGCGACCTCTGTCAGCTCGCGGCCGGCCCCCTGGTTGAGGCTTTCCATAAAGGTACGGACCAGATCGTCGACCCCGGTCTGCGACGTCTGGGCGAGCGTTTTCACGGTGCGATCCAGGGTCTCAGAAATGGGGCTGATTGCATCTTGCATGGCGTGCTGGAGTCGCGGAGCGACGGTATCGCCAAGGCGCGCAAAGAAGCCCTCGCTGTTGATCTGCTTGAGCTCATCGCGCTGGGCCGCAAGCACGTTCAACGAGTCGGCAGCGACCCGCTGCGGCGGCTGGAATATCATCCGCTCTTCGAGCGCCCGCCCAAATCCATTGAAGGCCCCTTCGATCCAAATCTGATATGAGCGAAACAGCAGAGAAAGAAGTAGTGAGGATCCGAGGCCTGCAATCGATGTCGAGAACTTGAACGTGGCGGCCGCCAGCAATTCGCTTAAGGAGTTCGTCATTGCTTCGGCCGAGTGGGCCCCGGTGCTCGCCGCCGCCTTGTTTAGAGCGAGCACCAACCCGATGAACGTGAGCAGCAGGCCGAGGCCGACGAAGAAGCCTGGGATCGAGCCCATCATCTTCAGGCCAAAAAGGTATTCGCGCGCGTCGGCCAAGTTTATGAAGTTCTGGGGACGAACGGTGTTGTGTACAGCGTCGTCCCTGCGGATGGCAGTCTGCTCGAATTGGCGCCAAGCATGTCGAACGATCGCGTTTTGCGCAAGCCTCTCAGAAATGGCGTCGAATCTTGTCGCGAATCCGCGAAGATCTCTGTCCGGGCCGAGATCCCGTTTCGCGGTGTAGAGGGCGGCCCGAAGCAGCAGCACATGCGCAACGAAGATCGCGAATGCAAAGGCGAGCGCGAGCTGAACAATTGCCGAGGACAGTGCGAACGCGAAGCTTTGCTCGGCGACATGGTCGATATCACCGGCACGAACCTCGTTCAAAACGCTATCGACAAGCTGCCAGTTCGAGTACGGCGTTATGTGGGAAACGGCAGTCAGCCCAAAGCCCACGAGGCTCCAGAACAGCAAAAAACGAACTATACCGCTCCACAGCGTTGCTGACGCGAAGACTCTCAACCTGAACCCCCCATCGACCTTTTCAGCAGCTTACGAGTAGAGGGCTTAAAGGACAACCGTTGTTGCGAACATGCGCGTGGCCGCCACATCGGAGGGGAAAACTTCTGGGCCGATATGGCAAGGTATTGCAGGGGCTTACAGGCAGGCCCACCAACAACACGGCCACCGCTTCCGAAGATGGGATCGTCTTTGCTCGGGCCTTGCTATCGGGTGGTCGCAGCTATCTCTGATCCAGCCCACGTGGCGCCATTGGTGGGTCTGAGTCTCAGATAAGTGGCATCCCGTCAGGAGTAGGAGACTGAAAGCAACAGCAACGTATTGTCTCCCCATCTCCGTGCCGCTGCCAAAGCAGTCTCGGATGAAAATGCATCGCATGAAGCCTTCGCGTCTCGCGGGCTTTCACTGGTATGTGGATGCCAAGACGTTGGACAAAAGAGGGACGCCCCCAAGCTATATTTCCCCCCAAAACATGTCGGGACCCGCTTTCTTTCCCGACGGGTTCGTGCATTCTACCTTAGGGAGAGTGTGAGATGTCCGGCGCCTCGGGGGATAGCCTTACTGATCTTTCGCAGCTGGGTGACAAGCGCCTTGCTGAGATTTTTGAGCAGCAAGGTGATGATCCGAACGTTCTCGAAGCCCTGAACCACGAGCTGAAGAAACGAGACAGCGATCAGGCCTCCGAACTACACATGGAGGTGGCGAAAGCGCGCTTCTCTAAGTCAGCTTCTGTAGCCACGGACCCAATAACCAGACGACCCAGGAGCTCGCTAGGCGAATGGATCTGGACATTTCTGAATGCCAGGAGGTTGGCTGAACCCGATCAGCGGCCGCTTTATCGCTATCGGATGACTGATGGCGAATATGAAGACGCAAAGGGCATCCTTCGGCAACTTGCGGCGACGGGTCGTCTAGCGAATCCAGATCGTCATTCAGGTGCGATGTTCGTTTCATTTGGCGCCGAATGGTTCAGGCGTGAATCCAACTCCACATTTCACCGCTGGGATGACCTGGCTCCAGACATTTTTCCCTGGCTTGCCTACTCCAACAAACAGCAATTGACCCTCCTGGGTTTGAAATTCTGGCGCCGCGAGCTCCGGCGAGGTCCGCACGGGCGCGAGTTCTTGCTGACGCTGGCCCTCGAAGGAGGCTTTCCCGTCAGGATTCTAGCCGAGGGCGAACGGGGCTGGCTGAAGGATTACCTTCGGATCATCATGCGCAGGGCGATCGCGTCGAAAGTGAGTACCGAAGACGAGGTTCTCGCGATTGCTGAGGAAGAACGCGGGCGTATGCGTAAGGGGTATCAGCGCGATGAGTTCGTCGCGCTGTGCTCTGAACTCGCGGAGAGCCTTTTGCTGCTTCGGCATATCGCAGAGAATGAAGGTGCCCCCGGCGTCCGAAATACATTGATGCTCGATGCGAAATGCCCGGGCTGGCGCGAGGAACTGCCGATCTATCTCCCAGCTGAAGACGAGGCGCTCGCAGCCGAGCTTCTGACCGGGTTGCTCAACGAGAGAATGAGCGGTCCGGTCACTCACGGCGTCGAGGTCAGGCGCTATCTGGTTAAGAGGGGCGGCGAATGGCTTCCTGCGGTGCAGATATTGGCCGATGGCGAAATTCAGGCGTCGAAATTGCCGGAGCTATCGGGCCAGAGCCGAGCGCGGGTCATTCCAATGGGAGAGCTTGGCAATCACCTCACTGGCGAGCTGGCGCTGATGGAGCCTCCTGTCGGAGAACCTCGGCTTTGGCGTGTCCGTCCCTTCGCGCGGACAGGCAAGCTCCTGACGGGCTTTCCATTCAGTGCACCGGTCAATACGACCGTGACCTCGCCCGATCATGCGCCGTGCCACTGGACTTGGCCAGGAGGTGAAGCCCTGCGGTCTGATATCCTGGTGTTCCAACAGGACGAGGGATCGACACCTCAGGAACCGCTGCTCCGATTCTTGCGGGCTGGCTCGGTGAGCTCGCCGGCGAAGACACTTTACGCATTGGTTCCTGCCGAATGGATTGTGGAGCCGTCCTCTGAGACCTCAGTCACTGAAACATTGATCTCTTCGCTGGGACGCCGGCTCGTTTGTGTCGCTGGAGCGACCTACTTTTCGAGCGGAGATTTCGAATCCAGTCGTTTCAAAGTGGAACCAGATACGGACGGCGTCGACCGTGACCTCGAAATCAGCTCCGTGACGGCGGCGGAGATCGATCTCGCCGATGATCGTTGCGAGCTTGTGCCAACACCTGCCTATGTGCGGATCCGAGAGCAGGGAAGGCAGCCTCGGCCGCCTGTGAGTGGCGAATTGTTCGTTCGATGCCCGGGTGGCAAATGGGGGGCGCTGTCCGGACCCCTCCAGGGAGTCGGCCTAATCGAGCTCTCCTGGCGTGATCCAACTGCCAATTTTCAGATCGAGAAGCGCCTGCTCGCGCTTGTTCCGGGCGGAGCGCGCATAAGCGGTGTTCTGAAGGACGCAGTCAGCGGCGAGCTACGTCTTCAAGGCCTTGCTGGGTGGTCGGCATCCCTTCGGGACGCAGACTGCACCGTTGGGCAGGCGGATGCATCTACACTCTGGTTTCGATTCGCCGGACGCCCGACATATCGTCTTCCGATGCGATTACGGCCGCCGGCCGGTCCTGCCCTTGAGGTGGTCGTTTCGCTCGTCGGCCGCAACGCGGCCATCGCTCTTGCCAACAGCTCTCTCGTTACGCCTGGCTCCCGGATCGACTTCAGCTCGCTACGCGGGGCGTTAGCTATATCACCTCATCGCAAAGGCATTCATCTCGCGCCGAAGGGAGCAAAATCGACTGGACTGAGAACGGATGTCGATGGCGAGCTTCCTCTCGGGACATTGCGAAGCTCGATTGACGAGATGCTTGCCACGTTGCCAGGTCAGGACGACCTCGTGGAGCTCGAATTCATCGGTGACAATCGTCCACCAATCCGAATCAGCCGATATCGACTGGACAAGCTCACGATTGAAGCGGGTATCGTGCGATATTCCCTCCCGACTAATTCTCTGAGAGCTGTCCCAGTCGCGAAGATGATCCTAGATCCGCGGCGAGAGCACGCGCTTGAACCCGAGAGTGATGGACGATGGCGTATACCCGAGCGCTGCAAAGGTCTTTGCATCATCTATCTGCGGGATGGCGTAGACGTCGTATCGCGACCGGTCCCGATCATGCGACCGGGAATGCCCGCGATGTATGGTGGGGATCTGGTATCAACGCTCACGATTGCGGATTTCAACGTTCGTCAACGAGAAATTGCGGCAGCGCTGTCAAAGTTGGCGCGCGTACAAAACAAAAGTGACGACCTCACCTGGTTGCTAGACGTAGCGACCAATCTAAATGGTCTACCTCCCAGCGCGTTTGACGCGTTGAAGCTATTGCCATCAAACCCTGAGGCCTTGGTTTGCCTACTGCTGAATGCTCGCGACGCCGAGGAGCAGGGCACCGTCTGGTCGCTGCAGAATGAGCTTCCGTTTCTCTGGCTCGGCTTGCCCATGTCTGCATGGCAAAGCGCGCTACAGAACGATTACATATCTTTTGCACAAGCGCTCAAAGATGTCTTCGGCCCGGAGAGAGCTGCCGGCGAAGCCGCCGCGCGGCTTCGCCGCCTTCGCGACGAACTGACTGAACTGGAACCAGCCCTTGAAAAGATCTTCGGGCTCGCCGGTCTGTCGGGGACGGATTTAAAGAATTCAAAGGAGACGCCGTCGCTTAGTGACTTGACAAATGGCTATATCGTTTCTCAGTCCAGTCGCAGTGACGAGCCGCAAAATGACTATGCCGACCGATTGCGGTCGAAGGGCCTAAGACTTCCCGGCGAGATTGAAACCAAATCTCATGCGGACTTTGCGGGTCTCTTTGCGCCGGTTCTCCTGGCAGCGAGCGCCAGAGGGAGGATCTCGCTTGATCGCGAGATGGCGCTGCTCGCGCGACGTACGCTCCGCGAGGACCCGGCCTATGTTTCGATGGCCTGGCGCCGTCTGGTCGACTTCTACAGCTAAGAATGGTCCCGGATTGAGATGACGCAGTTCGAAACGCTACACGAAATCAAGCAGCGCTCCGCGGAAGCGATTATCGCACAATCCGGGCTGTCACACGAGGGGCTGAAACGGATCTTGCGCGGACTGCTGTCCGGCGATGATCCGGCGATCGGCGCATTGCTGCAGGAGCCGATGATCGAAGGCGCCCATCCCTTTGTTTCTGTCAACCATACGATGGAGGCCCTAGTAGGGTCATCCCTGCACCCTGACCTGGTGAAGGCATTGGATGGGTTGCCTGATGATCACGAATACCGGTTTCCACGAACGCGCAAGCCCTTTCGTCATCAGGCCGAGACCTGGCAAATCCTTTCGGCCAAAGATCCGCAATCCGTGCTGGTGACATCGGGTACGGGCTCCGGAAAGACCGAGTGCTTCCTATTTCCAATTCTGAATGACCTTGCCGCCCAAGCGCGCGGGACACGGGATCCGATCACAGGGGTGCAAGCGATCATGCTCTATCCCCTGAACGCACTGATTGAAAGTCAGCGCGAGCGTCTTTCAGCATGGACGAGACCGTTCGGCGGGAAAATTCGCTTTTGTCTCTACAACGGAAACCTTCCGTCCTCTGAGAAGGAATCCGAACGTCGGCGCACTCCGGAACAGATTATCGATCGCGTGCAATTCCGCGCCAACCCGCCTCCCCTGCTCGTCACCAACGTGACGATGCTCGAGTACATGCTGGTTCGCACAGAAGACCAGCCGATCATCGACCTATCGAGAGGCGCGCTCAAGTGGATCGTTCTTGATGAGGCACATTCGCTCGTAGGGGCGGCTGCGGCCGAGATCGCCCTGCTCTTGCGTCGCGTACTGCGTGCATTTGATGTTCAGCCGGAAACAGTCCGATTCATTGCGACGTCCGCAACGATTGGATCGGGGGAGAATGTCCGCCAGCAGCTTCAACAATTTCTTGCCGACGTCGCCGGCATTCCGGACGGCCAGGTCCAGGTCATCGAGGGCCTGCGGCAAATGCCGATGCGGCCATCGGGTCAGTTCAGTGGTCGCTTGCCCGCCATTCGTGACGCCGAACCCAATCAGCTCTATGAACTCCTTGGCCGCGACCCGAAGGTTTGGCGCCTGGTTGAGCGACTTTTCAATGGCAGTGTGCCTCTTTCAGACTTCAGAGACGCTGCAAACTCCTACGGTATCGCTGAGGACGATCTCGCGCTGGCCATGGCGCGGGCTGCAAGCACGACGGCGGAAGGAGATCAGGAGCGCCTGGCGCCGATCCGCATTCATGCATTTGAGCGAGCCGTACCTGGCTTTTGGAGTTGCATCAATCCCGATTGCGCGGGTCGTTCTCCGAATTGGCCATTCGGGCGCATCCTGCCTGAGCGCGCCGACCAGTGCCCTTCCTGCGCGGCGCCGGTGTTGGAGGTCGTTAGCTGCTGCGAATGTGGTGAAGCCTATCTTGAGGGGGTTGAATCAGGATCTCGTCTATCGGCGCCGATGCGCACTCCGCCACGAGATGAGTTCGCATTCGACAGCGAGCGCGAAATTGATGCTGGCCGCGATGAGGACGATAGCGGCGACGCTGCCGCGGAAGCTGAACGGGAACCGATTCTGATCGTGGATCGACTCTTTGCGGCGAATCCAACGTCTTCCGCGCGACCGTTCTGGTTGGACAGACGGGGCAATTGGCGCGTTGTGGATGCGGCTGCCGAAGATGGCGTGTCACTGCTCGCAGAGGATCATGGCGGCCCGCGGGCCTGCCCTCACTGCAATCCTGCGGGTCAGGGCGCGTCCGAGTTGATTCGGCCCCTGCGGTTCGGGGCGCCATTTATCCTGAGCAACGCGGCACCCATTCTGCTCGAGGGCATAGAGCCGGCAAAATCAGAAGCAGGAGAGAAATTGCCTTCCGGCGGAAGGAGACTTCTTTCGTTTACCGACTCGCGGCAAGGCACGGCCCGAATGGCAGCCAAACTGCAGGTCGAATCGGAGCGGAACTTCGTACGCTCCTTTATCTACCATCAGGTGCAGTCTTCGATGCAGCCCCCCATCGGGGCAGACGAGGAGCGGGTCAACCTAACAACCGAGATTGAGAAATACGAGGAGGCTTACAAGCAGACGCGCCTGGAACTACTAACGACAGAGATAGCGAAGCGAAAGTGCAGACTTGCTGAACTTGCTTTCGGGAACAGCGATGGCATTTCTTGGCCCGAGCTCGTGGACCGTTTGGCGGCAAGGATTGAGGTCGCCGAGTGGATCAAGGGGGTTTGGCAGGCCCGTGATGAAGAGCTTTTCTCGGCGCCATCTAAGATCGCAGAGTTTCTCCTACTGCGCGAGTTTGCGCGCCGGCCGCGACGGGCCAACTCGGTTGAAGTCCTCGGAATCGCCCGGCTTCGCAATCCCTCCATCGACCGGCTCAACGAGACGCATCTACCTAAAGGCTTTCGGCGCAAGGGAGGGACCATTGAGGACTGGCGAGCCTATTTGGACTCGGTGCTGACCTGGTTCGTGAGGGCGAATAGCGCCGTCTCCATCTCCCGGGAGATGCAGCACTGGATATCGCCGAAGGTCAGGCTAACCTCGCTCGTTGGCCCGGACGCCCAGACCAATGGTGACAGAACGCTTCAAGCTTGGCCGAACGGCTTCTTCCGCGCGTATACTCGATCCCGGCCGGTCGCATTTCTGGTGCAGGGGGTGGGGTTCAATCTTAGCGATCCTGCTGAGAGGTCAGACCTCGACGAGGCTCTTCACGCCGCATGGACGCAGGTCTCGTTCACTTTCGGCGCCGATCCAGAACGGCGCGTCTATGACTTTTCAAAGGCCTATGTTGCGCCAATTGTCGATGCATTTTACTGTCCAGTCACGCACCGCTTGTTGGACCGGGCGCCGTTCGGGCTGACTCCGTACGGCCTCGAAGAGCATGCACCGGATCGCCGAAAGGCTGCTCCCGTCGCTATGCCGCGGCACCCCGAAAGCGTGATGGGACTTGCCGATCTGGGCAAAGCGCGCGAGGTCACTCGTCAATGGATAGCCAGTGATCAAGTTATCCAGGAGCTTAGAGCGAGGGGAGCTTGGAACAACATCTCCGATCGGATCGCGCTGTTTGCCAACTATGCCCGCTCGGCCGAGCATTCCGCGCAGCAAGACAGCGTCCGGCTACGTCGCTACGAGCGGGATTTTAAGGCAGGCAGAATCAACATTTTGAGCTGCTCGACAACGATGGAGATGGGTGTCGACATCGGCTCGGTGTCGTCGGTCATGATGACCAACGTACCACCATCGATCGCAAACTACCGACAGCGGGTTGGTCGTGCTGGTCGGCGGGGGCAAGACGTGGCGATGGCCTTCACATTCTGCAAGGATCGCCCACTGGACAGCGAGGCATTCCGGGATCCACAGACCTTCTTGCGCAGCACGATCGCCGCACCAAAGGTCACGTTGAGCAGCCGACCGATCGTGCAGCGTCACATCAATGCGTTCCTTCTTGGATGCTTCTTCCGCGAGCGCGTCGGCGACGCGCTGAAGATGCAAATCGGTGTCTTCCTCGGTTGTCCGGCAGACCCGAGGGAAGCGCGGCCCTCAAAGTCGGATCGACCTGTCGAAACCTTCATCGCGTGGCTCGAGCAGCCCGCAACAGCCCGAGAACATACGGAGAGTCTGACGATCCTGACCCAGCGCTCGATCCTCGAGGGGGATCAAAGGCTCGTCGAAGATACCAGGAATGCAATTGGCGCATTGTCGGATAACTTTGTCGCCGAATGGAACGGGCTAATAGGTCTTGCAAAAGACGAGGGCTTGCAGGATGCAGGCAGGTCACGGATGGGCCTGGAGTTGAAGCGAATGTGCGGAGAATTCCTGCTTGGCAGCTTGGCGGACCGAGGCTTCCTGCCGGGTCACGGCTTCCCGACCGACGTGGTTTCATTCCTGCCTGGTAAGGAATACAAGCCCCCTCAAGATGCTGCTCAGGACGGAGCGCGCCAATTCCGGACGGTCGGTCCGCAGCGGTCGCTTGATCTCGCTATACGTGATTATGCACCTGGATCGGAGGTCGTGCTTGACGGACTCGTCCACAAGTCGGCGGGAGTGACGCTGAACTGGAAGCGGCCGGCGAGCGAAGAGAACCTGGCCGAGATTCAAAGTCTGCGGCATTTCTGGCACTGCGAGCAGTGTGGTACAAGCGACACTCGACGCGACGGCCCACCAGAGTTCTGTCCATCCTGCGGATCCGAGCGGCCAGCCAGCACAGAATTCCTTCGGCCGGCGGGATTTTCCGTTGATCCTCGGGTCCGGGCGCATGCCGATACCAACATGCTTTCTTTCGTACCCGCGGAAGATCCAATGGTCTCTGCCCGCGATGCTGCATGGCGGACTCTCCCTGCACCCGAACTGGGTCGCTATCGCTGCAGCCGCGAGGGGCTCGTTTATTATTCCAATCGTGGTGGCCCAGGAAAATTTGGGTATGCCATTTGCTTGCATTGTGGCCGGGCTGAAGCCGACACCGACAACAGAGAGGTGCACCCTCCGCCGCGGGCACTCGTTGATCACAAGCCGCTGCGCTATCGAAGGGGTGAAGACTATTGCGCCGGCAATGATAAGCCATTCAGCATCAAGCGTCACCTAGCGCTGGGCCTTGAGATTACCACCGACGTATTTGAGCTGCAGCTGAAGCACCCTATGCGGCGCGCGGTTGCCAACGCGCTTGTGATCGCGCTGCGAGAATCGCTCGCGCAGGAACTCGGCATCGAGGCCGACGAGATGGGATTTGCTGTCGGCCACACCAGGAATGCGCTCGGCGCGGACGCGGTCTCGCTCTTCTTATTCGATCGTGCAGCGGGCGGGGCGGGTTTTGCCGTGGCCCTAGAGTATCTGCTTCGACCGGTTATCGGTCGCGCGGAAAAACTTCTTGATTGCCAAACCCCCGGCTGTGAGCGGGGTTGCGCAGCCTGCGTGCTGACGCCAGATGCGCCCACTGCTCCAGGCGAGTTGGATCGCATTAATGCCCTTCAATATTTGCTTGCCCATCTGATTTTTCCATCAGAGCTCGATATTGATGACCGCTTTACGGACGGCGCCGTCCTGTCGCTCGCCCCGCTCGACGAGATCGACCGCTCGCTCCGTCGCGCGGCGCGCTCAACACTGACTGTCTTCTTGCCCGATCGTAGCGTTCCGGCTGCGATGCAGGACTGGCCACTCGCTCCCCAGCTCCTTCACTGGACGATGCGTGGACATCCAGTGAGAGTGGCAATCTCACCGAGGCTGATCCAGGCTCTAACTCCGGCAGAGAAGCTTGTCCTTCGCGACTTTGCTCTAAAGCACAACATCAAACTCATGGCGGAGGAGCCGCTCACATTCAAAAATGGCGCATGCGCGTTTGCGATCGTCGATACGTTGGGCGACGAAGGTACAATTTGGGCCGCACGTGATGTAGAGCCGCGACTTCCGGGACCTGCTTGGGGCCAACCTGCCAATCTGCCATTGGCGCGTGGACAAGGATCGTTCGTCAAACAATCAGCGCTGATTGATCTCAATACGCTTCTACCCCGATCCGGCTCCCAACTTATTCAAATCGGCTCGGAACTCGACTGCAATCTTGCGGCATTCGGTGCACTCGCTTCCGAAATACTATTCAAGCTACTGGCCAGCAGCGAAATATCGACAAAGTCGGGTATTACTCGTGCTGTGTATCAAGATCCATTTGTTTCGTCCCCTCTCGTCGCGCGTCTGTTGATCGACACCGTCGGTCAGATTTTCGCAAAATCAGGCAACGGAGATGCTCTGCTATCTATTGAAACGCGGCAACCGAGGGGTGGCTCGCGCGGACAACCGTGGCAGATATCGCATGATTGGCTCAGCCCAGCGGACCAGAAGGCCGTGATCGAACTTTTTGGGAAGGAGCGCGGCGTTCGGGTCATATTGCTCCACAGGGACGTTCCGCATGGCCGGTATCTCAGGCTTGAATTCCAAGACGGTCGCCAGGCGACCATTGTGCTGGATCAGGGCTTCGGCGCTTGGGCTCCGCCCAGGAATGTTCCCGTAAGATTTGATTTTAGTGCCGGTGCAGCCGTTCAGTCCAAGAGGTTATCGACTCTCAACGCGATGCTTCAGCGTAGAGGTGTCGGCCAGACTTATCTTGTCGCTGCTTCGAGCTGAGGCAATCAAGCGGCCACACTGGAACTCAAGAGGAATCTCGATCAAGCCGCACAGCTGCGCCGCTGCTATCGACGAACTCGGACGTGGTCTCCGGCTTAGCCTTCCTTTTAGCTTAGTACGCATCCGGTGAAGACCGCAGGCGGGAGTAGCCCGCGCGGATAGACGATTGATCAGAGCGATCAAGCAGCGGCAGGGATGGCGGTGTGCTTCCAGTTCCAGGGCAGCAGGTCTGCGATGCTGCTAGCCGGATGATCGGGCAGTCTGGCGAGCACATCGGCGAGCCAGGCCTGCGGGTCGACGTCGTTGAGCCTGGCGCTCTGGATCAGGGTGTAGATGGCGGCGGCACGGCGGCCGCCCTCGTCGGAGCCGGCGAAGGTCCAGTTCTTGCGGCCGACGGCCACGGCGCGCAGCTCGCGTTCGGCCGCGTTGTTGGTCATGCACAGCCGGCCATCGTCGATGAAGCGCGTGAACACCTCCCAGCGCTTGAGGCTGTAGTCGATCGCCTTGGCGGTCTCGCTCTTGCCGGAGAGCTTGGCGCGGCGCTCGTGCAGGAAGGTATGAAGCTCATCGACCAGCGGGCGGCTGCGCGCATGGCGCGCGGCTCTGCGCTCGTGCGGCGGCAAACCATTGATCTCGCGCTCGATCGCGAACAGGGCGTCGATCTTAGCGATCGCTTCGATCGCGATCGGCGCCTTCTTCAGCCGTGCGATCTCGAAGAACTTGCGCCGTGCATGCGCCCAGCAGCCGACCTCGATGACCGGACCAGGCTTGCGCGATACCTCGTAAAGCCTGTTGAAGCCGGCATAGGCATCCGCCTGCATGGGTCCGGGGCATAGGTCGCAAGATGCGCCTCTGGATCGGTGCCGGAGCGGTCGGGCGAGTAGAAGCGGCAGTCTTTGTGGCGCGCCGCGCGGCCATTGGACAGGAAACCGGCTTTTGGTCGCATTCGAAGTCAAAGACGGGAAGCTACGCGCCATACCGCCATGGCGCTTTGAGATAGATATGCGTGTCGAGGCGTGCGCTCGCCGTCTCGCGCACGGGAGACCGTCCAGCGGCGACTTCGGCGGGCAGCGGCCACAAAAGCGCCAACCGCAACCAGCCGGGGACCACCCCAGGGCGCGTAAAAGCGCATCTATTGGGCGGTATCGAACAAGGTCACATTGGCGTTTGTCTTGAGGCCCACTTTTCAGCCCCCAGAACGATCGGCACCGCCGAGGCCAAATCGCTGGCCGAGATCTCGATCGCATGATGCAAGGACGCGCCGAGGTTCCCCGCTTCAATGCGGCGTTGCCTGACGCAATAGTCGATCAGCTTTTTGACGGCTCGGCGCTCGTTCGGCGGAAACGAGAAGCTAAACACGCGGTTCGTGTCGTGAATAAGCTGGCCGAAAACGATCCTCTTACCGTTCAGATCGCCAATCTTTTTGACGCGGTATACCCCGCCGATTTCGGCCGGCTTTGCGACATCGGCATAAAGCCAAAAACTCACGACGAACGATCCCACAGGTAAGGCCCACGTATTGCCGTGGTCAATGTAGAACGGGTGGTCGTCGCCGTTGTGCTGGATTTCTGCTGCGGAATAAACGGGAGGGCGGAGCGCTTTTATCTCCGTCCACGCCTGGTCGTACTCCTTGTTGGAGCGCTTGCGAGATGGCTCGATGAACGCCAGGAAATGGATTTTGAAATCGGCGAGGAGCACTGGCGCCCTGGTCAGGAGCTTCAGGAACGTCAGCGACGCCTGAGGCGGCGGTACCGCCTTGAGGATCTCTTCGTCCACATCGAGGGACCCGTCATCCTCCCAGAGACGGTCGAACCACCGTCTGGCGTCGGCGACGGACGTCGCGTCAGAAATGGCGGCCTCGAGATCGGACAGGTTCTTTAGCCCGCGGTTGGACGCGTTGGCCGATCCTACGACCACAGTTTTGGGTCCGAGGTAAACCTTGGAATGCAGTCCGTTTCGAGTCTTGACCGTCGTCTTCTTGCGAGCGAGGAGGCGCCTGATCTCGCCCGGATCGCAGAAGCCGCTGTTCAGGTCGCACAAGATGCGGACGGGCGCAGCGGTCTCAAAGAGCTTCAGCTGATCAGACATGCCGCGACCCCAGTATGCCACTGCGAGGTCGATCGACGTCGACTTGGCCTGCGTAACCGAGGAGTTGATCGCGTCAAGAATCTTGGGGCCGGAAAGAAATTGAGCCATCGTTATCACCTCGACGAAAGCCGTCGATTGATTCATGAGGATACTTTTCCGTCAAGCTCCGGCTCCGGCCGGCAGGCCCGCGCGCCCTCATCGTCCAGCTCAATGAGCTCCACGAGATCAATCCGACCCGCCCTGAGCAGTCCCGACATCGGCCGGGATTGACGGCTTTCCGGGCCGATCGAGTGGTACACACAGGTGGTCACAAACCTTCGGCTTTTTCTGGAATGCCTTGCTTTACAGGGTTTTTATGGTACCTGCGGCCTTTGAGTGGGAATCCATCCCTCTCCTCCGTCTCGAAAGAAGTCTGCAAGAGACTAACGGTCCCTCAGCTCTGATCATCGAGGCGTGATTCCAACTGCCGCTGCCTGATGTCTGTTTCGAGTTCGGCCGTGCGTTCAATCATGCTGTGGACGATCGTTTCGCGGTCGAGTTGGGTTAGTCCGCGGATCCCATGTGCTCGCAACTCCTCTTCGAGGATCGCGGCCATGATCGATACGATGCGCATTCGCTCCAATCCCTTTGTCGAAAGTTGAACGGCAGCAAGATCTGTACAGCGCGGCTATTTCACTTCTTTAGAGTTCGGCTCGAAGGAAAATGGTATGGAGGCCACTTCGCACACCGCTTCAATCAAGGAACGTACGGCCCGAGCATCCCAGTCGATCTGATCAATCGGCGCATCCCAATATTCGGAAATAACGTAGGCTGCGTGGCGAGCTTTTACGCCCAGACCGGCTAGGGTTCGTGCCGGTGTGGCCAATATGGCCTGCTCTATGGGCGCTAGCTCGGCGAGCATGCTTTCGATTCCTTCGAGATGATCTGGTGATGCCGGATCGTACAAGGCTCGTATCTTGGCAATAGCCTCTTCGAGCTGCTTGCCCATTATGATCAAGCCTGAATCGTCGTCGGTTGCCTTGACCCGTATGTTGGCGACGTCTGAAGCTGAACGTCTATAGGCTTTGTCGGGGTTGTCGCGGTCGCGGCTGCCGGAGCGAGATCCGATTTTGGTCTGAGGCTCGTAGGACGGTTGGGACGAGGGGGTCTTCATTGCTTACGCATCTCAATGAACGGCAACAAGCACCTGAAAATTGCGCAGACGGCTCAACTCGAAACTCTCAAGGCTATCCACATGAGATTTCATTCCGATACGGGTGGATAATACCCTTAAGAGGTGTATTTATAACCTTATAGTGGCGCTTTTGCTAGGGCTGTCGATGGTGATCTCATGATCACCTCTCGACAAATTCGGGCTGCTAGAGCGTTGCTTGGCTGGTCCCAGCAGCAACTTGCGGACAAGGCGATTGTGTCCCTGAACGCCGTTGCGAGGCTCGAGGGCGGGGTGGTGGATTCTCGGATAAGTACGGTGCAGGCCGTTCAGGAAGCTTTGGCCAAAGCCGGTATAGAGTTTCTCGATGCGGACCAAAAAGGCGAGGGCGTGAGGCTAAAGAGTCCGAAAGCCTAACCGGGCCCCAGATCTACGATCCCTGCGTGCCCCCGATCAACGGCGCTCGATTCAAGCGCATCAGTT
This sequence comes from Bradyrhizobium sp. SZCCHNR1017, assembly GCF_032381375.1. Classification (NCBI taxonomy): domain Bacteria; kingdom Pseudomonadati; phylum Pseudomonadota; class Alphaproteobacteria; order Hyphomicrobiales; family Nitrobacteraceae; genus Bradyrhizobium; species Bradyrhizobium sp. SZCCHNR1017. The sequence continues at coordinate 252,340 of NZ_JAUHIR010000006.1, read as the reverse complement.
GGCTTCTGACGACCTAATCCACTAGGGCGCGAAGGCGCCTTTGATGCTGAACGCAAATTGATCGGTAGTCACGGGGAATGTGTCGGGAGATCCTCCCGACTTGCGAAAGAGCTTTTGATTGGGTGGCGCACCCGACACGATTCGAACGTGTGGCCTTCGCCTTCGGAGGGCGACGCTCTATCCAGCTGAGCTACGGGTGCCTGCGCTGCTTACGCAGTGCTTACGCGGAAACTTCGTGGCTGTGAAGCGATCCGCGCCGATTTCTTAAGTGTCTGAAACCCAAGTGACTTTTTACTTTCACACTGCCGCAAAACAGCTTGACATCTGCCTTCGGAGGGCAACGCTCTATCCAGCTGAGCTACGGGTGCGTACGGCAAATCGTTTAGCCGATTGCCTGGGCGACGGCAACGGCCTTGGATGCTCCCCGGACCAGGCGGACGGGCCGCTCGCGCCGCGAGGCGGCAGTTCGGCGGGGTGCGCGGCCGGACCGCTCCCGCCGACCCGCCTTACGCCGGCACGATGGTCTTGCCGATCGGCCACAACGCCAGCCCGGCGAGCTTCAGATGGGCCCAGGCGAAGGGCAGGCCGACGATGCTTACCGCGAGCACGATTGCGGTCAGGAGGTGGCCGAGCGCCAGCCACCAGCCGGCCAGCACGAACCAGATGATGTTGCCGAGCAGCCCGAGAACGCCGGTTCCGACGTCTTCCATGCCGGTGAGCTGGTCGCGGCGGACGGCGCGCGAGCCGAACGGCAGCAGCGTATAGGCGGCGATGTTGAATGCGGCGCGGGACCAGGGCAGCCCGACGATCGTGATCGCCATGACGACCGCGGCGACCAGCCAGCCGAACGCCATGTAGGCGCCGCCGCACAGGATCCAGAGGATGTTCAGAAGCATGGAAACCGGCTGCATGACGACCTGCCAACTCCGTTGTTGCCGCTCCGGATATAGGAACGCGGCGCCAAGGCCGGTAGCGGGCCGGTCGTCGAAATCTGCGTGGCCTCGCGCCGCAGGCTCGGCCGGGGCGGCCAGGCGTTGACGGCGCCGCAAAGCGGGCTCAGCCGGCGGCCTGCAAGCTCCCTGCCGCCGCTTCCGGACCGAACAGCTTGCGCAGCTCGGCCGCCGGCTTCGGGGCGCTGAACAGGTAGCCCTGCATCTCCGTGCAGCCGAGCTGGCGCAGCGCCGTCTGCTGCGCCCCGGTCTCGACGCCCTCGGCCGTGGTCGTCATGTTGCTGGCGGTGGCGATGCTCACCACCGCCTGGACGATCGCCGACGAGCTGCCGGCGCCGATGTCGCTGACGAAGCAGCGGTCGATCTTGATCTTGTCGAACGGAAACCGCTTCAGATAACTCAGCGACGAATAGCCGGTGCCGAAATCGTCGAGTGCGATACGCACGCCCATGTCGTGCAACTGGTGCAGGATGCCGAGCGCGACGTCGTCGTCGCTGATCAGCACCGCCTCGGTGATCTCGACCTCGAGCCGTTCGGGCGCAAGGCCGGCCGTCGACAGCGCGCCTGCGATCCGCAGCGCCAGGGTCGGCGATTTGAGCTGCACCGGCGAGACGTTCACGGCGATGCGGATGCCGGCGGGCCAATGCGCGGCCTCGGCGCAGGCGGTGCGCAACACCCAGTCGCCGATCTCGTTGATGAGCCCGGTGTCCTCGGCGAGCGGAATGAAGTCGAGCGGCGGCACCATCCCTCGCTCCGGATGACGCCAGCGCAACAGCGCCTCGCAGCCGGTCATGACGTTCTCGCTGAAGCCGAGCAGCGGCTGGTAATGCAGCTCGAACTGGCCTTCGGTGATCGCCCGGCGCAGGTCCTGCTGCAACTGCAGCCGCGCGCGCGCGGTTTCATCCATCGCGGGCTCGAAGAAACGGAAAGTGCGGCGGCCGCCGGCCTTGGCGGCATACATTGCGAGGTCGGCATTCTTGGTCAGCTGGTCGCGCTCGACGCCGTCATGGGGCGCCAGCGCGATGCCGATGCTGGCGTCGGTCGACAATTGGTGGCCCAGGCATTTATAGGGCTTGCGGATCGCGTCGAGGATCTCCTTCACGGCCACGATGACCTCGTCCCGGTCCGCAACGGTGGTCAGCAGCACCGCGAATTCGTCGCCGCCGAGCCGGGCCACCATATCCTCCGGCGCGAGACAGCCCTCGATGCGCCGCGCGATCGTCTTCAACAGCTCGTCGCCGACATGATGGCCGAGCGAATCGTTGATGCCCTTGAACTCGTCGACATCGATATAGAGCAGCGCGAAGAAGGTGCCGTGGCGCGCGCGTTCCAGCTCCTCATCGATGCGTTCCTGGAACAGCACGCGGTTCGGCAGCTCGGTCAACGCGTCGAAATGCGCGAGATGGGCGATCTTCTCGTCGGCCAGCCGCCGCTCCGTGGTGTCCTCGATCACGTTGATCAGATAGCGCGGCCGCTGCGCATCATCCGCGATGGCGATGCGCCGTGACGTGATGTAACGCAATCCCAGCCCCGGACTCTGCCAGGGATGTTCGGCGAGAAACAGCCCGTCCGACTGCTCCAGAGCCCGGTCGTCGTCCGCGGTCACCTTTTCCGCGACCGGTCGCGGCAGCAGGTCGAACGCCGTCTTGCCGACGATCTCCTCGCGCGGCACGCCGAAGCGCTGCTCGGTCGACTGGTTGACCAGTACATAGCGCCGGTCGCGAACGTCCTTGACCATGATGTGCGACGGGATGTGGTCGATGATCTCGCGCAGGAATGCGTAGTTGCGGTCGCGCTCCTGCTCGAGCCTGCGATGCTCGCTGATGTCCTCGATCGTCGTGACCCATCCGCCCGAGGCCAGCGGCTTGTCGATGATGTTGAAGAAGCGGCCGGCTCCGCCCTCCGCGATCATCTGCGACGTGCCGCCTGCCGCGGCTCTGTCGATGATGTCGGCGCAGAAGTCGGTCACGTCGCCGTTGAAGGATCCGCGCGCCTTGCAGTGCGCGATGACCTCGCTGAGGTGGGCGCCGGGCCTGATCACGTCCGTGGACAGGCCGAGCAGGTCGATGAAGCGCTGATTGAACATCACGACGCATGCGTTCGCGTCGAACGAGATCAGCCCCTGCGTCATGTTGTCCAGCGCAGTCTCGACCCTTTGCTTCTCGGTCTCCAGTTGACGCGTTGCCGCACGCCCCTGTCGCACGATCTGCCGGATCATCAGGGTGAACGTCACGGCGATGACGGCGATCGCAAGCACCGCCGCACCCACGATCAGCACCATCTGCGATCGCCAGTCCGCGAGCGCATCGTCGACCGGCCTATTGGCCGAGATGACGAGCGGAAAGCGCCCGATCCTGGAAGCCGACGCGATCTTCTCCAGGTTGTCGACGGAGCTCGTGAGCAGGGTCGTGCGCAGGCCACTCTCGGCGACCCCCTTCAGCAACTCGTCGTTCCCTATCCTGGCGCCCATCAGGGATTCGGCGTGCGGGTAGCGCGCCAGCACGGCGCCGTCGGAATGGACCAGCATGATCGACGAGCCCTTCCCGAGAGCCATCGATTCCAGGAACGTCTCGTAGGTGTGCGGATCCACGCGGCGGGTCAGCAAGCCAAGGAATTCCCCGTTGGCGCCGTTCAGGCGATGCGCGACGATGGTCGCCCAGCCGCCGGTGACGCGGCTCATGACCGGCAGGATCACGAAGCTGTCCGGCCGCGATGCCGATTGCAGGTCCTTGAAGTAGGAGCGGTCCGCGACGTTGATGGGCGGCAGTGGGTCGCTGGACGACCAGTTCACGAAATTGCCGTCGACGTCGACGATCGTGAGGTCTCCCATATAGGACAGGCCGCTGACCTGAGAGCGCAGCATCTCGCTGATCTCGGGTCTTGCCATCTCGGACCGGAACGCCTCCGGCGAACCGATCGACTCGAGCTGCATGCGGCGGATCGCATGCGAAACCGCGGTCTCGGCGTCTTCGAATTGCTGCGCGAAATGCCGGCTCAACAGCAGTACGGTGTTTTCGAGTTCGCGCTCGTTGTTGGCGATCGCACGCGCCCGAAAACCGCTGGCCATGACGATCGTCCCGATGACGATGGCTGCGATCAGAAGCGCTCCGCACGCGATCAGCCATGGCACCGGACCGCGCCAGAGGGACGTGCCAATCCATTCCGGCTCGCTACCGCCGGTCCCTGACGTGTCTGCTGCGCCTTGCATGCCTTGATCGACCCGGGAGGAAATGACTTGTTGCAAGCTCGCTTGATAACAAGGCACTGGTGCCGGTCCGGTTAGGAAATGCGGTTAGCCGTCGCTTAAGCGCGCGTCGAAACTTCGCGGCAAACGATAATTTCCGCATGTGGATACCGTGCGGCCTAGGCTGCTCCGGCGCCGCCGCGCAGAATTTCGGGGGTACTTGCAGCTCAGCGCGCCGCGCCCGGCTTGTTGCGAAGGCGGCCGACGACGCCGGTCGGAAAGAAATAGACGCTGGCGATGAACAGGAGGCCGAGCCACAGCAGCCAGCGGTCGGGGTGCAGCAGGCCGGGCAGCAGCGGCAGTCCGGCGTCCGCCGCCGCGGTCGAAGCGATCCCCATCAGGGCCTGCAGATAATTCTGCGCCAGGATGAAGATGGCAGCCCCAATGATGGCGCCGTAGATCGTGCCCATGCCGCCGATCACGACCATCAGCAGGATGTCGAGCATGATCGAGAAGCTGAGCGACGTGTCGGGGCCGGCATAGCGCAGCCAGAGTGCGTTCAGCATCCCCGCGCAGGCCGCGATCATGGCTGCGATGCAGTTGGCATAGGTGAGATGAAAGACCGTGCGATAGCCGAGCGCCTCGGCGCGGAAGCGGTTCTCGCGGATCGCCTGCAGCACGCGGCCGAACGGCGAGTTGACGACGCGCAGCAGGGCCAGGATCATCAGCGCGCAGGCCGACAGCACCAGGTAATAGGTCAGGATGCGACCGTTGATCGGGAAGCCGAACCAGTCCTTGCCGATGAACACCGTGCCCGGGCGCAACAGCTCGGGCAGCTGGAAGCTGCGGCCGTCCTCGCCGCCCGTCAGCCACGACAATTGCGATGCCAGCACCAGGAAGGCCGAGGCGACCGCGAGCGTGATCATGGCAAAGAAGATCGCCTCGACCCGCAGCGAGAACAGGCCGATCGCGAGCGCCAGCAGCAGCGCGAGCGGCAACCCGGCGGCGGCGGCAATTGCCACCGATGACCAGTTGGGACCGAGGCCATAGAGCGCGATCGCGACCGCGTAGGAGCCAATGCCGTAGAACATCGTATGCGCGAACGACACCGAGCCGGTATAGCCGAGCAGCAGATCGTAGGAGGCGACCAGCGCGGCAAAGATGCAGATCTTGGCGGCGACGTTGAGCGCCTTGGCGCCGGGGAAGATGAAGGGCGTCGCCAGCAGCGCCAGGATGATGACGGTGAGCAGGATGGACAGCGCGCGGCTGCGGGGCGGATCGCCGGACAGGATCATCATCGGCTGGTCACCGCATAGAGACCGCGCGGCCGCCACATCAGCACGGCGACCATCAGCAGGATGTTGGAGACGAGGGCGAGCTTGGGCACCAGGAAGCCGCCATAGTTGGCGACCATCGCAACCAGGACCGCGCCGATGAAGCAGCCGGTGATCGAGCCGAGCCCGCCGATGATCACGACGATGAACACCAGCACGGTGAGCTCGTCGCCGATCGAGGCATGCACCTGCTCGCGATACAGCCCCCACATCACGCCGCCGAGGCCGGCCAGCGCCGAGCCGGTCATGAACACGCCGAGGAACAGCCGGCGGATGCGATAGCCGAGCGCCTCGACCATCTCGCGGTTTTCGACACCGGCGCGGATTAACAGGCCGATCTTGGTCCGGTTCAGCACCAGCTCGATGGCGACGAAGATCGCGAAGCCGACGAGCATGGCCAGCAGCCGGTATTTCGAGATCGCGACGTCGCCGATGATGAAAGACCCGCGCAACGCCGCGGGCAGCGGCATGGGAATGATCTGCGGACCGAACAGCGCATACAGCGTCTGCTCGGCGACGATGAGTCCGCCGGTGGTCATCAGGATCTGCTTGAGGTGCTGGCCGTAGACCGGCAGCACCAGCACGCGCTCGACCACGAGGCCGAGTGCGCCGGTCACGCCCATCGACAGCAGCGCCGCCGGAACGAGGACGGCAAGGTTGGTCAGCAGCGAGTCGGACTGGGCCCAGCCCGCCAGTGGCAGCAGCACCAGCGTCGCAACGTAGGCGCCGACGGCGATGAAGGCACCGTGGCCGAAATTGAGCACGTCCATCAGGCCGAAGACGAGCGTCAGGCCCGAGGCCATGATGAAGATCATCATGCCCATCGCGAGGCTCGCGACCGTCAGGGTCACCCAGGAGCTCGCTGACCCGACCAGCGGGATCATCAGGAGCGCCAGCACGACCGGCAGCAGCAGCGGCGCGATGTCGCGCTTCGGTTTCGGCAGTGCCTCGGTCGCAGCGATCTCGCTCATTGATGCGCCTCCAGGCTGAGGCCGAGCAGGCGCTCCTGCAACGGCACGTCGGCCGCGAGCGCGGCCATCTCGCCGCGATGGACGATGGTGCCATTGTCCATCACAAGCACCTGGTCGCCGAGCTCGCGCGCGGCGTGGAAATTCTGTTCAACGAGGAGAATGGTTGCGCCACGGCGCTTGATCTCCTTGAGGCATTCGATCAGCGACACCACGATCGCCGGCGCCAGGCCCTTGGTGGGCTCGTCGATGAGGAGCAGCTTGCGCGGCTCGACGATGGCGCGGGCGATCGACAGCATCTGCTTCTGGCCGCCGGACAGGCTGCCGGCGCGCGACAGCCAGAACTTCTTCAAGGCGGGAAAGAAGCCGAAGATCCAGGCGAGCTGGGCATCGTCGAGCGGGCCGTTGCGCGCCGCCAGGATCAGGTTCTCCTTCACCGTGAGGTCGGAGAACACGGCCATGCTCTCGGGCACGTAGCCGACGCCGCGCTGCGCGATGTCGGGCGTTGCCAGCCTCTCGATCGGCTCGCCGGCGAGTGAGATGGTGCCGTTCCTGGCCTGCCAGAGGCCCATGATGGTGCGCAAGGTCGTGGTCTTGCCGGCGCCGTTGCGGCCGAGCAGCATCGTGGTCTGGCCCTCGGGCACCTCGAAGTCGACGCGCTGCAGGATGTGATAGCGTCCGATATAGGTCTCGACGCCCGCAAGCTTCAGTAGCGTGCTCATGCCGCACTCCGCGGCGCCACGCCAAGGTAGGCTTCCTGCACGATTGGCGAGGCGATGACCTCCGCGGGCGGACCGTCGGCGACCAGCTGTCCGTTGTGCAGCACGATGATGCGGTCGGCGAGCGAGCGCACGACGTCCATCTTGTGCTCGACCAGCAGGATGATCTTGCTCGTGTCCTGCTTGAGCCTGCCGATGAGGTCGAGCACGACCGGCACCTCGTCGATGCTCATGCCGGCGGTGGGCTCGTCGAACATGAAGACCTTCGGCTCCAGCGCCATCATCAGCGCGACTTCGAGCTTGCGCTGATCGCCATGCGACAGCGTCGTCGCGGTGACGCTGCGGCGGCCGCCGAGCGCGACCTGGTCGAGGATCGCGTCCGCGCGCGCAATCAGGTCGCGCCGCGCCATCCAGGGGCGGAGCAGGTCATAGTGCACGCCGCTCTGCGCCTGCGCAGCGAGCCGCACGTTCTCCTCGACGCTGAGATTGGGAAACAGGTTGGTGAGCTGGAACGCGCGTCCCAAGCCGGCGCGGGTGCGCAGCGGCGCCGAGAGACCGGTGATGTCGCGGCCGTCGAACAGGATGGAGCCCGAGGAGGCCGTCAGCTGGCCGGAGATCAGGTTGAAATAGGTGGTCTTGCCGGCCCCGTTGGGGCCGACGATGGCGGTCAGCTCACCCGGCCTGAAGCTGCAACTGACGCTGTTGACCGCGACATGACCGCCGAAACGGATGGTGAGGTCGCGGGTTTCGAGGGTAAGGGCCATGTCGCCAGCTTGTCACTGCCAGTAAGAATGTGCCCGGCGCGAGGGCCGGGCACGCGATCCATTATCTCACCGCTTGTTGCGGATCGGCACCGCCATCTCGTCGATCTTGATCTCGCGCACCGGCTCGTTGACGGCCCAGGCAAGGTTCGGATCGACCTTGACGCGGAAGTGATACATGCTTTGCAGCGCCTGGTGATCCTCTTTCCGGAAGATCATCTTGCCCTTCGGCGTATCGAACTCCATGCCCTCCATCGCCGCGATCAGCTTCTCGGTGTCGGTCGACTTGGCCTTGGTTACGGCGGTGACGACGGCCATCGCGGCCGAGAAGCCGCCGGCGGTGAAGAAGTCCGGCGGCGCGTTGAAGCGCTTCTGGTGCTCGGCCACCAGCCAGTCGTTCACCGGGTTCTTGGGAATGTCATAATAGTAGTAGGTGGCGCCTTCCATGCCGGGCAGACGCTTGTAGGCGGCAAGCGCCGGCAGGATGTTGCCGCCGGTCGACAGCTCGATGCCGTAGCGCTTCGGATCCATGTCCTGCAGCTTCGTCAGTGGATCGCCGGCGCCGGCCCAGATCACCCAGATGATCTTCTTGCCGGGCTTGTCCTTCAGCGCGTCGAACAGGCGCTGGCCGACGGCGGTGAAGTCGGTGGTGCTGGTCGGCACATATTCCTCGGCGCCCAGCGTCGCGCCGGTCTTGGCCAGCGCCTCCTTGAAGGCAGCGACGCCGTCGCGGCCGAAGGCATAGTCCTGCGCAAGGGTGGCGACCGTGACGCCGGGCTTGCCGATCGCGACCGCGTTGGAGATCGCGTCCTGTGAGGAGTTGCGGCCGGTGCGGAAGATGTAGCGGTTCCACTTCTCGCCCGTGATCTGGTCGGCGACCGCAGGCTCGACGATGAGGATCTTCTTGTTCTCCTCGGCGACCGGCAGGTCGGCCAGCGCTGCGGCCGAGGAGGTCGTGCCGATCGCGATGTCGGCGCCGTCATCCTGATAGGCTTCGGAGAGCGCGGCCTTCGACAGGTCGGGCTTGCCCTGGTCGTCCTTGGTGATGATGACGATCTTGCGACCGTCGATCATGTTGGTGCCCTTGGTGGCATATTCGAAGCCGAGGCGGAGACCGGCCTCGGTCTGCTTGGCATAGGCCTCGAGCGGGCCGGTCTTGCCGTAGATGAGAGCGATTTTCAGATCATCGGCCTGGGCGGCGGTCGCCAGCAGGGCGGCAGTCAATGATGAAACAATACCTTTGAGAATATGTGACGTCTTCACGAGCCTTCCTCCCAGCTACTGGCGGCTGTTGCCTGCAACTGATAGTGTGCAGGCTCGGCCTGGGTCAAGGCGCTTTCGGCGGCAGCCCGTGACGGCTCATACCTTGGGTCGAAGGGTGTCGTCCTCCAAAAGCTCAGCGCCGATAGCGGCTGCTGCGCGCATAGACCTGGCGATTTTCCTGCACAGGGCGACTGGCGAGACTGATGCGCGCTTCGCTTGCAAGCGGGGCCGCCGGCTTCAGCTCCTCCAGGAAGATCGGACGCGAGAAGTAGTAGCCCTGCGCATAGCGGATCTTGGTCGCGGCCTGCAGATAGGCGAGCTCCTCGAACGACTCGATGCCCTCCGCGATCACCGTCATGCCCAGCGCCTCGCTCAGGGATTCGATCGCACGCAGGATGCCCTGGCTGCGCGGTCGCTTATGAATGTCGGTGATGAAGGACCGGTCGATCTTGATCTCGTCCGCCGTGATGTCGGCGAGTGCCGACAGCGACGAATAGCCGATGCCGAAATCATCGATCGAGATGCCGACGCCGATCCCGCGCAGCAGCGGCACGATCTCGTCCTGGAAATGGCTGCGGGTCACGAACGCGTCCTCGGTGACCTCGATCATGAACCGCTTGGGAAAGCCGGTCGCTGCGATCGCCCGGGCGAAGGGCTGCATGAAGTCCGGGTTCGACGCCTGCTTGGCCGCGACGTTGATGCTGATCGTCGCCTCGGGTCCGAAGGTGTCGTTGATCAGGTCAATCGACTTGACGATCTCGTCGAGCACGAGATGGGCGAGCTCGTCGATGAGACCGAGCTCGACCGCAAGGTTGATGAACGATCCGGGTGCCTGGATCACGCCTTCATTGTCGCGCAGCCGCACCAGCGCCTCGATGCCCTTGATCTCCTCGGTGCGGATGTCGACCTTGGCCTGGAACGCGCAGCAGAAGCGCTTTTCGAGGATCGCGAGCCGCAGCGACTGCTCGACCTTCATGCGCGCCAGCGCCTCGTGCTCCATCGCGCTGGAGAAGAAGGCCAGCGTGCCCTTGCCGCTGTTCTTGACGCGGTACATCGCCAGATCCGCGTTCTGGCGCAGCACGTCGTAGCTTGCGCCGTGCTCGGGAAACAGGCTCACTCCGACGGACGCGGAGGCGAACACCTCGGCGCCGTCGATGAAGAAGGGCGCATTCAGGCGTTCCAGCATCGCGTGCAGGAATTCGGCGACCTCCTCGGCGCGCTCGATCGGATGCAGCAGCAGCAGGAACTCGTCGCCGCTGATGCGCGACAGCAGGTCCGACTCGCGCAGGTCGCGGCTGATGCGCTTGGCGAGCTCGACCAGCAGCGCATCGCCGGTGGCGTGGCCGTAATAGTCGTTGATGTACTTGAAATTGTCGAGGTCGAGAAAGGCGAGTGCGAAGCGTCCGTCGACGCGGCCGCGCCGGACCAGCAGGTCGGCGCGATGCTCGACCACGCGGCGCATCGGCAGGCCGGTCAACTCGTCGTAATAGGCGGCGCGAAACAACTGGTCCTCGAACTCCTTCTGCTCGCTGATATCGGCCGAGCTGGAGATGAGGACGGTCTGGTCGCCGATGCGAACCGGCCGATGCGCGGTCAGCAAGGTCTGCGCGCCGCGCTCGCCTGCCACTTTTTCCTCGCCGATCACCGTTCGACCCCGGCCGAGGATCTCGCGGCAGGCCGTGCGCCGGTTATGGAGATGCGGCGCCGAGAGGCCGTCGATGCTGCTGGCGGCGGCGCCGAGCTGGACGGCGGCCGTATCGTTGACCAGCAGAAAGCGACCGTGCTCGTCCTGGACCGTGACGCCCGACGGCAGCTGGCTGAGGACGCTGCGCAGGAAGCGCAGCTCGGCCTCGGTCGAGCCCAGCCCCTCGTTCGGCCCGGGGGAAAAGTTGAATCGGTCGCTGCAGTACATGCGCCGATTGTGCAAAGTTCCCGCTTCATTTTAGTTAAGCGCTACGTAGAAACCCGGAACGCGCGAGCCAAGTCTCGGGAATGACGGAGCTTTGTGCCGCGGCGTCATTAACCGTTCCTGAATCGGAGCAGCGACGCGGCCGCGCGCATGCGGCGAAAGTGGTAGGCAGGAATGGCCGCCCGGCGGCCGGTTCAGCTTGGTGGCACGCGACACTGCAAGGTGCAGTGAAGGCCGGATTCGAGAAATCTGGTCTCGGTCCTGCCATCGAACGACGACAGCACGGACTTCAGCAATTTGCTTCCGAAACCGGGCTTGCCGATCGGACCGATCGGCGGACCCGCGGCCTCGTCCCAGGTCAGATGGAGGCGGTCCTCCTGCATCGTCCATGACACCTGAAGGAAGCCGCGCGGCGAGGCAAAGGCGCCGTACTTGCCGGCATTGGTCGCAAGCTCGTGAAAGATCAAAGCGAGGCTGACGGCGAGCTTGGCAGGCAGGAACAGCGGCGGGCCGTGGAGCTCGAAGCGGACATGGCCATATGGCCCGAGCTCGGAGACCAGCAGATCCTTCAGGTCGCAGCCCTGTCCGTCGGCGCGCGCGATCAGGTCGTCCGCGGTCGCGAGCGCGCGGATGCGCTGGTCGATGCGGCTCCACACCTGCGGCTGGTCGTACAGCACCTGATGCAGCACGGCGTGAATGGTGGAAGTCTTGTTCTTGAGCCGGTGGTGCAGCTCGTCGACCAGGAGCTTGCGATACTGCTCCTCCTGGGTGAGCCGCCGGGCGATCTCGCGCTGCTTGGCGGCCAGGCGCCGGTAGTGATCGACGCCCCAGATCACCAGCAGCGCCACGACCATATACATCGCCATCAGCGCGAGCCGGGCGCCATCGGCCGGACCGCCGCCAAAATCGAGCGTCAGGCCGAGCGCTGCGCCTGCGATCGCCGTCGCCAGGCCGACGCCCGATCCGCCCATCGCGGTGGCGAAGAAGACGGCCGGCAGGTAGGGCGTGAAGAACACGTCGGGCCGCAGATGCGCCATGCCGTAGCGGATCGCCGTGGCTGCGAGCAGGCACATCGCAGCAAACATGCAGCTCCATGTCAGGGAAGGCTGCTGCTCGCCGCGCCAGATCCGCTTGATGTCGTCGATGAGTCGCGTCATGGACATCCATGAGCCTCAACTGCGCAACCAAATTAAGGCCGACGTGGCGGTAATTTGTCCGGTTGATGGAGGCCGTCTTGCGTGTGTTGCAACCTGGCGCGCAGGATGATGGTTCCGCGGCGGAACTCAGGCGCTTGTTATTCCGCCGCCCAGAACGAGCACGCAGCAGCAAAGGAAGGAGCAGGGAATGGGACGGTTGGAGGGCAAGGTCGCCGTGATCACGGGCGCGACCAGCGGCATCGGCCTGCGGACGGCGGAAATCTTCGTAGCCGAGGGTGCGAAGGTCGTTGTCGCGGGCCGGCGCAGCGCCGAGGGCGAGGCGCTGGCGAGCAGGCTCGGGGCCAGCTGCGTGTTCCGGCAGACCGATGTCACGGTCGACGGGCAGATGCGGGCATTGATCGATGGCGCGGTCGAGCGCTTCGGCCGGCTCGATTGCGTGTTCAACAATGCCGGCGGTCCGGCGCAGACCGGCGGCATCGAAGGCCTCGACGCCGATCGGTTCGATCAGGCCATGGCGGTGCTGGTGCGCAGCGTCATGCTCGGCATGAAATACGCCGCGCCCCACATGAAGCGGCAAGGCTCCGGCAGCATCATCAACAACGGCTCGATCGCCGGCCGGCTCGCCGGCTTCTCCACCTCGGTGGTCTACAGCACGGCGAAGGCGGCGGTGATCCATCTGACGAAGTGCGTGGCGATGGAGCTCGGCGAATCCGGCGTGCGCGTCAACTCGATCTCGCCCGGACTGATCGCCACCGGCATCTTCGGCAAGGCGCTGGGCCTGTCGACCGAGGCGGCCGAGAAGACGCCGGAGACGATCCGCAACGCCTATGCCACGGCGCAGCCGATTCCGCGTGCCGGCCTGCCCGACGACATCGCCTACGCTGCGGTGTTTCTCGCCAGCGACGAATCGAGCTTCATCAACGGCCATGATCTCGTCATCGACGGTGCCATCACCGGCGGCCGCAACTGGAGCCAGCAGCAGCAGGGCTATCAGGCGATGCGCAAGCTGCTGGGGGATGCGGTGGAGTAGGGGACGGCGAAGTATACATTTCGTCATGCCCGGACATCCACGTCTCTCATCCGCGCGTTGCAGCAGGATGGATGGCCGGGTCAAGCCCGGCCATGACGAGGAGGAAGACGACGGGGAAAGAGTCCGCAACAAACCAAGATCCCTGGCGCCCTCGCTGCATCAATGCGCGCGGGTCATACCGCCTTCAGCATCACCTTCAGCCCGTCGCGCGGTTTCGGGATCGGCCAGACCTGCCAGTTCGGCTGATAGCCGGGGGCGAAGGAGACCTCGAGGTTGGCGAGGAAGTGCCGCGCGAAGCACTTCACCTGCATGTAGGCGAAGTGCAGGCCGAGGCACATGTGCGCGCCGCCGCCGAACGGCACCCAGGCGAAGCGGTGGCGGCCGCGCTGGGCCTCGTCGGTGAAGCGCATCGGGTCGAACCGCTCCGGCTCCGGCCAGATCTCCGGCATGTGATGGGTGTACATCGGGTTGATGCCGACGCCGGTGCCGGCGGGAATCGCGTAGCCCTTGAAGGTGAAATCCCGGATCGGCCGGCGCGGCAGCGACGGCACCGGCGGCATCAGCCGCAGGGTCTCCTGGAACGCCATCTCGGTCAGCTTCATCTTCTCCAGATGCTCCGAGGTCATCGGTTCGTCCTTGGCGAGGCCGAGGCTCGTCACCTCGTCGCGCAGCTTCTGCTGCCACTGTGGATGCGCGGCGAGCTGGGCGACGAAGGAGGTCAGCGACGAGGTCAGCGTGTCGTGCGCCGCCATCATCAGGAAGCTCATGTGGTCGACGATGTCCTGCGTCGACAGCAACGCGCCGTGGTCATCGGTGGCGCGGCACAGATGCGAGAACAGATCGTCGCCGTCGGCCTTGGCGCGGCGCAGCGGAATCTGCTCCGAGAAATAGGCGACGATGCGCTGGCGGCCCTTGACCCCGCGCGCCATCTGCGTGCCTGGCAGCGGCCTGCGGATCGGCGCCACCGAGGCCGCGACCATGTCGACGAAGGCGCGGTTGATGGCGTCGACCTCCGGCCCGATCTCGGTGCCGAGGAAGGACGTCGCGGCGAGGTCGAGCGTGAGCTGCTTGATCGCCGGATAGAACAGCATCTCGCCCGGATTTGCCTTCCACTGCGCGATGCGCGCGGCGATGCCGCGGTCGAGCCCGGCGAGATAGGACTTCATCGGCCCGGCCTTGAAGGCGACGGACAGCGCCTTGCGGTGCATGCGGTGCTCGTCGAAATCGAGCAGCATCAGGCCGCGCGGAAACAGCAGGTTGAGGATGTGGCCCCAGCCATGCGCCGACGAGAACAGCTTGGCCTGGTCGAACAGCACCAGCTCGTTGGCTTCGGGGCCGAGCAGCACGACGTTGACCTCGCCGAACATGTGGGTGCGGTAGACGGGGCCATACTTCCTGGCGTTGCGCTCGACGTGACCCTTGGGGTCGGCGAGGGTCTCGAACGTCTTGCCGATGATCGGCCAGCCTTCGTCGCCGGGGATATGGGTCAGTGAGTTGCGCCGCGGCGAGGTCAGGCGGAACGATGGCGTGGCCACACTTTGCATCGACATCAAGGAGGCTCCGTTTTCGAGGCGGCGGGGCGCGGCGACGCGCCGGCACATCATTGAAGGGCGGTTGCAGCCATCATGCAATACGCTGCGTTATTTCGTCTCGGTGTAGTTGTGCTGCATCGCACGCGTTGGCGATCTCGCGACGCGCTTCATGCGTCCGAGTCCTGCTGGACTTGCTGCCCCCCAAGCAGAGGGCACGGGGAATGCCGGGCGCTGGCCGCACCCATGGCCCGCCTGCAGAAAAAAATGCAGGCGGCAGGTACCACAGGTTCAGCCGAGGCATCCCGGCATTCCCCGCGCGATGGTTTTCACGGCTGCTTCGCGTTCTCCCCGGTGCGCCGGGCTTTTTGGCCACCGTTGCCTGCGCGACGCGTGAGCGCCGCTGCAAGCGTAACACCAGCATCGGGGTGCCAGGACCACGCGACTTGACCGTGCGCATCGCCGCCGTTCGTCCGCGCGGGATAACCACGCTGCGACATCGACACGCCCACCGCATCCCGCCTCAACGTTCGTGACGACCCGCGAAGCGCCCCTCTTAATCGAGACGGGACTGCGTTAAGGTATGCTTGATTCGGAAAAACGAAAGCAGAATATTTTTGCGCGCAGGACTGGACAGGGATGATGTGATTGAGGTGTTTCGTGAAATGAGTTTTTCGGCGCGCACCGCTTCATGGTGATGAGCCTGTGATCGACAGGCCGGCGCGGTGCGGTTTCGCCTTCTCAAAGGCGCTTTGCTGGAAGCGATTTGCCCGTCGGCCCCGACGGTCGCCAATACGTCCTGCTGTCGCTCGCCGGTGATGCCGCGATTTCGGCGGTCAATCCGCGCAGGGTCAGCGGATCATCTTTCGAGGCGGGCAAGCCTCGCCGCAGGCAGAAGCCGCCACGCGTTCCGACCTGGAGCCAAGTCCATCAGCCGCCCGATTTGTTGATCTTCTTCACCTTGGCGTCGGTTGCCTCGATCGAGGCCGCCAGCTCCAGGATCGCCTTCGCCAGGAGGTCGGCGGCCTCCTTGGGGTCCTGCGAACGTTCGGCGCGCAGCGCGTAGTTCTTGGCTGAGGAGAGCGACATTTGCGACCTTTCTCGCGGAAAAACCTGCCGGGTCGAGACGGCGGGCTGCCTGGCGCATCCTACGCGCGAGCGGTCCCCCGCAGACCGTGCGCGATTGGCGGCGAACATGGCAGGCCGGGGTTAAGAAAATCCTCGTGACGCCCGATCGCCGATGCGTCCTCGGCTGCGCGCGTAGCCGCGTCGCGCACGCGTCCGTTCGTCCCAAGGCGGCTATTTTCAAAGTGCGACGCCATGACGGTAGGCGAGTTTCGCGTGGCCATATATCCGTGTGCCCCGCCGCGTCACCTCAAGGGCGATCTGATCGCGGTCGATTCGGGTCATCAAGACGCCGAGGCAGTCATATCTCGCCGCTCCAATGTCGCGGCTGGTTTCGACGTGCAGCTGTAGGCGAGCCGGGTCTGGGCCGAAGTTGCGCACGATCGCGTCGTCGCCATAGAATCGCTTGATCGTGTCCTTGATGAAAATGATTTCATCAGCAGACACGGGGGCGGGCGGCCGTGGAAAGCATTGAGGTTTGGCAGCAGGCATGCCGCTCAAAGTAGCGCCCGGGCAGTTTGGAGCCAAGCCTCGCCGGCCCTATGGTTTGACGGTGCTCACGCTCATCGGCGAGCGCATGACAGTGCGCGTCAGGACCAGCCGCGCCTCAGAACTTGTAGGCGAGGCCGATCGTCGCCGTATGAGTTCGCGTCGTCACGTGCGCGGTGAAGCGGTCGTCGAACCCGACCCCGACGCCGCCGGCGACGAAGAAGGGCTGAGTCCAGGTGCCGAAATCGGCGTAGCGGTAGTCGGCCCGCACCAGCCAGCGGCCGCCGATCATGTGCTCGATGCCGCCGCCGACGGTCCATCCGACCCGGGTCGAGGCGTAGGTCTCATCGTGCGGACTGCCGAAGCAGAACGGGTTGCCGGGAACGATGGTGCAACTGGCGTTCAGCTCGAGGCGCTGCCATGCCACGCCGCCGCTGCCATAGATCAGCGTAGATGGCGCGATCAGATAACCCAGACGGGCGCGCACGCTGCCGTCCCAGGTTTCCTTCACCGAGCCGGACGGCAGGCCGACCAGCGGCGTGCCGAAGAACAGCCCGGCCGTGCCCGGCAGCGCACTCGCCCGCTTGGTGTTGTCGGCCCAGCCGAAGTCGCCCTCGACGCCAGCCACCCATGACGGGGCGAACTGCCAGTTGACGCCGAGATAGCCGCCGATCCTGGCGGCCACACTGTCCATCGCTCCGCCGGTGCCGGCCGTCGGCACGAACACGCCGGCACCGAAGTTCGGGGAGATGTCGCTGGTCCGCCAATCATTGTCCGCCCAGCGGGCGCCGACCGACACGCCGGCATAGACGCCGGTCCACGACGGCGCCGCGACAACCGGCGGTGCCTTCACCGGCAGGTCGGCCGCCTTCGCCGCTCCCGCCAGCGCGATGCTCGCGAACGCGAACGCAATCGCCGCTACTCCAGATTTCGTCATGCTTTGCCCTAGCGCGCGACGTCGATTCGACATGGTTGCGGCACCATCGCCGGTTGCATCGAACGCGGCAATTGCATCGCGATCGGCTGAGCCAAAAAGTTCGCGGTGTTGCTGGTGGGATACGTCGACTTGGCCGAAGCGACGTTGGACGGTCCACCCCGCCCGAGGTCGGCCCCCGCGTGCTCTTGACCCGTAAATCCACGGAGCCAAATGTTTACCACCCGGCCATCGGCCTCATCTAGCAACGGCCAGACCTGACGTCTGGTCAGCAGACAACGAGGGCAAGGGCATGAGCAATCAGTTGCTGGTGATCGAGGATGCCGAGGTGCATCTGTCGATCCTGCGCAAGATCGCCGCGCAGTGCGGCTACGAGGCGACCTGCGTGACCTCGGTCGGGGCTGCGGCGGAGGTGCTGCGCCAGCGGACCTTCGACTGCATCACCCTGGATCTGTCGCTCGGCGATCGCTGCGGCGCCGATATCCTGCTGCTGCTCAACGAGCTGAAATCGCGCACGCCGGTGATCTTCATCAGCGGCGCCGAGGACGCCACGCGCGAGGAGCACGTCCGGCTCGCGACCGTGCTCGGGCTCGTCGTCTATCCGCAATTCCAGAAGCCCGTCGACCTGCCGGCGCTCCGCGAGACACTGAAGCAGATCGCGACCATCGCCGACTGCGGGAGGCTGGTCGCGGCGGTGAGGTGAGGGCCATGGGTAGGGCGGATTAGCGCAGCGTAATCCGCCGTCAGGGTACGGCGTAGTGACCTGCCCACCCGGCATATACGATGCTCGATCGTGATACCGACGACGACCTGATGAAGTCTCTCGTGAGGGTCGGCGGATTACGCTGCGCTAATCCGCCCTACGCACCGTCGTTGATTCACCCCCGCTGCTTCGCCGCGGCCTGCTGCAGGTCCGGCGCATTCACCGCGGGAATCGCGACGCGGCCGGGTCCCGTCTGCGACAGCGCCGCGGCGGCCTTGTCGTTGTCCATGATCTTGGCCATCACGGCCTGACCGGCGCGCTCGAAGATGGCGCGGTTCTCGATGACGAATTTCTGCGAGCGGCGCAGCCCGTCGATGTAGCCGTTGATCTCCGGCACGACGTAGCGCGCGACCATGTCCCAGCTGCGGCGCGTGTTCTCCGGATTGGCCCAGTCGTGCACGAAGCCGATGATGGCGCCGACACCGCCGGACACCTGCATCAGGTTCTTGATCGTCTTGACGAGGTCGTCGGGCGTGCCGATCGTCGACGCCGCGCCGTCGACGAAGGCGGTCTTGTCGACGGCTTCATCGGGCGAAGAGAACGGCTTCAGGCCCGGCCGCATCAGGGTGCCCACGGTATACTCGTTGTGCCAGCGCATCAGCCCAGGGCCGGCCTCGCGGCGCGCCTGCTCGCGCGTCTCGGCGATGTGCCAGGACAACAGCACGCGCCAGTTCGCGCGGCTCACGGTCGTGCCGTGCTTCTTCGCGGCATCCTCGGCGAACTCCCATTGCTGCGGCAGCGCCATCAGGCCCTGCGTCGACATCGAGCCGAGCGAGATGATGCCGATGCCGTATTTGCCCGCGAGCGTCATGCCGGACGGCGAGATCTGCGACGCCACGACGAACGGCATCTCCTCCTGCAAGGGGAGGATCTGCAGCGCTGCGTCATTCATCGTGAACCAGTCGCTCTTGGCGGTGACGCGCTCGCCGTTGAACAGGCGACGGATGATCGCGATCGCCTCGTCCTGACGGTCACGCTGCGTCATCGGATCGATGCCGAGCGTGTGGGCATCGGAGGCGAGCGCGCCCGGGCCCGAGCCGAAGATGGCGCGGCCGCCAGTCATGTGATCGAGCTGCACCATCCGCTGCGCGACGTTGTAGGGATGATGATAGGGCAGCGAGATGACGCCGGTGCCGAGTCTGATGCGCTTGGTGCGCTCGCCGGCTGCGGCGAGAAACATCTCGGGCGAGGCAATCATTTCCCAGCCGCTGGAATGATGCTCGCCGCACCAGAACTCGTCATAGCCGAGCTCGTCGAGCTGAGAAACCAGATCGAGGTCGCGGCGGAATTGCAGCATCGGATGCTCGCCGATCGGATGATGCGGAGCGAGGAAAGCGCCAAATTTGAGCCGCGCCATGTGTTTTCTCCCAAGCGGAATTCGTTGTTGCTTGCCGATCAGGCTAGTTGGCGCCTCGGTGTGAGGCAATCATCTTGCCGCGCACGGCGACCGGTGCATGGCTGCCATTTGTTTGTTTACTGATCGCCGATCGGTGCTCACACTTCATTCGCGCGGAGCGATTCGCCATGTGATGATGCCGTCGAGCGCGTGGTGCGGGTCTTGCTGGTTGCGGCGCGCCTCGCTCTCACGTTCGCGGCGATTGACGTGCTCCGCGGTTCGCGTTTCGGTGATTGCTGCGTGAAGTGCCGCCTCGGCGTGGCATTTAGATCGCAGCAAGAACGAAATTCGCAATCAAATTGCTGAGGTCCGCAGTCTCGCGGGCTTTTTCTTTTGCACTGCAGCAACCATCTGGGTGATGGTGGATTGTCTACCCGCTGACGTGAATACGTGAATGCCTAAGGAGCTTGCCGTTGTCCCTCGCTGAAAATGTTGAGTACTTGCGAAGGCTGCGCGAGCTGAACAGCATCACCGGATTTGCCGATTTTCATCGTCAGCCGCGTCGCGCCCCGGAGACTCCGCTGATCGAGATCGAGCATTTCGGCACCAATCCTGGGCGCCTGAAGATGTTCGCCCATGTGCCGGCGCAGCGTCAGCCGCTGGCGCCACTGGTCGTCGTGCTGCATGGCTGCGGGCAGGGCGCCGCCGAGTACGATCTCGGCGCCGGCTGGTCGACGCTCGCCAAGCATTTCGGCTTCGCGCTGCTGTTGCCGGAGCAGCAGCGGGTCAACAATCCGCAGCGCTGCTTCAACTGGTTTCAGTCGGAGGACATCACGCGTGGCCAGGGCGAGGTCGCCTCGATCCGTGAGATGATCGCGCGCATGGTGGCGGACTATGCCATCGATCCCAGGCGCATCTACGTCACCGGCCTGTCGGCGGGCGGCGCGATGACCATGGCGCTGCTCTCCGCGCATCCCGAATTGTTCGCTGCCGGCGCCGTCATCGCCGGGCTGCCGTTCGGCACCGCGCGCAGCATGCGCGACGCGATCCTGCAGATGCGGATGCCGCCGGCGCGCCCCGCCGGCGAGCTCGGCGATCTCGTTCGCCGGGCCTCGAACCACCGCGGCAAGTGGCCGAAGCTGTCGGTGTGGCACGGCACAGCGGACTACACGGTGCATCCGGACAATGCGGGCGAGATCGTCAAGCAGTGGCTGGACCTGCACCATCTGCCGTTGGCGCCAATGGCCGCAGCCGAGGTGAACGGCTATCCGCATGAGCAATGGTGGAATGCCGACGGCGAGACCGTCGTGGAATCGTTCACGATTTCCAACATGGCGCATGGCACGCCGATCGGGCTCGCGGCCAACGACAAGCGCTATGGCAAGGCCGGACCGTTCCTGCTCGAGGCCGGCATTTCCTCGTCCTATCACATCGCGAAATTCTTCGGCGTCACCGATTGGATTCGTCCGCTCAAGGCGGCCACGACGTCGCCGAGCACGAAGCTGATCCCGCAGGTGTCGCCGATCTCGGCGGTGCCGGCCTTGACCAAGATCTTGCGACGCGCGGCGGACGCCCCACCGCCCGCTGCGGAGCCGGTCGACGTCAAGCCAGCCGAGATCAAAGTGGTCGAGCCCCGAATGTCGCCGACCGGCATGTTGCTCTCTGCACCGGCATCCGCTGTGGTCCCGCAGCCCAAGGTCGCGCCCGAGGCGCCGGCATCCGAGTCGTGGAAAGCGGCCAAGCCCAAGCCGGACCAGAAGCCGGAGTCCAAGCCCGCGGCCGTCTCCAAGCCCCCGGAGCCGAAACGGCTGGAGTCGTCGACCGGCGAATCTTCGATCAACGGCAGTGGCGCGACCGCCAAGCCGCGGCGCCGGACCATCAACGTCGCCGCCGTGATCGACCGTGCCCTGCAAGCGGCCGGCCTGAAGTAGACGCGCCGTAGCCGTTCATGGCTCGCGCGCGAGAGACGCGCGGGTCAGACGGTCCCCGTCAGGAACGGGTTCGTCATCCGCTCCTGGCCGAAGCTCGATCCGGCGCCATGGCCGCAGATGAAGCCGACGTCGTCGCCGAGCGGCAGCAGCTTGTCCTTGATCGAGCGGATCAGCGTGTCGTGGCTGCCGCCGGGCAGGTCGGTGCGGCCGACCGAGCCGTTGAACAAGACGTCGCCGACATGGGCGAAGCGCATTTCCTTGTTGAAGAACACGACACTGCCCGGCGAATGGCCGGGGCAGTGCAGGATGTCGAATACGAGCTCGCCGATTTCGACCGTATCGCCTTCCTCGAGCCAGCGGTCGGGCGTCACGTCGCGCACGCCCGTGATGCCGAAGCGCGCGCCGCTGGTGACGACGTTGTCGAGCAGGAATTTGTCGGCGACATGCGGCCCCTCGATCGGCACCTTCAGCTGATCGCGCAGATCGGCCGCGCCGCCGACGTGATCGATATGGCCATGCGTCAGCCAAATCTTCTCCACGGTGACATTGGCCTGCGCGATCGCCGCCTGGATGTTCGGCACGTCGCCGCCGGGATCGATCACGATCGCCTTCTTCGTCGCCTCGCACCACAGGATGGTGCAGTTCTGCTCGAACGGCGTCACGGGCACGATCATCGCGCCGGCCTTCGCCCTGGTCTGGTTCTGCTCGGTCATGGCGCCAGCATGCCGATTTTTCGCAATGCGCCAAGTGAAAAACACCCTGCGGGCGGCTCGACGTCCCGGCCAGGGCGACCAAGGCGGGGCTTGTGAACCTGCCGCCGGTTCCTGCGTTGGGCCGCACGTTGCGAGCAGAAAGCGGTCGACATGGCGGAGCAGGGCGCCTGGTGGCGCGAGGGGATTTTCTACCAGATCTATCCGCGCTCGTTCCAGGACAGCGACGGCGACGGGGTCGGCGACCTCACCGGCATCGTCCATCGCCTGCCCTATCTCTTGACGCTCGGTGTCGATGCGATCTGGCTGTCGCCGATCTTCACCTCGCCGATGGCCGATTTCGGCTACGACATCGCCGACTACACCGGCATCGATCCGCTGTTCGGGACGATGGAGGATTTCGACGCGCTGGTGAAGGCCGCGCATGACGGCGGCCTCAAGCTCATTCTCGATCTCGTGCCGAACCACACCTCCGATCAGCATCCCTGGTTCCTGCAGGCGTGCCACTCGCGCGACGACCCGCACCGCGACTGGTACATCTGGCGCGATCCCGCCGCCGATGGCGGGCCGCCGAACAACTGGCTGTCCGAGTTCGGCGGTAGCGCCTGGCAGTTCGAGTCCCGGACCGGGCAGTACTACTATCACGCCTTCCTGGCGCAGCAGCCGGACCTGAACTGGCGCAATCCGCAGGTGCGGGCGGCGATCTATGACGTCATGCGGTTCTGGCTGCGCAAAGGCGTCGACGGCTTTCGCGTGGACGTGATCTGGCACCTCATCAAGGACGCCGAGTTTCGCGACAACCCGGCCAATCCCGAATATCACGGCGGAAGGCCGCCGCATGAGCAGATCCTGTCGCGCTACTCCGCCGACCAGCCGGACGTGCACGAGGTCGTCGCCGAGATGCGGCAGGTGATCGACGAATTCGACGACCGCGTGCTGATCGGCGAGATCTACCTGCCGCTGGAGCGGCTGATGACCTATTACGGCAAGGATCTCGGCGGCGCGCATCTGCCGTTCAATTTCGCGCTGCTGTCCGCGCCCTGGCATGCGCGCGAGATCGAGAGGATCATCGCCGACTACGAAGCCGCGCTGCCACCGGGCGCCTGGCCCAACTGGGTGCTCGGCAACCACGACCGGCCCCGGGTGGCGAGCCGTGTCGGGCCCGAGCAGGCGCGGGTAGCGGCGATGCTGCTGCTGACCTTGCGCGGCACGCCGACGCTGTATTACGGCGACGAGATCGGGATGCATCAGGTCGCCATCAGCCCGGAGCAGGTGCGCGATCCCTTCGAGAAGAACGTGCCCGGCATCGGCGTCGGCCGCGACGGCTGCCGCACCCCGATGCAATGGAGCGCGCTGCCGCAGGCCGGCTTCAGCCAAGCCGCGCCGTGGCTGCCGGTTGCCGATGACTACATGCATGAGAATGTCGTCAATCTGACCGCCGACCGGCGCTCGGTCCTCAATCTCACCCGTGCGCTCATTCGTCTGCGGAAGCAGCACCGCGTGCTCGTCACCGGGTCCTATCGGCCGGTCGCGGCGCAAGGCGATCTCCTGCTCTACCGCCGCGAAGGCGACGGCGAGGTGCTGACCATCGCGCTCAATCTCGGCGGCGAGCCGGTTTCCATCGCGACCGAAGCAGGCGGCCTTACCGGCGAGATCCTGCTCTCGACCTGGCTCGACCGCGGCGGCGAACGCATCGACGGCACGCTGGATTTGCGCGGCAATGAGGGCGTGGTCGTCGGCAGGAGGACGTAGCCACGTCCCTGGCGAGGCGGCGGCGCGTCGCAATCGATGTCTTTGAGGCCCGATCGCAGGGCTTCGCTGGACGCCTTCAGCCGTATTGCTCGGGTCTTCCGTGCCGCCGTGTCCCCGGAATTGTTGAGGTTCCCACCGAACGGCGCCATATTGCGCGACAGATGCCGGGGAATCTTCGGCCTTCAAGGAGATGACGTGTACTGGTCTCCGAAACCGGTACTTCGCGGGAGTTCGAACTGATGAATACGCTGCCGCCGACGACGTCTGACAGTCTCACCGCGGCCGTGACCACGATCAATACGCCGCTGCCGGTCCGCATTGGCGAGGCGACGTTGCTGGCCTGCCTCAAGGCCGAGAAACTGGAGCCGAAATGGCGTGTCCACGTGCAGGCGTTCTTTGACGAAATTGATGCCTCTGTGATCCATCATCTCGTCCTAGACAAGGCTGTGACGTTCGAAGAACTATCGAAGGCGATCGACACTTGGCAGGTTGTGGGGTCCGAAAATGAGAGATGGGTCAGGGAAATGGCGGCCTTCGAGGTGGCAAGACCTCATGCAGAAGGCGCTGCTGTCCCTCGATAGCCTGGAGGGCGGCCCTGGGGCGTGGACGTTCGGGGGCGGCACGGCCCTGGCGCAGAGCTTCGATCATCGCATCAGCTACGACGTCGACATCTTTCTGGATTCGAGCACGGCCCTGAAGCGGCTCGCGCCGAACATGAATCCTGTCACGAAGGCCCTTTGCGATACGTGGCAATGGCCGGGCAAATATCTGAAGCTGATTCTCCGGGACGTAGGTGAGATCGATTTCTTGAATGCGCCCACCTTTACGGATCATCCGACGTATCCGTTGAGCTTCGGCGGCCGGATTATACCGGCGGAGCGACCGGCAGAGATTGCGACGAAAAAGTTGATCTATCGTGCATCGACCTACACGGCGCGCGACACGTTCGACCTTGCCGCGGTCTATCTCTATGATCGACCGGCGCTCGGCGAGATCGCGCAATCTCCGGCAATGACCCGCGATGTCGTATCGGCCGCACACAATCGTTTAAGTCTGGCAAGATATCAGTTCCAGGCGGAAATGCGAGACCTCATCAATTTGACGGCTCGCGGAGAGAAGTTCGTCGACACCTCCTGCGAAATGGCGTTGGAGGCGTTGGTCGAAATTCAGCGCCTCGTTCACGAACGAGATGCGCAGCCGAGCGGCTGAAGCCGTTCTCCTTGAAGACGCCCGTCATCAGTTGGTCGTCGATCGCCGCCGCGTCTTCCGCCGCTTTTTCACCGGGCTCTTCGTCTCGATATCGCTTCGCCGCAGCAGATAGTCCAATCCGCCGACGCGGTACCAGCGGTAGCCGTAGGGCTCGAGCACCAGGGTGTGGCGGCCGCGGTCGTCGGCCTGGCTGTGATCCTCCGACAGCAGATTGATCAGCAGCTTCCCGCCATCGTCCGGCAGTCCGGCATCGAAGCTGATCTCCCGCGGCTTCTCGTCGAGATTGTGCACGAACAGCACCGAGTTGTTGCGCCAGTCGTAGCGCATGATCAGCACGGCCGGATCCCTGGTCGCGATCACCTCGAAATCGCCCCAGCCGACTTCCGGCACCTCCTTGCGCATGCGGATGATGCGTTCGGTCCAGTTCAGCATGGAATTCGGATCACGCCGCTGCCGGGCGGCGTTGATGTGATCATAGCCATAGGGGCCGTGATCGATCACCGGAGACGCCGGCGCGTCGCTCTTGGTGAAGCCGCCATGCGGCTCGGTCGACCATTGCATCGGGGTGCGCGCGCAATTGCGCTCGGCCAGGCTGAGATCGTCGCCCATCGCGAGCTCGTCGCCATAGCGGATCACGGGCGTGCCGGGCAAGGTGAACATCAGGCTGTAGGCGAGCTCGATGCGGCGGCGGTCGCCGCCGAGCATCGGCGCCAGCCGCCGCCGAATGCCGCGATCGTACAACTGCATGTTCTTGTCCGGGCCGAACGCCGCGAACACCGCCGCGCGCTGCGGCTTGGTCAGGCGTCCCAGATCGAGCTCGTCGTGATTGCGCAGGAACAGGCCCCATTGCGCCGAGGCCGGCCGCGCCTTTGTCTGATAAAGCGCCTCGGCCAGCGGCCGCGTGTCGGAGGCCGCCAGCGCGTAGAACAGATGCTGGTTGACGTGGAAGTTGAACATCATGTGCATGCGGTCGCCGTCGTCGCCGAAATACTCCATGTCGGTTTCCGGCAGCACGTTGGCCTCGGCCAGGATGATCGCTTCGCCCTGGCGCCATTGCAGGAATTCGCGGAAGGTCCTGAGCATGTCGTACTGCTCGACCGGCTTCCTGACATCGGCGCCCTTGGCCGCGATCACGAACGGAACCGCGTCCATGCGGAAGCCGGAGACGCCGAGCTGGATCCAGAAGCCCATGATCTTCAGGATCTCTGCCTGCACCTCCGGATTGGAGGTGTTGAGATCGGGCTGAAAGTCGTAGAAGCGGTGGAAGTACCAGCCGCCCGACTCCTTGTCGCGGGTCCAGGTCGACTTCTGCACGCCGGGAAACACCATCCCCTTGTCGGCATTGGCCGGCTTCTTGTCCGACCAGACATACCAGTCGCGATAGCGCGATTGCTTCGAGCTGCGGGCGTCGACGAACCAGGGATGCCGGTCGGAGGTGTGGTTGACGACGAGGTCGATGATCACCCGGATGCCGCGCTGCTTGCAGCCATGCGTGAACTGGACGAAATCACCGAGCGTGCCGTAGCGCGGGTCGACGCCGTAATAGTCGGCGACGTCGTAGCCGTCGTCGTGCTGCGGCGAGGGCTGGAACGGCATCAGCCAGATCGCGGTGATGCCGAGCCCGTGCAGATAGTCGAGCCGGCGCGTCAGCCCCTTGAAATCGCCGATGCCATCGCCGTCGGCGTCCATATAGGTGCCGACCGACAGACAGTAGAACACCGCGTTCTTGTACCAGAGATCGTCGATCATGGACGGCGCCTCGCTGCGCCGCCCGGCCGGCGGCCGGCTTGTTAAGCGGAAGGCCGGCGTCAGGTTCCGGTTCCCGGGTGATCGGCGGGCTTGGGCGACGCCTGGAATCGGTTATGCTGCGGCAATGGAATCGTCCGCCGCCAGGATCAGCCTCGTTCCCACCGACCGCCGCCAGTCGGAGACGGCGCTGGCGATCGCGCGCGGCACCTCGCGCCTGCTGCGCTCGCTCGGCTTTGCCACCATCAGCGAGCTGCCGCTGCCGTCGGGCCGTCGCGCCGACCTGGTGGCGCTGAACGAGCGCGGCGAGATCTGGATCGTCGAGATCAAGTCGTCGGTCGAGGATCTGCGCGCGGATCACAAATGGGAGGACTACCGTGCCCATTGCGACCGGCTGTTCTTCGCCTTCACGCAGGATCTGCCGTGCGATATCTTTCCGCAGGACACCGGCCTGATCGTCGCCGATGCCTATGGCGCCCACCTGCACTGCGAGGCGCCTGAGCACCGATTGCCGGCGCCGACGCGCAAGTTGATGACGGTACGCTTCGGGCTCGCGGCGGCGCAGCGGATCAACCGGCTGATCGACCCGCAGGGCCACGTGGACCTCTAGAGAATCCTCAAATGCGCTCCACTGGACGGGGTTTCCCCGTCTAGGTAGGTGACAGAGGCTCCGTCAGGTCGCGAGTCTCGAGATGAGAGACATCAGCATCGCTGAGAGCCGATCCGCATCACCGCCGGCCTGGCCGATCGCCGTCAGAAATTGGCGGCGACGAGATCGTAGGAGCCCCGGCTGCCGCGGACATAGAGCCGGGCGGCGGCGGCGCAGATCCGCTCGCGGTTGGAATCGAATGCGGTCAGAAAGCCCGACTCGTCGGGGCGGGCGTCGGGCTGCAGGCGTCTCAACGCACCCTCGTCGACGAAGAACGACGCTTCCATCGCGCTGTCATAGCCCCAGAACCGTACGGCACGTCGCGTGCGGTCATAGGAGCGGCTGTGATTTGGAAACTCAATCATGTGTGTGACCGATCAGGTTCGGAGGACACCGCGGTGAGGGCGGACGTCATCCAAGGGGCGTCGTTCGGCAATGGTCGCCGGCGACAAAGGGGTTGCGCGCATCTCAATCGAAAGCCGACGGCAACTCGCCGTGGCGGAAGAAGATCGTCGGCTCATCGTCATAGTCGCCCATGTCGGGATCGCCCGAGGATGAGAACGCGACGACGCCTGCCTTGCTGGACACCAGCCGTTCCGCAGTCCGGCGCGCGCTTGCTTCCGTCTTGCAGGCAATCGGCGTCTCGGCTTTCGCGCGTCCGCCCCGGCCGGCGCTGAACGCCTGAACGACATAGATCGTTTCGCGCGCCATGTTCTGTCCTTTGGACTATCGAGTACGGTCGGCCGCATCGGCACCGCATTGCGCGCGGGAGACCATCCAGACTGATGAGGACCGGAAATCCCCTAGCGCTTCTTCTTGTCACTGGAAAAATCCGGCTGCCATGCTCCGGCCTTTTGGCTCGGCGCTGCGGCAATGCTCTTGGGCTTTTCCTTCTTGGGTTTCTTGGCTTCGCGATTGCCTTTTTGCTGACCTTTGGCCATGTCGGTCTCCTCGACTCGGGTTGGAGCTGGTTCAACGCATCGGACGAGCGCCCCGTCGATCCTGCGTGCGCAGCGTCACTGCCGGTCGGCCGGGCGGCCGTCGTCCACCGGTTGCCGATGCGGGCGCCGCGGTGGTCGGATCTACGAATGCAGTGCGGCAACTGCGAGCGCGAGAAGGATCAGCAGAAGCGGCACGATAATGGGTGGAACGATCCACTCGCTCAGACGAAACTGCGGCATTGGCTACCCCTCGCGTGGTTTGCGGCGGGAGCGCTCGTGACCCTCAGTCACCGGTGAATGCCGTCGGAATGGCGGTGATCGCCATTGATACACCCTGGCCCCTGCAATAGCGAGCACCAAAGCGCAGCGACACGGTCCGATGACGCCACGCCGCTCATCACGTCGTGCTGATGAGAAAGCGGTGGCTATTGCCGGCCGCAAGGCGCATGCTTCGAAAGACTTCGAAGTCGCGACAGCGACAGCCGTTGCGAAAGGTAGGCGCAGATGAGCATCCGCTCGCGGCGCGAATTCGTCACCTTCAAACACCCGTTCCGGATCAGGAGCATCGAGCGTCTCTTGCCCGAGGGCACCTACGAGGTGGTCACGGACGAGGAACTGATCGAGGGATTGTCCTTTGCTGCCTACCGCCGGGTTGCGACAATGATGATGGTCCCGGTCGCCGGTTCGCGCTCCGCTGCCGTCGAGATGCTGTCCATCAGCTCGGTCGATCTTGCAGACGCGCAGCGTGTCGACGCGAGTGCGTCGGATGACTGACGAGCCGCTCGATCTCGACAGGCACCGCGGGATGAGCGCGCAGAAGGCCGTGGACCTCCGTCGCGCGTTGGCAGAGGCCGAAAGTCATGCGCGGGAGCTGCGCGATCGGCAGGCTGTTCTCGAGCAGCACCTGCTCGCCAACGCGGCCGAGTCGTGGCCGGAAGCCGCCGCGAAGGCGCGCTATCTCCTGAACATCTACGCCGCGAGCCTTGCGGAACAGGATACCAGGCATCGGGAGCTGATCGCTGCTGTCCTGGCCGATTTCTCCCGGCTGACGGGGGAGAGCTGACGTCGGGCCGGCGCATCGTGGCGCCTTCCAGATCCACCTGTGAATCCGCCCGCGCCCGATTCAGGACCGTTGCCAGCGCGCGACAACATCCGCTCGTCCCGGCCTCCTGGCAATTTCCCCGGCTCTGCCCGACAATTGCCCCGCATGGGGCGCAACATGCCGGAACATTTTTAAGGCTCGAGCGGTATCCAGCCCAGGGGTGCGGACAGGGACGACAGATGCGACGGGTGGTCTTGGCGTTGACACTGCTCTTCGCGACCGGAGTCCGCGCGGAGGAAATGGCGTTCTACGTCCTGGGCGTGGGCGCCGATTCCTGCGAGCGCTTCATCGCCGCCGCCGAGGAGCAGCCACCCGGCACCTACAAGGCCATCACCAGTGGCGACGGCCCCTACGTCAACGCCATCTCAAAATATCAGCAGTGGATGATGGGCTACGTGTCCGCCATCAACGCGGATCGCGGCGATGAGGGCCGGCAGATCAAGCTCGATCTGACCGAGGTCGACAGCTGGATGCGCAATTGGTGCAGCCGCAACCCGCGGCGCACCGTCTTCCATGCGTTGCAGGCGTTCGTGAAGTCGCATTGACCCGCGGCGAACAAAAAATCCGCCTATTTCGGTGCGCGCTTGGCGAGGATGCGCTGCAGGGTGCGGCGGTGCATGTTGAGCCGGCGCGCCGTTTCCGAGACGTTACGGTTGCACATCTCATAGATGCGCTGGATGTGCTCCCAGCGGACACGGTCGGCCGACATCGGATTCTGCGGCAGCTCGGATTTTTCGCTGGTGGTCGACAGCAGCGCTGCAACGACGTCATCGGCATCGGCCGGTTTGGCGAGATAGTCGACGGCGCCCATCTTCACCGCCGTCACGGCGGTGGCGATGTTGCCGTAGCCGGTCAGCACGATGGCGCGCGCTTCGGGACGCTTGCGCTTCAGCGCCGACACCACGTCGAGGCCGTTGCCGTCGCCCAGCCGGAGGTCGACCACGGCGAAGGCCGGCGCCGCCTTGCCGATCTGTGAAATACCTTCGGCGACGCTCTCGCAGGAGGTCACCGTGAAACCGCGGGTCTCCATGGCGCGCGACAGGCGCTCCAGGAACGGCTTGTCGTCCTCCACGATGAGGAGAGAGCGGTCCGGATGGTTCGTCAGTTCGGCGATGGCGCCCACGGTCATATCCTTGAGAAGAAGGCTCGATGGTTGCGAGACGATCTGGTCCATCCTCATATGGTCTGCCGAGTCGCCGCTGCCAAGATCGCGGGTTGCCGCAGTCTGCGGCGTGACGCCGCGCGGGGCCGGTGTGCTGTATGCCAGGACCGCGCCAGCGGCGGCTGCCCTGGAGGTTTCATTCCGGCTCCGCCTCGCCATCGTCGTCCTCGCTGGCCTCGAAGCGCCGCCGCGGCCAGACGATCTGGACCACGGCGCCATGGTCGGGGAAGGTGCGGTTGCTGAACGAGACCTTGGCTCCGGTTCGCTCCAGCAGGGTGCGGGCGATGAACACGCCGAGCCCGAGGCCGCCGCCCTGGTTACCTCCCGGGCCGTCCTCGGCGCTGGGCCGGCGTGACAGATAGGGCTCGCCGATCCGCTTCAGGATATCAGGCGCAAAGCCGGGGCCGTCGTCGGACACCACGATCTCGACCGTCTCGTTGTTCCACCAGGCGTTCACCTCGACGGCGTTGCGCGCGAAATCGACGGCGTTCTCCAGGATGTTGCCGACGCCATAGAGGATTGCGGGGTTGCGCGAGCCGACCGGCTCCTTGGCCGCGGTCACCGCGACGCGCACCTTGATGTCGACGCCAAAGTCGCGATGCGGTGCGACCGTCTCCTCGATCAAGGTCGACAGCTTCATCCGGTCGTACATCGACCCGATCGAGGACAGCTGGGTGATCTTGCCGAGAATGTCGCGGCAGCGCTGCGCCTGCTCGCGCAGGGTCTTGATGTCGGAGGTGACCTGGCTGTTGTCCTGCAGGGCGCGCTCCAACTCGCGCGAGATCAGCACGATGGTCGCGAGCGGCGTGCCCAGCTCGTGCGCGGCGGCCGCCGCGAGGCCGTCGAGCTGGGTGAGGTGCTGCTCGCGCGCCAGCACCAGCTCGGTCGCCGCCAACGCGTCCGACAGCTTGCGCGCCTCCTCGGTCACCTGGAACGCATAGAGGCTGGTGACCCCGATCGCGAGCGCGATCGAGAGCCAGACACCGAACAGATAGATCGGCGGGAAGATCAGCGGCTCCTCGCCTTCCCACGGCAGCGGCAGATGCATGAAGAACAAGGCGGTGGCGCAGGTGACGGCGAGCAGGCCGAGCATGATCGTCAGGCGGACGGGGAGGGCGGTCGCCGAGATCAGCACCGGGGCGAGGAACATGTAGGAGAAGGGATTCTCCAGCCCGCCGGTGAGATAGAGCAGCACCGTCAGCTCGATGATGTTGAGCGCGAGCAGGCCGCCGGCGTGGGCCGGCTCCAGCAACTGCATCGGGTTGAAGGCGATCTGCAGGCCGAGATTGAGCAGCGCCGAGATGCTGATCACCGCGAGACAGGGCACCACTGGCAGGTCGAACTCCAGGCCCTGCACCACGATGAAGATCGCGCTCAATTGACCGAGCGCGGCCAGCCAGCGCAGCCGCAGGATGGTGTCGAGCCGGACGCGCTGTCGCGGATGGCGATAGTCGGTGTCGGGCGTGTCGATGATCAGGGCGTCGTCGGTCATGACGGGAACCTAATGCCGCGCAAGCACGGCGACAAATCTGGCCCGCCGTTGGTGGCCTGTTGCGGTTTGCGGCACAATGCCTCAATGAACCCCTCCCATGACGCAAGATGACGCAGTGCCGACCCTCTCATCCGATTCCAGCTCGGTTTCCCCCGCGATTGCCGTGTCGCGGCTGACCAAGGTCTACAAGACGACGACCGCTGTCGACGGCGTCTCGTTTGCGATCCGCCGGGGCAGCATCACCGGGCTGCTCGGCGGCAACGGTGCCGGCAAGACCACGACGATTGCGATGATCATGGGGCTGGTGCAGCCGACCTCGGGCGAGGTCGCCGTGCTCGGCCACAGGATGCCGGACGAGGCTGCGGCCGTGCTGGGGCGGATGAATTTCGAGAGCCCCTATGTCGACATGCCGATGCGGCTCACGGTGCGGCAGAACCTCACCATCTTCGGCCGACTCTATGCGGTGGACCACCTCAAGGAGCGGATCGCCGAGCTCGCGGCGCAGCTCGACCTGAGCGACTTCATCGATCGCGCCAATGGCAAGCTCTCGGCCGGGCAGAAGACCCGCGTGGCGCTGGCGAAGGCGCTGATCAACGATCCCGAGCTGCTGCTGCTGGATGAGCCGACGGCCTCGCTCGATCCCGACACCGCCGACTGGGTGCGCGGCCATCTTGAGCGATACCGACAGCGCCGCGGCGCCACCATCCTGCTCGCCTCCCACAACATGCTCGAGGTCGAGCGTCTATGCGACCGCGTCATCATCATGAAGCGCGGCCGCATCGAGGACGACGACAGCCCGGCGCAGATCATGGCACGCTACAACCGCTCGACGCTTGAGGAGGTCTTTCTCGACGTCGCCCGCGGCCGCAACCGGGAGGCGGCGCAATGAACGATCTTTCGCTCCGCATCGCCCCGCACCGGATCGGCGCGATGATCCTGCGCTACTGGTATCTACTGCTGTCGTCCTGGCCGCGGCTGCTGGAGCTGATGTACTGGCCGACCTTGCAGATCATCACCTGGGGGTTTCTGCAGACCTACATCGCCGCCAATGCCGGCTTCTTCGCCCGCGCCGGCGGCACCCTGATCGGCGCGGTGATCCTGTGGGACATCCTGTTCCGCGGACAGCTCGGCTTCTCGATCTCCTTCCTGGAGGAGATGTGGGCGCGCAACATCGGCAACCTGATGATGAGTCCGCTGACCCCGATCGAATTCCTGCTGGCGCTGATGACGATGAGCCTGATCCGGCTGGCCATCGGCATCATTCCGATGACCCTGATCGCGGTCTGGTTCTTCGACTTCAACTTCTACAGCATCGGCCTGCCGCTGATCGCCTTCTTCTGCAACCTGATCTTCACCTCCTGGGCGGTCGGCATCTTCGTGTCGGGGCTGGTGCTGCGCAACGGGCTCGGCGCCGAAAGCATCGTCTGGACACTGATGTTCGCGCTGATGCCGCTGGCCTGCGTGTACTATCCCGTTCAGGTGCTGCCGCACTGGCTGCAACTGGTTGCCTGGTCCCTGCCGCCGACCTACGTGTTCGAGGGCATGCGCGCGCTGCTGGCGGATCACGTCTTCCGGTCCGACCTGATGCTGACCGCGCTCGGGCTCAATGCCGCCCTGCTGCTGGCGTCGTTTGCGGCATTCATTGCTCTCTTGCGCAGCGCACGCCGCGCCGGCTCGCTGCTGGCGGCAGGGGAATAATTACGCTTTTCCCGTGGATTTCCGGGCTTTTTCGTCGCTTTGAGGCACCTTCTCGTACACCACCGCATTGACGCATAATTGCGCATTCGGCAGTATGCTGCGCTGCAGAGAGGTTGAACGAGAATGCCGATAGGTGAGTTTGGCGGTGCACCGCCCCTGGCGTCGGAAGGCAGTCCGGTCCTGACGACGCCGATGTACTGGATGTACGAAATGGCGCACGCCTCGCTCAATCCGGCGCGCGCCGTCACCGACGCCACCAAGATCCTGTTTCAGAATCCGCTCAATCCCTGGGCCCACACCCAGATGGGCAAATCGGTCGCGGCGGCCTGCGAACTGTTCGAGCGCACCACACGCCGCTACGGCAAGCCCGAATGGGGACTCGACGAGACCGAGGTCAACGGCATCCGGACCCCGGTCGAGGTCCGCTCGATCTGGGAAAAGCCGTTCTGCAGGCTGCTCTATTTCGACCGCAAGCTGACCCGCCCCTTGCGCGCGCCGCAGCCCCGGCTGCTGATCGTGGCGCCGATGTCCGGCCATTACGCGACCCTGTTGCGCGGCACGGTGGAAGCGTTCCTGCCGACCCACGAGGTCTACATCACCGATTGGTCCGATGCGCGGATGGTCCCGCTGGCCGAAGGCCGCTTCGATCTCGACGACTACATCGACTATGTCATCGAGATGCTGCGCTTTCTCGGCACCAACATGCACGTCATGGCGGTGTGCCAGCCGGCGGTGCCGGTGCTGGCGGCGGTCTCGGTCATGGAGGCCGAGCGTGACCCGTTTGCGCCGATCTCGATGACCTTGATGGGCGGCCCCATCGACACCAGGCGCAACCCCACCGGCGTGAACAATCTCGCCCAGGAGCGCGGCATCGACTGGTTCCGCAACCACGTCATCACCAAGGTGCCGTTCCCGCATCCGGGCGTTATGCGCGACGTCTATCCGGGCTTCCTGCAGCTGAACGGCTTCATCAGCATGAATCTCGACCGCCATGTCGACGCCCACAAGGCGCTGTTCGCCAACCTGGTGAAGGGCGATGGCGATCAGGTCGACAAGCATCGCGACTTCTACGACGAGTATCTCGCCGTCATGGACCTGGCTGCGGAATATTATTTGCAGACGGTGGAGACGGTGTTCATCAAGCACGCGCTGCCGAAGGGCGAGATGACCCATCGCGGCACCCTGGTCGATCCGTCGAAGGTTACGCGTGTGGCGTTGATGACGGTCGAAGGCGAGAAGGACGATATCTCCGGTCTCGGTCAGACCGAGGCGACGCACGGACTCTGCTCGTCGATCCCGGATCACCGCCGGGTTCACTACGTGCAACCGGGTGTCGGTCACTACGGCGTGTTCAACGGCTCGCGATTCAAGTCGGAGATCGTGCCGCGCATCAACGATTTCATGTTGTCGGCAGCCGATCCGAAGTCGCTGCTCGCCATTGCGGCTGAATGAGCGAAGACGATGGTCACCGCGCATCCGAATCCGGCTGCGCGGTAACCCTTTGAAGGGACGGTCGAAACCGAAACTCAGGAGTGACTCAAGCAGTGAATGTGGCGTCGCTTCTTGAGCGATGCTTTTGAATCTGAATTCATGTTTTCGGGGGCGCGCGAGGCCCAACTGCTAGGGTGCGGAACCTTCTGAACCCCTGTATGTTGGGCAAATGATTTGTTTTTGCGCCGAGCGCTTTCCCTGGCGGTGGATATGGCAAAATCCGGGCGAGCTCTTACCCCCCGGACTGACAGAAATGGCCACTCGCGCGCTACTCTATCGGCGGCCCGCCGAACCCTCGCGTCTTCTCGTCAAGCATGGCTCGCAAATCTACTCGATTAGATTGCGGCGTCACCGTCGTGCGCGACGTTATACCCTGAGAATTCATCCGTCGGATCGCGAGGCGATCCTCACGATGCCGCCGCGCGGCACCATCATCGAGGCGAAAGACTTCGCGCAGCGTCACGGCGCCTGGATCGCAGCCCGTCTAGGACGTCTGCCGAAGGCGGCGCCGTTCCTGCCGGGCACGTTGGTGCCGCTTCGCGGCGTGCCGCACAAGATCGTGCATCGCGCGGGCGAGCGCGGCACGGTGTGGACCGAGACGCGAGACAGTGGCGAGAAGATCCTGTGCGTGGCCGGCGGGATCGAGCACACTGAACGCCGCGTGCTCGACTTCCTGAAGCGCGAGGCGCGCCGTGACCTGCAGAAGGCGGCCGACGCCTATGCCGAGCAGCTTGGCGTCAAGGTCAAGCGGCTGTCGATCCGCGACCAGTCCAGCCGCTGGGGCTCGTGCACCTCGGCCGGCTCGCTGTCGTTCTCGTGGCGCCTGATCCTGGCGCCGCCCTTCGTGCTCGATTATCTCGCCGCGCACGAGGTCGCGCATCTGATCGAGATGAACCACTCGCCGCGGTTCTGGAAGGTGTGTGGCCGGATCTGCGCCTCGGTCGAGCGCGCCAAGAAGTGGCTCGACACCTGCGGCAACGACCTGCATCGCTACGGCATCGACGATTGAGGTATCGACGACGGACCGCTCGACGATGTGAATCCCAATGGCCCGGCCTTCTGGTCCGGGCCATTTCTTCGTCGGGTTCCAATCTGCAACGATGAGCTCAGAACCCGCCTGCGGACTATCGAATTCTTAAGCCTTCTCGCCTGCAGTCGGAGGATATTGCCCAATTCGGCGGCGCTTTAACGTGGCTGTAACGCTGCGCTCGCCAGATTTACCGCAATCAAACCCAAGGTGACGTCCCAGCGAGCTGCCGGGTCGTTCGCTGCAACCAAAGCGCAGATCGTTTCTCTCGAAACGTGCAGCGCGCCTCGAATCAAACGATGCTTGCAAGCGAGTTCCAACCGGCCGCATCCACACAATTGCTCTCGGCCGCGCTCGACGGTGTTTCCGAGGCGATTCTCTTTCTCGACGCGCAGGGCCACGTCCAGCACGCCAATCGGGCGGCGTCGGTGCTGCTGCGGCGTGAGCCGGCCGCTCTGGTCGGCGTCGACCTCGAAAGTCTGGGTCTGCCCGCGGATCTGATCCCGGCGATCGCGTGCGACGAGACGACCGACGCGCGGCAGGAGGCGGACCAGTCCGACGCCCGCGAAATGACGATGCGCCATGCCGACGGCGGGTGGACCCGCCTCCGCCTGTCGCTGTGCGCGCTCCCGCCGGGCCGGGAGGATCAGCCGGTCCGTTCGCTGCTGTTCATTCGTGACGTGACCACCGAAGTCGACATGCGCGAGCGCAATGCGCTGCTGACGTCGGTCGCCGACCGGACCAACCGGGCCGTCATCGTCACCGATCGCGATCTCAACGTCCTCTACACCAACGCCGCCTTTGCCAGCCTGTTCGGCTACGCGCCTGAACAGGCGATCGGGCGCCGCGCCGAGGAGCTGCTGATCGGCCCCTGCACCGATCCCGCCATCGTCGACCGGCTGAGACAATGCCTCGAGGACGACCGTGGCATCGAAGAGGACGTGCTGGTCTACGACAAGGACGGCCGCGAGATCTGGACGACCGCCTATGTCAAGGCGCACCGGACCAAGCGGGGCAAGGTCAGATATCTGTTCGGGCTGCTCACGGACATCCGGGAGACCAAGCAGTTGCGCTCGCTGCAGCAGTTGATCATGGCGTCGCTGGCGTCCGACGTTTCGATCACGACCATCGCCGATCAGCTGTGCCGCCGGGTCGAAGAGCTCGCTCCGGACGCCGTCTGCTCGATCCTGCACGTCGATTCCGACGGGCACGTACATCCGCTCGGCGGCCCCAGCCTGCCGCCCGCTTATTCGGCCAGCCTCGACGGCGTCGCGATCGGGCCGGACGTCGGCTCCTGCGGCACCGCCGCCTATCTCTGCGAGCCGGTGCTGTCGCACGACATCGATAATGATCCGCGTTGGCAACCCTACAAGGCCGGCCCGCTCGCCGCCGGCCTGCGTGCCTGCTGGTCGTCGCCCATCAAGGGTAAGGATGGCCGCGTCATCGGCACCTTTGCCTTCTACTTCCGTGAATGCCGCGGCCCCAGTCCCTGGCACGAGCAGATCGTCGCCGCCTGCGTCCAGCTCGGTGCGCTCGCCATCGAGCGCCAGGAGGTCCGCTCGACGATCTCACAGGTCGCCTATCACGACATGCTGACGGGCCTGCCGAACCGGGCCCGCATCCCGTCGCTGATCGCCGAAGCCATCAAGGCGTGTCCGGACGGCGGACACGTCGCCGTGGCCTTCCTCGACGCCGACAATTTCAAGGACGTCAACGACACGCTGGGCCATGCCGCCGGCGACGAGTTCCTGGTCGGCTTCGCCAACCGCCTGCGAGCGCAGATCCGCCCCGGCGACATGCTGGGCCGGCTCGGCGGCGACGAGTTCGTGATCGTGCTGCAGAACCGCGATGCCCTGGAAGCCTCGCTCGCGGCGGCGCGCATCACCGCCGCGCTGGCGATGCCGCTGACGATCGGCAAGCGCCAGGTGCCGATGTCGGCGAGCATGGGACTCAGCCTCTATCCTGATAATGCCAAGGACATCGAGACCCTGATCAAGCAGGCCGACGCGGCGATGTACAAGGCCAAGCGCGGCGGCCGGGCGACCTACCGCTTCTTCAGCGCCGACATCGACAAGCTCGCCGAAGAACGGCTGATGCATTCGACCGCGCTGCGCGAGGCGATCGCCAGCGAGGCCCTGACATTGCACTATCAGCCGCAGATCCGCACCCGCGACGGCGCGATCCACGGCGTGGAAGCGCTGGCGCGCTGGCACGATCCGGTGCTCGGCGAGGTCTCGCCCGCCAAGTTCATTCCGCTCGCCGAGGAATGCGGCCTGATCGAGCAGATCGGCGTGTGGTCGATCAAGCTGGCCTGCCAGCAGATGGCGTCGTGGCGCCGCGCCGGTCTCGACATCCCCTGCATCTCGGTGAACCTGTCGCCGATCAACTTCCAGAACGTCAACCTGGCGGCGATGGTGGCGCAGATCCTGGCCGCCAACGACCTGCCGGCGAAGATGCTGATGCTGGAGATCACCGAAGGCGTCATCCTCAACGAGCGCGCCACCGTGATCGCGACCATGAACGAGCTGCGCAACATGGGCGTCGGCCTGTCGCTGGACGATTTCGGCACCGGCTATTCGAGCCTGAGCCGGCTGGCCCAGCTGCCGATCGACGAGCTGAAGATCGATCGCAGCTTCATGCGCGATTTCGAGAACGACAGCGGCACGCGGGCGATCGTGACCGCGGTCGTGCGCGTCGGCCAGAGCCTCGACGTGGCGGTGGTCGCCGAAGGTGTCGAGACCGAGCCGCAGCGCAAGCTGCTGGCCGAGCTCGGTTGCGATGCAATGCAGGGCTTCCTGTTCGCGCGGCCGATGGCCGCCAGTGCCTTCAGCCGCTGGCTGCTGGACTACAGCGCGCTGCGGGCGAGCCTGATGCTGCGGCAGATCGGGCGCAAACTGGCCCGAGCGTCCGGCGCGGCAACCGCCGAGCCGGCAGCGCGTCCCATCGCCGCAGCCGCCAGCTGAGAAGGGTGCATCCCCTCGCGGATGCGCCTCTCACCTCATCTTCGCCGGCTCAGCGCTTTCCACCGAACAAGCGATCCACCAGCCAGCCGTCGAGACCCGCGGCGGCTTCCGGTCGCGCGTTGCCGCGGCTCGGCGGCGCCGAGCGTGCGCTCGGTGCCGGCGCAGATGGCGCCGTGATCTGTGAGGCGATCTGCGCCAGGGTCGGGACCAGGCCCGAGCCCTGCGCGTTCGGCAGCGCCGCGACCGGCACGCTCTGATGCGCTGATCGCATGAAGCGGGTCCAGACCTCGACGGGCAGGCCGCCGCCGGTCGCCTTCTTGGTCGGCGAGTTGTCGTCATTGCCGAGCCAGACGCCGGTGACGAGATGCGCGGTGTAGCCGATGAACCAGGCGTCGCGGAAATCCTGGCTGGTGCCGGTCTTGCCGGCAGCGATCCAGCCCGGGATCTCCGCCTTCTTCGCGGTGCCGGAGATCAGCGTCTCCTGCATCATCTGATTCATCATCGCCGCGTTGCGCGGCTCGATCACCTGCACCGGCTGCTCGGTCTGGCGCATGTAGAGCAGCTTGCCGTCGAGCGTCCTGATCCGCGTCACCACATGCGGCGAGACGGTGAGGCCGCCATTGGAGAACGGCGCGTAGGCGCCGACCAGCTCGATCATCGACACCTCGGAGGTGCCGAGCGCGATCGACGGGTTGGGATCGAGCTTGGAGGCGATGCCGAGCCGGTGTGCGGTCCGCACCACGTTCTTCGGTCCGACCTCGAGGCCGACGCGCACCGCGACCGTGTTGAGCGACATCGCCAGCGCCTGGGTCAGCGTCACCGGGCCGAAATATTCGCGGGTGTAGTTCTCCGGCTTCCAGCCCTTCAGATCGAGCGGCGCGTCCTGGCGGACCGTGTCCGGCGTCAGGCCCTGCTCGATCGCGGTGAGATAGACGAACGGCTTGAACGCCGAGCCG
The DNA here is from genome assembly GCF_032381375.1 of Bradyrhizobium sp. SZCCHNR1017. Taxonomy (NCBI): domain Bacteria; kingdom Pseudomonadati; phylum Pseudomonadota; class Alphaproteobacteria; order Hyphomicrobiales; family Nitrobacteraceae; genus Bradyrhizobium; species Bradyrhizobium sp. SZCCHNR1017. Next base: position 212,060 of record NZ_JAUHIR010000006.1, on the reverse strand, counting down.
GGCTGGCGTTTGGCGGTTACGGCGCGGTTGAACTGGCTGTCGGCATAGTTGCGGCCGCCGACCATGGCGCGCACGGCGCCGTCGGGGGTCATCGCCACCAGCGCGCCCTGGCTGACGTTGAACTTGACGCTCTTCGCCGCGAGCTCGTCGATGATGGCCGCTTCCGCCACGCTCTGCAGCTTCGGATCGATCGTGGTCTCCACCACGATCGACTCCTCGACTTGGCCGACGAGGTCGTCGAGCACCTCGCCGATCCAGTCGGCGACGTAGTTGATGGTGCCGGCGCCGGCCGGCTTCACCGCGACGGATGGATGCGCGATCTGGGCCTGCGCCTGGGCCTCGGTGATGAACTTGGCCTCCGCCATCGCCGCCAGCACGGTCTGGGCGCGCTTGGCCGCGCCCTCCGGGTTGCGGTTCGGCGCCAGCCGCGACGGCGACTTGACGAGACCTGCGAGCATCGCGGCTTCGCCGATCGTCACCTGCCGCGCCGACTTGCCAAAATAGCGCTGCGCCGCGGCCTCGACGCCGTAGGCGCCCGAGCCGAAATAGACCCGGTTGAGATACAGCTCGAGGATCTCGCGCTTGGAGTACTTGCGCTCCAGCCACAGCGCCAGCTCCGCCTCCTGCAGCTTGCGCGCCAGCGTGCGCTCCTGGGTCAGGAACAGGTTCTTGGCGAGCTGCTGCGTCAGGGTCGAGCCGCCCTGCGACACGCCGCGATGCAGGATGTTGGCGACGACGGCGCGGGCGATGCCGATCGGGTCGATGCCGAAATGCTGGTAGAAGCGGCGGTCCTCGATGGCGATGAACGCCTTCGGCAGATAGGGCGGCAGATCCTTCAGCGCGACGTTGGCGCCGGCCATCTCGCCGCGCTGCGCCAGCATGGTGCCGTCATAGCCCACGATCTCGATCGTCGGCGGCCGCTTGGGGATCTCCAGCGATTGGATCGGCGGCAGATGCGCGCCGGCCCAGATCACGACGCCGACCAGCGCGATCACGCCCCACAGGCCGCAGACCAGCGTCCAGTAGAACATGCGCCCGATCGACATTCCCCAGCGCGACTTGCCCCGTCTCGGCTTTGGCTTTGGTGTCGAGGCCTTCGGCTCGCGCGCCGGCACATCGTCCTCGTCGTCGGGCTCGACCGGCCTTTTCTTTGCAGTCTTTGCAACTGACTTCTTGGGCGTGTCGTCGGAGGGAATGCGATCCTTGGGGTCGAGGCGCAGATCGGCCATCGCGGCCGCAAGACCGAATCGCGGCTCCTTGCGTCCGCCGCCCTGTTTCCGTCCCCGCGCCATACGCAACCCGAGCCCGCGACCCCGCCGTCCGACCACGGTAACGTCCGGAGTTTAAGGGGCAGTTAGAAAGATCTTAACGCGCGATTAGGAGTTTCGCGCCGCTAACGCCGCGTTATGGTTAAGCCAAGGTAAACAACAACAGGCGAGGGAGTTCATGGGCCATATCGATCCCACCAAGGAGGTGTTCGCGCAGTTTCGGGAGAACGACCGCCCGGGGCCGATCCACATGCTGAACCTGGTGCGGCTGCGCAGGGAGGCAGCCTATCCCGATGGACGCAAGGTCAGCGGCGCGGAAGCCTATGCCGCCTATGGCCGCGAGAGCGGCCCGGTGTTCGAACGCGTCGGCGGCCGCATCGTCTGGCAGGGTCGTTTCGAGCTGATGCTGATCGGTCCGCAGGACGAACGTTGGGATCGCTGCTTCATCGCGGAATATCCGAGCGTGCAGGCGTTCGTCGAGATGATTAGGGATCCCGTCTATCGCGAGGCGGTGAAGCACCGCCAGGCTGCGGTCGAAGACTCGCGCCTGATCCGCCACGCCGTGCTGCCGGTGGGCAAGAACTTTGGCGAGGTGCCGGCGGGGTAGGTCTCATTGCATTTCGCGTCTCATTGCATTTGCGAGACTGGTAGTACGGTGTTGCCACACGAAAGGTACGTTCCCTCCCCCCTTGTGGGGGAGGGCTAGGGAGGGGGGTGGCCACGAAGACGGTCGCCCGGAGCTACCCCCCTCCCCAACCCTCCCCCACAAGGGGGGAGGGAGCGCGGCGGTGGACGGCGATAGGGAACGCCAACATCCACGTCGTCGACGCTTGCACGACACATAAGTTTATGCTTATGTGTCGGCATGATCGAGAGTGACATCTTCAGGGCCCTGGCTGATCCGACGCGATACGCGATCTTCGAGAAGCTGGCGAACGGCAGCATGAATGCCAGCGCGCTTCGCGAGGGTCTGACGATCAGCCAGCCGGCGATGTCCCAGCACCTCGCGGTTCTCCGAAGCGCGGGATTGGTGAGGGAAGAACGGCAGGGTCGCTTCGTCAACTATGAGGTCGATCCGGAGGGCTTGGCGCAGATCGCGCGCTGGCTGGCGAAGTACCGTGCCTACTGGCCGTCGCGGGTCGATGCGTTGAAGGCCGTGCTGAAGGACATGGACCAATGACCGATATCAAGGCTGACCTGCAGAGCGACGATCTGGTGCTCGACTACGAACTGGACGCGCCGCCGGAGAAGGTCTGGCGTGCCATCAGCATTCCTGCGCTGCGCGAGAACTGGCTGCCGCGCGGCGACCTCGCCGATGCTGCGCCAATCTCCGCGACGCCCGGCGAAGAAGTCCGCTACCGGATGCGCGACCACGAACCGCCGTACCTGGAGAGCATCGTGACGTTCCAGGTCATGCCCAATGCCGAGGGCGGCACCAGGCTCAGAATCATTCACGGGTTGGTCGCCACGACGCTGATGCGGCGGACGCCGTCGGCGGCGAACAGCAACAGGCGCAGCCTGATGCGCGCGGCCTGATCCTCCAAGTCACCGACACCTCACTGAAACCGGGAGCTCGCGCATGCGCGACACGATGCAACTCGTCCCTATGGTCATCGAGCAGTCGAGCCGGGGAGAGCGATCCTTCGACATCTATTCGCGGCTGCTGCGCGAGCGGATCGTCTTCCTCAACGGCGAGGTCAACGATACGGTCTCCGCCCTGGTCTGCGCGCAACTGCTTTTCCTCGAGGCGGAGAACCCAAAGCGGCCGATCCATCTCTACATCAATTCCCCCGGCGGCGTGATCACCAGCGGCCTGGCGATGTATGACACGATGCAATTCGTCAAAGCACCGGTGCACACGCTCTGCATGGGAACGGCGCGTTCGATGGGCTCGTTTCTTCTGATGGCGGGAGAGCCCGGCGAGCGGACGGCGCTGCCCAATGCAAGTCTTCACGTCCATCAGCCGCTCGGCGGCTTTCAGGGCCAGGCGTCCGACATCCTGATTCACGCGAGGGAGATGGAGCAGACCAAGCACCGCATGATCAGGCTCTACGCCGAGCATTGCGGGCGCAGCTATGAGGACGTCGAGCGCACCCTGGATCGCGATCACTTCATGACCGCGGACGAAGCCTTGCAGTGGGGCTTGATCGACCGCGTCGTCAAGCAACGCGACCTGGGTGACGTCATCAACGATTGATACTCCCTGGACGCGACGGCGGATCCTGCCGCAACAGCCGTCGTCACCCGCGATGCGGTCGAATGGCCGTCGGTGAGCGCACGCAGCGGCGAACGGGCGCATCCCCGTGCCGCAATGCAGAACGGGGCCGCGCCATCGCGCAGCCCCGTACCATCGATGTTGACCGCGTCATTCCGGGGCGATGCGCAGGGTCGAACCCGGACTCTCGAGATTTCCCGGTTCGTCGCTGTCGCGACGCCCTGGAACGACGTCGAGTGCAGCTAGCCCGCCGCGCCCTTGTCCTCCAGGATCGGGCCGAACAGCTCCCAGCGCTCGCCGTTGAACTTCATCATCTGCAGTTGCTTGTTGACGCGATAGTCGGTCGGCGAGGTGTTGATCTTCATTCCCGGTAGCGAGAAGTCGCCGGTTACATCCTTCAGCGACGCCGCCTGCTTCATGACGTTCTCGTGCGTCAGGTTGTCGCCGCACATCTGCAGCACGGTGACCAGGAGCTGCGCGGTCGAATAGCCGTAGGTGTTGAAGTTCGAGTTCTTGTCACCCTCGGGATAATACTTGGCCATGAAATCGAAATAGCGCTTCAGGCCCGGATCGTCCTTCCACTGCGGGTCGAGCGGATCCTTGCCGTAGTTGACGGAGATGACGCCCTTGGCAGCGTCGAGGCCCGCAGGCTGCATGACCGCGCCGACCGAGGTCGCATTGATGTCGACAATGTGCACGGGGTGCCAATCGAGCTCATGGAGCTTCTTGATCGCCTGCGCGGCTTGTTTCGGCGTCGCGGCCGAGAACAACAGGTCGGCCCCCGCCGACTTGATCTTCAGGATCTGCGAGTCGATGGTCGGATCGGAAACCTCGTAGGAGGCTTCGGACACGATCATCGTCGACGCCTTGTCGCCGAGGCCGGCCTTGATGCCGTTCAGGTAGTCCTTGCCGAGATCGTCATTCTGATAGAGCACGCCGATCTTGGCGTTGGGATGCTCCTTCAGAATATACTGGCCGTAGATGCGGCCCTCGGTGAAGTAGTTGGGATTGTACCCCATGGTCCACGGGAAGTTCTTGGGGTCCGTGAACTTGGTGGCGCCAGTGGCGGCGAACAACTGCGGTACCTTCTTGGCGTTGAGGTATTTCTGGACCGCGGCGTTGGACGGCGTGCCGATGATCTGGAAGGTCAGCAGAACTCCGTCGTCCTCGACCAGCTTGCGGACTTGCTCGACGGCCTTGGGCGGCGAATAGGCGTCGTCATACTGGATCAGCTTGATCTTGCGGCCGTTGATGCCGCCCTGCTCGTTGATCATGTTGAAATAGGCGGCCTGGGTCTTGCCGATCGAGGCATAGGCCGAGGCGGGACCCGAGAACGGCACCGTCTGGCCGACCTTGATCTCGGTATCGGAGGCGCCGGGGTCGTACTTCTTCTGGGCCGAGGCTGACGTGACGGAGAGGGTGACGGCCAAAGCGGCCGCCCCTGCAAGACGGAAATATCCCTGTCGCATGGGGTCTATCGTTCCTCCTGATTTGTTATGCGGCTGGTCTGCCCGACCGGGGCGCCATCGCTGGGAGGGAGTGTGGAGGAAGGGCTGGGCGGACGCAAGGCGAGGGGAGCACGGGTGCGGCGGTTCCGTCGATGTCGCTATGATGAGCCCAACTGGCTCAACAAGTTCGGTGTCGTCCCGGCCAAGCCCGGCGTCGCGCAGCGACGTCGGGCGCAGAGCCGGGATCCATAGCCACAGGCCGTCGTGTGGCTACGGCTCGGCGTGGCGATCCTGCCCCAAAACGCTGCCTGGGATTATGGGTCCCGGATCGGCGCCGCGACGCGCTTGTGCGCGTCACGGCTTGTCCGGGACGACACAGAGGATGGAGATACAGCCCGGCTCAGCCCGCGAGCCAAACCAGCACCAGGCCGATCGTGGCCGGCACGCTCTGGATGAACAGGATCTTGCGGCTGGCGGTGGCGGCGCCATAGAGCCCGGCGGCCAGCACGCAGAGCAGGAAGAAGATCTTGATCTGGAACGCGAAGGCCGGCGCCGGGTGCGCCAGGCCCCAGAACAGGCCGGCGGCGAGGAAGCCGTTGTAGAGGCCCTGATTGGCGCCGAGCACCTTGGTCTGCTCCGCGCGCTCCGGCGTGTTGTTGAACGCCCTCAAGCCGGCCGGTTTGGTCCAGAGAAACATCTCGAGTACCAGAATGTAGACGTGCAGCAGGCCGATCAGCCCGACGACGATGTCTGCAATCAATGCCATGGTTCGGCTCCCCCAAGCCTGCGTGGGCCGGCGCTGGTGCCAGTCCCCTCGTTCAAATCGAGCTCCCGAGCGGCTCAGGGCCGCGCGATGGTCGCTCATGCCGCCGGTTGAGCGGCCGCGTCGTCGTTCGCCAGCAGATGCAGCAGCGCGCTCTTGATCGCGGCCTGCCGGGTCGGCGCGTTGATCTGTGCGCCCAGCAGGTCGGTGACGTAGAACACGTCGCGGGCGCGTTCGCCGAAGGTGGCGACATGGGCCGAGGCGATGTTGAGGTTCAGCTTCGAAATCGCGGTGGTCAGCTCGTACAGCAGGCCGGGGCGATCGAGGCCGGAGACCTCGATGACGGTGTAGAGCTCCGACCATTGATTGTTGATGGTGACCTCCGGCTCGACCGAGAATGCCTTGTGCTGTTTGCCGCGCGTCGTCCGCCGCGCCACGGCGTCCGGCAGCCGCAGCTTGCCCTCCAGCACCTGCTCGATGGTCTCGCCGATCCGCGTCGCGCGGCGGCCTTCGTCCTCGTCGCGCTCATATTCGCGGGAGATCGCGATGGTGTCGAGCGCGCGGCCGTCGGTCGTGGTGTAGATCTGGGCATCGACGATGTTGGCCCCGGCGGAGGCGCAGGCGCCGGCGATGATCGACAGCAGCCACGGATGGTCCATCGCGAAGATCGTCAGCTCGGTCACGCCGCGCGCCGGATCGAAGCCGACATTGATCGCGAGCTTGTGGCCGGCATCCTCGCTCGATCGCACGAAGCGGGCATGGCGGATCTTGCGCGGCAGCTCGACCTTGAGCCAGTAGGCCGGATAGTGCCGGCCGATATAGGTGTTGAGCTCGTCCTCGGGCCAGTCGGTGAAGGCGTTGCGGAATTCGGCCTGCGCCGCGGTGATGCGCTTGGCGCGGTTGACCTCGGAGAAGCCGCCGGTCAGTACCGGCTCGGTCTCGTAATACAGCGTACGCAGGAGCTGCGCCTTCCAGCCGTTCCAGACGCCGGGGCCGACTCCGCGGATGTCGGCGGTGGTGAGGATGGTCAGCAGCTTCATCTGCTCGACGGACTGCACCACGGCGGCGAAATTCTCGATCGTCTTGCGGTCCGACAGGTCGCGCGACTGCGCCACCGTCGACATCGTCAGATGCTCCTCGATCAGCCAGGCGACCAGTTCGGTGTCGGCATTGTTGAAGCCGAGCCGCGGGCACAGCCGGCGCGCGATCTTGGCGCCGGCGATGGAATGGTCCTCGGGCCGCCCCTTGGCGACGTCGTGCAGCAGCACGGTGATGTAGATGACAGCGCGGTGCTCGGGCCGGATCTTGCGCATCAGGTCGGAGGCCAGGGTGAACTCGTCGATGCCGCCGCGCTCGATCTCCTGCAGGAACCCGATGCAGCGGATCAGGTGCTCGTCGACCGTGTAGTGATGATACATGTTGAACTGCATCATCGAGACGATGCGGCCGAAGGCGCGAATGAAGTGGCCGAGCACGCCGGTCTCGTTCATCCGCCGCAGCACGACCTCGGCATCGTTGGAGGTCAGGATCTCCATGAACAGCCGGTTGGCCTCGGGATCGTCGCGCAGCTCGGTGTTGATCAGGTTCAAAGAGCGCGTGACCGCGCGCATCGCGTCGGGATGGAAGGCGAGGTTGTGCTTCTGCGCCAGCCGGAAGATGCGGATCAGATTGACCGGATCGTGCTTGAAGACGTCGGGCGCGGCGAGGTTGATGCGGTTGTTGTCGACGATGAAGTCGTCGCTCTCCGGCACGCGCCGCCAGGTGGCGCCGGTGGTCAGGCGCGAGATCATCCGGCTCAGCACCGGCGCCGGCTTGGCCTGCTGGTCCTCGAGCTTGGCGCACAGGATGGCGGTGAGATTGCCGACCTCCTTGGCGACCAGGAAGTAGTGCTTCATGAAGCGCTCGACATCCTGCATGCCGGGATGGCTGGTGTAGCCCAGCCGCACCGCGATCTCGCGCTGCAGGTCGAACGACAGCCGTTCTTCCGGACGGCCGCTGACGAAATGCAGATTGCAGCGCACCGACCACAGGAAATCGGCGCAGCGCCGGAAGGTCCGGTATTCGTGGGCGTCGAACACGCCGCGCTCCACAAGCTCGGCGGTCTCGCGCACCCGGTAGACGTATTTGGCGATCCAGAACAGCGTGTGCAGGTCGCGCAGCCCGCCCTTGCCGTCCTTGACGTTGGGCTCCACCAGATAGCGTGATTGGCCGCCGCGGCGGTGCCGCTCCTCGCGCTCGGCGAGCTTGGCGGCCACGAACTCGGCTGCGGTGCCCTGCACCACCTCGCTGTCGAAGCGCGCGACCAGCTCGTCATAGAGCGGCCGGTCGCCCGCGAGATAACGCGTCTCCAGGATGGCGGTGCGGATGGTCATGTCGCCGCGCGCCTGGCGGATCGACTCGTCGACCGAGCGGGTCGCGTGGCCGACCTTCAATCCCATGTCCCACAGCGAGTACAGAATGGCTTCGGCGACCTGCTCGCCCCAGGCGGTCTGCTTGTAGGGCAGGATGAACAGGAGATCGATGTCGGACTCCGGCGCCATCAGGCCACGGCCATAGCCGCCGGTGGCGACCACCGCCATGCGCTCGGCGCCGCTCGGCACCTGCGAGCGATAGAGGTGCTGGGTGGCGGCGGCGTAGAGGATGCGAATGATCTCGTCCTGCACGAAGCAGAGCTGCTCGGCGCAGCGCCGGCCATGGCGGTCCTTCAACAGTTGCGCCTGGGCCGCCGCGCGCGCCTTGACCAGCTCGGCCTTGAGGAATTGCACCACGGCGGCGCGGAACATGTCCTCGCGTCCCGAATGCTGCGCGGCCAACGCGTCGACCGCAGCCGCGATGCCGGCGCTGTCGAAATCGGAAAGGCTATCAGGGTGGGAATGGGGGGCGACGCTGTCCATGGATGCAACCGGATATCGAACAAGGCCTGTGCTGTCACGAAACTTCCAATGCAACAATCGATCCATGCTGTCATCGGTGCTCACGGGATGATGATCGTTCTGAACGGTGCCGTCGAAAGGAAAAGCAATTCTCGCGCGCCCCTGGCATAACTCATTGAAACAACAGCAATGTTTCTTGAGGGTTGGAGGGGTGACGATGGGTGGATTGTCGAGGCGCGGATTTGCTGCGGTTGCGGCCGTGGTTCTACTGGGATGCGGCGCTGCACGCGCGGCCGAGCCGGTGAAGGAGATCCGCTTGGATTGGGCGACCTATAATCCGGTGTCGCTGGTGCTGAAGCAGAAAGGACTTCTGGAGAAGGAGTTCGCCAAGGACGGCATCAGCATCGTCTGGGTGCAATCGGCCGGCTCCAACAAGGCGCTCGAATTCCTCAACGCCGGTTCGCTCGATTTCGGCTCGACCGCCGGCTCCGCCGCGCTGGTCGCCCGGATCAACGGCAACCCGATCAAGTCGATCTACGTCTATTCGCGGCCTGAATGGACCGCGCTGGTCACGGCCAAGGATTCCAAGATTGCCTCTGTGGCTGACCTCAAGGGCAAGCGGGTCGCGGTGACCCGCGGCACCGATCCGCACATCTTCCTGGTGCGCGCGCTGCTGTCGGCTGGCCTCACCGACAAGGACATCACGCCGGTATTGCTGCAGCACGCCGACGGCAAGGCGGCGCTGATCCGCGGCGACGTCGACGCCTGGGCCGGGCTCGATCCGATGATGGCGCAGGCCGAGGTCGAGGAGGGTGCCAGGCTGTTCTACCGCAAGGCCGACGCCAACACCTGGGGCATCCTGAACGTGCGCGAGCAGTTCCTGAAGGACAATCCGGAGATCGTCCGCCGCGTGCTCGCCACCTACGAGGTCGCGCGCAAGGACGCGCTGGCCAACTACGACGACCTCAAGAAGACCTTCATCGCCGTCACGAAGCTGCCTGAGACGGTGGTCGACAAGCAGCTCAAGGAGCGCACCGAGCTGACCCATAGCCGCATCGGCGCACCCCAGCGCGAGTCGATTTTGGCCGCTGGCCTGGCTTTGCAGCAGGCCGGTGTCGTCGATGCCAAGGTGGATGTGAAGGCCACGCTGGACGCCCTGATCGACGACCAGGTCCCGTTGCCGACGAATTAGGACTTGCACGGCTCGGGCAATAGGCCGCTGCGCCAAATCGCCTATGCCAAGAGCCGGCGATCAAAAACCGGTGTCGTCCCGGACAAGCTCGCCAACGCGATGGCGTTGGCGGGCGCAGATCCGGCAACTGTTATGTTGATGGAGTGATCGCATAAGGTTTTCGGTCGCGCATCATGGCATTCAGGATGGTTAGAAGCTTCCTGGCGACGGCGATGAGGGCGAGCTTGGCGGGTTTACCGGCTTGGCGCAGACGGTTGTAAAAGATCTTGAAGCGATCGGCGCGGCGGACGGCGTTGAGGGCGGCCATGTAGAGGGCGTCGCGGACACGCTTCCGGCCGCCGCCGATCTTGCGCTTGCCACGATACGCCCCGCTATCGCGATTGAAGGGAGCCAGGCCCGCAAGAGCGGCTACCTCCTTTGGCCCGAGATGGCCGAGTTCCGGCATCTGGGTGATGAGTTGCATGCAGGCGACGGGTCCCACACCGGGCACGGAGCGCATCAGCTGTGCCTGCTCCGCAAGCACCGGCTCGGCTTTGATGAGCGCGTTGATCTCGGCCTCGATCTCGACGATCTCGTCATTGAGGACCTCGATCAGGCGGCTGATGCGTTCGGCCATGGCGCGGTCCTCGGCCTCGCTGCGGCGGTTCTTTTCCTGGGCGCGCATGGCAACCAGTTGATCCCGCCGTTTTGCAAGCCTCGCGAGGGCGCTTTGGGCAGGCGTCATGGCCTGCTCGGTGGCTGGCTGCATGGCGCGCCCAAAGGCTGCCAGCGTTCGCGCGTCGATCGGATCGGTCTTGGCGAGTTGGCCGCTGGCGCGGGCGAAATCGCGAGCTCGAGCCGGGTTGATCCGCGCAAAGCGGATGCCCGCCCGACGCAGGGCCTCGCGCAGTTCGAGGTCGTAGACACCCGTGGCCTCAAAGACCACCAGAACATCGCATCGCCAACGCGCCACCAGCTGTGTGATGGCCTGTGGCCCGTTGGCGATGCGCTCCGGCGCCCCCACGGCTTCATCAAAAATATCGAGATAGGGTTTGCAAACGTCGATTCCGACGCAACGAAAAGGTACGATCACGGTGCCTGTCCCTGTGATGCGAGGTCTGTTGGCGCAGCCTCGTGCAACTGTTCAGGTTGATAAATGGAACGGGCGGGAGACCGAGCCGGCTCACGGCGTCTAGCGCCAAGGACCCAACGGCTTCCCGCCCACCATCATCATGGCAGACTTTCCAGACACAGGGACCCATACTCCGTGACGCCTGTTGTGAGGCAAGGCTGGAGCGGCATCTCGCTTCAATACGACGGCCGCGGAGTATGGGTCCCGGCTCAAGGCCGGGACGACAGCGATTGCTGGGCGCCGTCCTTGGTCACCATGCTGATCGGCCACCACGACTATCCGCCAACGCCACGCCTTGCATTCCCGCGCGAGACACTGTTCTCACTATGACCATGACCGTCGAATTGCAGGCACCGGCTTCGGCCGCCCCGACATCCCAGACCGCTACCACGCCGCGGCTCGCACGCTTCGCGCGGCCGCTGCTGGGCCTGCTGTTGCCGCTGTCCCTGGCGATGGCCTGGGAGCTTGCGGTGTGGGCCGGCTGGTCCAACGGCCGGCTGGTGCCGCCGCCCTCGAAGGTCTTCACCACCATCGCCGAGCTCGCCCGCTCCGGCGAACTCTCCCGCCACATCACGATGACCTTGACCCGCGTCGGCATCGGCTTCGGCCTCGGCGTCGCCGCCGGCACGCTGCTCGGCGGCATCTGCGGCTATTGGGGTTTCGCGCGCCGGCTGGTCGATCCGACGATCCAGGCGCTGCGTGCGATTCCGTCGATCGCCTGGGTGCCGCTGTTCATCCTATGGCTCGGCATCTTCGAGACCTCCAAGGTGGCGCTGATCGCAGTCGGCGTGTTCTTCCCGGTCTATCTCGGCCTGACCGGTGCCATTCTTTCGGTCGACCGCAAGATCGTCGAGGTCGGCCGCGTTTTCCGCCTGTCCGGACCGGCCATGATCCGCCGCATCCTGCTGCCCGCGGTGCTGCCGGCCTATGTCGTGGCGCTGCGCGTCGGCCTCGGCCTGGGGTGGATGTTCGTCGTTGCCGCCGAGTTCATGGGCGCCTCCGAAGGGCTTGGCTACCTCCTGATCGACGGCCAGCAGCTCGGCAAGCCGGCACAGATCGTGGCGGCCATCGTCATCTTCGCGATCATCGGCAAGGTCACCGACTGGCTCCTTGAGATATCAACCGCGCCGCTGCTGCGCTGGCAGGACAGTTTCGCGCGCCAGAGCGGGGCGGCCTGATGCTGCAGCTCGCATCCGTTACCAAGGTCTATCCCAACGGTGTCCACGCGCTGGAGCGGTTCTCGGCCGGGATCCAGCTCGGCGAGATCATCGCCATCATCGGCGGCTCCGGCTGCGGCAAGTCGACGTTGTTGCGCACCATCGCCGGGCTCGACCGCGCCAGCGCCGGCACCGTGACGCTCGACGGCGAGGCGATCATTGCGCCGCATCCCAAGGTCGGCATCATCTTCCAGGAGCCGCGGCTGCTGCCGTGGCTCACGGTCGCCGACAACATTGGCTTCGGCCTGTCCGAGCTGCCGGCAGCCGAGCGTCGCGACCGTGTCGCCCGCGCGCTGCAACGTGTGGGCCTCGCCGACAAGGCCAAGGTCTGGCCGCGCGAACTGTCCGGCGGCCAGGCGCAACGCGTCGCGATCGCCCGCGCATTGGTGGCGCAGCCGGAGGTGCTCCTGCTCGACGAGCCGTTCTCTGCGCTCGATGCCTTCACCCGCAAGGATCTGCAGGATCATCTGCTCGATCTCTGGGCCGATACGCGCCCGACGCTGGTGCTCGTGACCCACGACGTCGAGGAGGCCGTGGTGCTGGCCGACCGCGTGCTGGTGATGCGGCCGCATCCGGGCCGGCTGTTCGAGGAGATCACCATCAATCTGTCGCGGCCGCGCGACCGCAACGCGTCCTTGTTCGAGCAGTTCAAGCGGCATGTCTTGACCGCGCTGGACCGCTCGCTCGACCGGACGATGCCGGACACGCAGGGCAGGCGTGAGCCCGGCGGCGGCCTGTGGTGGTGACTTTGGCGGCCCGGCCCGGTACATCTCGTCTGAAATAAATCCGGGAGAGAACGACAAATGGATGCTGCCGAGCTGCGCGCCATGCAGGCGCCGATCAAGGAACGCTACAAGGCCGACCCGTCCGCCGCCGTGATCACCTTGAAGGCCAAGGGCGAGGTCGGGCAGGAGGGGCTGACCTGCAAGCTCGAGACCGGGCGCGCGATGGCGGTGGCCGGCCTGCATCCCGGAACCGGCGGCTCGGGGCTCGAGCTGTGCTCCGGCGACATGTTGCTGGAGGCTCTGGTGGCCTGCGCCGGCGTCACCTTGAAATCGGTCGCGACCGCCGTCGAGGTGCCGCTCAAGAGCGGCCACGTGTTCGCCGAAGGCGATCTCGATTTCCGCGGCACGCTCGGCGTCGACAAGGAGGCGCCGGTCGGCTTCCAGGAAATCCGTCTGCGCTTCGAGGTCGACACCGACGCGCCGCAGGACAAGCTCGACCTCCTGCTCAAGCTCACCGAGCGCTATTGCGTGGTCTATCAGACCATCAAGAACGGCCCGAAGGTGTCTGTCAGCTTGAAGCGGGTGTAGTGCGCGGCGGCGCTGCGGCTGAGGAGACAAGCTGTTGAGGTTCGCTCGGTCTGCGCCTCCCCCGCCTGCGGGGGAGGTCGCCTCGCATCGCCGATGTGAGGCGGGTGGGGGACTTCTCTCCACACGGCACACCCCATCATCGCCACCCGAGCCGCGCCCCCACCCCAGCCCTCCCCCGCCTGCGGGGGAGGGAGCCCACCGCCTGCGCAGCATGAACTGATGTCCCTCGATCCCTCCTTCCTGCTGCTGCTGGCTCTGCGCATGGCGATCGCGGCGTCGTTCGTGGTGTCGGCGTCGATGATCGCCGAGCGCACCGGCCCCGTGATCGGCGCGCTGGTCGCGACCCTGCCGATCTCGGCCGGCCCGACCTACGTCTTCCTGGCGCTGGATCACGATGCCGCGTTCATCGCGCAGGGCGCGCTGACCAGCCTGCCGATCAATGCCGCGACGATCTTCCTCAGCCTTGCCTATGCCGTGCTGGCGCAGCGCCGCAGCGTGCTGGTGGCAAGCGCCACCGCGGTGGCGGTGTGGCTCGGTCTCGCCGCGCTGATCAAGAGCGTGCAATGGACGCTCTTGATGGGCATCGTCGCCAACATCATCACTTTCGCCATCTGCCTGCCGTTGTTGCAGCGCTATCGCCATGCCAAGATGCCGCTGATCACGCGGCGCTGGTACGACGTGCCGCTGCGCGCTTCGCTGGTGGCAACGCTCGTCGCCACCGTCACCTCGGTGTCCGGCTGGGCCGGCCCCAGCGTGTCCGGCATCCTGGCGCTGTTTCCGATCGTCTTCACCTCGATGATGCTGATCCTGCAGCCGCGCATCGGCGGGCCCGCGACGGCGGCCGTGCTGGCCAACGGCGCCTGGGGCCTGATCGGCTTCTCGCTGGCCGTGGTGGTGCTGCACCTCGGCAGCCTGCACCTCGGCGCCGCCGCCGGCCTGAGCGGCGCGCTGGCGACCTGTGTCGGCTGGAATCTCGGACTATGGTGGCTGGGGCGACGGAAGGTCGCTGCGGTCCGATAGGTCGCTCCATGTCATTGCGAGCGAAGCGAAGCAATCCAGGGCTGCGGGCGGGACTCTGGATTGCTTCGGCGCAAAGGCGCCTCGCAATGACGACCAGCTACGACTTCGGCAATTTCGCCTTCAGCGCATACAGCGCGTCGATCGCCTCGCGCGGCGTCATCTCGTCCGGATGCAGCGCTTTCACGGCGGCGATCAGCTCTTCCGCCTCCTTAGACATCGCAGGCTCCGCTGCGGCGCGCGACGGCACCGCGAACAGCGGCAGATCGTCGACCAGGGCGCGGGCGTTCTGGCCGCGGTCGGCGGCCTCCAGTTTCGCCAGCACCGATTTGGCGCGGCTGATCACGGCCGGCGGCAGGCCCGCGAGCTTCGCCACCTGGATGCCGTAGGAGCGGTCGGCGGAGCCGGGCAGCACCTCGTGCAGGAACACCACGTCGCCCTGCCATTCCTTGACGCGGACCGTGGCGTTGAACAGCCGTGGCAGCTTCGCGGCGAGCGCCGTCAGCTCGTGATAATGCGTGGCGAACAGCGTGCGGCAGCGGTTGCTCTCGTGCAGGTGCTCGATCGCCGCCCAGGCGATGGAGAGGCCGTCGAAGGTCGCGGTGCCGCGCCCGATCTCGTCGAGGATGACAAGCGCGCGCTCCCCGGCCTGGTTGAGGATCGCCGCGGTCTCGACCATCTCGACCATGAAGGTCGAGCGCCCGCGCGCCAGATCGTCGGCGGCGCCGACGCGCGAGAACAGCCGGTCGACGATGCCGATGCGGGCACGGCTCGCCGGCACGAACGAGCCGATCTGCGCCAGCAGCGCAATCAGCGCGTTCTGGCGCAGGAAGGTGGATTTGCCCGCCATGTTCGGGCCGGTGAGCAGCCAGAGCTGACCGCTCTTGTGCCCCGGCGTCGGCGACAGGTCGCAGGAATTGGCGATGAACGGCTGCCCCTCACGCTTGAGCGCCTGCTCCACCACCGGATGACGGCCGCCCTCGATGGCGAAGCCCAGCGAGCCGTCGACCTCCGGGCGCACATAATTGTCGTCGACCGCGAGCTTGGCCAGCGCAGTGGCGACATCGAGCATCGCGAAGCCGTGCGCGGCGGCGCGCAGATCGTCGCCGATCGCGAGCGCCTGTGCGCACAGCCGGTCGAAGATCTCGAGCTCGAGATTGAGCGCGCGCTCGCCGGCATTCGCAATCTTGGCCTCGATCTCGCCGAGCTCTGATGTCGTGAAGCGCACCTGGCCCGCCAGCGTCTGGCGATGGATGAAGGTCGCATTCAGTGGCGCCGACATCAATTTGTCGCCGTGCTGCGCGGTGACCTCGACGAAATAGCCGAGCACGTTGTTGTGGCGGATCTTGAGCGCCTTGACGCCGGTCTGGTCGGCGTAACGCGCCTGCATCGAGGCGACGACGAGGCGCGAGGCGTCGCGCAGATTGCGCGTCTCGTCGAGCGTCGCGTCGTAACCGGAGCGCACGAAGCCGCCGTCGCGCTTGATCAGCGGCAGCTGCTCGTCGAGCGCGCGCGCGAACTCCTCAGCGAGTGCACGCGCCGGCCGCGCCAGCGCGGACATGACCGACGCCACCTCCTGCGGCGGCTGATCGAGCGCGTTGAGCCGCGCCAGCGCCTGGTCGGCCGCAACGATACCGTCGCGCAGAGCGGCGAGATCGCGCGGACCGCCGCGGCCGACGGACAGCCGCGCCATCGCACGGGTCATGTCGGGCGCGCCGCGCAGGATCGAGCGGATGTCCTCGCGCGCGGCGCTGTCGGCGACGAAGACGTTGACGGCATCGAGCCGCCGGCCGATCTGCACCGGCTCCGTCAGCGGCGCGGCGAGCCGCTGCGCCAGCAGGCGCGAGCCGGCCGAGGTCACCGTGCAGTCGATGGCGTCGAGCAGCGAGCCGCGGCGCTCGCCGGCGAGCGTGCGCGTCAGCTCGAGATTGGCGCGGGTGGCCGGATCGATCGCCATGGTGCTGCCGGTCGCCTCGCGCGCCGGCGGCGCCAGCGGCGGGCGCTGCCCCACTTGCGTACGTTCGACATAGGTGACGCAGGCGGCCGCCGCGGTCGCTTCCAAACGCGACAGCACCGCGAGGCCGTCCATGGTGGCGACCGCGAAATAGTCGCACAGCCGCCGTTCGGCGGTGGCGCCGTCGAACACGTCGCGCGTCAGCGGCGTCACCGCGGCGAGCTCGCGCAGCACTGGCTCGAAGGTCGCATCCGAATAGAGCGCATCCGAGATGATCACCTCGTTCGGATTGATGCGCGCCAGCGTCGCGGTCAGCTCGGCGAACGCGCATTCGGTGACGATGAAGTCCGAGGTCGAGATGTCGATCCAGGCGAGTCCGAGCCGGTCGCCGCCGGACGAGCCGCGGCTGCGCGCGATCGCCAGCAGATAATTGTTGGCGCGCGCGTCGAGCAGGTTGTCTTCGGTCAAGGTGCCCGGCGTCACCACGCGCACCACGCCGCGCTTGACCACGCTCTTGTTGCCGCGCGCCCGCGCTGCGGCGGGGTCCTCCATCTGCTCGCACACGGCGACGCGGATGCCCTGCGCGATCAGCCGGTGCAGATAGTCCTCCGAGCGCTCCACCGGCACGCCGCACATCGGAATGTCCTGGCCCAGGTGCTTGCCGCGCTTGGTCAAGACGATGCCGAGCGCCTTCGACGCGACCTCGGCGTCCTCGAAGAACAGTTCGTAGAAATCGCCCATCCGATAGAACAGCATCAGCCCCGGATGCGCCGCCTTGATGTCGAGATACTGCTCCATCATCGGCGTGAGCTTGGCCGGCGCCTCGGCGGGCGCGGCGTCCTGTGGAACCGGGGCGGAGATGGGCTGCTGGATCGTCATGGCGCGGAAACTAGCCAATTTGCCCGGACGGTCCTACCGCTTTGCAGGCGATGTCCCGGTTTTCCACGATGGCAATGTCTCCCCCGATGTGGTGCCCGAGATGATCGCAGCTCTCTCCTCTCGTCATTCCGGGGCGTGCGCAGCACGAACCCGGAATCCATCGTGCGGCGGGTCGCGTGGATTGATGGATTCCGGGCTCGTCGCGCTTGCGCGCGCCGCCCCGGAATGACGGAGAGTTTGAGGCGGGGCCTGCGCTGAACCTCGGACGGTGGCCGCTTTTGCACCTCCCCCGCACGCGGGGGAGGTCGCATTGCATCGTCAGATGCGATGCGGGTGGGGGAATTCTCTCCGCACGGTACAGTCTCGCTTGGGCGGCCCCCACCCCAACCCTCCCCCGCAAGCGGGGGAGGGGGCGCACCGCTCGCGTTGAGAGAGCGTCGCATACGACAGCGCCGCGCATGCCACCCCGCGCTCCCGTCATTTGACCTGCCCCGATCGCACTCCTAAAACCGCCGTCAATTCTGACCAGAAACACGAAAGTTCGGGAGAGAGCGATGCGAGACGTCTACATTTGTGATGCGGTGCGGACCCCGATCGGCCGCTTCGGCGGCGCGCTGGCGAAAGTGCGCACCGATGATCTCGCCGCCACCCCGCTCAAGGCGCTCAAGGCCAAGCATCCGAATCTCGACTGGGCCGCGGTCGACGAGGTGTTCTTCGGCTGCGCCAACCAGGCCGGCGAGGACAACCGCAACGTCGCGCGCATGGCGCTGCTGCTCGCGGGCCTGCCGGATTCCATTCCCGGCCAGACCTTGAACCGCCTCTGCGCCTCCGGCCTCGACGCGGTCGGCGCCGCGGGCCGCGCGATCCGCGCCGGCGAGGTCGATCTGGCGATCGCCGGCGGCGTCGAATCGATGACGCGCGCGCCGTTCGTGCAGGGCAAGGCGACCGAGGCGTTCTCGCGCTCGGCCGAGATCTTCGACACCACGATCGGCTGGCGCTTCATCAATCCCTTGATGAAGCAGCAGTACGGCGTCGATTCGATGCCGGAGACCGGCGAGAACGTCGCCGAGGAATTCCAGGTCTCGCGCGCCGACCAGGACGCGTTCGCGATCCGCTCCCAGCAGCGCGCCGGAAAGGCCATCGCCTCGGGCTATTTCGCAGCCGAGATCACGCCGGTCATGGTGCCCGGCGGCAAGGCCGGCCCTGTGACGGTGGACAAGGACGAGCATCCGCGCCCCGAGACCACGCTCGAAGGTCTGGCCAAGCTGAAGCCGATCGTGCGCAATCCGGGCACGGTCACCGCCGGCAATGCGTCGGGCGTCAATGACGGCGCCGCCGCCATGATCCTCGCGTCGGAAGCCGCCGTGAAGAAGCACGGCCTCACGCCGCGCGCGCGCGTTCTCGGCCTCGCCTCGGCCGGCGTGCCGCCCCGCATCATGGGCATCGGCCCGGTGCCGGCGGTGCGCAAGCTGATGGAGCGGCTCGGCCTCAAGATCACCGATTTCGACCTGATCGAGCTGAACGAGGCGTTCGCGTCCCAGGGCATCGCCTGCCTGCGCCAGCTCGGCGTCGCCGAGGACGCCGATTTCGTCAACCCGCATGGCGGCGCCATCGCGCTCGGCCATCCCCTGGGCATGAGCGGCGCGCGCATCGCGATGACCGCGGTGCACGGCCTCGAGGTCCGCGGCGGCAAGCGTGCGCTCGCCACGATGTGCGTCGGCGTCGGCCAGGGCGTCGCACTGGCGGTCGAGAAGCTCGACTAATACTCCGCCGTCATTGCGAGCGAAGCGAAGCAATCCAGAGTCGCATGTGTAGCCCTGGATTGCTTCGTCGCTTCGCTCCTCGCAATGACGGAGAAGGCTGAGGGATCGCACCATGACCATCTCCCGCGAACAGGACGTCACGCCGGCGGTGCTGGCGGTGATGGATCGCACCGAGAACCCGCGGCTGCGCGAGATCATGGTGTCGCTGATCAAGCACCTGCACGGCTTCGTCCGCGATGTCAGGCTTACCGAGGCCGAATTTCGCGAAGCCGCCGCCATCATCGCCGAGCTCGGTCAGCGCACCAACGACAGCCACAATGAGGTCGTGCTGATGGCCGGCTCGCTCGGCGTCTCGCCGCTGGTCTGCCTGCTCAACAATGGCGATGGCGGCAACACCGAGACCGCGCAGTCGCTGCTCGGCCCGTTCTGGCGGTTGAACTCGCCGCGCACTGACAATGGCGGCTCGATCGTGCGCTCGGCGACATCAGGCCCGGCGCTGTTCGTGCACGGTCGCGTGGTCGATCCGAACGGCGCGCCGGTCGCCGGCGCCGAGGTCGACGTCTGGCACGCCTCGCCGGTCGGCTACTACGAGAACCAGGATCCCGATCAGGCCGACATGAACCTGCGCGGCAAGCTCGTGACCGATGCCGATGGCCGCTTCTGGTTTCGCTCGGTGATGATGGTCGGCTATCCCATCCCGACCGACGGGGTCGTCGGCCGGCTGCTGAAGGCGCAGGGCCGTCATCCCTATCGCCCGGCGCATCTGCATGCGCTGATCGTCAAGCCGGGATTCAAGGTCCTGATCTCGCAGGTCTACGACCCCAACGACCCGCACATCGACAGCGACGTCCAGTTCGGCGTCACGAAGGCGCTGCTCGGCAACTTCATTCGCCACGACATGCCGCACCCGACCGAGCCCGGCGTCACCACGCCCTGGTATTCGCTCGAGCACGTCTACCGGATGGAGATCGGCGACACCGTGCTGCCGCGCGCGCCGATCAAGTAGCGCTTCGGAATATCCGTGCTAGTATGGGCAAGCTGCAACCCTGAAGGGACGGCGCCCACATGTCCTCCACCGACTTGCCGTCCGTTGCCAAGCCCGCCGCGTTGACGGCGACGATGCGTGAGGCGGGTGTGCTCGAAGTCCGGCGCGGTCTCGGACGTCGCCGTGATCAGCGACCGGCCGATGCTGTTGTCGCGCATCATCCGCCTTGGCTTGTCCTATAGCGGCGCGGCCCCGGACGCGCCGAAGGCGTTGATCCTGAAAATCCCGATGCCGGCCTTCGCCAAGACGCTGTGGCGGGGCGGGCGCCACGAGGTCAATTTTTATCGCGGACTGGCGCGGCTCATGCCGACGGGCCTCGTGCCCGGCTCTTACGGCGGCGCGTGGGACGAAGCCGCGCTCACCTGGCACTTGTTGCTCGAGGATCTCACCGACACGCACCAGACGGCGACGCCATGGCCGCTGCCGCCTGCGCTGCCCCAGGCCGAGGGGATCGTGCGGGCGCTGGCGCGGCTGCATGCGGCGTGGTGGGACGATCCGCGGCTTGGCGTGTCCATCGGCAGCTTTGCGACCGCGGACGAGCGCGCCGAGCGCGGCAGCACCTTTGCCGGCCACTATCAGCGCTTCGCCGATCAGTTGGGAGACCGCCTGAGCGCGGACCGGCGCGCGGTCTACGAACGCCTGATGGCGGCGACGCCGCGGCTCTCGGAACGCTATCTGTCGCGGCGAAACCTCAGCATTGCGCATGGCGACGCGCATGTCTGGAATTTTCTGGTGCCGAAGGCCGCCGACAGCGACGACGTGCGCGCGTTTGATTTCGACCAGTGGCGGATCGGCGTGCCCGCGAACGATCTCGCCTACATGATCGCGCTGCAAATCTATCCCGACCGTCGGGCGCGGATCGAGCGGCCGTTGCTCGACAGCTATCATCAGACATTGGTCGCAGGCGGTGTGACCGGCTACGACAGGGCGGCGCTGGATCAGGACTATCGTCTCGCCGTGCTCTGGCACATCGCCCAGCCGGTCTGGCAATGGGCGATCCAGCTCCCTCCGGTGATCTGGTGGAATAATCTCGAGCGCATCTTCCTTGCGTTCGACGATCTCGGCTGCCGCGAATTGCTGGACTGACGGCGCTTCCCTCGCGACAGGGCCGCACGCGCGCGGCGAGGTCTTTGTCGCTACACGTCACTGCGGTGCATTTTGCCGGCGTCGCTACCAGCCCCCTTAACGATCACCAGAGATTGTTCGCCGGCCTTAAACCGCCGGCCAGCATCGGCGCGACATATCGGCATGGGCATGGCGTTCGACATGGTCACGGAAGGGATCGGATCGGGAGCTGGCTTGCTAAAGCACGGATATTGTGCTTTAGTGTTTCCTATGGCCGGAAGCGCCCACGATCAGGCTGTTCGCTACCGTCTGCTCCTCTCCCCCGAGGCGCGGGACGCGATCGAGGCGACCTTCGCCGACTATGCCCGGATGATGGACATGCTCGACGAGATCGCTGCTGGCAAAGGCATCGGCGCCAATCTCGTCACGCTGCACGGCCATGCCTACGACCCGATCCGCAAGGCCACGCGGCTGCCGTCGCGCCTCGTCACGCTCGGCTTGCGCGACCGTGCCGCCTATCGCGCCGCCTCGAATCCGCGGCTGCCGCTCGACGACCGTCTGGTGAATGTCAGGAATGCCGGCATGTTGTCGCTCGGCACCGCGCGCGGTCGCATCGCGATCCCGTTCGAGGTGACCGGCTACGTCGCGGGCTGGCCGCACGCGACGCCGGCGCAGCTCGTGCGAACGGACGAAGATGACTTCGAAGTCCATTTCGGCGTTACCGCAACGTCACACGCTCGTCTCAGCCCAACCGTCAGCCCACGAAAGGACCACGTCATGCTCGCCGAACACGCGCCGGCCCCCGACACGCTCCTGTCACGCGCCGGGCGCCTCATCGCCGGGATCGCCTATGGAGCGATCGAAAAGGCCGAGGACAAGAACCGGGTCGCGCTGGTCAGCCAGGCGATCCGCGAGATCGAGCAGGCCGAGCGCGAATCGCGCGAGAGCCTGTCGCATGCGCGCGCGGAGGAATATCGGCTCAATGCACGCCGCGCCGAGATCGAGCGCGAGACGACCGTGCTGGCCGAGCAGATCCGCGTCGCCATCGCCGAGCACCGCGACGATCTCGCCCGCGCCGGCATCGCCCGGCAGATGGATCTCGAAGCCCAGTTCGAGGTGCTGTCGAAGGCGATCGACGAGAATGCCGAGCGCATCGATGCGGTGCTGACGACCCTGCGTGCGATTCTGTCGAGCCTGCAGGACGCGCAGGCGCGTCTCGCCGAGCTGGAGCACAGCGAGGCGCTCGCCGACCAGCCGAAGGCCGCATCGCGCAAGGGGCCGGATGCCGGCCTCGCCAAGGCCGCGCGCGCCTCCCGCGTCATCGCCCGCGCCACCGGCGTGCCGGAAGGCATCCCGCCGTCGCCCGACATCGACGAATTGTCGAAGCTGAAGCGTGACAAGGACATCGCCGAGCGGCTGGCGCGGCTGAAATCGCAGAATTGAGCGGGCGGGGGCGCGTCGTCCCATGACCATCGTCGACCATTTCATGCAACCCGAGGTGCGGCCGTTCGCGATTGCCGCCGTGATGATCGTTCTGGTCGGCGGCGTCGAGATCGGCTCGATGCTGATCGGCCTGTCGATCAGCGAGTTGCTCGGCCAGACCGTCGATCTCGGTCACGACGGCCACAGCACCAGCGTCGGCCACGTGCTGTCCTGGATCAATGTCGGCGGCGTGCCGCTGATGATCTGCATCCTGCTCGCGCTCGGCATCTTCTCGATCACGGGCTTTCTGATCCAGGATGCCGCGCGGCTGGTGGCGGTGGCGCTGCCGCCAACGGCCGCGGGCGTGCTCGCCGCCGTCGTCACGGTGCCGCTGTTGCGGCGCTCGACGCGCTACGCGGCGCGGCTGGTGCCGCAGGATGAGAGCTATGCGGTCGGGCTGTCCGATCTCGTCGGCCGCATCGGCGAGGTGGCGGTCGGCCCGCTCGATGGCGGGCTGCCCGGCCGCGTCCGCGTCAAGGATGTCCACGGCAACTGGCACATGGTGACGGCCTCGGCCGCGCCGGATTCGCCGTCATTGCCGGTGGGCGCGTCGGTTCTCCTCGTCGACCGCAAGGATGGCCGCTTCATCGCGATCGCCGCAGCCGACGAACTCACGAACTCCAAGACACTTTAGCTCCAAGACACTTTCCTCAACCCGAAAGTAAATCCCATGTTTGATCTGGTTCTGCCTGCGTCGATCGGCGTTGTGCTGCTGGTCGTTCTCGGCACTGTCTTTGCCGTTCTCTACCATCGGTCCACCCGCGACGAGGCGTTCGTGCGCACCGGCCTGGGCGGCAAGAAGGTGGTGCTCGACGGCGGCGCCGTGGTGCTGCCGATCTTCCACTCCATCGCGCGCGTCAACCTCAAGACCTTGCGGCTCCGCGTCGAGCGCTCGAAGAAGGATTCGCTGATCACCAAGGACCGCATGCGCGTCGACATCGACGCCGAGTTCTACGTGCGCGTGAAGCCCGACGTGGATTCGATCGCACTGGCGGCGCAGACCCTCGGCGCCGTCACCAACAATGCCGAATTGCTGCGCGACCAGGTCGAGGCCAAGTTCGTCGACGGCCTGCGCTCGGTCGCGGCCACGATGGAGCTGTTGGACCTGCAGGAGAAGCGCTCGGATTTCGTCAAGCACGTCCAGGCCGCAGTCGAGGCCGACGTGCAGTCCAACGGCCTGGAGCTGGAATCGGTCTCGCTGACCAAGCTCGACCAGACCGACATCTCGTTCTTTAATGCCGAGAACTTCTTCGACGCCGAAGGCCTGACGCTGTTGAAGACGGTCACCGAGACGCGGCGCCGCGACCGCAACGCGATCGTGCGCGACAACGAGGTCGCGATCGCGCAGAAGGACCTCGAGGCGCGCCAGCTCACGCTCCAGATCGAGCGCACCAAGAAGGAGGCCGAGCTCAGCCAGGAGCGCGACATCGCCAACAAGACCGCGAGCACCCGCGCCGAGGTCGCAAGCGCGACGCAGACGGCGTGGCAGACCGAGGAGAATGCGCGCATCGAGGCGCAGCAGAAGATCGCGCAGCGCGAGGCGGAAGCCTTGAAGGTGCGCGAGACCGCGGCGATCGAAAGCAATCTCGCGATCAACCGCCGCAAGACCGACGCCGACCGCGAGATCCAGATCGCCACCCAGGACAACGACATCCAGATCGCGACCAAGAGCAAGGAAACCTCGGAGGCGCGCGCGGTGGCCAAGGCGGCCGAGGCGCTTGCGGTCTCCGCGGAGGAAAAGGTGACGACGGCGCGCGCCATCGAAATCGCCGACCGCGAACGTCAGACCGCGGTCATGGCAGCGCGGAAAGAGGCCGAGCAGCGCTCGACCGGCATTACCGTTGCCGCCGAGGCAGAAAAGCGCGCCGCGGTCGATCGCGGCGCGGCGGCCAAGACCCTGGCCGAAGCGGAGGCCGAGGCCAACAAGATCAAGGCCGTCGGCGTGCGCCAGATCGGCGAGGCGGAAGCCGCGGTCATCCTGATGAAGAACGAAGCCCAGAACAAGCTCGGCAGCAACGTGATCGATTTCGAGCTCGCCAAGCAGCGCATCGCGACCATGCCGGCCGCGCTCGGCGAGATGGTCAAGCCGATCGCCAATCTGAAGGACGTTCGCATCCTGCACACCGGCGGCGCGTTCGGCGGCAATGGCGGTGCCGGCGGCAATGTCGGCTTCGGCGAAGGCCTCGCCGGCGAACTGCTGCGCGTGCACGCGCTGAAGCCGTTGATCGACGAGATCCTGGTGCAGTCCGGCTTCAAGCCCGGCGACGATCCGGTGCAGGCGCTGGCCGGCGTGATCCTGCCGACGACCGAGGCCCAGCCCGCTGCCGCACCGGCGAAGATCGAGCCGCTGCAGAAGCCGTAGGCCAAAATGTGAAAAGGGAGGCCCCGGGGCTGGGGGCGGCGCTGGAGGAGCCACCGCCCCCGCCCGGCACATCACGAGTGGGGCGCTCATGAGGTACAGTCCCTGCGCGCAACTCATACGCAGAGAACCGAGTGGGGTGAGCAGAAGATAGCCGGAAACGCGCCGGATTGAAGTTACAAATCCATCACGTCGTGGTCACCTTTTTGCTATCCCGGCCCCACCCTGTCTCAACAGGCGCGCGCATTTTCCGTCGCGGGGGAAGCGGTCACTCCATGACGGCGTGGTCGGCCGGGGCGGACTGCGCGCGCAACGCGGTGCGCGTCGAGCCGATCATGACCGCGAGCGGGATCGAGACCAGGATGAACGTCATGACCAGCTGATAGTCGTGCGAGAATGCCAGGATCTGCGCCTGTACGGTCACCATCGCGTCGGCCATCGCGCGCCCGGCATCGGTGGACAGGTTCAGGAGGCCGGCAACATTGGGCATTTGCAGCGCGTGATTGAACGGGTTGATGTGCTCGACCAGGATCGCGTGGTTGCGCCGTGTTCCCTCGGTGAGCTGCGCGATCGCGATCGAGATGCCGATCGAGCTTGCGACATTTCGCACCAGGGTCAGCATCGAGGTTCCATCAGTCCGCAACTCGCCCGGCAAGGTCAGGAATGCCACGGTCGAAAGCGGCACGAACACGAGGCCGAAGCCGAACCCCTGCATGATGCTGATGGTGATGATCTCGGGCACGCCGGTCTGGTCGGTCCACGCCGTCATCTGGAACAGCGACACTGCGGTCAGCGCCAGGCCGACGATGATCAGCGTGCGCGCCTCGATATAGCGCAAGAGACGCCCGACCAGCATCATCGCGACGAAGGTGCCGCAGCCGCGGGTCGCGAGCAGCACGCCGGCGGTGATGATGGGATAGCCAATGACGTTCTGCAGGAACGGCGACGACAGCGCCATGGTCGAGAACAGCACGAGGCCCATCACGGTCATGAACACGCAGCCGCCGACGAAATTGCGGTCCTTGAACAGCGCGAACTGGATGAACGGCCGCTGCGTCGTCAGCGAATGCGCCAGGAAGTAATAGAAGCCGACGGCGGCGATGATGAACTCGATGATGATCTCGTTGCTCTCCAGCCAGCCCTGATCCTCGCCGCGGTCGAGCGCGATCTGCAGCGAGCCGATGCCGATGGCGAGCGCCGCGAAACCGAACCAGTCGAAGGTCAGCTCCGCGTTCGGCTTGGTCTCCTCCATGAACGCCATCAGGCCGAGCACGGTCACGGCGCCGAACGGCAGGTTGACGAAGAACACCCAATGCCAGGAATAGGTCTCGGTCAGCCAGGCGCCGAGCGACGGCCCCATGATCGGGCCGAGCATCACGCCCATGCCCCAGATCGCCATCGCCTTGGCGCGCTCATGCAGCGCGTAGGAGTCGAGCATGACCGCCTGCGACAGCGGCACCAGCGAGGCGCCGAACACGCCCTGCAGGAGGCGGAACAGCACCATCTGGGTGATGTCCTGGGCGAGCCCGCACATCACGGAGGCGATGGTGAAACCGGCCGAACAGACGATGAAGGTGCGCTTGCGGCCGAAGCGGTTGGCGATCCATCCCACCGGAGCGGTCATGATCGCGGCCGCGACGATGTAGGACGTCAGCACCCAGTTGATCTGGTCTTGCGAGGCCGACAGCGTGCCCTGCATGTAGGGCAGCGCGACGTTGGCGATGGTGGTGTCGAGCGCCTGCATGATCGTCGCCGTCATGGCGCAGATCGTCACCATGTTCCGGCGGAAGCCCGGAACTGCGGATGAGGCCGCCGGCGCGGTCATGACGCTACTCGTCCTTGTCCGCCGCGTGCGCCGATCCGAACAGCCCGGCCAGCGTGCGCTCGTGGCCGGTATCGATCGACACGTTGACGCTCATGCCGGCCTTGAGCTTCGCGACGAACCTGTCGGCCTTGTCGAAATAGATCCGGACCGGCACGCGCTGCACGACCTTGACGAAATTGCCGCTTGCATTTTGCGGCGGCAGGATCGCGAACTGCGCGCCGGTGCCCGGCGACAGCGAGCCGACCGTGCCCTTGAAACGGTGGTTGGGGAAGGCATCGACGTCGAGCTCGACCGGCTGGCCGACCGCGACATAGGTGAAGTCGCTCTCCTTCGGGTTGGCGTCGACCCAGGGATTGCTGATGTCGATCACCGAGAACACCGGCGTGCCCGCGGCCACGAAGCGGCCGAGCTGGATCTGGTCGACCTGCGTCGCGATGCCCGGCATCGGCGCGCGCAAGGTGGTGTGGTCGAGGTCGCGCTGCGCGTCGTCCAGCTTGGCCTTTGCCTGGACGTAAGGCGGGAACTGCTCCAACGGCAGATCGGGATTGCCGAGCAGCTGCGTTTTCGCGTTCGACAGCTGCTGCTTGATGTACTGCGCCTGTGCGCCGGCGGTCACCAGCGCATTCGCGGCATTGTCGAGGTCGAGCTGCGAGCCGAAATTGCTCTTGGCGAGCGTCTGCTTGCGCTCGACGTCCTTCTGCTTCAGGTCGATGCCCTGCTGGGCGAGATCGAGCATCTGGCCGTAGATCTTGATGTTGGCGGTGAGGTTGTCATAGCTGATGCGCGCCTGCTCCAGCGCCGCCTTGGCCTGGTCGACCGCCAGGCGATAGGGCACGGGGTCGATCTCGAACAGCTCGTCGCCCTTCTGCACCTGCTGGCCTTCCTTGACGACGACCTTGACGATCTTGCCGGAGATGTCTGGGGTGATGAGCACCTTCTGGGCGCCGACATAGGCGTCGTCGGTCGTCACGTAGCGGCCGCCATTGAGATACAGCACGAGGCCGCCGATGGCGGCGACGAGCGGCAGCACGACCAGCAGCAGCGTGCGACGGTAGCGGCGCAGCAATCCGGGGCGCGCCGGCTTCGCGTCGGCGGCCGCGGGCGGCGCCGCATCCGGGCTGGCCTTCTGGTCGGGGGCGAGTTTCAGGGCGGGCTCAGCCATAGCGCTGCTCCTTTCGCTGCTCGTCGCACAGCGACTGCAGGGCGTTTCTCACGTTTTCCTTGATGGCTTCGAGATGGGTCATCAGCCGCTCGGCATCACCGGCGCTGATGCCCTGGAGGGCGGTGTCGGTCAGATCGCCGCGCAGCACTGCGAGCTTCGCGAGCAGCGGGCGCGCGGCCTTCTTCAGATAGAGCCGGTTGACGCGGCGGTCGCTGTCGTCGCCGCGCCGCTCGATCAGCCCGGCCTCGGCGAGCTTGTCGATCAGCCGTGTCAGCGTGATCGGCTGCATCTCCATCTGCTCGGCGAGCTCGGACTGCTTCATCCCCTCGTAGCGCTCGACCTTCGCCAGCACGGCCCATTGCGCGCGGGTCATGCCGAAGCGCGCCGCCTCCTTGTCGGCATAGGCGCGCACCAGGCGCTGCAGCTCGCCGAGCGTAAACAGGAAGTTCACGTCCACCGACGTGCGGGTCATGGCTGATCTCGATTCCAAGAGGGGAACTAAGCTTTGGCTGTAATGAGCCTCGGATATGATAAGCAAGCTTATGAATATTTGATGGCTCTGCCGAGCGCACCCGCCCCGCCGCAGATGCATGGCTCGGCCGCGGCCTTTGGCGAGACCGGCCCGAGATGCTAGATTGTCGGCAATGACCCTCGCAAAGCCCACCTTCCCGGCGCCGGACCACGACCATGGCCGCTGCGCGGCCGATGCCCTGGACCATGCCGAGCGCATCTGCGCCCAGCGCGGCCAGAAGTTCACGCAGCAGCGCCGCCAGGTGTTGGAGGCGCTGCTGTCGAGCCACCGGCCGCTCGGCGCCTACGAGATCATCGAGGAACTTGCCAAGGTCGCCGCGCGGCCGGCGCCGATCACAGTCTATCGCGCGCTCGAGTTCCTGATGGCGAACGGCCTGGTGCACCGCATCGAGAGCCGCAACGCCTTCCTCGCCTGCGCCCATGACCACGAGCAGACCGCGCTGGTGGCGTTCCTGATCTGCGAGAGCTGCGGCGCCGTCGGCGAGGTACCGGCGGCTCCGATCGCGGAAAGCCTGAAGCTGGCCGCCGCGGCATCGGGCTTCACGCCGAAACTGTCGGTCGTCGAGATCACCGGGCTGTGCGCCCATTGCCAGAAGGCGGCGTGAGAACGCTCACTGCGGCCCAAGCTGTACACGTGTGAATGACCGTCGTATTCGAGTTTCTGCGCGAGACCGGTGCGCGCAGGGAGAGGCCAGCACCGCCGCTCTACGTCCGCATCATCTCCGACCGACCAAGACAAAGCTGACCACACCTTGATGGCGGTCCAGAAAACGAAACGCGCCAGGGAGCCAACGTCCTCGTGTCCGCAACGTCAACCTCATCCGCCGCGACCCGGCCGCTCGGCCTGGGCGCGATCGCCGTCATCCTCGTGCTGTGCCTGTCCTGGGCGTTCAACCAGATCGCTGTGAAGCTCGCGCTGCCTGAAATTCCGCCGCTGCTGCAGGCCACCTTCCGTTCGCTCGGTGCGCTGCCGGTGCTGCTGGTGTTCGCGCGGGTGCGCGGCGTGAAGATGTTCGAGCGCGACGGCACGCTGGGGCTCGGCCTGGTGGCAGGCCTGCTGTTCGGCTTGGAATTCGTGCTGATCTATCAGGGCCTGCTGCTGACCTCGGCGTCGCGCGCCATCGTGTTCCTGTATACCGCGCCGTTCTTCGTCGCGCTCGGCTCGTTCCGCTTCCTCGGCGAACGGATGGGGCCGGCGCAATGGGGCGGGCTGGCGCTCAGCTTCACCGGTGTGGCGCTGGCGATCGGCATTCCCCAGGCCGATGTCGACGGCCGCGTGCTGCTCGGCGATCTCCTGGTGGTCGGCGGCGGCCTGCTCTGGGGCGTGACCACGGTGTTCGTCAAAGGCACCCGGCTGCGCTTCATCGCGCCCGAGCGGGCATTGGGGTACCAGGTGGCGGTCTCCGTCCCGATCATGGCCCTGGCGGCGCTCATTGCCGGGGAGCGGTTGACCCAGGTTCCCAGCCCGTTCGTGATCGGCCTGATGGCCTACCAGTCGATCTGGGTGGTCGGGACCACGTTCACGATCTGGTTCGCCCTGATCAAGGCCTACTCGGCCAGCAAATTGTCGGCATTTACCTTCATCACCCCTTTATTCGGGGTGGTGGCGAGCTATTTCATCCTGCATGACGCCCTGACCCTGGCCTTTGGCCTGGCTGCCGTGCTTGTGATCGTTGGGCTTTTTCTCGTAAACCGCCCGAACCGCGTGGTCCTGGCCGCGACTGATCCATTGCTGAATGTCACCAAAACCTGATATCCGAGCGCCCATGAACAAGCCCGAGATCCTGACCGAGAACACTTCAGCGTCCGATGTCGCCGGACCCGCTCCCCGGCATCGGACCACCCGCGTCATGGTCGGCAACGTCGCCGTCGGCGGCGGCGCCCCGATCGTGGTGCAGTCGATGACCAACACCGACACCGCCGACGTCGACCAGACGGTGGCCCAGGTTGCAGCGCTGGCGCGCGCCGGGTCCGAGATGGTCCGCATCACGGTCGACCGCGAGGAGGCCGCCGCGGCCGTCCCGCAGATCCGCGAGCAGCTCGACAAGCGCGGCATCACCACGCCCCTGATCGGCGACTTCCACTATATCGGCCACAAGCTGCTGACCGACTATCCAGCCTGCGCCGAGGCGCTGGCGAAATACCGCATCAATCCCGGCAATGTCGGCTTCAAGGACAAGCGGGACACGCAGTTCTCGACCATCATCGAGCTCGCCAACAAATACGGCAAGCCGGTGCGCATCGGTGCCAATTGGGGCTCGCTCGATCAGGAGCTGCTCAGCAAGCTGATGGACGAGAACGCCGCCTCCGCGAACCCGCGCGATGCGCGCGCGGTGATGCGCGAAGCCATGGTGCAGTCGGCATTGCTGTCGGCCGCCCGGGCCCAGGAGCTCGGCATGCCGAAGGACCGCATCATCCTGTCGGCCAAGGTCTCGGCCGTGCAGGACCTGATCGCGGTCTATCAGGACCTCGCCGCACGCTCCGACTACGCCATCCATCTCGGCCTCACCGAGGCCGGCATGGGCTCGAAGGGCATCGTCGCCTCCTCGGCGGCGCTCGGCATCCTGCTGCAGCAGGGCATCGGCGACACCATCCGCATTTCGCTGACGCCCGAGCCCGGCGGCGACCGCACCCTCGAGGTGCAGGTCGCGCAGGAGCTGTTGCAGACCATGGGCTTCCGCACCTTCGTGCCGCTGGTCGCGGCCTGCCCCGGCTGCGGCCGCACCACCTCGACCACGTTCCAGGAGCTGGCGCGCTCGATCCAGGACTTCATCCGCGAGGAGATGCCGGCCTGGAAGACGCAATATCCCGGCGTCGAGGCGCTCAACGTCGCCGTCATGGGCTGCATCGTCAACGGCCCCGGCGAATCCAAGCATGCCAATATCGGCATCTCCCTGCCCGGCACTGGCGAAGCCCCGGCCGCGCCGGTCTTCGTCGACGGCAAGAAGTTCCGCACCCTGCGCGGCCCCACCATCGCGGCCGACTTCAAGGCGCTCGTCATCGACTACATCGACCAGCGCTACGGCAGCGGCGCGAAAGCGCCGGAGAACGTGACCGCGGCGGAGTAGGGCGGCACGCTGGTCCCGGCTCATCCAGCGGCGCCTCCTGTGTCGCTGGGTTGATCGCGCGGTTGCTTGCGGCGAGAAGGCCTGACCATTCGTTACTCCGTCATGCCCGGGCTTGTCCCGGCCATCCACGTCGTTCCGAGGATGCCGAGCGGCGTGGATGGCCGGGACGAGCCCGGCCATGACGATGTGGCAACAGACGGGCGCACAACTCCGATCGTCATATGCGATCGCTCTGTCGCAGGCGGGGAGCTTGAGAACGAGTCCGCAGCTAGATTTCATGTCCAATCGGCCTGCCGTGAGAGCGACAGCCGACCTGCAACCGACGGCTGCTTGTGCCGCGCGCCGCGGTCTGAAATTTTCGCGCGCGGA
This sequence comes from Bradyrhizobium sp. SZCCHNR1017, assembly GCF_032381375.1. Lineage (NCBI taxonomy): Bacteria > Pseudomonadati > Pseudomonadota > Alphaproteobacteria > Hyphomicrobiales > Nitrobacteraceae > Bradyrhizobium > Bradyrhizobium sp. SZCCHNR1017. Next base: position 180,141 of record NZ_JAUHIR010000006.1, on the reverse strand, counting down.
TCGGCTGCAGCCGACGTAATCGGACGCGCCGGCGCCGCCCCACTGCCGCCCGCATGATCAGCACCTTGAGGCCTGCTGAAGAGGACGCCTCGATGACTCTCGATATCCGCGAAATGGAACTTGCCGAGACCTCGCTGGTCATCGACTACTTCTATTCGTCGAGCATCGAGCAACTCGACCTGATGGGCATCGACCCGACGCGGATGCCGACCAGGCCGGTGTGGGCCGGACTCTTCCAGACCCTGTACGAGACGCCGTTGGCTGAGCGCGCGGCGCTGCTGGTGATCTGGCGGCTCGACGGCCGCGCCATCGGCTTTTCCAGCTGCGACCGCATCGTCTACGGCAACCGCGCCCACATGCACCTGCACGTCACCGAACCGGAGCTGCGCGGCCGCGGCCTCGGCACTGCATGCGTCCGCCGCAGCATCGATTTCTATTTCGAGAGGTTGCGGCTCAAGCAGCTGTTCTGCGAGCCGCACGCCTACAACACCGCCCCCAACCGCGCGCTGCAAAAGGCCGGCTTCCGTTACCTGAAGACCTACAAGACCGTGCCGGGTCCGATGAACTACCATCAGGCGGTGACGCGCTGGATGATCGAGCGGTGAGGATGTGCGTTGCGCACGTGTCATTCGCGTGCAGCACCTGACATCGATGAAATTATGCCCGGCTCTCTCCGCGCCGTCATTCCGGGGCATTCGCGCGCAAAATGGCGAAGCCATTTTGAAGCAGCGCGAATGAGCCCGGAATCCATAACCACAGGCGGTCGTTGGTCGAAGATGGGCGCCATAGGCATCCCGCCTCCTCGTAACCGCTTGTGGCTATGGATTCCGGGCTCGCGCTCCGCGCGCTCCGGAATGACGCGTGGAGAGCGCGTGCTTCCTTCTGCGCCGGTGCAGGCGCAGCCAGCGCTGATGTGCCCGTCGCGTTACCATGTCGCACCTCCGGGCCTTGTGCCGTCGGGCAAATCAGATCGATGCTTCCGCCCGTCCCGCCTCACTCACGAGGGGCGCTTCGCGGTCGTCACGAACGTGGAGGCGGGATGCGGTGGACGCGACGTGGCGCAGCGAGCTTCAGTGCTTGCGGACGAACGTCATGGCGCGGACGGTCAAGTCGCATGGTCCTGACACCCCGATGCTGATGCCAAGCTGGCGGTGATGATCCGCTGGTGACGGGGGCAAACAAGCCCGGTCCCCGGGGAGAATGCGAAGCAGCCGTTAAAACCATCGCGCGGGGAAGGCCGGGTCTTGTCCGGCTGAACCTGTGGTACCTGCCGCCTGCATTCTTTTCGCAGACGGGCCACGGGCCTCAGTCGGGGCCCGGCCTTCCCTGCGCCCTCCGACGAGAGAGGGCGAAACTGATCAACGCTCGGACGCGAAAAGCGGGCGCGAGGATGAGGCGCCATGTTCGACAACCTCCGCTGTCGTCCCGGGCAAGCGGGCCAACGCGCATGCGTTGGTGCGGCGCCGACCTGGGATCCATTCACACCGAAGCCGATGTGAGCCACGCTGGCCCTGCGAGATGTGCGACCCACCAAGCGCTTGTGGTTATGAATCCCGGCGTTCGCCGGGATGACAGTGGTGGTTTGGGAAACGGCTCGGGCCATAGCCGTCATTGCGAGCGCAGCGAAGCAATCCAGAATCCTTGCGCGGCCCTGGATTGCTTCGCTGCGCTCGCAATGACGGCATGCATGCTGCAAGACCGCGCTCTGCAACTCACCTGCCTACAACGGCAGCTCGCCATACGACCGGTTGGCGAGGCTCGCTTCCTCCAGATCGAGATCGCGCTCGATGCGGCGGCGGGTTTCGTCGGTGATCTTGCCGTCGCGCAGCATCACATGGATGAATTTGCGTTCCGCCGTGATCAGCTCGCGGGTCAGCTCGATGCCGAGCGCGGATGCGTCGTTGTCCTCGGGCTTCAGACCTTCCGGGAGCTGGTTGGTCCGGACCTCGTGGCGCGCCCGCAGCAGCCGCACCACCTCGTCCGACAGCTCGCGATCGCTGGTCATCGTCTCCAGCGACCGCAAGGCGCCGTCGAGCGCCTCGCGCCGGGCCGCGATCTCCTGCTCATGCTCGCGCTGATGCTCGGCGCGACCCTGGTTGCCGACCCCGAGCCACTGCACGACGGCCGGCAGGGTCAGGCCGAGGCCGATCAGGGTGAAGAAGATCACGCCGAAGGCGATGAACAGGATCTGGTCGCGATAGGGAAACGCGTCGCCAGTCGACAGCGTCAGCGGAAGCGCCAGCGCGGTGGCGAGCGAGACCGTGCCGCGCACGCCGGTGAAGCCGATGATGAAGGTCTGCCGCCACGGTGGCAGCGGATCGCGCGCGCGCAGCGAACTGCTCAGGAGGCGCGGCAGGATGGTCGCCGGGAAGGTCCAGGCGAAGCGCGCGATCACGACGATGGCGAGCACCAGCGCGGTCGCGATCATGATGTCGTCGAGCGGAAAGACCTTCGACTTCTCGTAGATCAGCCGCATCTGGAAGCCGGTCAGCAGGAACAGCATGCCCTCGATGAGGTAGATCATCAGGTCCCAGAAGAAGATGCCCTGCAGGCGGGTCGCCGAGGAGATCCACAGCGGTCCGTTCCAGCTCATGTAGAGGCCGCAGGCCACCGTCGCGATCACGCCGGAGCCGCCGACATGCTCGGGGATCCAGAACGCGAGGTAGGGCGTCAGCACGGACAGGGTGATCTCGACCTGCGGGTCGCGCGCATAGTGCCGGGCGCGCAGCATCAGCCAGCCGACGCCGATGCCGAACGCGATCTCGCCGACCACGATCAGGCCGAACTCGCCGGCCGCGACCGGAAAGGAGAAGGCGCCGGTGGTGATGGCGGCCACCGCGAAGCGATAGAGGATCAGCGCGGTCGCGTCATTGGCGAGGCCCTCGCCTTCGAGAATGACCATGACCCGGCGCGGCAGGTGCAGCCGGCGGGCGATGGCGAGCGGCGCCACCACGTCGGGCGGCGCAACGATGGCGCCGAGCAGGAAGCCGAGGCTCCAGGGCAGGCCGAGAAGATAGTGGGTCGCGGTGGCCACCATGGAGGCGGTGAAGATCACGCAGCCGACCGCGAGCAGCACGATCGGCCGCAGATTGCGCTTGAACTCGCGCCAGCTCATCGCGACGCTCGACGAATAGATCAGCGGCGGCAGCACCACCAGCAGCACGAGCTCGGGCGGCAGCGCGAACGCCGGCATCGTCGGCACGAAGGCGAGCGCGATGCCGGCGAGCATCAGGAGGATCGCCGGCGCGAGATTGGCGCGTCGCGCGATCAGGGCGGTTCCCGCCAACACGGCCAGCAGGATCAGGAATATCTGAAAGTGAGCTTCCATGGCTGGGGGCTTGGCGTCGTCGCGCCGGCGTCAATCCCGGAAGTCGTAGCGGTAGGACTTCGACACGATCTGCCAGCCGTCCTTCAGTTTCATCGCCACGAGATAGTCGGTGAAATAGCGCGGCGGCAGCTGGCAGCGCACCTTGATGAAGGCCGTCTTGTCGTCCGAACGATCGATGGTGACGATGAAGTCCTCGCGCGGCTTGCCCTCAGCCTTGGCCGATGGGCGCTTGCGCACCCAGGCCAGCCAGTCCGGCACGGTCAGGATCTTGAGTTCGCCATTCTCGACCCAGCGCAGGTCCGCGGTGGGGTGGAACACGGCACCGAGCTTGTCGGCGTCGCCCTCGTAGAGCGCATCGAAATAGCCCTGAACGACGGCCTCGACGGTGGAACGGTCTGTGCTCACGGCCAACTCCCTGGGAACCTGGACAAACAAGGATCGCATTTTCGATGCAAAACGGCGCTTGGCAAGGCATGAACTGGCGCCATTGCGCCAGCGACAGACTATAATGGCCGAGGCCAGGTCGATCGGGAATAAATCTGCGTGATCCCGGTCACAAGCCCAATGGGCTGCACTCTGATAGGCAGGTCCCAGCAGGTCTCCCAGCGGTATGGGGTAGGTACGATGTCTTGGTCACTTCGATTGGGCGGTTACATCCTGGCGGGAGCGCTGCTGCTGGTCGGCCACCCCGCGCTCGCCGACAAGCGGGTGGCGCTCGTCATCGGCAATTCCGCCTATCAGAACGTGCCGCAACTGACGAACCCCGCCAATGACGGCGCGGTGATGACGGCGACCTTCAAGAGCGCGGGCTTCGATGTCGTCGATTACCGGCGCGATCTGACCGCGCGGGAGACCAGGCGGGCCTTGCGCGATTTCGCCGACGCCGCCCGCGATGCCGATATTGCGGTGGTCTACTACGCCGGCCACGGCATGGAGGTCGAAGGGGCGAACTATCTGATCCCGATCGACGCCCGGCTCGAGCGTGACACCGACGTCTATGACGAGACGCTGTCGCTCGACCGTATTCTGGTCGCCGTCGAGCCGGCGAAGAAGCTGCGCCTGGTCATTCTCGACGCCTGCCGCGACAACCCGTTCACGCGCAACATGCAGCGGACGGTGGCGACCCGCAGCCTCGGCCGCGGCCTCGCCAAGGTCGAGCCGACCAGCCCGAATACGCTGATCGCCTATTCCGCCAAGGCCGGCTCGACCGCGCAGGACGGCGACGGCAAGAACTCGCCGTTCACCCTGGCGCTGTCGCGGCACATCGCGACCCCCGGCCTCGACGTCCGCAAGGCGTTCGGCTTCGTCCGCGACGAGGTGCTGAAAGCGACCGCCAACCGCCAGGAGCCGTTCGTGTACGGCTCGCTCGGCGGCGAGGACGTGCCGCTGGTCCCTGGCGTGCCGCGCGTCGTCACGCAGATGCCGGTGACGCCGCCGCCGAGCCCGCAGGCCGACATCCGGCGCGATTACGAGCTCGCGATGCAGGTCGGCAACAAGGGCGCGCTGAACGCCTTCCTGGCGCAATATCCCGACGGATTCTACGCCAGCCTTGCCAAGTTGCAGCTCGACAAGCTCGCCGCCGAGGAGAATCGCGCCGCCGCTTCCGAAAAGGCCCGCGCCACCGAGGCCGAGCGGGCGCGGCTCGCCGCCGAGGGCGCGCGCAAGGAGACGCTCGCCAAGGCGGAGGCCGAGGCCAGGGCGGCGGAGCAGGCTCGGATTGTCGCTGAGAAGGCTAATCAGGTGGCGCAGCAGCAGGCGGCCGAAGCCGAGAAGAAGCGCGGTGAGCAGCAGCTCGCGGCGGTCGACAATCCGCGCGCGGCGACCTCGCCCGGCGCGCCCACGCCCGCAGCACCGCAGCAGGGCCAGGTCGCCTCGCTCACCCCGGCCGCGCAGCCCGCCGATCTCGCCAAGTCGGTGCAGCTCGAGCTGCGCCGCGTCGGCTGCCTCACCGAGGATGCCGATGGCGACTGGGGCTCGGCCTCGCGCCGCTCGCTGTCGCAGTTCAACCGCTATGCCGGCACCAAGCTCGATACCCAGGCCGCCTCGGCCGATGCGCTCCAGGCGATCAAGCTCAAGCAGGCGCGCGTCTGCCCGCTGGTCTGCCAGCATGGCACCAAGCCGGACGGCGACCGCTGCGCCCGCATCGTTTGCGCCGAGGGTTCGTTCGTCAACGACGACAATGAATGCGAGAAGCGGCGCGACAGGAAGCCGGTCGCCAAGCGCGATGGCAGCGACGAAGATGTGCCGTCGCGCCGCCGCGCGCGTGCGGCGCCGGATGCCGGCCTGCCGATGCCGGCTCCCGGTGCGGGCGTCGGGGTTGGGATCGGAGGTGGTGGCGGTCTCGGCGTCGGGACGGCCCCGGGCTACACCAAGCCGCAGACGCAAGCCGCCCGGCCGAAGTCGGGCGGGCAGATCTATTGCGACGCCTATCTGTGCCGCGCCGTCAGGCCCGGCTGCCGGCTGGAATATCGCGGCGGCGGCGGCCCGGCCAATAATGCCAGCGTCGAGGTGTGCAACTGATCAGGACGAGATTACGCTGGCGGCGATGTTGACCATCAGGGCGACCAGCGCGGTGTTGTAGACGAACGAGATGATGCCGTGCACGGTCGCGGTGCGGCGGATGATCTTGTCGGTGATGCCGACGTCGGAGACCTGGGCGGTCATGCCGATGATGAAGGAGAAGTAGACGAAGTCCCAGTAGTCGGCGTGCTCGTCCGTGTCGCCGCTCGGGAACTGCAGGCCGCCGGGCTTGGCGCCGCGGTAGTAGTCATGGGCGTAGTGCAGGGCGAAGGTCGCATGCACCGCGGCCCAGGACAGCGAGACGGTGAGCAGCGCCAGCGTCAGCGCCGGAGCGTCGCGCTTGGAAGCGCCGAGCTCGAGCACGATCGCGGCGATGCTGGCGAAGGCGCCGAGCGCCGTGACCAGCAGGATCACGAAACGGCCGTCGTCCTGCATGACCGCCTTGCGGCGGATGTGATGATGCTCGCTGCGCAGCATCATCGCCGCGACCAGCACGAGGTAGAGCGCGGTGAAGATGTCCCAGCTGATCAGGAGCCGCGTGATCAGCCGCAGCGCCGGCGGCAGCAGGAAGAACGCGAAGATCGCGAGGCCCAGCGATATGAAGGTGCGCGGCCGCGCATAGATGACGCGCAGCGCAGCCGGCAGCCGCGTGAAGCGGGCGAGGTCCGGATCGTCGGGATGGACTCCGCCCAATGCCTCGCCTCAGCTCTTGCGTTCGGCGACGAAGTGCGCGGCGGCCCGCAGCACGTCGCCCTTGGCGCCGAAGACCGATAGCGCGGCATCGCCGCGGGCGAGCAGGTCGCGGACGCGCTGCTTGGCGCCCTCGACGCCGAGCTGGGTGACGAAGGTGGTCTTGCCGAGCTCGGCGTCGGCACCGGCTGGCTTGCCGAGGGTGGCGGCATCGCCCTCGACGTCGAGCAGGTCGTCGGCGATCTGGAAGGCTTCGCCGAGCGCGCGGCCGTAGTCGTCGAGCGCCTGGTACTCGGCCGCCGAGGCCTGGCCGAGCAGGGCGCCGGCGATGCAGCCGAAGCGGAGCAGGGCGCCGGTCTTCATCTGCTGGACGCGGGCGACGTCGACCGGGCCACTGTCGCCGAACCGGCCCTCGCCGGCGAGGTCGAGGATCTGGCCGCCGGCCATGCCGCCGACACCGGCGCAGCGGGCCAGCGCCCGGGTCAAAGCGAGGCGGACGCCGGCATCGGGATGGATCTCGTCGCGGGTGATGATGTCGAAGGCGATGGTCAGCAGCGCGTCGCCGGCCAGGATCGCGGTGGCGTCGTCATAGACCTTGTGCAGGGTCGGACGCCCGCGCCGCAGGTCGGAATTGTCCATCGCCGGCAGATCGTCGTGGATGAGCGAGTAGCAGTGGATGCATTCGAGCGCCGCGCCGGTCAGCAGCGCGCCCTTGCGCGGGACGCCGAACACGGCGGCGCTCTCGACCACCAGGAACGGGCGTAGCCGCTTGCCGCCGTTCAGGCTCGAATAGCGCATCGACTCGATCAGCCGCTTCGGCCTGATGATCTCGTCCGCCAGCGGCGCATCGCCGAGGAGCTCGCCGAGCAGGGCTTCGGTCTCTTCCGCGGTCTTGTCCAGGCGTTGGGTGAAGTCGGTGAGGGCCGTCGCAGTCATTTAACAAGAGCTCCAGGGGCAAAATTCGCCGGACAATCGTTGATGGCGGCGACTTCGTCAATTGCCGGAGCGGTGGCGGCTTTCGGCCGCGACGGCGGAAAAAAGCAGGAAACCACATCGAGATGTCGGATAATCCCCTCCAATTGTCCGCCCCCGCGGTGGTCCCAACCGAGCGGCGCCTGCCCTTGCGTACCGTCAGAACCATCCTCGTGATCGCCGTGCTGGTGCTGCTCGTGCCCTATGCGCTGACGCCGTTCTATGCCGTGGGTCACCCCGCCTCGACCCTGATGCTGTGGCGGTCGGTGACGGGGCAGCCGGTGACGCGGCACTGGATCGACCTCTCGGCCATGTCGCCGTATTTGCCGCGCTCGGTGGTGGCCGCGGAGGATGCCAAATTCTGCAGCCATCACGGCATCGACTGGGGCGCGCTGCGCGAGGTCATGGACGATGCCGAGGACGGCGAGGTCTCGCGGGGCGGCTCGACCATCACCCAGCAGGTCGCCAAGAACCTGTTCCTGTGGCAGGGCCGCAGCTATGTTCGCAAGGCGCTGGAACTGCCGCTGGCGCTGTGGATCGACCTCGTCCTCGGCAAGCGGCGCATCCTCGAAATCTACCTCAACATCGCCGAGCTCGGTCCCAGCGGCCAGTTCGGGGTGGAGGCGGGCGCCAATTACGCGTTCAACCGCTCGGCAGCTGGCTTAGGGCCGCGCGAGGCGGCGCTGATGGCCTCGATCCTGCCGAACCCCGTCCGGCGCAGCGCCCGGGCCCCGGGGCCGGGTGTGCGGCGGCTGTCGGCGACCTACATGGTGCGGGCCCAGGCCTCCAGCCTGCAGGCCTGCTGGGGGGAGCGGCGGTGAGGTCCGAGCGGGCGCAATTTTGGCCAAAAATGCCTCGGAGAGCCCTAGCCATGCCGCACCCCTTCCTCTATAAGCGCGGCCTTGATCGGCATCCGGGCTCGCCAGCTTCATGGCTGCAGCCGTCCTTTGCGGACGATGCCTTGCAAAAATACCCTAGAGGATACCGATATGGCCGTCCCCAGAAGAAAAACTTCGCCGTCGCGCCGCGGCATGCGCCGCTCGGCTGACGCCATCAAGAAGCCGACCTATGTCGAGGACAAGGATTCCGGCGAGCTGCGTCGTCCGCACCACCTGGACCTGAAGACCGGCATGTACAAGGGCCGCCAGGTCCTGAAGAAGAAAGACGCCTGATTGTCCGCGCGGGCCGCTTTCCAAGCTGCCCGAATTCGGCCATCGATGGGGTTGAAAGCGGTCCCGTGCGACGTGATTCGCCGGGACCGTTGCGTATCTGTGCCGCGTGATCCCGTCTCGCTGTCTCATCTTCGCACCGATTGACTTTGCGCCGGGCCGCCGCCCGCGCCATCCAAGGCTTCAACCGATGTCCATGGTCGGTTTCCCGCTGCTGCTGATCCCGCTGGCGATCTACAACATGATCGTCTTCCTGATGCCGGGGGTCGCGTTCAGCGAGACGCTGCTGCGCCTTCAGCTTCCGTCCGGCGAGGTCTGGACGATCTCGCTCGGCGACATGCTGCTGGCCCTGGGCGTGCTGCTGCTGCTGCTCGAAATCATCAAGGCGGCGAAGCCGAACGGGAAATATCTGACCGATCATCTGCTGTCGCTGCTGGTCTTCGGCGGCGCCGCGGCGGAATTCGCGATGTGGCAGAAGTTCGGGAATTCGACCTTCCTGCTGCTGACCCTGCTGGCGATGGTCGATTTCTTCGGCGGAGTCTCGCTGCGCACCAAGCGCGCCGCCCGCTCAGTCGTCGCAGCTCCCGCTTCCATGCCCGCGCCGGCCGAAGCGACCGTGCCTGATCCGGAACCTCAGCCGATCGAGGAGCCGGCCAGAGAATCGGTCAAAGAACCGGCCAAGGCGGAGGTTGAGCAGGCGGAGGTTCAGAAGGCGGATGCTGCCGCGCCCGTCGTTGAAGAGCCGATCGATGCCGTGCCGGCTGCTGCTTCGGTCGCCGAGTCCGTGCTGCTCGACCGCTCGGTCCCCCGGCCGGCTCCCGCTCCGACGACCGGCTGGGTCGCGGAGGCAAAGGAGACCGAGACCGCCTCTCCGGGCGCTCCAGAGCCGCCCAAACCCGACGCGCCGAAGCCCTGAGGCGCAGGAGCGCGCCGCTCAGATCATTTCTCGGGTCCGGCCGCCGGCACGCGTGACCGGCTGAAGCCTCGCCGCATAGGCACTGTGGACGTCGGCAACCGCCGCGCGCCTGAGCGTGCGGGTTTGCGGCAGCTGCTCGGCGGTCGCGATCAGATGGGTCACGAAGCCGGCGTCGGGGCGTGCTGCGCGAACGATCCGCGCGCGAAGGTCATGGCTCGCATCGCTCGGCAGCAGCGTCACGGAGCGGGAGGTCTCCTCCGACCCATCCAGGCGATCGCCGTCCTGATCAATCGTTAACATTGTCCAACCACCGCCGGCGCGATTGTCACGTTCTGGGACGCCGGAGCCTTTCGCTCCTCGATCTCGCAAGAGCAATGCCGTTCCAAGCGCTCTGGAGCGCTGCATGTTCCAAACATGGTTGACGCGTCTCCGACACGCGCTCGTCGCCTCGGCATGCTCTCCGTTAACCAGAGATGCGTAGTCTGATTCGCGAACTCGGCCGCCGCCGCTCGCGCGGATGCGCGCTGGCCGTTCCCAAATCAGCGCCGGTCCTGCCGGCCTGTGCCGAAACGAGGCGACCTTGACATCCGAATTGCCACAGACCGCGATGATCCTGGCGTCCCTGGGCCAAGCTGCCTTTGTCTGGGATCTGGCGAGCGACGTGATCGTCTGGAGCGATCACGTCGGGGCGGTGTTTGCCGACGTTCCGCTGCCGCAACTCTGCAACGGCGCCGAATTCAGCAAGCTCATCGAGCCGGACCGCAGCATCCGCTCCGAGATCCTGCACCAGGCGGCGCCGCTGCATGGCGCCGCCGGCACGCCGTACCGGATCGAATATGGCGTGCGCACCCACGCCGGTGCGCCATTGATCTGGGTCGAGGAGACCGGCTGCTGGTTCGCCGGCCCCGATGGGCGGCCCTTGCGTGCCCAGGGCATTGTGCGGATCAACAACGAGCGCCACGCCCGCGAGGAGCAGCTGCTCAAGCTGTCACGGCACGATCCGCTGACCGGCGAGCTGAACCGAACGCATCTGCTGGCGACGCTTGCCGAGGTGATCGAGGAGTCGCAGCGGTTCCGCTTCTCCTGCGCCTTCATGCTGGTCGGCATCGATCATCTCGCGCGCATCAACGACGCCTTCGGCTTCGACGTCGCCGACGGCGTCGTGCTGGAGATCGCCCAGCGCATCCGGGGCCGGCTCCGCGGTGGCGACACGCTCGGGCGGTTCTCGGGCAACAAGTTCGGGCTGATCCTGAAGAACTGCACGATGGACGACATGACCACCGCGGCCGAGCGCTTTCTCGCGACCGTGCGCGACGAGGTGGTGCCGACCAAGTCAGGTCCGGTCGCCGTCACCGCGACGATCGGCGCCGTGAGCGTTCCCCGTCACGCGCGCTCGGTCGAGGAAGCGGTCAACCGCGCCCATGAGACGCTCGACGCCGCCAAGCGCCGCCGCATCGGATCGTTCTCGACCTGGCGGCCGAACGTGGAGCGCGACGCACAGCGCAAGGTCAACATCCGCGTCACCGACGAGATCGTGACCGCGCTCAATGAGCGGCGCATCGTCACAGCGTTCGAGCCCGTGGTGAATGCCAACACGCTTGCGCCCGCCTTCTATGAATGCCTGGTGCGGATGCGCCAGGATGACGGCCGGGCCTTGCTGGCGCCGGACGTCGTCCCAGTCGCCGAACGGCTCGGTTTGATCCGTCTGGTCGATCACCGCATTCTGGAGCTGGTGGTGGCGGAGCTCGCGAGCACGCCCGACGTCACCCTGAGCCTCAACATCTCGCCTGAGACCACCATGGATCCGGACTGGTGGGCCTCGATCGAGTCCATGATGCGCGCCCATCCTGGGGTCGCCGAACGGCTGATCGTCGAGATCACCGAGACGGTCGAGATCCAGGACGTCGACGATCTCCGCGGCTTCGTGACGCGGCTGAAAGATCTCGGCAGCCGAATCGCCATCGATGATTTCGGCGCCGGGCACACCTCATTCCGCAATCTGCGCAAGCTCGGCGTCGACATCGTCAAGATCGACGGCGCCTTCGTGCAGAACCTCGTGCGCTCGGCTGACGACCGCGCCTTTGTGCAGACGCTGGTCGAGCTGGCGCGACGGCTGCAGATCAAGACGGTCGCGGAATGGGTGCAGGACGAGGCGTCGGTCGCGCTGCTGCGCGACTGGGGCTGCGATTACATTCAGGGCCGGGTGATTGGCCTCGCCTCGGTCGATCGGCCGTGGATCGGTAACGGCAGGGTGGAGCTGCCGGCGGCGGGTTGATCAGCCGCCGGCCTTCGGCGTCAGCCTTGCTGCTCGTCCTTCTTCGGCTCCGACATGCGATCGAGCCGGTCCTGCATTTCCTTCATCTGACGGCGCAGCTCGTCGATGTTGTCGTCGGCGGCCGGGGCCGGCTCGGCGGCCTTCTCGTCGGCGCGCACCGGCGGCGTGAACGGCTTGAACATCGAGAACGTCTGCTGGAACAGTTCCATGTTGCGGCGCACCTGCTCCTCGAGCGGCGCGAACGGCGTCCCGCTGAAGGTGTCGGCGATCTGCTTGCGGAATTTCTCCTGCTCCCGGGTCAGGGTATCGATCGACTGCTCAAGGTACTTTGGCACCACCATCTGCATGCTGTCGCCGTAGAAGCGGATCAGCTGGCGCAGGAACGTGGTCGGCAGCAGGTTCTGACCGGCCTTGTTCTCCTGCTCGAAGATGATCTGCGCGAGGACCGACCGCGTGATGTCGTCGCCGGTCTTGGCGTCGTAGACCAGGAAATCCTCCCCGTTCTTAACCATCGAGGCAAGATCTTCGAGGGTCACGTAGGTACTCGTCCCGGTATTGTAGAGCCGCCGGTTCGCGTATTTCTTGATTGTGGTGGGTTGGTCAGATTTCGCCATGAGCTCACACATGCAAACCGAGAACAGGGAACCCGGCGGCGTCGCCGCAGGGCGAAGAGCTACGCAATGCAATAACGTAATCACTTTCGAGCGAGTTCGGCTACGGTTTTGTGCGGAACGGTTAATCCCGCAGCAGAAATCTTGCTCACGAAACGGCCAAGCATCCCAATTTGAATGCGCTGCAGCAGGAATTGCTGATGCCGCCAATTGACATGTCGCAACGACGTTAACAGGATGAAGGACGAAGGTTGCGCACTCGCCAATCCGGGGCTTGCGGAGGGCCGGCACGACCGTGAACTGAAAAGATCATTTTCATTTCAAATACCCTCGAGTCTCAAGCCCTCGCTTTCACGTCCAAGATCAAGAACCCCAGGAGATGCTCATGTCAGACGATGTCGTCATCGTCAGCGCCGCCCGCACCGCGGTTGGAAGTTTCAACGGTGCCTTCGCCAGTGTCCCGGCTCACGAATTGGGGGCGGTGGCCATCAAGGCCGCGCTGGAGCGCGCCGGCGTCGAGCCGGGCCGCGTCTCGGAGGTCATTATGGGCCAGATCCTCACTGCGGCGCAGGGCCAGAACCCGGCGCGCCAGGCTTCGATCGCCGCCGGCATTCCAGTCGAGAGCCCGGCCTGGGGCATCAACCAACTGTGCGGCTCCGGCCTGCGCTCCGTGGCGCTCGGCTACCAGGCGCTCGTCAATGGCGACTCCGATATCGTGGTCGCCGGCGGCCAGGAGTCGATGAGCATGGCGGCGCATGCGCAATATCTGCGCGCCGGTGTGAAGATGGGCTCGCTCGATCTGGTCGACACGATGATCAAGGACGGCCTGTGGGACGCCTTCAACGGCTATCACATGGGCAACACCGCCGAGAACGTTGCGAAGCAATATCAGATCACGCGCGCGCAGCAGGACGAGTTCGCGGTTGCATCGCAGAACAAGGCCGAGGCGGCTCAGAAGGCCGGCAGGTTCAAGGACGAGATCGCGCCCGTGACGGTCAAGAGCCGCAAGGGTGACACCGTGGTCGACACCGACGAATATCCGCGTCATGGCGCGACGATCGAGGCCATGGCCAAGCTGCGTGCGGCGTTCGAGAAGGACGGCACGGTCACCGCCGGCAACGCGTCGGGCATCAATGACGGCGCGGCTGCCGTGGTGCTGATGACCGCCAAGCAGGCGGCCAAGGAGGGCAAGACCCCGCTCGCGCGGATCGTGTCCTGGGGCCAGGCGGGCGTCGATCCGAAGATCATGGGCACCGGCCCGATCCCGGCGTCGCGTTCGGCGCTGAAGAAGGCCGGCTGGAACATCGCCGACCTCGACCTGATCGAAGCCAACGAGGCGTTCGCCGCGCAGGCTTGTGCGGTGAACAAGGATCTCGGCTGGGATCCGGCCAAGGTCAACGTCAACGGCGGCGCGATCGCGATCGGCCATCCGATCGGTGCGTCTGGCGCGCGCGTGCTCGTGACTCTGCTGCACGAGATGCAGAAGCGCGACGCGAAGAAGGGTCTTGCCACGCTGTGCATCGGCGGCGGCATGGGCATCGCGCTGTGCGTTGCACGCGACTAAAAAGCCGGCAGTGACTGCGAACCGTTCAGTCTTCGCAATCGCGTCCAGCTCAACTAAAGATCAACGCCCGGCGATCTCGCCGGGCGTTTTGTTCTTGATGTCCGTCAAACACGTCGCATAATCGACCACTAAAAAATGGAGTTGAGCGAGCATGGGTTGTCGTGCGGCAAGTTGATCGTCGCGCGGAGGTTCATGATCCAATAACAACGGCAAGCGCGGCGACAGCCAGAGGTTGTCCTGTGCGATCAGTCATCGAGGGAAGGATTCGACATGGCACGTGTGGCGTTGGTGACGGGGGGAACGCGCGGTATCGGAGCGGCGATCAGCAAGGCGCTGAAGGCGGCGGGATACAAGGTCGCGGCGAATTACGGCGGCAACGATGCCGCGGCGGAGAAGTTCAAGAGCGAGACCGAGATCCCCGTCTACAAATGGGACGTCAGCTCGTTCGAGGCCTGCGGCGAAGGCATCAAGAAGGTCGAAGCCGATCTCGGTCCGATCGATGTGCTGATCAACAATGCCGGCATCACCCGTGATACGGCCTTCCACAAGATGACGCTCGAGCAGTGGAGCGCGGTGATCAACACCAATCTCGGCTCGCTGTTCAACATGACCCGCCCGGTCATCGAGGGCATGCGCGCGCGCAAGTTCGGCCGCATCATCAACATCTCCTCGATCAACGGCCAGAAGGGCCAGTTCGGCCAGGTCAACTACTCCGCGGCGAAGGCCGGCGACATCGGCTTCACCAAGGCGCTCGCGCTGGAGACGGCCAAGGCCGGCATCACCGTCAACGTGATCTGCCCGGGCTACATCAACACCGAGATGGTGCAGGCGGTGCCGAAGGACGTGCTCGAGAAAGCCATCCTGCCGCTGATTCCGGTGGGGCGCCTCGGCGAGCCCGAGGAGATCGCGCGCGCCGTGGTGTTCCTCGCGGCTGATGAGGCCGGAGCCATCACCGGCTCGACGCTGTCGGTCAATGGCGGCCAGTACATGGTGTGAGCCTCGAAGGCGGCGTTGCCTCCGGCCACCATCTGCGGTTAAGGAAAACCTGATGCCCGCGCTCGCCGCGGGCATTCACGTCTTGGACGCTCCCCGCACGGACGCAGGCGTGGGTGGCCGGCATGAGCCGGCCGTGACGGAGCCTGCCGCCTGATGTCCCAGCGCAATGCGACCCTGATCGGTCTGACCGCGATCCTGATGTGGTCGCTGCTCGCCTTGTTGACGGTGGCAACTGGCACGATCCCCGCCTTCCAGCTTGCGGCGATGACCTTCGCGATCGGCGGCGCGGTCGGCCTGCTCAGTCTGGTCCGCCGACCGGACGGGCTACGGGTGCTGCGGCAGCCGCTGACGGCGTGGGCCGTGGGCGTCGGCGGGCTGTTCGGTTATCACGCGCTGTACTTCCTGGCGCTGCGCTTCGCGCCGCCGGCAGAAGCCGGGCTGCTGAACTATCTTTGGCCGCTGCTGATCGTGCTATTTTCGGCGTTTCTGCCGGGGGAGCGGCTCGCGGTTCATCACGTGACCGGCGCCGTGATCGGGCTTGTCGGCACCGCGCTGCTGTTGCTCGGCAACGGTGCGAGCTTCGCTGCGAGCCAGTTGCCGGGGCTCGCGGCCGCCTTCGTCGCGGCGTTCGTGTGGGCGATCTATTCGGTGCTCTCGCGCCGTCTGAAGGCGGTGCCGACCGATGCCGTCGCCGGCTTCTGCATGGCGACGTCCGCGCTCGCGGCCCTGGTCCATGTTGCGGTCGAGCGAACGGTCTGGCCCGACGGCCCGACGCAGTGGCTCGCTGTTGCCGGTCTCGGCATCGGCCCGGTTGGCGCCGCGTTCTATGCCTGGGACATCGGGATGAAGCGCGGAGACATTCGCGTGCTCGGTGCCGCATCCTATGCGACGCCGCTGCTGTCGACGGCTTTCCTGATCGTTGCCGGCTATGCCCGCCCGAGCGCCGCCCTGGCGGTGGCCGCACTGCTGATTGCCGGCGGCGGTCTGGTCGCGGCCAAGGACATGTTCCTCCTGCGCAAGCGCTGACCGCGTCAGGTCGAGCGACGTCAGGCGGGGCCGGCTCGCATGCGGACTGGGCACGGCGGTCCGAATCCGCCGGTTATCCTTGCTGCGCACTTAACCGTGCGCAAAACCGGCACGCCGGCCGGTAGCTTACAACCGCCGATTACAGTTTGGCGCGGTCTGCACCTAACCCGCCCTTTACCCGTGCTGAGCGATAGTCCCTGCGAAATGGTGCTGACAACGGGGCGGCAATGCCGGACGTGAGACGTTACATGGCCCGCGCAGGGGAGTTGTTTCGCGTTCCCGCCGACAGTCCCGAGCTGACGCGCGCGCAGTTCCAGGCGTTCTCCAAGCAGGTGCCGCTGCTCTATTTCATTCTCATCACCAACAGCCTGGCGCTCGCCTACACGTTCCTGCCGCTGGCGCCGACGTGGCTCACGATCTCGGTGCCGGCGTTGCTATCGACGATTACCGGCGCGCGCATGCTGTGGTGGCTGCGGCAGGGCGAGGCCGCCAGCAGCGACGCCGAGGTGCTGCGCAACCTGCGTGTCACCAACCGGATTGCCGGCCCGATCGGGGCGCTGTTCGTCGTCTGGTCCTTCGCGTTGTTCCCCTACGGCGACCCATTCGCCAAAGGGCAGGTCGCGTTCTACATGGCGGTCACGGTCATCGGCATCATCTTCTGCCTGATGCACCTGCGCTCCGCAGCCCTGATCGTGACCCTCGTGGTCATCGTGCCCTATGTCATCTTCTTCATGTCCACGGGCGTTCACGCGCTGCGGGCGATCGCGGTCAATCAGCTGCTCGTGTCCGGCGCGATGGTCACGGTGCTGTTCATCTATTATCGGGATTTCGCCGCGCTCGTCGCCAGCCGCAAATCGCTGCTCGCGGAGCAGGCGGCGACGCAAGCGCTGTCGGATGAAAACTTCCGCCTCGCCAATCTGGATTCGCTGACCGATCTGCCCAATCGCCGTCGCTTCTTCTCGGAGCTCACGCAAGCTTTCGCCGAGGCCGACCGGGACGGCACGCGGCTCGCCGTCGGCATCATCGATCTCGACGGCTTCAAGCCGATCAACGACACCTATGGGCACACGGTCGGCGACCGCGTGCTGATCGAGGCCGCGCGCCGCATCCGCGACGCCTGTGCCGGCCATGGCGGCCAGGTCCATCTCGCCCGGCTCGGCGGCGACGAGTTCGGACTGGTGGTCGCCGGCAATCCCACGGACGACGATCTGCTCAACCTCGGACGGCAGATCACCGACCTCATCAAGCTGCCCTATCAGTTCGACACGACCCATACGGGCCTGTCGTGCTCGACCGGCTTTGCGTTGTATCCGCGCTCGGCCATGGTTGCGGATGCGCTGTACGAATGCGCCGACTATGCGCTGTACCACGCCAAGCGCCGCGCCCGCGGCCAGGCCATCATCTTCTCGACCGAGCTCGAGGCGGAGATCCGCAGCCGCAGCGTGATCGAGCACCTGTTGCGCACGGCCGATTTCGACGCCGAGATGGACCTGGCGTTTCAGCCGATCATGGACGCGACGAATTCGCGCACCACCGGATTCGAGGTCCTGGCGCGCTGGCACAGCCCCAAGCTGGGTACGGTGTCGCCCGCAAGCTTCATCCCGGCCGCCGAGCGGATCGGCGTCATCCGCAGCCTGACGCGTTGTCTGCTGGTCAAGGCGCTCGCCGCCGCGCGGACCTGGCCGGACGACATTCGCGTGTCGTTCAATCTCTCCGCGCACGACATCTGTTCGCCGGATGGCGTCCTGCCGCTGCTGGCGGTCATCCATGCCAGCGGCGTGCCGCCGCGCCGCATCGAGTTCGAGATCACCGAGACCGCCGTCACCTTCGACTTCGCCCGCGCCGAGCAGTCGATCGCGGCATTGAAGGCGATCGGTTGCGGCATCTCGCTGGACGATTTCGGCACCGGCTACTCGTCGCTCAGTCACGTCCACCGGCTGCCGCTCGACAAGCTCAAGGTCGACCGCAGTTTCGTGAGCGACGTCAATGCCAACCCGATCAGCCACAAGATCATCAAGTCGCTGACCGGCCTCTGCGCCGACATGGAAATTTCGTGCGTCGTCGAGGGTGTCGAGACCAAGGAGCAGCTCGACAGCCTGCGGCGTCTGGGCGCGGACTACATCCAGGGCTACTACTTCGCGAAGCCGATGCCGGCCGACGCGATTTCCGGCTTCCTCGCCCAGGAGCGCCAGCGCTTCGCCGAGCCGGCCGCGAAGGTCGCCGGCGCGAGCGCCTGACTCAGACCTCCGGCTCCCAGCCGGGCGGCGCAAGCTCGAATCCTTCGAACATGAAGCCCGGCGCCACCGTGCAGCCGACGAGCGTCCAATCGCCGGCGCTCTCGGCGGCCTGCCAGGCATGGGCGGGCACCACCGCCTGCGGCTGCTGGCCGGCTGCGAGGTCGATGCCCAGCGTCGTCGTTTGCGGCGCCTGGCCCTCGGCGGCGATCCGCAAGGTCAGCGGCGCACCGGCATAGAAGTGCCAGGTCTCGACCGCGTCGACCCTGTGCCAATGCGAACGCTCGCCGCGCGCGAGCAGGAAATAGATCAAGGTCGATGCGGCGCGGCCGGAGGCGTCGACGGCCGGATCGCGGAAGGTCTCGCGAAAATGTCCGCCCTCCGGATGAGGCTGCAGGCCGAGCCGCGCGATGATGTCGGCAGCCGAGAGCGTGGCCATCGTCGTCCTCGCCGTTACGACTTGTTCTTGCGCTCGCGCAGCTCGCCGAACACCTGCTCGGCGCTGGCGCCCTTCATGCGCAGCCGCAGTGCGACGGCCGGATCGTCGGCGCGCAGGAACACGTTGGCGGTCTTCTCGTCGCCCAGCAGCGACGGAATGGTCGGCCGGTTGGCGGCACGCAGCCGCGTGACCTCCTCGGCGCGAGCCTTCAGCGCCGCGTTGTCGCCGTCGACGGTGAGGGCGAATTTGACGTTCGAGGCTGTGTATTCGTGGCCGCAATAGAGCCGGAAGTCGTCCGGAAGCGCGCGCAGCTTGAGAAGCGAGTCCCACATCATCGGATAGGTGCCCTCGAACACCCGGCCGCAGCCGACCGAGAACAGCGTGTCGGCCGCAAACAGCGCCTTGTCGGCATCGAACACGTAGGAGACGTGGTCGAGCGTATGGCCCGGCGTCTCCAGCACCCGCGCGAGCAACTCGCCGATCTTCACGACATCGCCATGGGCGACTCGCAGATCGACGTTGGCGATCGCCGTCGTCTTGTCGTGGGGCGCGACCACCCGGCAGCCATATTTCTGCTTGAGCTCGGCGACGCCGCCGACATGGTCGTGATGATGGTGCGTGATCAGGATGTCGGTGAGCGTCCAGCCTTCGGCGTCCAATTGCCGGACGATCGGTCCGGCCTCGGGGGCGTCGATCGAGGCAGTCGCACCGGTTGCCGGGTCATGGATCAGATAGCCGAAATTGTCGGACAGGCAGGTGAAGGCGCGGATGTCGGCGGCCATGATGTCTCCGTCGGCGGGACCGGGCGAGGCACGATGGTCGCGCTCGCGATGCCAGAAGGTCGTGGAAGCGGAGCCCGGGCGCAGCGCTGCGGGGCGGCCTCCGATGTCCCGCGCAGAGATATGGCGTTAACGCTGGAGGCGCAACGCAATATTCGGCGCGCGGCAGCGCGCGCTCGCATGATACATTGACGTCATGGACGTGATCGATCTGCGAAATTTCTATTCGGGTCGCCTCGGGATCGTCGCGCGGCTCTTGATCAACCGCGGTATCCGGGCGCGCTGGCCGAGCGCGGCCGGGCAGCGGGTGCTCGGCGTCGGCTATCCCACGCCTTATCTCGGCCTGTTCCGCGAGGATTCCGAACGCTGCATCGCCTTCATGCCGGCGGCGCAGGGGGTGCTGAAATGGCCGACGGCGCGGCCGACGCTGGCCTCGCTGGTGGACGAGTTCTCGCTGCCGCTGCCCGATGCGGCGATCGACCGCATCCTGATCGTGCATGCGCTGGAGATGTCGGACGACCCGGCCGGGCTGCTGCGCGAGATGTGGCGGGTGCTGGCGCCGGCGGGACGCATGATCATCGTGATCCCGAACCGGCGCGGCGTCTGGACGCGGACCGACAACACGCCGTTCGGCCATGGCCGGCCCTATTCGCGCTCGCAGATCACGCAACTGCTGCGGCAGACCTGGTTCACGCCGACCGGCTGGGGCGAGGCGCTGTTCATGCCTCCGGTCGGCGGCTGGTTCCTGAAATCGGCGATGGCCTGGGAGCGAGTCGGCGCGGCGCTGTCGCTGCCGTTCGCCGGTGTCCACATCGTGGAGGCGACCAAGCAGGTCTACCGGGTGATCCCGGCGCGCCGCGAGCGCATCCGACTGATCCCGCGGCTCGAACCGGTGCTGGCGCCGTCACCGTCGGCCCCCGGATCCGGTGGCGCCGGTCGCCGCGAGGTCGGTCCGCCGTCGCACGAAGCATGATCCCGGGCCGTTTTCCTGCGCGCTTCCCGCGCAAAAAAACGGGTGGGCTCAGAGCCCACCCGTTTCGTGTTTCACGACGGAGCGAAATCGCTATTCGCCCGGATTGAGGTCCTCGCTCGGCGCCGGCGCAGCAGCGGCTGCTTCAGCGCGCGGACCATGCGGACGCCGGCGGCGCCGCGGATAGCGCTCGGCAGCGCCCTCGAAGGCGGCCGGGGGATTGGCGATCTGCGGCTGCGGACCGGTGATGAAGGACGGCAGCCGATCGACGCCGCTGTCGGCGATGACGGGCTGGGGTTGCGGCTGCGGCTGGTACTGGACGGGCTGCGGCCGCTCCCGGTGCTCGCGCGGCTCCCGCTCGCGATGTTCGCGGGGTTCACGGTGTTCCCGCGGCTCGCGGTGTTCGCGCGGCTCGCGATGCTCACGCGCTTCGCGGTGCTCGCGCGGCTGCTGCTCGCGCTGATAGGGCTGGTTGTCGCCGCGCTCGCGCTGGCCGCCTTCGCGGTCGCGCATGAAGGGTTGGGGCTGAGGCTGCGGCTGGGCCGGAACGAAGCCGGGCTCCTGGCCGAAATGCGAGAAGCTCTCAGCGTCATCGTCGAGGTCGTCGACGGTCAGGTCCTCGGTGTTGCGCGGCTGCTGCGGCTGATTCTGTCGGAACTGCTCCTGCGCGGCGGCAATCAGGCGGAAATAATGCTCGGCGTGCTGGTAGTAGTTCTCGGCGGCTACGGGGTCACCCGAAGAGCGGGCGTCGCGGGCAAGCTGGACATATTTCTCGGCGACATGAGAGGCAGTGCCGCGGATCTTGATGTCCGGTCCATTGGACTCGAACACCCGGGTCAGCGGATTCTGGCCGCGCCGGTTATTGTTGTTGTTACCGCCGCTGTTCCGGTTGCGCATCCGCTTGTTGTTCTGACCGTTTCTCATGTCCTGCCTTTATTCCAACCCTGCGTTAGGAGCACCGATTGTCTGAGCACTGATTGTTATCGGAATACCGAGAGTGTATTGAAATACCTTCGCCGGGCTCGGACGCCTCGCGCGCGGTCCAAATGGTCCCATCCGACCCATGTCGGTTCCGACATGCCGGTTTGACCCATGCCGATGTGATCGACAGCCGATTCTCTCGACAAAAGCGCGTTCAAAACGCGTTCCCCACCCGCCAGCCCCTGGGACCGGCGAACCACGTCATTCAGCCAGCCAAGGCGACATGCGCCACGACCGACCCAGTTTGCTTAGCGTAAGACCTCAAGTGCAAAGTCAGGCTTTCGTTCGCTTTGCAGTCGCGGGCTGCGCAGCCATCCGGGCTCTCGCGCTCAGCAG
This sequence comes from Bradyrhizobium sp. SZCCHNR1017, assembly GCF_032381375.1. Lineage (NCBI taxonomy): Bacteria > Pseudomonadati > Pseudomonadota > Alphaproteobacteria > Hyphomicrobiales > Nitrobacteraceae > Bradyrhizobium > Bradyrhizobium sp. SZCCHNR1017. The sequence continues at coordinate 158,335 of NZ_JAUHIR010000006.1, read as the reverse complement.
ATCTGCGTTCTGGAACCTATCGCCCGGCGCGGCTCTCTGGCATCTGACCGCGGCGGTGTTCCGTGAATACCGCTCGTCGTGGCCTGCACCGGTGCTATGGATGGAACGTAGTCGCTCCCGGGGGATATTCCAAGAGCTTTTTCTGCATTCCCCGACCTTTACCGGAGCTTTTTTAGGCCCATGACGGTTCGGGGAATACCGGCCAGATCGGCCCGGATCGTCGAGGAATCGGCCGTCAGGCCAGCCCTCACCATCAATGCAGCGACCTCGTCACTCTGGCCAAGCCCGACCTCCACGATGACAGCGCCGTCCGGCCGCAGCAGGGCCGCCGCCTGCGGGATCAGCGCGCGGTAGGCGTCGAGCCCGTCCTTGCCCCCGTCCAGGGCGCGCAGCGGATCATGAGTGCGCACCTCGACGTTGAGCGCACCGATCTCGGACGACGGGATGTAGGGCGGGTTCGACACGATCAGGTCGAAACCCGCAGACAGCGCTGCGGCGTAGGAGCAGGCGACGAAGCCGGCGCGGTCGGCCAATCCGAGCGCGCGCGCATTATCCCGCGCGGTGGTCAGCGCGGCCAAGCTGATGTCGGTACCGAGTCCAAAGGCCCCCGGCAGCTCGGACAGCAGCGCCAGCAGGATCGCGCCGGAGCCCGTGCCGAGATCGGCGATGCGCAAGCGACGCTTCAGGTCGCCGCCGGCCGCGAGATGTTCCAGTGCCAGCTCGACGACAGTCTCTGTGTCCGGCCGCGGCACCAGCGTGTCGGCCGACAATCGCAGGTCCAGGCCCCAGAACTCTTTGGTGCCGAGGATGCGGGCGACCGGTTCGCCGGCCAGCCGGCGCCGCACCAGCGTTTCCAGGCGCTGCGCGTCGTCATGGGAGAGCTGTCGTCTCCCGTGCATCACGAGCCCGGTGAGGTCGAGCTGCAGCGCATGGCCGACCAGCAGCCGCGCATCGAGCTCGGGCGAGTCGAGGCCCGCATCTGCAAAGCGCGCGGCCAGGGCACGGCGGGCGGCATCGATCGTCACGCCGGCGATGAGGCCGGTCATCGCGCAAACTCCCTCCACGCGTCATCCCCGCGAACGCGGGGAGCCATACGCCGTGCCGTGGCGGGACGGGCGGTCGGAGTTGCCTTCTGTGACAGCCACGAAGGCCGGTGGTTAGGGGTCCCTGCGTTCGCCGGGACGACACCGTTTGCGTCGGGGCAGCGTCGCATCGCCTCCTGCAATGCGCCGGTGCGCATCACGCCGCAGCACCTTGCGCGGCGAGCTGCGCGGCCTGGTGCTCGGTCGTCAGCGCGTCGATGAGTTCGCCCAGCGCTTCGCCGGCGATCACCTGCGGCAGCTTGTAGAGCGTCAGGTTGATGCGGTGGTCGGTGACGCGCCCTTGCGGAAAATTATAGGTGCGGATGCGCTCCGAGCGGTCGCCCGAGCCGACTTTCTCCTTGCGCTCGGCCGAGCGGGCCGCGTCGACCTTCTGCCGCTCGGCGTCGTAGATGCGCGAGCGCAGGATGTTCATCGCGGAGGCGCGGTTCTTGTGCTGCGAGCGGCTGTCCTGCATCATCACGACGATCCCGGTCGGGATATGGGTGATGCGGATCGCCGATTCCGTCTTGTTGACGTGCTGGCCGCCGGCGCCTTGCGCGCGCATGGTCTCGATGCGCAGGTCGTCCGGCTTGATGTCGACGTCGACATCCTCGACCTCGGGCAGCACGGCGACCGTCGCCGCGGAGGTGTGGATGCGGCCCTGCGTCTCGGTATCGGGCACGCGCTGCACGCGGTGCACGCCGGATTCGAATTTCAGCTTGGCGAACGCGCCGCGGCCCTGCACCTCGGCGATGATCTCCTTGTAGCCGCCGACGGTGCCTTCGGAGGCTGAGACCACCTCGACCTTCCAGCCCTGCAGGGCGGCGAAGCGCTCATACATCCGGAACAGGTCGCCGGCGAACAACGAGGCCTCGTCGCCGCCGGTGCCGGCGCGGATTTCGAGCACGACGTTGCGGTCGTCCATCGCATCCTTCGGCAGCAGCGCGACGCGGATCTTCTGCTCCAGCTCGCCGCGCCGCGCGATCAGTTCGTTGCGCTCGGCCTCGGCCATCGCGCGCATTTCGGCATCGGTGGCGGGATCGGCGATCAGCGCCTCGGTGTCGGCGAGCTCCTTGACGCCGGCGCGATAGGCCTTGACCGCGTCGATCAGCGGATTGAGCTCGGCCAGCTCACGGGTGATCTGCACGTAGCGGTCGGAATTGACCTGGCCGAGCAGCTCCGCCTCGAGCGAGGCGTGATGCGCAAGCAGGACATCCAGTTTGGCTTGGGGAAGCGACGACATGATGCAATCTGTTCTAGGAGCAAACGATACGAACGGAAGACGCGCAGGCCGCGACAGACCCGCTACAGCGCGAGGCCTTCGCTCTCGGCGAACTCGGTCAGCTTCTGCCGCATCGAGAAGCTGCCGGCCGGCGCGGCCAGCCATTCGGCCATCTTCGTCGCCGCCTTGCCGGCGTCGAGTTCGAGGATCATCGCCTTCACAGGGCCGTGCGCGGTGGCCGACAACGACAGCGAGCGGTAGCCGAGCGCGATCAGTGCCAATGCGCCGATCGGCTTGGAGGCCATCTCGCCGCACAGTGACACCGACCGCTTGGCGGCCTTGGCCTTATGCACGATCTGCTGCAACGCCCGCAGGATCGGCGTCGACAGCGTGTCGAAGCGCTCGGAGACCTTGGCATTGCCGCGATCGACCGCGAACAGGAACTGGAACAGGTCGTTCGAGCCGACCGAGATGAAATCGACCTTCGAAAGCAGCTCGTCGAGCTGATACAGCAGCGCCGGGACCTCGAGCATGGTGCCGACGTCGACGCGCTCCGGCAGCGTGTGACCGTGCTGGCGCAGATAGGTCAGCTCGCGCTCGACGATCGCTTTCGCCGTGTCGAACTCGGCGACTTCCGAGATCATCGGGAACATGATGCGCAGCGAGCGGCCGCCGCCGGCGCGCAGCAGCGCCCGGATCTGGCCGCGCAGCAGGCCCGGACGGTCGAGGCCGAGGCGGATCGCGCGCCAGCCGAGCGCCGGATTCTCCTCGATGACGGTCTCCATGTACGGCAGCGCCTTGTCGCCGCCGATGTCCAAGGTGCGGAACGTGACCGGCTTGTGGCCCGCGGCGTCGAGAACCGTGCGATACAGCGCCAGCTGGTCGCTCGAGCGCGGCAGGCTGGCGGACACCATGAATTGCAGCTCGGTGCGGAACAGGCCGATGCCGGCGCTGCCGGTGTCCTCGATATGCGGCAGGTCGATGACCAGGCCGGCATTGATCATCAGCTCGACCGGCTGGCCGTCCTTGGTCACGCAGGGCTTGTTGCGCAGCTCGCCATATTGCGCCTGACGGCGGGCGCGGAAGCGCACCCGCTCGGCATAGGCGGATTCGATCTCCGACGACGGGCGCACATAGATCGATCCTGAGGTGCCATCGACGATGATGGCGTCGCCGGGATCGGCGATGCCCGGCGCGTTCGGCACCTCGCCGACGGCGGGAATGCCCAGTGCGCGCGCCACGATCGCGACATGCGAATTGGCGGTGCCTTCCTCGAGCACGAGGCCGCGCAGCCGCTTGCGGTCGTAGTCGAGCAGCGCCGCCGGACCCATCGCGCGTGCGATCAGGATGGCGTTGTCCGGCAGGTGCTCGCGCCGCGGCGCGTGGTCCTGGCCGACGAGCTGACGTAGCAGCCGGTAGCCGAGATCCTCGAGGTCGTGCAGTCGCTCGCGCAGATACGGATCGGTCGAGCGCAGCATGCGGGCGCGGGTGTCCGACTGCACGCGCTCGACGGCGGCTTCCGCCGTGAGGCCGGTCGCCACCGCCTCGTGCAGCTTGTGCGACCAGCCCTGGTCGTTGGCGAACATGCGATAGGCTTCGAGCACCTCGCGGTGCTCGCCGCCATCGGCGACGTCGCCGCGCTCCAGCATGCGGTCGAGGTCGGCGCGCAGCTTGAGCAGCGCGGCGTCGAGCCGCTTGATCTCCTTGGGCAGGTCCTCGGCGATGTAGTTGTTGATGACGACGCGCGGCTCGTGCAGCACGACATGGCCGAGCGCGATGCCATCGGACAGCACCGTGCCGGTCTTGTGGATCGAGTGCCGCGCCGCCGGCTCGGCGCCGGGCTGCGCCAGCGCTGCGAGCTCGCCGGAGGCGATCATCTCGGCGAGCACCATCGCGGTGGTCTGCAGCGCCTCGACCTCTTCCTCGACATAGGTGCGCTTGGCGCGGTTCTGCACCACCAGCACGCCGAGCGTGTTGCCGGCGCGCAGGATCGGCACGCCAAGGAAGGAGTGGTAGATCTCTTCGCCGGTCTCCGGCCGATACGAGAAGGCGGGATGGCTCTGCGCGTCGTTCAGGTTGAGCGGCGTCGCTTCGCTGGCGACGAGGCCGACGAGGCCTTCATGCGCGCTCAGCACGGTCATGTGCACGGCGTCGCGGTTCAGACCTTCGGTAGCGTAGAGCTCCAGCGTGTTGTCGACGCGCAGCACATAGACCGAGCAGACCTCCGCGACCATGTTGGCCGCGATCAGCACCACGATCTTGTCGAGCCGCTCCTGTGCCGAGACCTGCTCCGCCATGGTCTCGCGAAGCCGTCTGAGCAGGACGCGGGGGCCTCCCGACGCGCTTCGCATGTGGCACAATCCCCCTTCCTGGGGCCAGCCCGGCACGCGGCCGGATCTGGCGCTAAACTCGCGGCATCGAACAGCTTTCTCGATTCGGCACTATCGCACGCTCAGAGTGCCGGCCCGAACCAGAACAACCTTCACTGGAGCACAGTTTGCGGCTGCCATCCTGCGATGGCGTATAGCGAATTAGGGCTTGTTTTGCCAAGCAAAACGCCTGCCACCGCGGGCGGCGTCAACGGCTTTCGAACGATCTCCGGCCCGTCCCGCTGTCACAGAACGGGACAGGTGTGGTCGCGGAGGAGGATTTTCTAGGCCTGGTCCAGTCCGTAGAGCGTATGCAGCGTGCGGACGGCGAGCTCGGTGTAGGCGGCGTCGATCAGCACCGAGAACTTGATCTCGGAGGTCGTGATCGCGCGAATGTTGATGTTGCGGGCGGCGAGCGCGGCAAATCCCTTGGCGGCGACGCCGGCATGGCTGCGCATGCCCGATCCGATCACCGAAACCTTGGCGACGTCGGTCGCGGTATCCAGGCGCTGATAGCCGATCCTGTCCTTGGCCGCGGTGATGGTCTCGCGCGCGCGATTGTAATCGGTGGCCGGCACCGTGAAGGTGAGATCGGTGGTCTTGCCGTCTTCGGAGACGTTCTGGACGATCATGTCGACGTTGATATTGGCATCCGCCAGTGGTCCGAAGATCGAGGCGGCGACGCCCGGCTTGTCCTCGATCTGGCGCACCGAGATCTGGGCCTCGTCCTTGGAGAAGGCGATGCCGGTCACGACGTGATTTTCCATGATTTGTTCCTCGCTGCAGATCAGCGTCCCCGGCGGCTGGTTGGCGTGCGGGTCGATATCCTCGGGCTTGTCGAATGAGGAGCGGACGAAGATCGGCATGTTGTGCACCATGCCCAGTTCCACCGAACGGACCTGCAGCACCTTGGCGCCCTGCGACGCCAGCTCCAGCATGTCCTCGAAGGCGATCTTGTCGAGCCGCTTGGCCTTCGGCACCACCCGGGGGTCGGTGGTATAGACGCCGTCGACGTCGGTATAGATGTCGCAGCGGTCGGCCTTGATGGCGGCCGCGATCGCCACCGCCGAGGTGTCCGAGCCGCCGCGGCCGAGCGTGGTGATTCGCCCGGTTTCGGCGTTGATGCCCTGGAAGCCGGCGATGACCGCGACCTCCTTGCGGTCGCGAAAGCGCTGGATCAGCTCGGAGCCGTCGATATCGACGATTCGCGCCGAGGCATGGGCATCGCTGGTCTTGATCGGGATCTGCCAGCCCTGCCACGAGCGGGCCTGGATGCCCATGCTCTGCAGCACGATCGCCAGCAGGCCGGACGTGACCTGCTCGCCCGAGGCCACGACGGCATCGTATTCACGCGCATCGTGCATCGGCGACGCCTCGGTGCACCAGGCGACCAGTTCGTTGGTCTTGCCGGACATGGCCGAGACCACGACGGCGACCTCATGACCGGCGTCGACCTCGCGCTTGACGTGGCGCGCGACGTTGCGGATGCGGTCGATGTTGGCGACGGATGTGCCGCCGAATTTCAGCACGAGGCGACCCATGACGACGCGCTCATTCCCATCAGGAGGATAAGTTGACCGGCTGGGCGCGAAACCGGAGGCGCGCCAGCCGAAACGCGCGTATACATAGCGCCGCGGCTGGGGGCAAGACGGTTCCTTGTGGTGACAGGGTCAGGTAGAGGCTTTGGAATGGCGCGTTACATCGACGAAATCCTGCAACCCGGCGAGAAGGTGCTGTATTCGACCAATGCACATTGGATGTTCTACCTGCCGGCGATCGGGGCCTGGATCGTCGTGTTTGGATTGCTCGTCCTCTCCCGCATGACCGTGAACGACAATCTGGTTCTGCTGTGCCTGGCCACCGCCGCCGTCATCGCCATTGTTGCCCTGTATTGGACGGTCCGGGCCTGGTTCCATCGCCTGACCACCGAGACGGACGTCACCAATCGCCGTGTCGTGCACAAAACCGGTTTCATCAAGCGCCGTACCTTCGAGATGGCTCTCGACAAGGTCGAGAGCGTCGACGTCAACCAGACCATCATGGGACGGGTTCTCAATTACGGCGATGTCACCATCTTGGGTGTGGGCGAGGGCAAGGAAACCATTTCGACCATCGCGGAGCCGCTGGCGTTCCGGAACGCCATCACGGCGCGTTAGCCCGGTACGGCGCCGCAGCTTCGATCATTGAGTATTCAGCGATGACAATGCCTCAGGATTCCCGCAGCACTTCTGTTCCCTCCGGCTCGACCGTCGATCCGGCCGAGATCGCGAAGTTCTCGAAACTGTCCGAGACGTGGTGGGACCCCAAGGGCAAGATGGCGCCCCTGCACAAGATCAACCCGCTGCGCCTGACCTATATCCGCGATGCCGCCTGCCGGAAATTCGAGCGCAACGCCAAGAGCCTCAACTGCCTGTCGGGGCTGCGCATGCTCGACATCGGCTGCGGCGCGGGACTGCTGTGCGAGCCGTTCACGCGGCTGGGCGCGCAGGTCGTCGGCGTCGACCCCTCGGCCAGCAACATTGCCGCCGCCAGGCTGCATGCCGAGAAGGGTCATCTGTCGATCGACTATCGCTGCACCACGATCGAGGAGATGGATCCGCGCGAGCGCTTCGACATCGTGCTGGCGATGGAGGTCGTCGAGCACGTCACCGACGTCAGCGCCTTCCTCGGCCGCTGTGCCGCGGTGCTGAAGCCGGGCGGCATGATGGTGGTCTCGACCCTCAACCGCAACTGGAAGAGCTTTGCGCTCGCCATCGTCGGCGCCGAATACGTGCTGCGCTGGCTGCCGCGCGGCACGCATGAGTGGAGCAAGTTCGTCACGCCGGACGAGCTGACCAAATACCTGCTCGACAACCGCCTGGTCATCACCGAGCAGAGCGGCGTGGTCTACAGCCCGTTCGCCGACCGCTGGAGCCTGTCGACCGACATGGACGTGAACTACATGATGGTCGCCGAGCAGATGGTTTAGCGCGCGGCCATTCATCGGCTTGACCCGTCTGCCGCTCCATAACCGGTGTCGTCCCTGCGAACGCAGGGACCCATAACCACAGGGAGGGGTTTGAGGCACGCTAGGAGATCAGGTCGCTGAGATCGCGCCATTCAAGATTGTCGCGCTCGATCAGTTCGATTTTCCAATCACGCTTCCAGCGCTTGAGCTGCTTCTCGCGGGTGATCGCTTCCGCAGCAACAGTGTAGATTTCGACGTAGACCAGCCGAAACACCCCGTACTTCTTCACGAACTCCGAGCCTTCGCCCTTGCGATGCTGCTCGAGCCGAGTCCGTAACGAGTTGGTCACACCGATGTACAGCGTACCGTGACGGCCGCTGGCGAGAATATAGACATAGTACATCGCCGCACCATCGCGTGGATGGATCGCCTAACCCAATTGAAGCCGGTGGTTATGGGTCCCTGCGTTCGCAGGGACGACACCGGATGTGTGGCGCGAGCTTACCACAAGACGCAATCCGTCCTGGCCCTTCCGGCGAGAGCTGCAATCCTGACATGCGGCTGAACCGCCTCACCGCTGTTGACCCAGCGCCCCGTGGTCGTCACGGTGCCAATCTCACTACTGCATTGTGCCGCATGCTCCCCATCACCTCGCTCTGGATTCCGTTCACGTTGGTTGCCGCCGCCGGCCAGGTCGCGCGCAATGCGATGCAGCGGTCGCTGACGGCGAAGCTCGGCACCTGGGGGGCGACCAATATCCGCTTCCTGTTCGGCTTTCCGTTCTCGCTGGTGTTCCTGACCGCGGTGCTGCTGGCCACCGGCGACCACCTGCCGTGGCCGCCGGCGGTGTTCTGGCCGTGGCTGCTGCTCGGTGCGCTCAGCCAGATCATCGCCACCGGGCTGATGCTATTGGCGATGACCGACCGCTCCTTCGTCGTCACCACGGCCTATCTGAAGACCGAAGCGATCCAGACCGCGATCTTCGGCTTCATCTTTCTCGGCGATCCGCTCTCGCTTCCAAAGATGATCGCGATCCTGATCGCCACCATCGGCGTCGTCATCACCGCGCTCAGGCCCGGCGGTGAGAAAAGCTTTGCCGAGTTGAGGCCGACCGTAACCGGCCTGGTTGCCGCGGCGTCGTTCGCCTTGTCGGCCGTCGGCTTCCGCGGCGCCATCATCACCGTCGACGGCGTGTCCTTCGTCACCGCCGCGTCGTACACGCTGGTCTGGGGCCTATTCGTGCAGACGGCGCTCCTCACCGTCTATCTGCTGGCGCGCGCGCCCGACATCCTGCGCGGAATCCTGTCGCTGTGGCGGCCATCGATGATGGCCGGCTTCGTCGGCGCCTTCGCGTCGCAGTTCTGGTTCCTGGCGTTCGCGCTGACCGCGGCCGCCAACGTCCGCACGCTCGCGCTGATCGAGGTACTGTTCGCGCAGGGCGTGTCGTACTATTCGTTCAAGCAGCCGGTTTCGCTGCGCGAGATCGGCGGCATCACGCTGATCGTCGCCGGCGTGGCGCTGCTGGTCGCCGTGTAGTCAGCCCTTGATCGCGATCAGCACGGCGCCGGTCGCGATCAGGGCGATGCCGATCCAGCCCTGCAGGCTCGGTCGTTCGCCGAGAAACACGACGCCGAACAAGGCGACCAGCACGACGCTGAGTTTGTCGATCGGCGCGACCAGCGTCGCTGGTCCGAGCTTCAGGGCGCGGAAGTAGCACAGCCACGAGGCGCCGGTGCCGAGCGCCGACAGTGTGAGGAAGACCCAGCTCTTCATCGAGATCGGGCCGGGGCTCGTCAGCTGGCCTGTCGAAAACAGGATCAGCGCTAGCGTCACCAGCACGATCGCCGTGCGGATGAGCGTAGCGAGGTCGGAGTTGAGCCCCTCGACGCCAACCTTGGCGAAGATGGCGGTGAGGGCCGCAAACAGCGCGGAGAGGAGAGCCCAGAGCTGCCAGGAGGAGGAGAGGGGGGACATCGCTATCGCTCAGACCAAGAAGGCAGTTCGAGACAAGGTATTTCAACCGTCATTGCGAGCGAAGCGAAGCAATCCAGAATCTTTGCCCGGCGCTGGATTGCTTCGCTTCGCTCGCAATGACGGAGAGGGCGTCTCTATTGCTCAATTCCGGTCGTCCGGCAGCACCGGGATCGGCGCGACCTCGATGCCTTCCTCGATCAGTTCGCGGGCCTCGTCGAGCGAGGCCTCGCCATAGATCGGCCGGTGCTCGGTCTCGCCGTAATGCATCTTGCGGGCTTCGGTCGGGAATCGTTCGCCGACATCGTCGGCGTTCTTGACGATGTGGTCGCGCAGCTCCTTGAGCTTGGCGCGCAGCTCGCGCTCCTGCGCCATCATCAGCGCGGTCGATCCCGGCGGAATCACTTCCTGCGCTGGCGTCGGTGAGGCCGGTACCGGCACGGCCTCGCGGCCCTTCTTGTTGACGATGCGCGGCGCCATGATCGCCTTCTCGACCTTGGTCGAGCCGCAGGTCGGGCATTCCACCAGCTTGCGCTTCACCTGCGAATCGTAGGCCGAGGAGCTCTGGAACCAGCTTTCGAACGTATGGTCACGCTCGCAGCGCAGCGCATAGCGGATCATGCCGAGCCCCGCACCAGGTGCAGATAGTCCGGACCCGCGTTGGGGTCGGCGATGCCGAACCGGCGGCCGTGCTGCAGCGAAGGAATGGTCTGGCGCACGCTCTCGACCCGCGACGGATCGATGCGCGCCATGATCACGCCGGGCTCGACGCCGCCCTCGGCGAGAATCTCGCCCCATGGATCGATGATCAGCGAGTGGCCGAAGGTCTCGCGCTTGTTCTCGTGCAGGCCGCACTGGGCGGCGGCGAACACGAAGCATCCCGTCTCGATGGCGCGGGCGCGCAGCAGCGTGTGCCAGTGCGCCTCGCCGGTCTTGCGGGTGAAGGCGGAGGGCACGCTGATGAAGGAGGCGCCGCTCTCGGCCAGCGCGCGATACAGCGCCGGGAAGCGCACGTCGTAGCAGATCGTCAGCCCCAGACGACCCCAGGGCAGATCCGAGATCACGGCCGTCTCGCCCGGCTGATAGTTGGCGGACTCGCGATAGCTCTCACCGCCCGGCAGGTCGATGTCGAACATGTGGATCTTGTCGTAGCTCGCCAGCACGTTGCCCTCGGGCCCGATCAGGAACGAGCGGTTCACGGCCTTGTCTGCCGAGAAGCGCAGCGCCAGCGATCCGATGTGCAGATGGATGCCCAGCTCCTTGGCGAGCGCCTGATAGGCTTTGAGAGAGGGATCGTCCGCCTCGCTCTTGAGCTGCTCGAACAGCGCCGTCCGGTTGAGCTGCATCATGTTGCTCACTTCCGGCGTCTGGACGTACTCCGCGCCCTGCGCGACCGCTTCCCGGATCAGCCTGATGCCCTGCTCGAGGCTCGGCTCGGGCAGGAGCGAGGTGCGCATCTGCACCATGGCGGCGGTAAAGCTGCGGTCGTTGCTCATGATGTCGCCTTGTCTCCCGCCAGCATGGCGTCGAGCCTGCCCTCGCGATCGAGCGCATAGAGGTCGTCGCAGCCGCCGACATGGGTGTGGCCGATGAAGATCTGCGGAAAGGTCGAGCCCGGGCCGACACGATCATACATCTTCTGCCGAATCGTCGGATCCTTGCCCGCGTCATGCTCGGTGAAGGCAACGTTCTTGCGGGTCAGAAGCGATTTGGCGGCCGTGCAGTAGCCGCACCCCGGACGGGTATAGATTTCGATCGCAGCGGTCATGTCGCGCTCAGCTGTTTCAGAACGATAGATTATATGGGAGCGCGGGGCGCATCGACAACCCGGGCGAAAACCAGCACGCTGACCTCGGCCGCCTTGGCGCGCAGCAGAGCGCGGGCGCAGGCATCCACCGTCGCGCCGGTGGTCAGCACGTCGTCGACGATCACGATGCGGCGCCCCTGCACGTCATGCAGGCGGTCTGAAGATACCTGGAATGCGCCCTGCACATTGCTGGTGCGCTGGGCGCGCGACAGCCCGACCTGCTGCTCGGTTGCCCGCACGCGGCGCAGCGCATCGCCGTGCAGTCGGACGCCGCTGGACCGGGCGATCACCCGCGCCAGCGCGCCGGACTGGTTGTAGCGGCGGCTGAAGCCGCGCCGCCAGTGCAGCGGCACGGGCACCACGAGGTCGGCCTCGGCCAGCAGCTCGCGGCCGGCGCGCGCCATCCAGCGGCCCATGATCGGCGCCAGATCAGTGCGGTCCTGATATTTCAGCTGATGCACCAGCGCGCGGGCGACCTCGTCATAGCGCACGGCGGCGCGGGCGCGGGCATAGGCCGGTGGCGCCGCGATGGCTTCCATCGACAGCAGCTCGGGGCCCGGATCGTAGACGAAGGGGATGCCGAGCTTCGGGCAATACGGCCGCTCGATGAACGACAATTTGCCCCAGCAGGCCGCACACACGCCCTCGCCGTCGACCGGCTCGCGGCAGCAGATGCACAGGGTGGGAAGCGCGACGTCGAGTGCGAGCTTCGCAACGCGCGCGAGACTGCCATGCAGCGCGCCCACGGCTGCACGAAGTCGTCCGACGCTGATTGGAGCAAACGTCACACCCATGTGTTGAGGCTAGCGCCGCAACCCACGCGGCTCAAGCGGTGCATTGCCCGGCCACCAGGATCGGCGTAACCAGCCCCCATGACTCAGCCCGTCACCGCTCCCGTTCTGTTCGATCGCAGCTTGCTCGCGCTCAGGCTGCGGCGGGCTGCGCGCGCGCCCGAGACCTTCCTGCTGGAGCGCGTCGCCGAAGATATCGCGGATCGCCTTGCCGCGGTGAACCGGTCCTTCACCGCGGCCGCCGACGTCTGGACGCCGGCCGCCGGCTTGAAGCCGTATCTTTCGGGACGCCTCTCGCAGCTCGCGCATATCGCCGCGCCCGCCACCGCGGACGAGCGGCTGCCGTTGGCCGCGCAATCGCTCGATCTCGCGCTGTCGGCGCTGGCGTTTCAATTCGTCAACGATCTGCCCGGACTGTTGGTGCAGATTCGCCGGGCCTTGCGCCCCGATGGTCTGCTGCTGGCGGCGCTGATCGGCGGCGATACGCTGACCGAGCTCCGGCAGAGCTTCGCGGCGGCCGAAGCCGAATGCGAGGGCGGCGTCTCGCCGCGTGTCGCGCCGTTCGCCGATCTGCGCGACATCGGCGGTCTGCTGCAGCGTGCCGGCTTCGCGCTACCCGTCACCGACGTCGACCGCGTCGTGGTCCGCTATGCCAGCGCGCTCGGCCTGATGCAGGATCTCCGCCGCATGGGCGCGACCAACAGCCTGGTCGAGCGCCGTCGCACGCCGACGCGCCGCGCCACCCTGCTGCGCATGGCCGAGATCTATGCCGAGCGCTTCGCCGATCCCGACAGCCGCATCCGCGCCACCTTCGACATCATCTGGATCTCCGGCTGGGCCCCGCACGAGAGCCAGCAGAAGCCGCTGAAGCCGGGCTCGGCGACGACGAGCCTCGAGGCGGCAGTGAAGCGGAGCCCGCGCGAGGAATAAAACCGCTCGTCATCGCCGGGCTTGACCCGGCGATCCATCCCTCTCGAAGAGTCCGAAATGTAGATGGATGCGCGGGCCTTCGCCGCGCCGAAGGGGCTACGGCCCCGCAGGCGGGTCAAGCCCGCGCATGACGAGTGAGCGTGAGGCTATCGCGGCGCCTCACATCAACAGATCGATCAGATGCGGCAGCAGCGGAATGTCCGCCGGGGGCATCGGGTAGTCGCGCAGCTTGTTCGGCCGCACCCAGGCCAGTTGCTGTCCCTCGCGCGCGGTGACCACGCCTTCCCAGCGCCGGCAGATGTAGAGCGGCATCAACAGATGGAACGTCTCATAGGCGTGGCTGGCAAACGTCAGCGGCGCGAGACAGGCCTCGCGCACGATGATGCCGAGCTCCTCGTCGAGCTCGCGGATCAGGCTGGCTTCGGGGCGCTCGCCGGGCTCGAGCTTGCCGCCGGGAAACTCCCAGAGTCCCGCGAGCGTCTTGCCGGGCGGCCGCTGCGCCAGCAGCACACGATTGTCGGCGTCGACGAGCGCGCAGGCGACCACGAGCGTGAGTTTCAGGTCGGGCATGGTCCGATCGGTTTGAGAGGGATGCGCCGGTACGAGAACCAAGTGCGCCTGTTGAGGGAATCTTAACCTAGGCCGTTTCGAGCCCGGTTTCCACGGTCGAAATAAGCCAACCTTAATGGCCGGCCGCGTATTTTCACGGGTGAACGCCATGGCCTCCTCATGGTTTGTTAGGCATCATTCATGCGAATTTTATCCAGCCTGCTCGGCCGCCTGCGGCGCGACGTCAGCGGCAACGTCGCGGTGACGTTCGCGATCGTCTGCGTCCCGCTGATCACCGCGGTCGGCTGCGGCGTCGACTACAGCCGCGCCAACCAGATGCGCGCCAAACTGCAGGCGGCGGTCGACGCCGCCTCGGTCGGCGCGGTGTCCCGGACCTCGCCGGCCTTCATCGCCGCAGGCACGATGACCTCGGACGGCGTGATCGCCGCCGGCAATGACGACGCGGCGAAGATCTTCAACGGCAACATGTCGGGCACCTCAGGCTATACGCTGACCAGCCTGACGCCGGAGGTGAAGAAGGCCGGCTCGGTGCTGAGCGCCACCGTGTCGTTCACGGCCACCGTGCCGATGATGTTCATGAACATCGTCGGGTTCAAGACCATGACCCTGCAGGGCTCGTCGACGGCCAAGGCCTCGATGCCGAAATACATCGACTTCTACCTGCTGCTCGACAACTCGCCGTCGATGGGCGTGGCGGCGACGCCGGCGGACGTGACCAAGATGGTCAATGCGACATCGGACGCAAGATACGGCAGCAACCGCTATTGCGCCTTTGCCTGCCACGACTACAACGATTCGAACAACTTCTATAACCTCGCGAAGAGCATCGGCGTCACCACCCGGATCGACGTGCTGCGCAGCGCCACCCAGCAGCTGATGGACAAGGCGCAGCAGACCCAGACCTATCCGAACCAGTTCCGCATGGCGATCTATGATTTCGGTGCGGCGTCGAAGACGATCGGGTTGCGGTCGCTGTTCTCGCTCTCGTCGAGCCTCTCCAGCGCCAAGAGTGCCGCCGGGAACATCGACCTGATGGGCGTGTATGGCAACAACGATTCCTATACGGCAGACAAGGATACGCCGTTCACCAGCGTGTTGCCGGCGATCAACAACGAGATTGCGACACCGGGCGACGGCACGTCGGGTTCGCCGCTGAAATACCTGTTCTTCGTCTCCGATGGCGTCGCCGACGAGAGCAATGCCGCGTGCCTGAAGCCCAAGGCCGGCGGCAACCGCTGCCAGTCGCCGATCAATCCGGCGCTGTGCACGGCGCTGAAGAGCCGCGGCATCAAGATCGCCGTGCTCTACACGACCTACCTGCAGCTGCCGACGAACAACTGGTACATGAACTGGATCGATCCGTTCAACAAGGGGCCGTTCGGCCCCTCGCCGAACAGCGAGATTGCGCAGAACATGCAGGCGTGCGCGTCCGATGGGTTCTATTTCGAGGTGTCGCCGACCCAGGGCATCTCGGATGCGATGCAGAAATTGTTCGACAGGGCGGTCGCCGACGCACGGATCGCGGGTTGAGTTGGCGCGGATTGCAATCAAAAATGGCGTTGATCGCCGTCACGACCTGAGGTGAAATCCCATCGGGTGCTCGACCCGATGGGAGGTTCGCGTGATCAAGGCTGCTGCGCTGGCATGTGTGCTGACTGTGGCGTTCTCGGCGGGGGCTTCGGCCGCCAATTGCATCGTACCGCCGTTCTCGACGCTGGAAAACCAGACGGCTCAAGGGCACATGTACGCTAAAACCGGCAAGCGCTGCAGCATCGCAGTCCTGCACTCGCGCGGACCGATTTTCGGCGTCCGCGTGCTGTCTGCTGCGAGCCACGGCGTGGTCTCCGTGCAGGGGGCGCAGATCGTGTACGTCTCGAAGCCGGGCTTCGTCGGCGAAGACCACTTTGCCTACGTCCGGCACGGGGCCGATATGCTCAATCGGCCGGTGACCAAGGGCGTCGAGGTCACCGTCCATGTCAGCCAGCAGCTCTGATCCCGGCGGCTACGAGCGGTAGTCGCCGTTGATCGCGACATACTCCTTGGTCAGGTCGCAGGTCAGCACGCGGTCGCGGCCCTTGCCGAGGCCGAGCGCCACCTTGATCTGCACCTTCTGCGCCTTCATCGCCTCGGAGACTTCCGTCTCGTCATAGGACGGATCGCGCGCGCCCTTCGATGCGACGCGGATGCCGTTGAAGGAGATCGAGAGCTTGTCGCGGTCGGCCGGCTCGCCGGCCTTGCCGACGGCCATCACGACGCGGCCCCAATTGGCGTCCTCGCCGGCGATCGCGGTCTTGACCAGCGGCGAGTTGGCGATCGACATCGCGATTCTGCGCGCCGACGGCTTGCTCTTGGCGCCCTCGACGATGATCTCGACCAGCTTGCGGGCGCCCTCGCCGTCGCGCGCGACCTGCTCGGCGAGGTCGGCCAGCACGGCATTGAACGCCTTCACGAACGCTTTCGCGCGCGGATCGCTGGCGCGGCTGATCTTCGGCGCGCCCTTCGCCGCGGCGGCCCCGGTGGCGAAGGCGAGCAGCGTGTCGGATGTCGAGGTGTCGCCGTCGATCGTCACCGCGTTGAAGGTGTCCTCGACGCCGGCCTTGAGCAGGGCCTGCAGCGCGGGGGCCGAAATCGGCGCATCGGTGAAGATGAACGACAACATCGTCGCCATGTCGGGCGCGATCATGCCGGCGCCCTTGGCCATGCCGTTGATCGTCACCTTGGCCTTTCCGAGCTTGACGGTGGCGGTGGCGACCTTGGGGAAGGTGTCGGTGGTCATGATGGCGCGCGCTGCGCCCATCCAGTCCTCGGGGGCCGCGGTGCCCGCCAACCCTTCGAGCACGCCGTCGAACTTGGTCGCATCCAGCGGCTCGCCGATCACGCCGGTCGAGGCGAGGAAGATCTCGTCCTGCTTGCAGCCGACCGCCTTGGCGGCGATCGCCGCCGTCAGGGCCGTCGACTGCTTGCCGGTCTTGCCGGTGAAGGCGTTGGCGTTGCCGGAGTTGACCACCAGCGCGCGCGCCTTGCCGCCCTTCAGCTTGGCCCGGCACCATTCGACCGGCGCCGACGGGCATTTCGACAGGGTGAACACGCCGGCCACGGTGGTGCCGGGATCGAGCAGCGCCAGCAGCACGTCGGTGCGGTTCTTGTAGCGGATGCCGGCCGCCGCAGTCGCGAGCTTGACGCCCGCAACGGCGGGCATGTCGGGGACATCGGTGGGGGCGAGCGGGGAGACGGCTGAGGACATCGGAGAGGCTTCCGGCAGGAATGAGCGGGAAGCGCTCTGTATCATCTCGGTCGTCGTTGTGGGAGTGGATGTCACTGCACCCACTGCTGTCATCCCGGCGAACGCCGGGATCCATAACCACAGGGTCCAGTTGGGAGCCCCGGTATCGGCCGCGTGCCTGTTTCAAACATCACGCGGCATGGGTCCCGGCTTTCGCCGGGACGACACCATTTATGACGCGACCATGTCCCGTCTCAAGCCAAGTAGCCGAGCCGCTTACTTCTTCGCCGGCTCGGCCGGCTTCGCGTCGGCCGGCTTCGCGTCCGCCGGCTTGGCGGCGTCGGCGGCCGGCTTGTCCAGGCGCTCGATCTTGGCGGCCTCGCGCAGCTTGCCGACGTAGTCGGCCTGGGCCTTGCGGGTGACGTAGGTCTCGATCTGGCCCTTGACCTGGTCGAACTCCGGCGGCTTGCGGCTGCGCTTTTCCTCGACCTTGATGACGTGCCAGCCGAACTGGGTCTTCACCGGATCGGAGATCTTGCCCGGCTCGAGCGAGAAGGCGACGTTGGCGAATTCCGGCACCATCTGCTCCTTGGTAAAGAAGCCGAGGTCGCCGCCGTCCGAGGCGCCAGGATCCTTGGACTTCTTCTTGGCGAGTTCGGCGAAATCGGCGCCCTTGGCGAGCTCGGCCTTGACGGCCTTGGCGTCGTCCTCGGTCTCCACCAGAATATGGCGGGCGTGGACCTCCTGCTCGCCACCGATCTGCTTGGCGGCCTCCTCATAGACCTTCTTCATCGCGTCCGGCGTGGTCGCGGCCTTGCCCTCGCTGGCCAGCAGGCTGTCCATCAGCAGCCGGTTGCGGGTGAAGGCGAGGCGCTTCTTGAACTCCTCGCTGTCGGCGACCTTCTTGTCCTCGGCCGCCTTGGCGACCAGCTTCATGTCGATCAGGAACGACAGCACGTTCTCGTCCTTGGTCGCCGGATCCATCTGCGCGAGGCTCTGTCCGAGCTCCTCCTCGGCGAGCGTCACGTCGCTCTTGCGGATCTCGGCGCCGTTCACCTTGGCCAGCACCGGGTTGGCATCGTCGGCGGCGCGTGCGGGCGCGGCAAGCAGGGACAACGCGAGACTTCCGGCGAGAGCGGTGGCAAGGCCGAGGCGCAGGCCGGTTTTCGTAACCGGGAACGACGTGGTCATGGAAAATCCTTGTTGAGAAGAGGGGGCTCGAGGGGGAGGCCTCAGGGCGGCCGGGACACTCGCCCAATCGCCGTGCCTTGGCAACGCGAAAAGTCTGTCAATTTCGTGAAATCGGCGACAGGTTGGCAACGACGGCCCCGCTGTCGGGCGCCGTTGACAACGTTCCCCCCCAGCCATATCTCTGCCCGGTCGCTTCAAGGGCGATGGCGCTTATTTTGCTGCGTTTTTGGCCGTTGAACCCTGGTTTGCCTGTCTCCCACTCATCTGGCGGGCGCCGCCCGGCGCCGAAGGTCGAGGCTGGCGCGGGTGCTGCGGTGCATCACGTCGGGAACAGCAAACCCAAACCATGAGTTACGGCTGCAACGCAGACCCATAGAGGCAGGATTTCAGCAATGATCGGCGCGCTCGCCCGTAAGCTATTCGGCTCCGCCAACGACCGTCGCGTCAAGGGTTACCAGTCCCGTGTCAATGCCATCAATGCGCTGGAGCCGGAGCTCGCCAAGCTGACCGACGAGCAGCTCAAGGCGCGCACTGAGGAGTTCAAGAAGCAGCTCGCCGACGGCAAGACGCTCGACGACATCCTGGTCCCGGCCTTCGCCACCGTCCGCGAGGCCTCCAAGCGCACCCTCGGCCAGCGCCATTTCGACGTCCAGCTGATCGGCGGCATGGTGCTGCACGAGGGCGACATCGCCGAGATGAAGACCGGCGAAGGCAAGACGCTGGTGGCGACCCTCGCGGTCTACCTCAACGCGCTCGCCGGCAAGGGCGTCCACGTCGTGACGGTGAACGACTACCTCGCCCGCCGCGACGCCGGCTGGATGAGCCAGATCTACGGCTTCCTCGGCCTGACCACAGGTGTGATCGTGCACGGCCTCGACGATGCCGAGCGCAAGGCGGCCTATGCCTGCGACATCACCTACGGCACCAACAACGAATACGGCTTCGACTATCTGCGCGACAACATGAAGTACCGGCTGGAGGACATGGTCCAGCGCGGGCACTTCTTCGCCATCGTCGACGAGGTGGACTCCATTCTCATCGATGAAGCGCGCACGCCGCTGATCATCTCCGGCCCGCTCGACGATCGCTCGGAGTTCTACAACACCATCGACACCTTCGTGCCGAAGCTCGACAAGACCGACTACGAGGTCGACGAGAAGCAGCGCACGGTGACGCTCACCGAAGCCGGCATGGAGAAGATCGAGACCCTGCTGCGCGATGCCGGCCAACTCAAGGGCGAGTCGCTCTACGACGTCGAGAACGTCTCCGTCGTGCACCACATCAACCAGGCGCTGCGCGCGCACACGCTGTTCACCCGCGACAAGGACTACATCGTCCGCGACGGCGAGGTCGTGATCATCGACGAATTCACCGGCCGCATGATGCCGGGCCGGCGCTATTCGGAAGGCCTGCACCAGGCGCTCGAGGCCAAGGAGCACCAGCCGGTGCAGCCCGAGAACCAGACGCTGGCCTCGATCACCTTCCAGAACTACTTCCGGATGTACGAGAAGCTCGCCGGCATGACCGGCACGGCGGCCACCGAGGCCGACGAGCTGTTCGACATCTACAAGCTCGAGGTGCTGGAGATCCCGACCAACCTGCCGGTCGCGCGTCTCGACGAGGACGACGAGGTCTATCGCACCCAGCAGGAGAAATACGCCGCCATCCTGGCCGAGATCGAGCGGGCGAATTCGCGCCTGCAGCCGGTGCTGGTCGGCACCGCCTCGATCGAGAAGTCCGAGGTGCTGGCCGCCTATCTCAAGCAGCACGGCTACAAGCAGATCGATTTCGGCAGCGAGCGCGCGCTCGACAAGCTCTATGCGGCGGCTCGCGCCGGCAAGCCTGCGAAACTGTTCGCGGTGCTGAATGCGCGCTTCCACGAGCAGGAAGCCTATATCGTGGCCGAAGCCGGCGTGCCCGGTGCGATCACGATCGCGACCAACATGGCCGGCCGCGGCACCGACATCAAGCTCGGCGGCTCGCTCGAGATGCGCCTGCAGCAGGAGACCGCCGGGATCACCGACGAGGCCGAGAAGGCCGCCAAGATCGAACAGATCAAGGCCGACATCGCCCGCTTCCGCGAGATCGTGCTGAAGGCCGAGGAGACGGTCGAGATCGAGCCCGCCAAGGGCTCGAAGGCGGCGAAGACCGTGACCAAGCCGGGCGGCCTCTACATCATCGGCTCCGAGCGCCACGAATCCCGCCGCATCGACAACCAGTTGCGCGGCCGCTCCGGCCGTCAGGGCGACCCCGGCCGGTCGAAATTCTTCCTGTCGCTGGAAGACGACCTGATGCGCATCTTCGGCTCCGACCGTTTGGACAGCATGCTGACCCGGCTCGGCCTGAAGGAAGGCGAGGCCATCATCCATCCCTGGATCAACAAGGCGCTGGAGAAGGCGCAGCAGAAGGTCGAGGCGCGCAACTTCGACATCCGCAAGAACCTGCTGAAGTTCGACAACGTCCAGAACGACCAGCGCAAGGTGATCTTCGACCAGCGCGTCGAGCTGATGCAGGACGAGAGCGTGGTCGAGACGATCACCGACATGCGTCACGCCTTCATCGACGATCTCGTCGCCAAGCACGTTCCCGAGCACGCCTATGCCGAGCAGTGGGACGTTGCCGGCCTGAAAGAAGAGCTGAAGCGCGTGCTCGACATCGACCTGCCGGTCGACGAATGGGCGAAGGAAGAGGGCATCGCCGACGAGGAGCTGCTCAAGCGCATCGAGACCCACGCCGACGAGCGCATGGCCGCCAAGGTCGCGCAATGGGGCCCCGACGTGATGCGCTACGTCGAGAAGACCATCCTGCTGCAGACGCTCGACCACCTCTGGCGCGAGCACCTGGTGATGCTCGACCATCTGCGCCAGGTCATCGGCCTGCGCGGCTACGGCCAGCGCGATCCGCTGCAGGAGTACAAGTCGGAAGCCTTCACGCTGTTCGAGGCGATGATCGCGCATCTGCGCGAGGCCGTCACCGCGCAGCTGATGCGGGTCGAGATCGTGCCACCGGAGGAGCAGCAGCCGGTGCTGCCGCCGATGCAGGCGCACCACGCCGATCCCAGCACCGGCGAGGACGAGATGGCCTTCGCCAACGTGTCACTCGTGCCCTCTTCGGGCGCCGCCCCGGTCCCGGCCGAAGCGCGCAACCCCAACGACCCCACCACCTGGGGCAAGATCGGCCGCAACGAGGACTGCCCCTGCGGCTCCGGCAAGAAGTACAAGCACTGCCACGGCAGGTACGCGTAAGCGCGGGCCGGGCAGTAACATTCGACGTGCTCGCGTGAAAGGAGCGAAGCGACGGATGGGTGGAAAGACCCGAATGTCGCTCCGCCGATCGAGCTAGATTTAAGAGCCGTCGAGTTCCGAAACTGCCCTTGATTCAGTCAGTTCATTTGGCAACAAAGAAATAGTCTTCGTTACCTGAGAGCGAGCCATAAGAGAACGGCTGTTGCCGGCGATTGGTCGCTAGGAGCACATCGTCTCGCACGAGATCAAACAAGCGACGGACCTCAAGACCGGCGACTTTCAGCCGGCTTGCGAGCGCTATCGCAAACGGGCTGTTGGAGCCATCTCCGTCGAGGGCAGTCTCTCCGTGCTTTGCCGAAAATATAACTAGCGATCCCGGCTCCGGCTCGACGGCAGCCAAGCCGCGCCCTAACGAGCGGGTGGCGATGGTCCGTTTCATCTGACTCAGAAACGGATTGCTGCGACAGGCATCCATGATCACCATGCGCAGCTTCCTTGCACCGTCCGCAGCAGAGATTGCCAAGGAGAGTGGAACGGTCTCAAAATCTACATCTCTGTCAGATTCGAGGTGAGCGTCGACGGGGATCATGTAGTCGGCGCCACCCACTTCGATGCCATGTCCCGAGTAGTAGATGACCGACCAGTCGGCCTCCGAAGACTTCTTCGAGAACTCCAACAACAACTTGTGTAAAGCATCGCGCGACAGGTTCTTTCCTGCGATTACCTCGTCAAACCCGATAGACTTCAGCGTTTGTGAAATGAGGTCCGTGTCTCTCACAGGATTTGGAAGCTCCGGAACGGAACTGTATTTCGAGTTGCCGATCACGAGGGCAACCCGACGGCTGGGTTTAGACCAAATAGGTAGAGAGGCGCCACCGGAAGGCCTCGTAGAGGTTTCAGAAGAAGAAGGTTGATTTAACTTTTCTGCTGTCTGAGCTGAAAGAATTCTCAGCTCTTCGGTGGCTTCTGAGCTGCTCGGTTCAATAGCGAGAGCTATTTGGTATTCCGCTCTGGCTCGATCGAGCTCACCGAGCCCAGCGAGTGATCGGGCCAGATTTAGATGGGACCAAAAGAACCGAGGCTTTAGCTCGATAGCCTTCCTCGCGGCGTTGGCAGCTTCCCCAAAATTCTTCAATCCCAGGAAAGCCGAGGACAGATTGTTGTAGGAGTACGAATAGTTCGGTCGAAGCGATATGCTTGCCCTGCAGTCTGCAACGGCCAGTTCATACAGTCCCTTGACGTGGTATGCCCAGCAGCGCCCGTCCAAAGCGTCGGCAAGCCGAGACTTAGGACGTCTACCTTGAGAGACTACTTCGCTGCAGCCGGATATCCGCTGGTCGGCATCCGACGATTGGCAGCGTTTCCAAGCATCGCTCTCGATAGGCCGCGCATGTACTGAGCATACAGCGGCCGACCACGCACATACCGCTAAGCAGATCAACAAAAATCTGGCGCTTAGACACAAGTTAATGACTCCCCCCGCTTCGATCTCGCTGGATGCTCATCGCCTTTAGTCCACGAACACGGGCATACGACCGTTTGACCAGATCCAACGGGAGCTCACGTGAGCAAGCGGCTGCTGTCAACGCGCTGTTGATCTCGCGGCCGACGTCGGACGTCTGGTCCTCGTCGCTCAGCTTGGTGAACATGATGATATCGGCGCCTGCCTTGACGGCATCGATGGCGGCGGTGGCCGGCGGCTTGGCGTCGAGAATGGCCTTCATGGCGAGGTCATCCGTCATGACCACGCCGTCATAGCCGAGCTCGCGGCGCAGAAGACGGTCGATCGCGTGCGCGCCATTCTGCGTTGCGACACCGCCCCAGCGGCGGGTATTGGCGAGATGGCCGACCATGATCGCCTCGGCCATCCCCCGCCGAATCAGGCGCCTGTACGGCTTCAGCTCCGCCGATGACCAGGTGGTCGTGACGTCGGCGATGCCGGCGTGGCTGTCGGCGGTGGACGATCCATGCCCCGGGAAATGCTTGAGCACCGTCAGGATGCCCTGCCTTCGGTGCGCCCGGATGAAGGCTGCCGCGTAGCGCGCCACCGTGTCGGCGTCGCGGCCATAGCTGCGTTGCCGCTGACCGATGATCGGGTTCGACGGGTTGGTGTTGAGATCGACCACCGGCGCGAGATTCATGTTGATGTGCAGCGTCGCGAGCTTCTCGGCGAGTGCCGCGTAAGCGCGGCGCGCCGCCGGGACGGAGCCGCGGGCGATCTCCGCGGCCGACGGCGTTTCCGCAAGGCCGACATTCGATCCGAGCCGCTCGACCGTTCCGCCTTCATCGTCGATGGCGATGAACGGAGGAGCCGCGCATTTGCAGGACCGGAGTCGATCGATCATCGCGGCGAGATCATCTGACGTTCCGACATTGCGGCCGAGGATCACGACACCGCCGATCAGCCCCTCCTCGAGATCGGACAGAATCTGCTGAAATCCGGCATCCGATGCCTTGGTCCCGAAGAAGCCGGCCATGATCATCGGGCCCACGAGCCGCGACGTTGCCGCTGTGTTGCGGCAGCCGGCGGCAAGGCCGGCGTGCCCCGAGTGCATCAGGAGTGCGAGGGCGAGGGACAGTCGGCCCAGTCGTCGCAGCATTGCGATCACGCCTCGCGGCTGTGGAGGTGACTCGCTCATATGCACGGGGTCAGATCGCCGCGAAGGCAAATCTCAGGTTGTTGACAGGCTCGCGACCGTCGCCCCCTCGGCAATGGTCCGCGGCGCGGCATTGAGCTGCTCGATGGCAAACCCTGCCGCCTTCTTGTAGCCGGCCATGAACGCGTCGCGCTCGGCCGGTGGGATGACCTCGTCAATATTGGTGAAGGTCCCGCCGCAGCGCTCGTCGACCAGATTGAGCAGGCCGAACGGGCCGGCGCCGCGGTTGCGCAGGATGACAGCCGAAATCGGGCCGCACAGTTTCTCGTCATAGGCGGCGAGCGCCGCCGGCGTCACGCCGTGCGCCAGCAGGCAGGTGCCGAGCACGCGGGCGTCGACGATCGCCTGGCTCGCGCCATTGGAGCCGGTCGGGTACATCGCATGCGCGGCGTCGCCCATCAGCGCGACCGGGCCATCGACCCAGGTCGAGACCGGATCGCGGTCGATCATAGGGTTCTCATAGGCGCCATCGGCGCCGGCGATCAGCGCGGGCACGTCGAGCCAGTCATAGGTCCAGCCGGCGAAGTGATGCGCAAACTCCTGCACCGGGACCTGGCGGAACCAGCCGGTCTGCTTCCAGCCCTCGGTGTTGTCCATCGTCACTTCCGCGATCCAGTTGATCAGCGCCAGCCCCGTCTTCGGGTCGGGATGCGAGATCGGATAGACCACGACGCGATGGCGGTGAGTACCCAGCCCGACGAAGGACGAGCCGGTGCGCATCGGCTTCGCCCAGGTGACGCCGCGCCACATCACCGCGCCGCCCCAATGGATCGGCGGCTGCGCCGGGTGCATCTGCGCGCGCACCGCCGAGTGGATGCCGTCGGCGCCGATCAGGAGCCGCCCGCGCCGCTCGGAGCGCGACCCATCGGCATGCTCGACGCGTGCGGTCACGGAGCCGTCCGCATGCTTCTCATAGCCGCTGACGCGGCTGCCGAGCCGCACGCAATCAGCGCCAGCCCGCTGTACCAGCCGGCTGTAAAGCAGCATGTGCAGCCTGCCGCGGTGAACCGCATATTGCGGCCAATTGTAGCCGGCAAGCAGCCCGCGCGGCTCGGAATAGATGTCGTTGCCGTTCAGCCCGACCAGCGCCCATTCCTTCGCGGGCACGCCGACCTGATCGAGATCGTCGGCGCCAATGCCCAGATCATACAGCTCGCGCACGGCATTGGGCTGCAGGTTGATGCCGACCCCGAGCGGCCGCATCTCGCGCACGCTCTCGTAGACGACGCAGGGCACGCCGATCTGCTGCAGGGTGAGTGCGGTCGCAAGGCCGCCGATGCCGCCGCCGGCGATGATGACAGGAAGGTCGGTCATGGGCATGGGTCCGTCGCGCCTGAACTCGGGAAACAAAGCTCGAAAGGAGGGTCGATAGGGATGCTGGCACGACGCGTGCAGCGCGCGGATCGCCTCCCTCGATCCATCCGTGGCCAGCGTTATCCGCCGGTCTGTGGCAAAGGCCTAATTCAGAAGGCCAGCCGAAACAAGGGGAATGGGCAATCCGCGCCGTCATGGTAGGCTGGTGCCATGCACCGTCCAACTCTCTCCCTCTGTGCGGCCCTGTTGCTGGCCGGCCTGGCGAGTCCCGCGACCGCCTTCGACGTCGAGGCTCATCGCGGCGGGCGGGCACTGCATCCGGAGAACACGCTGCAGGCCTTCGCCGCAGCGCTCGCGTTGGGCGTCGATACGCTGGAGCTCGATGTCGGCGCCACGGCCGACGGCGTGCTGGTCGTCTCGCACGAGCGGCGGCTCAATCCCGATCTCGCCCGCGACGCTTCCGGCAACTACGTCGCGCCGCCCGGACCGCTGCTGATCGACCTGCCGCTGGCCGAGGTGCAGTCCTACGATGTCGGCCGGATTCGCCCCGGCAGCGACTATGCCAGGCAGTTTCCGGAGCAGCAGCCGCTCGCAGGCGACGTGCCGCCGCGCATTCCGACCCTGAAGCAGCTGTTCGATCTCGTCAGGCGCTCGGGAGACGACCATGTGCGTCTCAACATCGAGACCAAGCTCGATCCGGCGTTTCCCAACGAAGCGCCTGACCCGGCGCGGTTCGTCAGCCTGCTGCTCGGCCTGATCGATGCTGAGCAGTTCGCGGATCGCGTCATGATCCAGTCGTTCGACTGGCGCACCCTGCAGTTGGTACAGCAACGCGCACCTCGGATTCCAACCGTCTATTTGTCACTGCAGCGGGGCAAGGCGCCGACGGTGTCGTTGACCGCGGCCACCCGCTGGACCGCCGGCTTCAATCCTGCCGATCACGGCGGCTCGCTGCCGCGCACGATCAAAGCGGCCGGGGGCAAGGTGTGGTCGCCCTATTTCGCCGACGTCACGCCGGAGTTGGTCGCCGAAGCGCATGCGCTCGGGCTGCAGGTCGTGGTCTGGACCGTGAACAAGCCGGAGGACATGGCGCGGCTGATCGACACCGGCGTCGATGGCATCATTTCCGATCGGCCGGATGTGCTGCGCAAGGTTGCTGCCGACAAGGGGGTGGCAAATCCAACGGGGGAGCTGCGGCTGCAATCGACGAAGCCAAGGGCGCATCCGGACTAGCGGAGCCGAGAGCTCTCACGCGTCGGAATCCGTGGCTCCTGACAGGATCATAGGCGATGAGTCGCGGCATAGACAGTCGGCTCCCTCTCCTCGTTCTGACGAGGGAGGAGGCCGGGGTGAGGCGCCGCCGCGCGGGGATACTTTGTTGTCCGACCTGTCGTCACTCCCCCTGACTGCACGTTCGATGCATCCGGACACCCAAGCACCGTTCGCGCCAGCCTGGTCAAGCCACCAGCCGTTTGGTCATGAACAGGCTGAGCGGATCGAGTCGGTAGATCCCGAACGGCCCGCAATCCTGATAGCCGGAGCTGCGATAGAGCTGGATCGCCTGCGGCTGTCTGATGCCCACTTCGAGGCTCACGCGGCCAAGCCCGCGACCTTGGGCCTCGTCTTCCAACGTCATGAGGAGCCTGCGTCCGAGCCCACAGCCGCGGGCGGTTTCGCGGACGAACAATCGCTTGATCTCGGCGTGTCCTGGACCAATGAGCCGAAGGGCGATCGACCCGAGCAGCGTCCCGTCACGACGGGCGGCAAAAAATGCGGCCCCGGGCACCGAAAGCGCGTGGGCATCGACGGGATGATTGCTTTCAGCAGGGTATAGCGTCCGCAGAAAGGCATTGGCCTCCGCGATGAGGTCGGCCACATCAGCCTGTCTGGCATCTTCGATCGCGATGGTGATGTCGGTTGGGTTCATCCGTCCCGGCCTGGCAAACGTGACGAAACGCGTCAGCATCGTGCCAGAGCACCACCGTCCCGATCAAATGCCGAGACGGCTGTCTCACCCGGAATCGCGGCTCACTCCATCACCACCTCGTGCCGGATCACGAACGGCGCCAGCAATGTGTGCACCTCGTTCTCGACCGCCTCGCGGGTCTCCGCCGGCACGTTGCGCAAGGTCACCGTCGCGATGCTGCCGTGGCTGCCGTGCGGTCCGACCTTGACGCTGCAATCGATGCCGCGGTCGGTCAGTTGCGACAACACCTTGGCGAACACCCGCGTCGCGGCGTCCCAGCGCAGTTGCGGCTTGAACACCTTGCCGACGCCGGTCACCGGCATCGGATCGATCGGGATGATCTGCACCGGCACCGCGGCGCGCTCCGGAGTGCGGGCGCGCACCCAGTCCTCCAGCTCGCCCGGTTGCACGCTCGCGCCGGGCTTGAGCTGCACATAGCCGATCGGCAGCTCGCCCGCATAGGCGTCGGGCTGACCGACCACCGCGGCGAAGCCCACGGCCGGATGCTGGAACAGGATCTCCTCGATCGGCGCCGGATCGATGTTGTGGCCGCCGCGGATCACGAGGTCCTTGGCGCGGCCAGTGATCCACAGGAAGCCGTCGGCATCGAGCCGGCCGAGATCGCCGGAATTGACCCAATGTCCCTGGACGAAGGCGCCCTTGTTGTGGGCGTCGTCGAGATAGCCGGAGAACACGCCGGGCCCGGCCATGATGACGACGCCGATCTCATCCGTTGCGCAGTCGCGCTCATAGCGCCCGTCGGCATCGAGCTTGACGATCCGCACCTTCGCGTAAGGCAGCGGCAGGCCGACCGAGCCGAGCCGGATCGGCTGGTCCGGATAGGCCATGGTGTGCACGCTCGCGGTCTCGGTCATGCCGTAGACCTCGATCACCGGCAGCTTGAGCTTGTCCATGATCGCCTGCCCCACGGCGACCGGAATCGCCGAGCCGCCGCCCGCGGCATAGCGCAGACTGGAGATGTCGGCGGCGCCTTGCGGCACCGCGAGCGTCGCCGCCAGCACCGTCGGCACGCTCGACAGCGTCTCCGGCTTGAAGCGCTGCACCAGACCCCAGATGTTGCGCACCGCATTCGGATTGCGCCAGCCGGCGCCCGACAGCACGACGAGGGACCCGCCCGCCGACAGCGTCTGCAGCGCCTGGGTCAGCGATCCCCCGACATGGAATAGCGGCATGCCGAACAGCAAGGTGCCGCCGGGCTTGGCCTTCAGGACCAGGTTGATCCCCCAGGCCTGATAGACCTGGTTGCCATGGCTGTGGCGCACCAGCTTCGGCGTGCCGGTCGTGCCGCCGGTGTGGAAATAGGCGGCGGTGTCGCTGGCCTTGATCTGCCGGCCGCTGACGAGATGGTCGCTCGGCTGCGCTCCGATCAGGTCATTGAACGCGTGAATGCCGTTGGCGGGGTCCCCGCCGCCGCCATGCACCTGCACGATCGCCTTGAGGTGCTTGAGGCCGCCGCGCACCTTCTCGACCTTCTGCCAGATGTCGGTGCCGGGCAGGGGGCCGAGCGCCACCAGCACCTTGGTCCTGGCGGCATCGAGAATCTCGGCGATCTGGTGCGGCTCGAGCAGCGGATTGACCGGGTTGGCGATGCCGGCGGCCTCGGCGCCGAACAGCGTGACGAAGGCGTCGGGCACCAAAGGCAGCATGAAGCTGACGACGTCGTCGGGGCCGACGCCGAGCGCATGAAACATGTTCGCCGCCTGCGTCACCCGGGCGATGAAGTCGCGATAGGAGATCACGACCGGCGTGTCGGCCGGATCGGCGTTGGGCAGAAACTGGATCGCCGGCGCATCCGGGTTGACCGAGGCGCCGCACTTCAACGCCTCATAGGTGCTCTGCGCGGCGATCCGTTCGCCATACGGCGTCTGCTCGAAGGCGCGGATGTCAGCGGTGCTTGCGAATGTCGGATAATTGCTGCCGATGGCGCGATCGAGCAGGTGAATGCCCATGGCCTGTCCTCCCTGTGTCGTGTCCTCGTCCGGTCGATTGCGGCCGGCGACTGCGCGCGGGCTCTATGCGGCCCGTTCGTCGCGATCGTCACAGGACAGGATGAGGGAGGATTCGTCTTGCGTCTATCCCGGCGTTGCCGGGCGGACCGCCCGATTTGCCGCAGGCGAGGAGACGAGGCGTGGTCAAGTCGTCTTGATGCGACGCGAAGACCGCTCCGATTTCCGCGTCATTGCGAGCGCAGCGAAGCAATCCAGGGTGGTGGGCGGGGCTCTGGATTGCTTCGCTGCGCTCGCAATGACGGGAGGATAGAGCTTAGCCCTGATGTCGGCCGCGCAGCGTGCCTCAGCTCGCCGCGTCGATCAGATTTTCCAAGAGCCGCTTCAGCTCGCCGGTGGCCTTGTCGCCGTAGTTCTCCAGGATGTGCGCCTCCTGGCTGGCGGCCAGCGAGTTCAGCCGCTTGCATAGCGCCTTGCCATGATCGCTGATGAACATCAGCACCTTGCGCCGGTCGTGGGCGTCCTGGCGGCGGTAGACCAGCGAGTCGGAGACCATGCGGTCGATCATCTTGGTCAGGGTCGGGTGGTTCAGCAGGACCGCGTCGGCGAGATCGCCCATCGAGTGCCCCTCGCCGTCGGAGAGCACCTTGAGGATGCGCCACTGCTCGACGGGCACGCCCTCGGTGCTCAGGCGCGACTCCAGCTGCCGGTTGATCTCCCGGTTGGCCTGCGCGAGCAGGTAGGCGAGATGTTCGGTGAGGGGGCTGTTGGGATGGGGCGGTTTGGCCACGGTGAACTTCGCTTGCGGTCCCGACTTGAATGAATGTCCGGCAGTAGCTGCCCGATCTATATGCATCCTAATTCTTGAACATTCAACATTTTCGAATAGGATATTTGCCGAACGCGTGCTGATTTTGACGGCGTATGACCGCCGGCCCACAATGGGCCAGGCACGGTTGCGGCCAAGGAGTGGGTGTGCTCTCGACAGGATCTGTCACGGCCGGGCGTCTCCGTCTGCCGCCATCCCTGCTGTTCAGGAGCCCGCCCCGGCGGGCCGGCCTTCCTGCACTCGCCCCCTTCGATCCTGACCGTATCCAGCGGCGCGGCTCCCACAACAGGCTGCGCATCGGCAACTTCCTCACCTTCTCCGGGTCACCCGGCATCTGGGGGCCGGCCGCGACCAACAGCGCGCTGCTCGCGGTGTCCGACATCAACCGCCACGGTGGCATTCTCGGGCGCGAGATCGAGTTGTCGTTCTACGATTCCGGCGGGCCGGCGGACGAGGTGGCCGAGCGCGCCAGGGACGCGCTCGAATTCGACGACATCGACGTGGTCATGGGCTCGCATATCAGCGCGGTGAGGCTGGCGCTGCGCCGGCTCACCCGCGGGCGCATCCCGTATGTGTATACGCCGGTCTATGAAGGCGGCGAGCGCACGCCCGGCGTGATGGCGATCGGCGAGACGCCGCACAGCCAGACGCGCCCCGCCATCCACTGGCTGGCGGAGAACAAGCGCGCCCGGCGCTGGTATCTGATCGGCAGCGACTATGTCTGGCCGTGGCAGTCGCACCTCCAGACCAAGACCTTCATCACCGAGGCCGGCGGCCAGGTGGTCGGCGAGGAGTTCGTGCCGGTGGGCGAGGATGACCACGAGGCGCATCTGGCGCGGATCCGCGCCGCCAGGCCCGATGTCGTGCTGATCTCGCTGATCGGCACCGACAGCATTACCTTCAATCGCGCCTTCGGCGAGTCGGGCCTCGCCGCGACCACCCTGCGTCTCGCCGGCGCGGTGGACGAAACGGTGCTGCTCGGCATCGGCGCCGACAACACCGAGAACCTGTATTCGGCCTCCGGCTATTTCAGCTGCATCGGCTCCAAGGCCAATGACGCGTTCATGAGCCGCTACACCGCGATGTTCGGCGCCGATGCGCCGCCGGTCGGATCGGTCGGCCAGTCGAACTACGAGGGCCTGCGCTTTCTCAAGGCGGCCGCCGAGCGCGCCGGCTCGCTGTCCCTGCGACCGCTCGCTGCCGCCGGCCGCAACATCGTCTATTCCGGCGCGCGCGGCGAGGTGACGATCCGGCAGGGCCGCGCCGGCATGGCGATGCATCTCGCCGCGGCCGACGGGCTCGACTTCAAGATCATCCGAACGTTCTGAGTAACGCTGCGCCGAGCTTGGCCGGGCTGCGTGCCGCGGTCACCCTCCCCTGGAGGGGAGGGTCGCCTCACGGGGCGCGAAGCGGCGCGTGAGGCGGGGTGGGGTGATCTCTCCTCTGGAGCCGGCGCGTGGAGACGTCACCCCACCCCGCTCGCCCGCTTCGCGTGCGATCGACCCTCCCCCTCCAGGGGAGGGTGAGCCATCACATTCGCGGCCGTCTGTTCAGTTCAGCCGCAAGGCAATCACGATGACAAGATCTGCCGTCACGCGGCCGCAGCCTTCTTGGCCTGTACGTCGACGGCAGCCGCCGGCGTACCTCCGACCTCACGAATCATCCGGCTGATCGCCTCCTGCGGCATCGGCTTGCCGAACAGGAAGCCCTGTACGCTGCTGCAGCCTTCCTCGCGCAGGAAGGCGAGATGCTGTTCGGTCTCGACGCCTTCGGCGAGCACCGGGATGTTGAGGCTGCGCCCGAGCAGCAGGGTCGCCTTGACGATCGCCGCGGCGTGCACGCTGGTCTCGACCGACTGGATGAAGCTCTTGTCGACCTTGATCTTGTCGAATGGAAACACCTGCAGGGTCGACAGCGACGAATAGCCGGTGCCGAAATCGTCCATCGCCACGGTGACGCCGATCGCCTTCAAGGCCTGCATCACCTGCAGCGCATGCTGGCGGTCGGCGATGATACCGGTCTCGGTCAGCTCGATCTCCAGCCGCTCCGGCGCCAATCCAGTCTCGCGCAGCACCTCGGCGACGCGCTTCGGCAGGTCGTGGTTGAGCTGCATCGGCGCGACGTTGACGGCGACCCTGAACGGCTGGCTCCAGGTCGCGGCGGTGGCGCAGGCGGTGCGCAGCACCCAGTCGCCGATGTCGACGATCAGCCCGGTCTGTTCGGCCATCGGAATGAAATCATTCGGCGGCACGCGGCCCTTCACCGGATGGTTCCAGCGCAGCAGCGCCTCGAAGCCGACGATGCCGCCGCTCTGCGTGTCGTTCTGAACTTGGTAGTGCAGCTCGAACTCGTTGCGCACCAGCGCGCGCTTGAGGTCGATCGCGAGCTCGGCGCGGCGCCGGCTGGCCTCGTCCATCGACGGCTCATAGGTGCAGATCTTGCCCTGGCCGAGACTCTTGGCGCGGTACATCGCCAGATCGGCGCGGGTAAGAAGCTCGTCCGAGGTCAGGCCGTGGTCGGGATGCAGCGCGATGCCGATGCTGCAGCCGACCGAGAGGCTGCGCTCCTCCCACTCGACGGGCGCCAGCACCAGCGCGCGCATCCGCTCGGCGAACTTCGCCGCCTCGGTGCGCGCGAAGATCTCGCTCTTGACGGCGACGAACTCGTCGCCGCCGATTCGCGCCAGGAACTCGCCCGGCTGCAGCGTCGATGCAATACGCTGTGCGATCACCGTCAGCACCGCATCGCCCGCGGCATGGCCGTGCGCGTCGTTGACGTCCTTGAAGCGATCGAGGTCGATCGCGAGCACCGCCAGATGCGCGGTCTCGTCGCCCTCGGTCAGCAGCGGCGCGAGCCGCTGGCCGAGGCCGCTGCGGTTCGGCAGGCCGGTCAGCGGGTCCTGCAGCGCCAATTGCCGATAGCCTTCGACCGCTTCCTGCGTCGCCTGCATGTCGATCATGTAGGCCGAGGCGGCCATCGCCATGATCAGGCCGATGCCGGTGACCACCGTGACCAGCATCAGGCTGTCCGACAGCGACTGCACCGGCGCGCTGCTGGCCGCCATGGGTGCCAGGGTCAACGCGAGCATGCCGGTGAAGTGCAGGCTCAGGATCGCAAGCACCATCGCGAGCGAGCTGCCATATTTGCAGAAGCGGGTGACCGGCCGCGCGATGCGGTTCGCCGCGACGGCGCCGAAGCCCATCGCGAGCGCGATCGAGAGCCACACCATCGGCACGTTCCAGGTCAGCACGCCGTCGAGCTTGAGCGCGCTCATGCCGCTGTAATGCATGGCGGCGATGCCGAAGCCGAACACCGCGCCGCCGGCCTCGATCAGCGGGCCGCGCTGGGTGCGTGTCGTGATGAAGAAGCCGAGCCACGCAAAGGCGACCGCCAGTCCGAGCGAGGCGAAGGTCATCGCCGGCTCGAACGAGCGGTATCCTGGCGTGTCGTAGCCGAGGACCGCGGCGAAGTGCGTGGTCCAGACCGTGCCACCGGCCACGAGTCCGGCCAGAAACAGCAGATGGAAGCGGCGGAGGCCGGCGTTGCGACGGACCCGCGCGAGCAGCCGCATGGACAGAATCGAGCCGAGCACGCAGACGAGCAGTGCGGCGGCGACGTAGCGCAGATCATGATCGGCGGGCAGGCAGGA
This sequence comes from Bradyrhizobium sp. SZCCHNR1017, assembly GCF_032381375.1. Taxonomy (NCBI): domain Bacteria; kingdom Pseudomonadati; phylum Pseudomonadota; class Alphaproteobacteria; order Hyphomicrobiales; family Nitrobacteraceae; genus Bradyrhizobium; species Bradyrhizobium sp. SZCCHNR1017. The sequence continues at coordinate 124,605 of NZ_JAUHIR010000006.1, read as the reverse complement.
CAGGATCGTCAACATCGGCAATATACCCTCGCTCAGCCGAGCTACGGTCCGCGGCGGGACCGGTTTTGGCACGCGCGATTCGCGGTTAGCGAAGCGTCAACGCGGGCAGCACCTCCGCCCGCGCCGATCCACGCAAGAGGTTTGGAATCCGACCATCGAGGCGCAAGGGCCGCCCCGCTGCAGGGAACTCGGGACATCGTGACGAAACTCCCAGTGCAGGCCGCAGGGCTCGCCGGCACACGGCCTTTTGCGATCCTCCGTGGCCGGAATGGGTTGCCGCTGCATGACGGAATTAATACGATCCCATGTCGTTCACATGAAATTTGGAGTGCCCGGATGCGTGCGCAGTCGCGAGCCCTGTCGAACCCGGTCGCCCTGTGGTGGGCGATGCTGACGCTCGTCAGCCTCGCCAACATCGTGTTCTGGTTCATCCTGTACCGCCAGCTCAACGGCGGCAGCAGTTCGTCGGGTCAGGCGTCCCAGACCAGTTCGATGCTGGCGCTGTCGGCGGCCTATGTGTTCGGCTGCGCCTTCCGCTCGGTGCTGCCGCGCGCCGACGTGCAGCGTATCTGCCTGGTCGACAGCTGGCTGTCGAGCGTGTTCATCGGCCGCACCGTCGCGACCATCGCCGAGATCGCCTTCGCGGCGCAGTGGGCCATCATCCTCGCGCAGCTCGGCGCGATCGCCGATGCCGAGACCGCGGTTAACATGGCCCGCATCATCGTGCCGCTGATCGTCGTCGCGGAGATCTGTTCCTGGTACGCCGTCGTCACCCGGAATTTCCTCTACAACGCGATCGAGAACTCGCTGTGGGCGGTGGCCTTCCTGTTCGTCGGCATCGGCCTCGGCCGGCTGCTGCCGGAGTTCGACGGCCTGGTGCGCGGCCTTCTGATCGCGGGCCTCGTCGGCATCGCCTGCTATCTCGCCTTCCTGGTCGTGATCGACGTCCCGATGTATGTGAAGCGCTGGCGCATCGAGCGCGCCGCCGGCACGCCACTCCTGCATCCGCTCGCCGGTCTGCGCGACTCCGCCACGCGTTGGACCGTCACCCACGAGTTCGAGCACTGGAAGGAAGAGATCGCCTGGATGTCGCTGTATTTCAGCGCCGCCGTCTGGGGCTCGCTGGCGCTATGCGCGCTCTCGGCGATGAACGATCCCCTGCCGCGAGATCGCGCGCAGGCCACCGGTGCACCGCCGGCCATCGTCCAGCACGACGCCGATCGATCCTGACGCGACATCCCGCCGTGACGATCACGGCGGGATGCCTGCCGGCCGAGCGCGTTGCCTCAGCCATGCATCGCGAAGTGATGCGCGTCGTCCATCTGGACGATGTGGCTGTAGTCGGCGTGCGGCGCGTCGTGCACGGCCACCGGCGCGTGGTCGAAATTCGGCGGTACGATGCCGGTGTTGCCCGCATGGCCATGGTCGCCGAAATTGTCGACGATGATCGGGTTGTGCGACGAGCCCTCGCCGTGCAACGGGCCGGGGAAGCCGGGGCCGGGGCCCTGGCCGCCCTGGGCGTTGTCGGCGGACTGATGGATCGCCTGCGCGATCGAGTCCCAGAACCCGCCATGGCTGCCGCCGTCCTGTCCCGCATGAGCGATCTGGATGCTGCCGTCGCTGCGCAGGCCGTCCTGGGCCAGCTTGAAGACGTCGCCGATCGCCGCGCCGAGATCGCCATGGCTGAGGTCGTTGACCAGCGAGCCCAGGTCGTGGCCGATCGCGTCGAGCTGCTGCCCCAGAGAGTGGCTCAACTCGCCGGCGGTCTGTGCCAGCCCGTTGAGACCCTCGCCGACGAAATGGCCGACGCCATCGACGATGCCGGTGCCGACCGCATCGGCGCCGTGGGCGATGCCGGAGATCGCCTCGCCGATCGGTCCGCCGATCAGGTGGCCCGCGGCCGACGCCGTGTCGGTGACCACGCCGATGGCGCCGTCGGCCACCGCTACGCCGGCGTCGAAGCCGCCCTTCACCACGGCGCCTGCAGCGTCGAGCGCGTCCATGCCGACCTCGCCGGCCGTTCCGACGATGGTGCCGGCCATGCCGAGCGCGCCGTGGCCGACTGCGCCGGCCGCCTCCAGCCCGGCCTCGCCGAGGCCGACCGCGGTGTGTGCGAGGTCGCCGGCGACGTCGAGGGCGCCATGCGCCACGTCGCCACCGACCTTGAGCCCGCCGTCGACGATGTCGCCGCCGATATGCTTGACGTCGTTGATGACGCCGTCGATGTCGCCATGTACCAGGTGGCCGACCCCGGACGCCACGTCGCCGGCGACGTTGATCCCGGTATGGAGGACGTCGCCGCCGACATGGACCACGGTCGACGCGACGTCGCCTACGGTGTGAAGCAGGCCGCCGCCGATCGCCTCGGCACCGTGCCCGATCGCGCCGAGTACGCCGCCCACGGTATGGATGGCCTCGCCGCCGAGCGCGCCGATGCCATGCACCACGCTGCCCACGGCATGGGCCGCATCGCCGGCGACGTGCTCGACCGTATCGACCACGGCGCCCGCCGCACCGCCGACCGCACCCGCCACATCCTTCGCGACGTCCTTCACGTCGTCCACGGCGGAACTGACGGCATCTCCGATATCATCCCAAAAGCTCATGACCTGCTCCTCTCGGTTGCGTCACCTCGCCTCGGGTGACGCGCCGTTTGTCGCAGATCGCGTCCCGGCGCTCCGTGCGCGACATCACGCAGGCTGAGACGTGGCACGGCTCCGGCGCGAAGCCTGTCCGCGAGCCGCGTCATCCACCTCTTCGGGGGCCGCGGGGAGGGACATGCGTGGATGCCGGCGCAGGCCGGGCAACTAATTAGCAGGCCCTGATCGCGATCGTTCAGGGCGCATCGGTGTGATGCTCGGCGGCGGTTCAGGCGTGGCCGATCCAGCCATGCCAGGTCAGCGCTGTGAAGAATGGACGGGCATCGCGAAAGCCGCCGTCACGCAGGATGGCTTCATCCTCCCCTGGGCTCAGCATGTTGACGCTGGCATCGACGGTCGCGCGCATCGTCCTGGCCTGCTCGGGGTCTGTGCCGGACGCAACGGCATAGGCCGCGTACCGATCCAGCCACAGCGATCTCTCGACGGGCTCGTTGGGCAGGCAGCTATGGGCCACCACGAAAGGCGCTCCAGGGTGGAGCCGGTCGTGCACGGCGCGGACTGTCCGCAACCGTTCCGATGCTGCCAGAAAATGCAGCGTCAGCAGGCATGTCGCCGCGTCAAACGGGCCGGCCGGCGCATCGTCGATGGTGCCCTCGATCAGTTCGACCCGACTCGTCCGCGCGCCGAGCGTGCGTTCGGCGAGTCGCAGCATCTGCGGCGCCGGATCGACGCCGACGAAGGTCCACGATGGTTGCGCTTCCGCCAACGCGTTGAGCTCGAGCCCGCCGCCCGCGCCCAGCACGAGCACCCTCGCATGTTCGGGCGCCCGCTCGGCCAGCAGGACCGCCGTCATCCGGTGCAGCCCGTCGAGACCGGGCACGAAGCGCCGTGGACCATCCGTGTAGCGCGCGACGAATTCGGGATCGGAAAACGCGCGGATGAACTGCTGAGCGCCGTCGGCAATGTCAGCCGGCATGACAGATGTCTCCTTTGCGAGGTCGCTTGCGTCGTTCGAGGCGGTCGTGGAAATCGGCGCTCAGCGCCGCCAGCGTGATGGCGCCGAGACGGGACAGCAGCAAGGTCTCGGCGGCCCGGATGGAGCTGTCGAGCGCCGCATTGACCGCCTGCTCGACGAGGCAGTCGGGAGTCTCGCTCCGATGGCCGATGGCGAACGCCGATGGACGCCCGAGGGAATCGTAGACGTCGCGCAGGGTGACGGTCGCCAGATCGCAGGCGAGCGTCCAGCCGCCGCCATGGCCTTTCTCGGAGCGCACATAGCCGCTGTCCCGGAGGCCCGCCATGATTCTGCGGATCACGACCGGATTGGTCTGCATCATCGCTGCGAGGGCCTCGGACGTCACCGGACCGTCGTGCTCCGCCATGTGGAGCAGGACGTGCAGGATGCCGGACAACTGGCTGTTGGGTCTCATGTAACTTTTAATATGACATGATATTCCAGCCGTCAACCGGCCGGCTTGGCCATGAAGGCTTGGGCGACGACGCTGGCGCCTTCTGCCCGTCGGGCGATTCGGTCCTGCGTCCCGCATGCGGCGGGCGGGTCCATGCCTCGCAGCGATGAGAAACGCGCTGCGCGGAAAAACTGAATTTGCCCGCGCGTTCAAGCTGATTTGGGCTGTCCAGTCCCATCAGCAAAAATATGCCGCTTCCAAATTTCGGAATTTCGTGATCTATTCCGTCCGTCCCGCCTCATCGACGAGGGGCGCTGCGCGGTCGTCACGAAGCGTGGAGTGCGGGATGTGATGGGCGGGCCGGTTTGCAGCGTGATCATTCGCGCGGACGAACAACATCGGCTCGCACGGTCAAGTCGCGTGGTCCTGGCCTCCCGATGCTGAGGTCAAGCCGGCGGATGATGCCCCGCGCATCTCGCCGGTGATGGGGGCAAGACAGCCCGGTCCCCAGGGAGATCGCGAAGCAGCCGTTAAAACTATCGCGCAGGGAGGGCCGGAGGCGGATTCAATTGGTCGTCGCAACACTCGATGAGGAGGTTGCGATGGGCATTCGAAAGAAACGGTCAACGCGGGGCAAGCTGGGATCATTGGGGCGCCCACCAGTTGCGGGGCGTGCGGAACAGCAGAAATTTTGGCGTGGGATTGCCGCTGGGTTGAACAGCGAGAATGCTGCGCTGGCTGCTGGATTATCGGATGCTGTCGGCCCCCGATTATTTCGAAAAGCGGGCGGCGTGGCACCGGCAATGTTCCGACCTTCAGCGAAGCCGCTCTCCGGACGGCACCTCTCTTTTTCTGAGCGCGAAGAGATTGCGCTGCTGAATGCGCAGCGCCATTCTGTACGAGAGATAGCGCGGCGTCTCAATCGATCTCCCTCGACCATCTCCCGTGAACTCGATCGCAATGCGGCCACGCACGGCGGCAAGATGGCCTATCGGGCGACGGCCGCCCAGTGGCATGCAGATCGATCGGCCCGGCGTCCTAAGCCGAGCAAGCTTGCAAGCAACGCCGCCTTGCGCGCTTATGTTGAAGAGCGGCTTGCAGGGTTTGTCGCACCTCCAGGCGGCGTTCGGCGGAAGGCCGGTCGTGCGGGCTCTAGCCAGGATCAGGGGTGGACGAAAGCGTGGAGTCCCGAGCAGATTGCCCGGCGCTTACCGATCGACTTCCCGGATGACGAGGCGATGCGCATCAGCCACGAAGCCATTTACCAGGCGCTTTTTGTTCAGGGCCGAGGAGCGCTGAAACGCGAGTTGTCGTCCTGTTTGCGAACGGGACGTGCGCTGCGCGTGCCCCGAGCGCGTACGCGGAAGCGCAGCAAAGGCTTCATATCGCCAGAGATCATGATCAGTGAGCGTCCGGCCGAAGTCGCGGATCGAGCTGTGCCGGGACATTGGGAAGGAGATCTGATCGTCGGCTCCGCCAGCTCGGCAATCGGCACGCTGGTCGAACGCAGCACGCGGTTTACAATGCTCCTGCACCTTCCACGGCTGCCGGGGTTTGACGATGGCCCACGTACGAAGGATGGGCCTGCGCTCTCCGGACACGGAGCTGAAGCGGTACGCGATGCGATCACGCGCACCATCGTCACCTTGCCCAAAGAACTCCGCCGCTCGCTAACCTGGGATCAGGGGACCGAAATGGCTCAACACAGTGACCTCAAGATCGATACAGACCTTCAGATCTACTTCTGCGATCCAAGAAGCCCCTGGCAACGTGGCACGAACGAGAACACGAATGGCCTGCTGCGGCAGTACTTCCCGAAAGGTACCGATCTGAGCGTCTACGATGCTGACGAGATCGCCGCCGTGGCCGCAGCGCTCAATTCCCGACCGAGAAAGACGCTAGGATGGAAAACTCCAGCAGAAGCGCTTGACGAGCTGCTGTCACGAATGAAAACACTTGGTGTTGCGACCACCGCTTGAGCCCGCCGGATCGTCCGGCTGGACCTGTGGTACCTGCCGCCTGCATTTTTTTCGCAGGCGGGCCACGGGCCTCAGTCGAGGTCCGGCCTTCCCTGCACCCTCGCTTCGGAAAGAGGGTGAGATCGATGCATCACTCGGACGCCAAGCGCGCCGCGAGGATAAAAGCGCATGTCCAAAGCTGCCGTTGAGATTGTTCGCCGCGGCGCCGCTGCGAGCACGGTGCTCACCCTCCCCTGGAGGGGGAGGGTCGCCTCACGAGGAGCGAAGCGAAACGTGAGGCGGGGTGGGGTGATCTCTCCTCTGGCACCGGCGCGTATGGAGAGATCACCCCACCCCGCTCGCCCGCTTCGCGTGCGATCGACCCTCCCCCTCCAGGGGAGGGTGGCACCGCGCGTGCGGCCCGACTCTGGCGAAGCGCGGGCAACGATTCAGAACTGCCCGCCGCTGGACGAGGCTTACTTGAACCCTGCGAAGCGGCTGTCGAACGAGTTCGACTGCAGCACCGGGACGGCGCCGGAGACCAGCGCGGTCTGGGTCTGGGCCGGGGCCGAAGCGGTGGTGGCGGGCGCCTCGCTCGTGGCCGGCTTGAACGGCGGCCGCGCGGCAGCTTGCCGGGTCTCGGACGGCTTGGCGGCGACCGGCCTCGGTGCAGGCTTGGTCTCGGCGGGCTTCGCCTCTGCTGTCTTGCTCGGCGCAGGCTTGGCTGTCGCTGTGCTCTCCGCCGCCGCATTGCCGCCGATCCCGACCTTACGGGCGAGGCTCGACATGAAGCTCGGCTTCTCGGGCGCGCTGACGGCCGCCACGCGGGTCGAGGGAGCCTCCGCGGTGCTGGTCGGCATCGCGACCTCGTCGGCGCCGGGTGCGCGCGGCGGGTTGACGTGACCGGGGATCGTGCCTGGCGCGGCCTGGAAGTTGGCGAGCGACAGGCCCGGCGCCTCGCCGGCGTCGGACAGGCCGGTGGAGGCGCCCGGCACGCGGCTGGCGAAGATGGGGTTCATGCCGCCATCGATGCCGGTGTTGAGCTTGGCGACCGGCGTGCCCTTGGAGACGAGCTTGGCATATTCCGCCTCGTCCGCCTGCTGCTTGTCGCGCACGGCGGCGGTGATCTCGTCGGGCACGACGTAGGCCGGGCACTTGGCGGAGGCGTCGAACACCGGATCGTGCGTCGCGCCCGGCGGCTTCTGGGCGTCGAAGACGTACTTCTTCTCGCAGAAGTCGACCTTCGGCTCCTGCCGGGTGACTTCGAAATGGTCGTAGCCTTCCTTGATCATGCGCCAGAACGGCATGTTCGGATTGTTGCGGTGCCTGGCCATGTTCACCGGCGTCATCCGGAACGGATAGGCCTGGAACTGGAAGGCGCGCTGGCCGCCGAAGAAGGACTCGCGCCCGAGCGCATAGATCTCGGCGATCTGCTCGTCGGTCATCGCGAAGCAGCCGCGCGAGGAGCAGTCGCCATGCACCATCAGCTGCGAGCCGGTGCGGCCGAGCGCCTTGTCGAACGCGTTCGGATAGCCGGTGTTGAAGGACAGATAGTAGGCCGATTGCGGGTTCATCTGGCTCGGATTGATCGAGTAGAAGCCCTCCGGCGCCTGGCGGTCGCCCTCGCGCACCTTCGGTCCGAGATCGCCGGACCAGCGGCAGATCGGATAGGTCTTGAGCAGCGCGAACTTGCCCGAGCGGTCCTGCTTCCAGACCTCGAGCTCGGCTTCCTGCTTGAACACGCGGACCAGGATCGGCGACTGCAGATCCATGTCCTTCTCGCCCATCGTCGCGACGAGCTTCGGCGGCACCGGCTGGTTGGCCTTGGCGTTGGTGGCGAGCGCGACCTGATCGCTGTTGCAACCCGTCAGCAGCGCGCCGGCGGCCAACACCGCCGAGGTCATCAGAACCCGGACGAAAGCGCGGTTGATCAAAGCAAAGCTCCCCGCAAACCCGGCATGCCGCAACACCCCAGTCTCATCTCACGCGATCGGCCCGAAAGCTGGATAAATCACGGGTCGACCCTGCGTCATGCCGTCAAACCATTGATTAAAATTGTAGCCTTTGACCCCAAGCCTCGCAACCCGCGCTCCGGCGATGCCGAAAGGCCCCGGCCGCTTTGGTCAACAACTCCTAAACAGCAGACCCCGCCGGCGGGGCCGAAATGCGGCCAAACGGCTGGAAAGACTCACAAAACCGCGAGCGCCGGGAGCTCGGCTCCGGCCCGGTCAGCCGAGCTTGCGGCCGATCTCGATGAACTTCTGCCGGCGCTGTTTGCGGATGGCGTCGGCGTCGAGCCCCTTCAGCTCGTCGAGCGCCTGGGCGATCGCCTCGCCGGTGGCGGCGATCATCGCCGCCGGGTCGCGGTGGGCGCCGCCGACCGGCTCCTTGAGGATGGTGTCGACCACGCCGAAACGCAGCATGTCCTGGGCGGTGATCTTCATGCTGTTGGCGGCTTCCTGCGCCTTGGTGCCGTCGCGCCAGAGGATCGAGGAGGCGGCCTCCGGCGAGATCACGCTGTAGATCGCGTGCTCCAGCATCAGCACCCGGTTGGCGGTGGTCAGCGCGATGGCGCCGCCCGACATGCCCTCGCCGGTGATGATCGCGACATTCGGCACGCCGAGCGCCAGGCAGGCGTCGGTCGAGCGGGCGATGGCCTCGGCCTGGCCGCGCTCCTCGGCGCCGATGCCGGGATAGGCGCCGGCGGAATCGACCAGCGACAGCACCGGGATGCCGAACCGTTCGGCCATCTCCATCAGCCTGACAGCCTTGCGATAGCCCTCCGGGCGGGCCATGCCGAAATTGTGCTTGAGACGGGATTCGGTGGTGGCGCCCTTTTCCTGGCCCATCACGCAGATCGGCTCGCCGCGGAAGCGGCCGAAGCCGCCCAGCAACGCGGCGTCCTCGCCGAACTTGCGGTCGCCTGCGAGCGGCGTGAACTCGGTGATCAGCCCGCTGACGAAATCGGTGAAATGCGGCCGCTGCGGGTGGCGCGCGACCATCGTCTTCTGCCAGGGCGTCAGATTGGCGTAGAGCTCGGCCAGCGCCTGGCCGGCCTTCTCCTCGATCCGGCTGACCTCCTCGCCGATGTCGGTGCCGGAGGCGGCCATCGCCCGGAGTTCATCGACCTTGGAATCGAGCTCGGCAACGGGCTTTTCGAAATCGAGGTAGCTGCGCATGGGATCCGGCATGGAAGAGCTGAAGGAAGAGCGCTGGGAGACGAAATCGGTTCGGCCTTCGGACCTGAAGATGAAGGACTTCAGGAGCTTAGGGTGCGATCGGTGCGCCGCCCCCAGGCGTCGTGCCGGGAGAACGGGCAGGATGGCGCTCTTTCGGGGCAGACGGGCGCGAAGTCAAGCCGGCCGGGCGTCACGCCGGCGGATTTGGTTTCGGGAAGGTGTGAAGCGAGGTCAGGTCTCGGCCAGCGGGTGCAGGTCCCGCACCAGGCTCTTGAGCCGCTCCTCGACCACGTGGGTGTAGATCTGGGTGGTCGAGATGTCGGTGTGGCCGAGCAGGGTCTGGACGATGCGCAGGTCGGCGCCGTTGTGCAGCAGATGGCTGGCGAAGGCGTGGCGCAGCACGTGCGGCGACACCAGCCGGGCCGGCAGGCCGCTCGCCACCGCGAGCTCCTTGAGGTCGCGGGCGAAGTGCTGGCGGGTGAGGTGGCCGCTCTCGCCGAACGAGGGAAACAGCCATTTGCCGAAGGTGGCGCTGGCCTTCTTCTCGGGCTTCAGCGCATCCAGGGCGGCGAGATAGTCGGCCATCGCCTGGCGCGAGGCCTGGTTCAGCGGCACCAGCCGCTCCTTGTTGCCCTTGCCGCGCACCACGATCATGCGGGCGTCGTTGCGCGCCGCGGTGCGCGGCAGCGCCACCAGCTCGGAGACGCGCAGGCCGGTGGCGTAGAGCACCTCGAGCAGGCAATACAGGCGAAGCGCGCGCAGCCGCTGCGCCGGCGAAGCGTCCGCGCCCTCGCTCAGCTCCTTGGCGCGGGTCAGCATCCGGTCGACATCGCCGATCGACAGCACCTTGGGCAGCGGCCGGCCGCGTTTCGGGCCCGACAGGATGGCAGCGGGATCGTCGCTGCGGATGCGCTCGCTCAGCAGGAAGCGAAACAGGTGCCGCATCGCCGACAGCCGCCGCGCCACGCTGGAGGATTTGAAACCCCTGGTGTCGAGATCGGCGAGATAGTCGCGCAAGGCCTGGGTGTCGGCCGTGGCGAAGCCGTTGGCCTTGCCGCCGAGAAATTCGGAGAGATCGGTGAGGTCGCGGCGATAGGCGTCCAGCGTGTTCTGACCGGCGCCCTGCTCGGCGGCCATCATGTCGAGGAACAGGCTCATCAGCCCGGCGTCGGAGGCCTTGACCTTCATGTCGTGAAATCCGCTGCGTCCGAGGCGATCGAATCACTACGATGTATTCGTGCCGGCACGGCGAGCGGTGACTGCAAATCTGGCCGATATCGCGGCGCCCGGCCGCCTCAGACAACCGCAAAATTCTTAATCAATGCCCTGTGGCTTTTCGGTTGGTCGCAGCGCCGCCGCTCATCTCTTCTGGAACCTGTCCGGCGGGATCGTCACCGTCATCTCGCGCGGCTTCGGATTGACGAAATTCGCCAGCGCGTAGATCGCGCCATAGACCACGCCGACGATGACGGCGATGACGGTCAGGAAGCGGAACAGGCTGGGCATGTCGGTCGCGCAGGCTACCAGAAGGGGAACGGTTTCATCCAACATGTTCGCATCGGCCTTGCAAGCCCGTCGGGCAGACTGGGCAGCTCGCCTTGGCTCGGGGGACGGAACAGGATGCCTTTGAAAGCAGCAGGGGCTGGGTTAGAAGCCTGGAGATGACCGACACGACGCAACCCGCACCCAGCCCAGCCGCTCCGGAGGCCGCGATTCTCGCAGGCCTCGGCAAGCGGCTGATCGTGCTGGTCGGCATGATGGGTGTCGGCAAGTCGACCGTGGGCCGGCGGCTCGCGGCGCGGTTGCGGCTGCCCTTCGTCGATGCGGACACAGAGATCGAGACCGCGGCCGGCATGACCATACCGGAAATCTTCGAGTCGCGCGGCGAGGACTATTTCCGCAACGGCGAGGCCAGGGTGATCGCCCGCCTGCTCGAAAATGGTCCGGCGGTGCTGGCAACCGGTGGCGGCGCCTTCATGCGCGAGGAGACGCGGCGGCGCATCCAGGAGAAGGCGGTCTCGGTGTGGCTCAAGGCCGATGCCGACGTGATCATGCGCCGCGTCCGGCGGCGGGCCGACCGGCCGCTGCTGCAGACCGCCGATCCGGAAGGCACGGTCGCTCGCCTGCTCGTCGAGCGCGAGCCGGTCTACCAGCTTGCCGATCTCACGATCTGCTCGCGCGATGTGCCGCATGATCGCGTTGTCGAGGACTGCATGGAGGCGCTGCAGGCGTTCTTCTCGCCACCGGAGACCGAGGCGGGGCCGGCCGGACCACAACCCGATCCAGTTCAACCCGATCCTCCGCAGGCGATGGGCGCGCTCCGATGACAGCACCACTGAAGCATTCCGATCCGATCATCGTCGACGTCGCGCTCGGCGAGCGCGCCTATGACATCGTCATCGGCCGCGGCGTGGTGGCTTCACTCGGCCAGCGGATCGCGGCACTGCGGCCCGGCGTGCGCACCGCCATCGTCACCGACCGTACCGTGGCCGCGCATTGGCTGAAGCCGGCCGAGGCGATCCTGGCGGAGGCGGGCATCCCGGCGTCCACGATCGTGGTCGATGAGGGCGAGGGCTCCAAGACCTATGCCGGCCTGGAGAAGGTCAGCGAGGCGCTGATCGCTGCCAGGATCGAGCGCAACGATCTCGTCATCGCGCTCGGCGGCGGGGTGGTCGGGGATCTCGCCGGCTTCGCGGCCGCCATCCTGCGCCGCGGCGTCGATTTCGTGCAGGTGCCGACCTCGCTGCTGGCGCAGGTCGATTCCTCCGTCGGCGGCAAGACCGGCATCAATTCGCCCCAGGGCAAGAACCTGCTCGGCGCCTTCCACCAGCCGGTGCTGGTGATCGCCGACACGGCCGTGCTCGACACCCTGTCGCCGCGCCAGTTCCGCGCCGGCTATGCCGAGGTCGCCAAATACGGCCTGCTCGGCGATGCCAGCTTCTTCGCCTGGCTCGAGGCCAACCATGCCGACATCGTCAAGGGCGGTGCGGCGCGTGAGCACGCGGTCGCGACCTCCTGTCGCGCCAAGGCGGCGATCGTCGCCCGCGACGAGCGCGAGACCGGCGACCGGGCGCTGCTCAATCTCGGCCACACCTTCGGCCATGCGCTGGAGGCCGTGACCGGCTTCTCCGACCGGCTGTTCCACGGCGAGGGCGTCGCGGTCGGCATGGTGCTGGCGGCGCAGTTCTCGGCCGAGCTCGGCATGCTGCCGCCCGACGACGTCGTCAGGATCGAGCGTCACCTTGCCGCGGTCGGTCTGCCGACCCATCTGCAGGACATCGCCGGCTTCGCCCAGGAGGGGATCGGCGACGCCGATCGGCTCTTGGCCTTGATGGCGCAGGACAAGAAGGTCAAGCGCGGCAAGCTCACCTTCATCCTGATGGAAGCCATCGGCCGCGCCGTCATCGCGAAGGACGTCGATCCGGCGCGCGTCCGCGACTTTCTCCAGGCCAAATTGCGCAGCAGAAGCTGATCCCGGGCTTTACGCCGTATTGAGCAGTGCCAACGGATCATCGGCGGCCTCCCTACAGAGCGACATCGGCGTCATGGACTGGTTCACACTCTCCGTCGTCATCCTCCTCCTCGCCGCCTCGGCCTTCTTTGCGCTGAGCGAGACCGCGCTGACCGGTGCCTCCCGCGCCTCGATGCTGCGGCTGTCGAAGCAGGGCAATCGCGATGCCGATGTGGTGTCGAGCCTGTTCGACATGCGCGAACGGCTGATCGGCGCCCTGCTGCTCGGCAACAACATCGCCAATATCGGCGCCTCCGCGCTGGCGACCGGTATTTTTACCGCCTGGTTCGGTGAGGTCGGCGTGCTCTACGCGACCGGCGTGATGACCGCGCTGGTCGTGATCTTTGCCGAGGTGCTGCCGAAGACGATCGCGATCAATGCGCCGGATCGCGTCTCGCTCGCGGTCGCCAGGCCGATGCGCGCGACTGTGTTCGTGCTCGGTCCGGTGCTTGCCGTGATCGAGGCGATCGTGCGCGGGCTGATGCGGCTGATCGGCTTCAAGGTCGGGGCCAATCAGCCGATCCTGTCGCCGACCGAACGCCTGCGCGGCGCGGTCGATCTGTTGCATCATGAAGGCAAGGTCGAGAAGCAGGACCGCGACATGCTCGGCGGCCTACTCGATCTGCGCGAATTGCAGGTGTCCGACGTGATGGTCCACCGCACCGAAATGGTGATGGTGAATGCGGACCTGCCGCAGGAGGAACTGGTGCGCGAGGTGCTCGCCACCGAGTACACACGCATCCCGCTGTGGCGCGGCACGCCGGAGAACATCATCGGCGTGCTGCATGCGAAGGACCTGCTGCGTGCGATCCGCGCCGCCGAGGGCGATGTGTCGCACATCGACGTTGCTTCACTGGCGCTCCCGCCGTGGTTCGTACCGGAGATGCGCTCCGTGTCGGAACAGCTCAAGGCGTTCCGCCGGCGCAAGACGCATTTCGCGCTCGTGGTCGACGAGTATGGCGAGGTCGAAGGCATCGTCACGCTGGAGGATATTCTGGAGGAGATCGTCGGCGACATCTCCGACGAGCAAGATGTGCAGGTCGCGGGTGTGCGCCTGCAGCCGGACGGGTCCGTCGTCGTCGATGGCTCAGTGCCGATCCGCGATCTCAATCGCGCGATGGACTGGACGCTGCCCGATGAGGAAGCAACGACAGTTGCCGGTCTCGTCATTCACGAGGCGCGTTCGATCCCCGAGCGCGGCCAGAGCTTCACGTTCCACGGCTTCCGCTTTCGCGTGCTGCGCCGGGAGCGCAATCGCATCACCGCGCTGCGTATCGTACCGGTGCCGCGCGGCGAAACCGAGGAGGCGCGGCCGCGCCGTGCGGGCACGGCGTTCTAATTGGAGATCAAGCCTCGCCCGGCGCCTTCGCATGCAGCGCGAGCGCGTGCACCGAGCCGGCAAGTTCCGCTGCCAATGCGGCGTTGATCAGGCGGTGGCGATCGACACGGCTCTTGCCGGCGAAGGCCTGCGACACAATATACACGCGGAAATGGGTCTCACCGCTCGGCTGATGGCCCACATGGCCTTCATGCAGATGTGATTCGTCTTGAACATCGAGGCTTTCGGGCGAGAAAGCTTCGCGCAACTTTTCGATGATAGCATCTCGGGTCCGCATGGTCTCTGGAAATACGCATCAAATTATTTTTCGTCAATCGGCGGTCCCTGCCTGAGGTATTCGCAATGTCAAGACTTGAAGCTTTTCGCGTTGCGTAGTCAAAGTCCGCCATGCCGATCGATTCAAACAAATTCTTCGACTCCATCCGCATCAAGCCCAAGAAGCAGGCTGCGCGGCAGCCGGTGGTGCGCGAGGAGGCCCAGCCCTGTCAGTGGCCGGACTGCAAGAACAAGGGCTCGCATCGCGCGCCCAAGGGACGCGAGAACGCGCGCGAGTATTGGCACTTCTGTCTCGATCACGTGCGCGAGTACAACCAGTCCTACAATTTCTTCTCGGGGATGAACGCCGAAGCGGTCGCGCGCTACCAGAAGGATGCGCTGACCGGACACCGCCCGACCTGGAAGATGGGTGCCAACACGTCGGCCAAGCGCGGCACCGGCAGCGCCGAGGGCGATCTCGGCGATGCCGCCGATCCGTTCAGCGTATTCGCCGAGATCAACGGCCGCGGCAGTTGGCGTCCGGATCCCCGCTCGGCTCCCAAGGCCGAGACGCGCAAGGTCTTCAACGCCGAGCGCAAGGCGCTGCAGGTGATGGGCCTCGGTCCCGACGCGACGCTCGAGGATGTCAAGGTCAAGTACAAGGCGCTGGTGAAGCAGCACCATCCCGATGCCAATGGCGGCGATCGCTCCACCGAGGATCGCCTGATCGAGATCATCAAGGCCTACAACTACCTGAAGACGGTGGTGAAGGGCTGACGCGCGGCAGCGCGCGAGGCTGCCGCACGGCGCGTTGAAGGTATCAGGGCTTCGGCCCGATATAGGCCGAGCTCGGCCGGATCAACCGCCCGGTGCGCTGTTGCTCGCGGGCATGCGCCGTCCAGCCGGCGGCACGCGCCACCGCGAAGATCGGCGTGAACGCCTGGCGCGGAATCTTCAGCGCATCGAGCAGGATGGCGGTGAAGAACTCGACATTGGTGTCGAGCACGCGCTCCGGATTCTTCTGCCGCAGCGCTTGGCGGATGTAGGCCTCCACCTCGCTCGCAAACGGAAGGTCGGTCCCGCTGCCCGCCAGCCGCTCGATCGCGCTCTTGAGCACGTCGGCGCGCGGATCGCGCACGCGATAGATCCGATGCCCGAACCCCATCAGCCGCTCGCCACGGCCGAGCGCCGCGTCGACCCACGGCCTGATGTTGTCGCGCGTGCCGATCGCGTTGAGCATTTCCAGCACCGGCTCCGGCGCGCCGCCATGCAGCGGGCCGGTGAGCGCGCAATAGCCGGCGGTGACTGACGCGAACAGGTCGGCCTGGGTCGAGGCGACGACGCGCGCGGCGAAGGTCGAGGCGTTCATGCCGTGATCGCTGACGGTGACGAGATACGTGTCCAGCGCCGCCACCTCGCCGCTCTCGGGCGTGTCGCCGCGGACCATCCGCAACGTGTCTGCGGCGTGACCGGCGTCTGGATCGGGCGCGATCGGCCTCGCTCCCTGCGCGCGCTGGACCAGGGCGCCGGCAATCACCGGGCAGGCGCCGACGATCGTGGCTTCGTCGTCGAGCCCGGGTTCGGACCGCAGTGCCGCGACGGCGGCGCGGAAGCCGTCGATGATCGACAGGCCGGAGGTCGCGGCGAGCAGCTCGGGCAGCCGGGCAAAGGCACGCTCGCGGGCACGGCCAAGGCTGGCGCGGACCTCGGCCTCGCCGACGGTGCGCTTCGTCGCCGCGCTCCATAGCCGGGCGGTCACGCCCTCGAAGCCGCTGGCGGCGGCGAGATCGGCCACGTGCGCTCCGGCGATGATGAGCTCCCCCTGCTGGCCGTCGACGTGGCTGAGCACGGTCTCGGCGGCGGCGATGCCGTCGAGGCCGATCGGGGTCTTGCCGAGCTGGATGGTCATGGCGAGGGTCTCCTTCGAGAATGATCACGCTGACAAGATCCGCCCAGTCGACAACTTGATCAATCTTGATTAAGCTGATCAATATGAAAAAAGACAGTGGGCTTTACCTATCTGCCCGTGAAGCTTCGGCAGAGCTCGCGATCTCGCCGGCCACCCTCTACGCCTATGTCAGCCGCGGACTGGTCCGCTCCGAGCCGTCTCCGAATTCGCGCAGCAACCGCTATCGCGCCGAGGACATCCGAGCCCTGAAGGAAAGGCGCGCACCGGCCCCCGAGCCGCGCGCCTTCCGCAGCTTCGATGCGGACCTCCCCGTGTTCGATTCCGCCGTGTCGACGATCACCGAAGCCGGTCCGATCTATCGCGGCGTCAATTGCGTCGACTTGGCCGTGCGCGGCACGCTGGAACATGCTGCGACGCTGCTGTGGGACGTGACCGCGCTCGATCCGTTTGCGCCAGGCAACCTTCCGGCCGTGTCGGAGGAGATGGGTTTCATCGCCGATGCTGCGCGGCGCGCGGCGCCGATCGACCGCGCCATCGCGGTACTGGCGCTGGCGACACATGCTGATCCCGCGGCTTTCAACCGCGCTCCCGACGGTCGGGCGCTGGTCGGCGCGCGCATCGTTCGGCTTGTGGTCGCAACCATGTTGAACCAGCCAGCGTCAGCCGATCCGCTCCATGTTCAGGTCGCGCGGAGCTGGGCGCCCGGACATGAACATGCGCCGGACCTGATCCGTCGCACCCTGGTGCTGCTGGCCGATCATGAGCTGAACGCGTCGACCTTCACCGTCCGCTGTGCGGCGTCGACGGGCCTCAGCCTCTACGATGCCGTCATCGCGGGTCTTGCGGCGCTCAAGGGACCGCAGCACGGCGGCGCCGGCGTCCTGGCGTCGCAGCTGGTGAAGGCACTCATCGATCGCGATGTCGCGCCGCTGATCCGCGAGCGGGTGGCGCTCGGCGAGCGCTTCGCCGGCTTCGGCCACGGCGTTTACAAGCACGGCGACCCTCGCGCCATCTCGCTCCTGGAGGCGCTGACGCGCGCCGGTGCGCCGCGCAAATTCACCCGCGAGGTGCCCGAGCGGATCGCGGAAGCGACCGGTGAATTCGTGAACATCGATTACGCGCTGGCCGTGCTGGTTCACAGCCTGCGGCTGCCCGCGGGAAGCGAGCTGGCGCTGTTCGCGATGGCGCGCTGCGTCGGCTGGATCGCCCATGCCTGCGAGCAGCTGCAGTTCGGCCGCCTGATCCGGCCGCGCGCCCGCTACACCGGACCCATCCCGGGGCGCGGCGCTACCCTGGAGACGCTCTAGCGACCGCCGTCCGCCTATTCCGCCGTGCCGGCCGCCAGCTGAGTTTCGCGTCGCTTCCGCACGAGCCACAGCACGAGCCAGACCACGATCGTGCCCGCGACAGTCGCGATGATCCAGGTGGACTTGGCGATATGGCTATGATGCGGAATGCCGCCATAACGGTGCAACAGCTGCACGGCGAACACTCCGGGCAGGACATGGGCGCCGGCCCACAGCACGATGGCAGGGATGTTCACGGCGTAGAAGCGGGGCGGAGGGATGTCGAGCGCGCCGGCCGTGATCGGTACGACGGCGCGGATCGGCGCGATAAAGCGGGCGAAGAAGATCGCCAGGGTGCCGAAACGGTGGAACAGGGCCTCGCTCTGCGCCACCAGGCGCGGATAGTTCGAGAACGGCCAGCTCGTCAAGATCTCGCGCTGCCTGCGATGGCCGACCCAGAACGCCCCGCCGTCCCCCAGCACCGCGCCCAGGATCGCCGCCGCCAGCACCCATTGCAGGGTCAGCTCGCCGCCCGGAATCAATGCGCTCAGCGCCAGGATGATGGTCGTGCCTGGAACCACCGAGCCCACGATCGGGATCGCCTCCAGCAGGGCGGCCAGAAACAGGGTGAGATAAGCCAGTCCCGCATGCGCTGAGACGAAGGCAATGAGGGGATCGAGCAGATGGGCCACGCGGTTCCTGTTGGTGCAGAGGGTGGGCGGGGAGCTCCTCGATAAGTAGGAACCCCGGCTCCGGGTGCCACGTCGAGATCCTGGGAAGAGCCGGTGGGCGGAAAGGTGGCACGATTCGCAGGGCAGCCTTTCGAAAACGGCCACTCATGCCTATCTCGATGATATAACGACGGAACTTTGATCAAGGCTTAGGCTTCTGCCCGCGCGTGCTCTCTGCTAGGCTGGCGTCGAAGCCCTTCAACCGCAGCCAAACATGAAATCTGGTTTCGGGAATGCCCGGGACCTCGGAGGATGAATGACGACCGCCGCTACGACCAATGCGCAGGAGATGACCGGTGTGCCCGACATGAAGGTGTCGGTGCGGCAGGTGTTCGGGATCGACAGCGACCTTGAGGTGCCGGCCTTTTCCGCAAGCGACCCGCATGTTCCCGAAGTCGACGCCGACTACCGCTTCGACCGCGCCACCACCCTTGCGATCCTGGCTGGCTTCGCCAAGAACCGCCGCGTGATGGTGACTGGTTACCATGGGACGGGCAAGTCGACCCATATCGAGCAGGTCGCGGCGCGACTCAACTGGCCCTGCGTGCGCGTCAACCTCGACAGCCATATCAGCCGCATCGACCTCGTCGGCAAGGACGCGATCGTGGTGAAGGACGGCAAGCAGGTCACCGAATTTCGCGACGGCATCCTGCCCTGGGCGCTGCAGCACAACGTCGCGCTGGTGTTCGACGAATATGATGCCGGCCGCCCCGACGTGATGTTCGTGATCCAGCGCGTGCTCGAAGTGTCGGGCCGCCTGACCCTGCTCGACCAGAACAAGGTCATCAAGCCGCACCCGGCGTTCCGTCTGTTCGCGACCGCCAACACCATCGGGCTCGGCGACACTTCGGGCCTCTATCACGGCACCCAGCAGATCAACCAGGGCCAGATGGATCGCTGGTCGATCGTCACCACGCTCAACTACCTCGCCCATGACGAGGAGGTCGAGATCGTGCTGGCCAAGGCCAAGCACTATCAGAACCCGCAGGGTCGCGACACCGTCAACAAGATGGTGCGGCTCGCCGACCTCACGCGCAACGCCTTCGCCAATGGCGATCTGTCGACGGTGATGAGCCCGCGCACGGTGATCACCTGGGCCGAGAACGCCGAGATCTTCAGTGACATCGGCTTCGCCTTCCGTGTGACGTTCCTCAACAAGTGCGACGAGCTCGAGCGTCCGCTGGTCGCGGAATTCTATCAGCGCTGCTTCAATGCGGAGCTGCCGGAATCCTCCATCAACGTGGCGCTGAGCTGACACACCGGCGTCGTTCTGGCCTCGGGCCGGGACCCATACGCCGCGGCCTCTCTCGTCGGGTGATGCGGGAGAGCGAGTGCGAACAAACGAACGCCGGTGGTTATCGGGCCTGGCGTTCGCCGGGACGATAGCCGCAGGAATCAGATGACCACACCGAGCAACAAGCCCCGTCCTGGCGTCAAGGAAGCACCGACCGAACCTTTCAAGAGGTCGGTCACGGGGTGCCTGCGCGCGATCGCCAGGGCGCCTGAGCTCGAAGTCTCCTTCGCGGCCGAGCGTCCCGGCCTCGCGCCGGGCAAGGCCCGGCTGCCGGAGCCGGCGCGCAAGATGACCAAGCGCGACGCCGCCGTCGTGCGCGGCCATGCCGACTCGATCGCACTGAAGCTCGCCTGCCATGATCCGAAGATCCATCGCAAGCTGATCCCGGGCAATCCGCAGGCGCGTGGCGTGTTCGAGGCGGTCGAGCAGGCGCGTGTCGAGGCGATCGGTGCAAAACGCATGGCCGGCGTCGCCAAGAATCTCACGGCGATGCTCGACGACCATTTCCATCGCGGCAAGTATGACGAGATCACCGACCGCGCCGACGCACCGCTGTCGGATGCGCTGGCGATGCTGGTGCGCGAGCGGCTGACCGGCATGGCGCCGCCGAACGCGGCGCGCAAGGTGGTCGATCTCTGGCGTCCGTTCCTGGAGGACAGGATCGGCCAGCGCCTCGATGAACTCGGCCGTTTCACCGAGGACCAGGCCAAGTTCGGCGACCTGGTTCACGATCTGCTCTCGGCGCTGGATCTCGGCGACGAGCGCAACGCGGATTCGGAAGAGGACGAGGACAACGACGACAATCGCGATGGCGACAATGAGCAGTCCGGCGCCGAGGGCTCGCCGGATTCCGACGCTGCCCAGGAGATGAGCGCCGACCAGGCGCAGACGACGTCGGACGAGATGTCGGAGAGCGCGATGGAGGCGGCCCAGGCCTCGGCGTCTGACACGCTCGACGACGGCGAACTCGGCGACGACGAGACGCCGGGCGAGGCGACGCGTCCGAACCGCGGCGGCGCCAACGAGCCGCGCGGCCCCGAATATCACGCCTTCGCGCCGAAATTCGACGAGGTCATTGCCGCGGAAGACCTGTGCGACCATGACGAGCTGGAGCGGTTGCGCTCCTATCTCGACAAGCAGCTCGCGCATCTGCAGGGCATCGTGGCGCGGCTCGCCAACCGGCTGCAGCGCCGGCTGATGGCGCAGCAGAACCGCGCCTGGGAGTTCGATCTCGAGGAGGGCATCCTCGATCCGGCGCGGCTGTCGCGCGTCGTCATCGACCCCTATCAGCCGTTGTCATTCATGCGCGAGAAGGAAGCGACCTTCCGCGACACCGTGGTGACGCTGCTGCTCGACAATTCCGGCTCGATGCGTGGGCGGCCGATCACGGTGGCCGCGACCTGCGCCGACATTCTCGCGCGCACGCTGGAGCGCTGCGGCGTCAAGGTCGAGATCCTCGGATTCACGACGCGGGCATGGAAGGGCGGACAGTCGCGCGAGGCGTGGCTTGCCGCCGGCAAGCCGGCCAATCCCGGCCGCCTCAACGACCTCCGCCACATCATCTACAAATCGGCCGATGCGCCGTGGCGGCGGGCGCGCAAGAATCTCGGTCTGATGATGCGCGAGGGGTTGCTGAAAGAGAACATCGACGGCGAGGCGCTCGACTGGGCGCACAAGCGCCTGCTCGGGCGTGCCGAGCAGCGCAAGATCCTGATGATGATCTCGGACGGTGCGCCGGTCGATGACTCCACGCTGTCGGTCAATCCCGGTAACTATCTCGAGCGGCATCTGCGCCACATCATCGAGGAGATCGAGACCCGCTCGCCGGTCGAGCTGATCGCGATCGGCATCGGCCACGACGTCACGCGTTACTACCGTCGCGCGGTGACCATCGTCGATGCCGAGGAGCTCGGTGGCGCCATCACCGAGAAGCTCGCCGAATTGTTCACGGAGACCCACGCCGCACCGCAGCCTGCGCCGGGGCAAAAGCGCAGGCTGCATTCGTAAGCGGCCGTCGGCCGGCTGCGTCCCTCCTCCGGCTCGGAGGAGGTGGGGGAGGGGGCTCCGCTAACGATGTCGCTGCAGGCGATTGCCGACCGCAGGCGCTTTCTTGCGCTGACCATCGGCGGAGTGTCGGCATTCGCATGGTCCAGGACGGCTGTTGCGCAGCTTGCGCCGGCGCCGGTTCGCAGACGCGTCACCATTGACGAGCACTCCGTCACATCGGCGGTCAAGATCGAGGTCAACGCGCGACCGCTGCCCTCGTTCGACCTCCGCGATCGGACGCATCTGCGCTTCGGGATGCTGCAATATCGCAGCGGCGTGGCGCTGACCTCGTCCTTTCCCGGCTTTGGCGGCCTGTCCGGCATCCGGCTCGATGCCAAGGGTGAACGCTTCCTCGCGGTCAGCGACAAGGGCGGCTGGTTCACTGGCCGCATTGCCTATTCCGGCCGCGAGATCGCGGGGCTCGCCGATGTCGAAGCGGCGCCGCTGCTTGGTCTGGACGGACGTCCCATCACCGATCGCGGTTGGTATGATTCCGAGTCGCTCGCGCGCGATGGAGACATCGTCTATGTCGGCCTCGAACGCGTCAACCAGCTCTTGCGCTACGACTTCGCCAAGGGTGGAACCGGCGCGCGCGGCGAGATCGTGCCGCTGCCGCCGGCCGCCAAGCGGCTACCCCACAACAAGGGACTGGAGGCGTTGGTGGTCGTGCCGAAGGGCCTGCCGCTCGCCGGCACCCTGATCGCGCTCTCCGAGCGCGGTCTGGACCCGAACGGCAATCTGCTGGCCTTCCTGATCGGCGGACCGGCCGCGGGACAGTTCAGCATCGTTCGCAGCAACGACTTCGACGTCAGCGATGCCGTGCTGCTGCCGTCGGGCGATCTTCTGGTACTCGAACGCAAGTTCTCGCTGTTCAACGGGGTCGGCATTCGAATCCGCCGGCTGACGCTGGCGCAGATTGCGCCGGGCGCGCTGGTCGATGGTCCGGCGATCTTCTCCGCCGATCTCGGCCAGGAGATCGACAATCTCGAGGGCATCGATGCGCATGTGACGCCGGAGGGCGAGACCGTGCTGACGCTGGTGTCCGACGACAACTTCTCGATGATCCAGCGCACGCTCCTGCTGCAGTTCACGCTGATGGAGTGAGCTGCGACACCGCTGCGGCGGCTCGCGTTGACCGCGGCTCGTCCATGATCGACACTCGCGGCCATCAGATCATCGCGTCAACGGTCACAACCTGGAACTCAGCATGAGCGCCCTGTTCACTCCGATCAAGCTGCGCAGTCTCGAACTCGCCAACCGCATCATGGTGTCGCCGCCCCGGCGGTCAATTCCAGGTAGCGTGCGAAGGTGGTGCCGCGTGTGGCGGGTCATGGCAAGCGATGTTCGCCGAGCGGTTAGCGACAGACCAGGATCTCAGTAGCACCTCCAAGCGCGCCGGAGTCTGGCGCCGGCTTGGCGCGTTGCTGATCGACATGGTGGCCATCGCGGCCATTCTGCAGGTCTGCGCGTTGGTCCTTTTTCCGCTGAGCCACGGCCGCGTTCAGTTTGCCGACGGCATCTATGCCATCAGCTGCAGGAAGCTTGACGCGATCCCGCCCGGGGTCGCCGTGCCCGCCGATCTCAAGCCCAACCGGATCGTCGATTGCACAAACAGCGTGTTCGGCCTGCCCTCTGCCCGCATGGTGCGGGTCGCGCAGGTCACGCGGGACGGTCCGTTCACCAAGGAAGTCCACGTCGACAGCATGCTCGATGCGGAGGGCACTCCGGTCAAGGGACTCTCGCTCGGGATTTTCCTGCTGCCGCTGTTGCTGGTTCTGCGCGCCATATTCGACACGGCCGCCGGCACGCCCGGCCGAAGGATTTGTCGTATTCGTCTGGCGAGCGCCGATTGCAGTGCAGTGACGAATGCCGCGGCCGGGCGGCGTTACGGCCTGCTGCTCTTGGTCGTGAGTCCAGCGCTGATCTGGTCGGTCGTGGTATCATTCCTGGACATCGCCGCGTTGCCGGCATCCTTGCTCATTGGCGTGACGCTCGCATCGTATTGTCCGCTGCTGATCGTCGGCCTCGCTGCATGGCGGCAAGTCTACATGCGAAGGGACAGCTGGTACGACCAGTTCGCAACCACTGCCGTCTATTGCGTTGATCGCGGGTGGGCAAGTGCCGAGCCGTCAACTCCGCTCTCGCCCGCGCCGTTGAGCCCGCAGCGGAGCTACCTTGCCCGGCACTGGTGCGGTGAGCTGTCCTTGCCCGTGTCGTACTGGGTCAACGGAGCACTGCTCGGGGTGATTGCGACGCTCGCGATCGAAGTCGTGACCGCGCTGGTCGCGCAGCAGGGATTCGATGCGCAGCCGCTGCCGGCGCTCGTCCTGATGTGCGTGATATGGCTCTGCATCTTGTTGTTCACGCTTTGGCAGACCGTTGGCATCTGGCGCTCGTCGACGCGCTATAGCGGTGGCGACAACGGCGCGTGGGGCGGCCTGGCGAAGATCATGGTCGCGCTCGGCGTCGGAATCTCGGTTTGGCATTTCTTCACGCAAGGCCTGCCGCGGATCGCAGGCATTGCCGAAATCGTCGCCGGCGACAGCTCTCTGGGACCGCACCAATTCAAGGTCCTCGCCTCTGGCGAAATGCTGGAATTCACCGGTGGCATCAAGTACGGCACGGCCAAGGAGCTCGAAGGTTTCCTGAACGCGATGTCGGAGGTCAAGACGGTGCGGCTCGATTCAGCCGGCGGCCGCATCCGCGAGGCGCAACGGATGTCCGACCTGATCAAGGCGCGCGGATTGTCGACCCTGGTCGAGAAGCAATGCCTGTCGGCCTGCACCATTGTCTTCTTGGGCGGCAAGGACCGCATCGTCGTGTCAGATGCACGGCTCGGTTTCCATCAGCCCTCCTATCGCGGAATCACCGCTGCCGAGCGCAGCCGGACCATAGCGATCGAGGAGGAGCGGCTGCAGAACCTGGGGCTGTCCCGCGCCTTTGCCGAACGCGCCAATATGGCGGAGCCGAGCTCGATGTGGTTTCCTGACCATGCCGAACTGCTCAGGGAGCATGTCGCGACCCGCCTCGTGCCTGCGACCGCAACTGCCGCGGCTGCGTCGGCAACGAAGGTTCGAACCATCGCGGTGGATGGCGCCGCCCCGAACAGCGAGCAGTCGGCCGCACCTGCCCCGCCGCGGCCCACGGTTTACCTGCCGCCGGACCTCGTGCAGCGACTCCAGTCGGAGAAACCTCCCGGTCGCTTTCCATCACCCATGACGGGCCTCAAATAGCCGCGAGCTGCGCTGACGTGTGCTCGCCCCTCAAACAGTCGGTGATTGTCGGCGTCTCATGACGTGCTAGACTTCGCAGACCACGTGCGGCGATGCCGACTCGTCTGGTCGTGTTTCGTCTCGCGTGACGATGAGCGCATCACGAAGATGCGCCGCAATACAAACGCGAGAGGAAAGCGCCATGGAAATCGGATATTTCACGATGCCCTCGCATCCGCCGGAGTGCGGATTGAAGGAAGGGCAGGAATGGGATCTGCAGGTCCTGCGGTGGCTCGACGAGCTCGGCTATCAGGAAGCCTGGATCGGCGAGCATCACACCGCGCCCTGGGAGCCGCATCCGGCGCCCGACCTGATTCTGGCGCAGGCCTTCCGTGAAACCAAGAACATCCGGCTCGGGCCGGGCGGCTTCCTGCTGCCCTATCATCACCCGGCCGAGCTCGCCAATCGCGTCGCGATGCTCGATCACCTCTCCGACGGCCGGCTCAATTTCGGCATTGCCGCATCCGGCCTGCCGAGCGACTGGGCGATGTTCAACGTCGACGGCATGAGCGGCCAGAACCGCGAGATGACGCGCGAGGCGCTGGAGATCATCCTGAAGATGTGGTCCGAGGACGCGCCATGGACGTACAAGGGCAAGTACTGGACGGTGACCAAGCCCGACGTGATGTTCGACTTCCTCAAGCCGCACATCAAGCCGGTGCAAGCGCCGCATCCGCCGATCGGCGTCGCCGGCCTGTCGAAGAACTCCGATACGCTGAAGCTCGCCGGTGAGCGTGGCTTCATCCCGATGAGCCTCAACCTCAACCCCGCCTATGTGTCGTCGCACTGGGACTCGGTCGAGGCCGGCGCCGCGAAGTCCGGTCGCAAGCCCAGCCGCAGCGATTGGCGGCTGGTGCGCGAGGTGTTCGTCGCCGATACGGACGAGGAAGCCTGGCGTTTGTCCTCCGGCGACATGATGGGACGGATGATGGGCGAGTACTTCCTGCCCCTGCTCGGTCATTTCGGCTTCAAGGACTATCTGAAGCACTCACCCGACGTGCCGGATTCCGACGTGACGGTGGACTATTGCGCCAGGCGCAACTGGATCGTCGGCTCGCCGGCGACGGTGACCGAGAAGATCGAGAAGATCTGGCATGAGGTCGGCGGCTTCGGTACGCTGTGCGTGTTCGGCTTCGACTACAAGCACAGGCCGGAAGCCTGGCACAACTCGCTGCGCCTGTTGAAGCAGGAGGTGATGCCGAGATTGAGCCACCTCAATGCCGGCCTCACCAAGGCCGCCTAGTCTCTCTTGGCGCCAGCATTCACCCTCCCTTTCGGGCAATGCTGGCGTCAAAAGAAATGTAGCTAAAATTTTCGCGCGAGTGCAGCTTCAGATTTGACGTTTGGGTGACGGTCTTGCCGTTAGGACGGATCCAGGCGTCGAGTCCGCCGCATGCGTGTGGCGGGTCTGACATTTGGGGGCAGGTCATGCGGTTTCGCGTCAGGAAGTTTGCCCATATCCTCGAACGCTCGGGTCTGGCTCTGGCGGGCGCCGCCTGCGGCGTCTTCGTCGGGGCCCATGTCGGCTCCAGCGTTCCGTTGCTGACCACGCAGGGCTTCCTGATCGTGATGATGCTGTCTGGGGCACTGGGCTTCTATCTCGGCATCGACACGCCGCAACTGCCTTTTCATCCTCATGAGGAGAACTCGCCGGAGGCGAAGATCGATACGGCCGAATTTCTGAGCGCCTTCGGGACCTTCCTCGCAACCCTCACGGCGTTCTTCGCCGTTGCCATCATCATCCTGCGCGAAGATCCGCACATCGTCTGGACGTCGCTGATCATGGTCGGCTGGATCATCGGCGTGATCATGCAGATCGTTTCCGGCGCGATCGCCCGCCTGCGGCGCTGATTTTCCCTGTTCAATTTTTGGGCTAACGCTGTCGCGAGTTTCATCTTGCGGCGGCGATTGCGATCGTGCGAGCCCCTGCATCAGGGGCTCGACCTGTGATGCCGCGTCGTTCGTGGGCGCATTGCGCGACCGACGCAGGTCCTGGCGACGTTTCCAAAGCGTTGCCCGCGGTCGTATTGGAGCCATTCTACAGCGCTGCGCGCGGACGATCCAACAGTCCATGCGCCCAGAGCAGGCATCACATCAGAAGCTGCATGGCGATATCGCGCACCTTGGCGCGCTTGATGCATCGCGGCCGGCAATGACATTTGGGAAGTTCATCATGTTGAAACGGGTGCTGCTGGGTGTGGTCATTGGCTGCGGACTGTCCGCGGCGCAAGCGGAGGAGCCGAAGGTCGGCGGCGTGGTCAACGCGGTGATCCAGCCCGAGCCGCCCGGCCTGATGCTGGCGATGGTCCAGAACGGCCCGACGCAGATGGTGTCCGGCAACATCTTCGAAGGCCTGCTGCGCTACAGCCCCAAGCTGGAGCCGCTGCCCGGCCTCGCCGAGGGCTGGACCATCAGCCCGGATGCCAAGGTCTACACCTTCAAGCTCAAGAAGGGCGTGACCTGGCACGACGGCAAGCCGTTCACCTCGGCCGACGTGCTGTTCTCGATCGACATGCTCAAGCAGACGCATGCGCGCGCTCGCAACAACCTCGCGATTGTCGAGAAGGTCGAGGCGCCGGATGATCTCACGGTGGTGTTCACGCTGAAGGAGCCGTTCGGTCCCTTCATCGGCATCTTCGAGGTCGGCTCGATGCCGATGGTGCCGAAGCACCTGTATGAAGGCACCGACTACAAGACCAATCCGAACAACAACGCGCCTGTTGGCACCGGCCCGTTCATGTTCAAGGAATGGCAGAAGGGATCCTTCATCCGGATGGTGAAAAATCCGAACTACCATGAGAAGGGCAAGCCCTATCTCGACGAGGTCTACTGGCAGATCATTCCCGACGCCGCCGCGCGCGCGGTTGCCTTCGAGACCGGCAAGGTCGACGTGCTGCCGGGCGGCTCGATCGAGAACTTCGACGTGCCGCGCGTCTCCAAGCTGCCGGGCGCCTGCGTCACCGGGGCCGGCTGGGAGTTCTTCTCGCCGCTGTCGTGGATGTGGCTCAACAACCGCCACCCGATCCTGGCCAACAAGAAGGTGCGCCAGGCCATCATGTATGCCATCGATCGCGACTTCGCCAAGGACGTGATCTGGAACGGCCTCGGCAAGGTCGCAACCGGACCTTCGGCATCGACCATCAAGTTCTATTCCGACGACGTGCCGAGATATCCGTACGACCCGGCCAAGGCCAAGGCGCTGCTCAAGGAGGCCGGCTACAAGGGCGAGAAGATTCGCATGCTGCCGCTCGCCTATGGCGAGACCTGGCAGCGCTGGGGCGAGGCGGTGAAGCAGAACCTTCAGGACGTCGGCATGAACATCGAGACGATTGCGACCGACGTGCCCGGCGG
This sequence comes from Bradyrhizobium sp. SZCCHNR1017, assembly GCF_032381375.1. Lineage (NCBI taxonomy): Bacteria > Pseudomonadati > Pseudomonadota > Alphaproteobacteria > Hyphomicrobiales > Nitrobacteraceae > Bradyrhizobium > Bradyrhizobium sp. SZCCHNR1017. The sequence goes on along the minus strand of NZ_JAUHIR010000006.1, from coordinate 96,465 downwards.
CAACCAGAAGATCATGGAGTGGGACTACGACATCGCCTTCACCTATCTGTATCAGTACGGCGATCCCGCGCTCGGCGTGTCCCGCAACTACATCACCTCGGCGATCGCCAAGGGCCAGCTCTTCAACAATGTCGAGGGCTATTCGAACCCGGAGGTCGACAAGCTGTTCGCGGAGGGCGCCACGGCGCCGACCGACGCCAAACGCAAGGAGGCCTATGACAAGGTGCAGAAGATATTGGCTGAGGACGTGCCCGTGGCCTGGCTGCTCGAGCTCCAGTTCCCGACCATCACCAAGTGCAAGGTGAAGAACCTGATCACCACCGGCATCGGCGTCAACGACGGGTTCCGAGACGCTTGGCTCGACAAATAGCGGTGCACTCCGGGGCGCGGCCATGATCCCCGCGCTCCGGTGTTTCGCTGTCCCGCCGAGCTGACCTTCACGGACCTTTCATGCTCTCCTTCATCGCCCAGCGCGTCGTGAAAGGCGTCATCGTCCTTCTCGCCATCATCGTGCTGAATTTCTTCCTGATCCGGCTGGCGCCGGGCGATCCGGCCGTGGTCATGGCCGGCGAGGCCGGTGCCTCGGACCAGATCTTCGTGACGCAGTTGCGCGAAAAATTCGGCCTCGACCGTCCGCTGCCGGAGCAGCTCCTCATCTACGTCAAGGGTATCGCCAGCCTGGATCTCGGCTTCTCGTTCCGTCAGCAGGCGCCGGTCGCCAGGTTGATCGCCGAACGATTGCCGGCGACCCTGCTGCTGACGCTCACGGCGTTCGCGATCTCGCTCGGTCTCGGCATCCTGTTCGGCGCGCTCGCCGCGCGCTTCGCCGGCACGATCCTCGATACTGCAATTACCGTGCTCGCGTTGATCTTCTACGCGACGCCGCTGTTCTGGATCGCGCTGATCGCGATCCTGCTGTTCTCGGTCTGGGTCGATTGGTTGCCGAGCTTCGGCTATGAAACGGTCGGTGGCGGCTATACGGGAGTCCGCCACGCGCTCGACGTCGTCGCACATCTCGCGATGCCGGCCGCGACGCTCGGCCTGTTCTTCATGGCGACCTACACCCGCATGACCCGCGCTTCGATGCTCGAGGTCAAGCGGCTCGACTTCGTCAAGACCGCGCGCGCCAAGGGCCTGCGTGACGGCGTCATCCTGCGCCGCCACGTGCTGCGCAACGCGCTGCTGCCGGTGGTGACGCTCGCCGGCGTCCACGCCGGAACGCTGGTCGGCGGCGCGGTATTGACCGAGACCGTGTTCGCGTGGCCCGGCATCGGTCGGCTGATGTATGACGCGCTGATCCAGCGCGACTACAATCTGCTGCTCGGTGTGTTCGTGGTCTCCTCGGCGATGGTGCTGATCTTCAACCTCGTCACCGACCTCGTCTATCGCCTGGTCGATCCGCGCATCGAGTACGCGTCATGAGGCAGTTCTGGCGAACCATGCTGCGCAGCCCGAGCGGCATCATCGGGCTGATCATTCTCGCACTGGCGATCGTCGTCGCGGTGGCCGGCCCGTTCTACTTTCCCAACTCGCCGTGGCGCATGGCGCAGCGGCCGTTCGTTCCGCCGTTCACGCTGTCGAAGGTCCCGCTCGGCACCGATGCGCTCGGCCGCGACGTGCTCGCCGGCCTGATCTTCGGCGCGCGCGTCTCGCTGCTGGTCGGCCTCGTCTCGACATTGGTGGCGTTGATCGTCGGCGTGCCGCTCGGCGCCATCGCCGGCTATTTCGGCGGCCGGGTCGATGACGCGCTGATGCGCTTCACCGAGTTCTTCCAGACCATCCCGAGCTTTGCGCTCGCGATCGTGCTGGTCGCGATCCTGCAGCCGTCGATCTATTCGATCGTCGCCGCGATCGGCCTCGTCAGCTGGCCGCCGGTGGCGCGCCTGGTCCGCGGCGAGGTGCTGAGCCTGCGGACCCGCGAATATGTCCAGGCTGCGGTCGTCACCGGCCAGAGCAATGCCTGGATCATCTGGCGCGAGATCCTGCCCAACGCGCTGTCGCCTGTCATCGTGCTGGCCTCGCTGATGGTCGCGACCGCGATCCTCCTGGAGTCCTCGCTGTCGTTCCTCGGCCTCGGCGATCCCAACCTGATCTCCTGGGGCTATATGGTCGGCGCCGGCCGCACCGTCATTCGTCAGGCGTGGTGGATCACCGTGTTTCCCGGCGTCGCGATCCTGTTGTCGGTGCTTGGCCTCAATTTGATCGGCGAGGGCCTGAACGATGCGCTCAACCCGCGCCTGTCGCGCGAGGGCAGGTGAGCCGTGGCTGATCCCGTCGTTGCCATCCGCAACCTCCGTATCGCTTTGCCGCCGGGCGCCGAGCGCGCCCACGCCGTCGACGGCGTCTCCTTCGATCTTACCGCGGGCAGGATCGTCTGCGTGGTCGGCGAATCCGGCTCGGGCAAGTCGATGTGCGCGCATGCGCTGCTCGGGCTGCTGCCCGATACGGTGAAAGTGGAGAGCGGCGAGATGCGCTTCGAGGGGCGCGACCTGCTTGCCGTCGATGAGGACGGCTGGCGCGATCTGCGCGGCCGCCGCATCGCGATGGTGTTCCAGGAGCCGATGACCGCGCTCAATCCCTTGATGCGGATCGGCGAGCAACTGATGGAGGTGTTCGAGGCGCATGATCTGCTGAGCCCCCGCGAGCGCCGCGACAAGGCGCTGGCGCTGGCGCGCGAGGTCGGCCTGCCCGATCCCGAACGGATCATCCGCGCCTATCCTCATCAGCTCTCCGGCGGCCAGCGCCAGCGTGCGATGATCGCGATGGCGCTGGCGCTCGAGCCTGCGGTGCTCGTCGCGGACGAGCCAACCACCGCGCTCGACGTGACGACGCAGGCGCAGATCCTCAAGCTGATCCGCAACCTGCAGGCCAGCCACAACATGGCGGTGATGTTCATCACCCATGATTTCGGCGTCGTCGCCGACATCGCCGACCAGGTCGTCGTTCTGCGCCATGGCAAGGTGGTGGAGGAGGGTACGGCCGCCGCCGTGCTCTGCCGGCCGCAGCACGACTACACCAAGGCGCTGCTCGCCGCCGTGCCGTCGTTCGACCCGCCGCCGCGGCAGTCACGCGAGGCTGCGCCTCGGGCGGTGGAGGTGATCGGCCTCGACAAGACCTATGTGACGCCGACCGGCTGGTTCCGCCCGAAGCGCGAGACGCGCGCCGCGCATGCGGTCAATTTCGCGATCCACCAGGGCGAGACGCTCGGACTCGTCGGCGAGTCCGGCTCGGGGAAGTCATCCGTTGCGCGTCTGGTGATGCGGCTGATCGAGGCCGATCGCGGCACGGTGCGGATCGGCGATGTCGATCTCACGGCGCTGGAGGGTCGCGCCTTGCGCGCGCAGCGTCACCGCATCCAGATGATTTTCCAGGATCCGTTCGCCTCGCTCAACCCGCGCCGCAAGGTCGGCCGCATCATTGCCGACGGCATGGTCGCGCGCGGCACGCCGCTCGACGCGGCGCTGAAGCGCGCCCAGGATCTGCTCGGCATGGTCGGGCTCGACGCCGGCGCCATCGGCCGCTATCCGCACGAATTCTCCGGCGGCCAGCGTCAGCGCATCGGCATTGCGCGCGCGCTCGCGCTGGATCCGGAGATCATCGTCGCGGACGAAGCAGTGTCGGCGCTCGATGTGTCAGTCCAGGCGCAGGTGTTGCGGCTCCTGGAAGATTTGAAGGCGCGCCTTGGTCTGTCGATGCTGTTCATCACGCATGACCTGCGGGTGGCCGCGCAGATCTGCGATCGGATCGCCGTCATGCAAAAGGGCGAGATCGTCGAGCTGAAGCCGACCGCGGCGCTGTTCGCCAATCCCGAACACGCCTATACGCGCGAGCTGCTCGCTGCCGTTCCCGGCCGCAAGCACGGTACGGCGTGATTTGCGTAAGCCGGCCGCCGGTCGGAACCATGGAGCATCGTGCCGGGTCGGGTTCAAATGCTTGCAACATCTTCGGCGTATTTGGATTATAATAAGACTGGACCCCGATGGGGCCGCAGGGTGGTCGCCCGAGCTGGTACGCGCCAAGACAGCGGGCTCGTGCTCCCTCTACCCGCGGCCTTCATTGAACCGTGCCGTGCTGCGCCAGTCTCGACAGGATGTCGCAGCGGCGTTCACCATCCCAACGAGGACTCTCATCATGTCGGAGCGCAAGCCAACGGCCGCCGTGCGCGAGGCTCAAAAAGCCTTCAAGCCGGCCGAGCCGACGAGAAGCGATTATGAAAAGGCGCAGAGCGCCTTCGATCAGAACCGCGAGCGACTGAAGGCCGAGCGATTGGCGCGTGAAGCGGCTGACGGCGCCGGCAAACAGCCGAAGAAGCTGGCGTGAACCGCCAGCCTCTTCCCGTCGATTTCGGCGGGCATGCCGTCGCTTGCTCAGCTGCGCGGGGGCGTAGCGGTAAGCTGGTCCCGCGGCCGTTCACGATCGGTGTGCGTCGAGGTCGTTGAGGGGAGCGCGCCCGGCCGCGCTGCGGGTACCTTCTTGACCGGCGCCGGCAGCAACCCTTCGCGGATGGCCTGCTTGCGCGCGACTTTGCGATGGCGCCTGATCGCATCGGATTTCTCGCGCGTCTTGCGCTCCGATGGCTTCTCATAGGATCTGCGGCGCTTCATCTCGCGGAATACGCCTTCGCGCTGCATCTTCCGCTTCAGGATGCGCAACGCCTTCTCGACGTCGTTGTCACGAACAAGAACCTGCAAAAGTGTCCTCCTTGTCTTCATCTCTATCGATGAAATTCGGTTGGCAAAGCCGAGCGGCGCTGCGGCGGGGCGAACGGCGCGCTCAGCAGAGCGGCGTCAATGAAACGTGTTGCTCACAATGTTATGAGTCACGATACGTGCGAGACACGGTGATCCCCTTCGTCGGAAGGCGGGAGCACGAGTGTCTCTCAGCCATCGATGGCCATGCCGTTACCGATGGTGCTGTGAAGATAGGGGCAATCTGCTGATATTGCCAGCGCGAGCCGACTCAACGGTTCCGGCCCTCGGCAAACTATATTTGCCGCGCGGCCTTGTAATCCCCGAGAAAATCTCTACCTTGAGGTAGTTCGATTAGCCGCTGTGCCTTTCTGAATGTGCCTGTGGGCTATTTCCAAAAGTCATCGCTCAGTTGAATGAGATCGCGTGATGGTCGCGCGGTGAATGATTTGGAGATAGACATGCAGGGTACGGTCAAGTGGTTCAATGGCCAGAAGGGCTTTGGTTTCATTCAGCCGCAGGATGGCGGGAACGACGTGTTCGTTCACATCAGCGCTGTTGAACGCGCTGGTCTCGCCGGTCTGGCTGAAGGCCAGAAAGTCAGTTTTGAGGTCAAGACGGACAAGATGCGCGGTAAAACCAGCGCAGAAAATCTCGCGCTGGTCTGATCGCACTGATCTGACGTCTCTGACGTCTTGGGCCATTTCACGGATGTACTGAAATGGCCGGTTTGCCCGCTCGATCCTGTATTGAGCGGGCTTTCTGCGTCTCGACGGTAACCCGCGTTTCCGGAAGGATCAGTCGATGGCCACCAAGAAGATGTCAGAACGCTCCCCCGAAAGCATTGCGCGGTCGGAGCGCCAGCGCGTCGCCGCCGAGGACGGGGCGAAGGCGCGCGCCGAATGGGATCAGCGCGCGACCGCGGTCCGCAAGAACATGGAGCGGCTGCGCGTGTTGCGGCTCGCCAAGGAAGCGGAAGCTGCGCAAGCGGGTTCTGACGCGGCGCCTGCGCCGAAGCGGCGGAAGAAGGTCGCTCGCTAGGGCGGTTTCGTCTCGCCTTCCGACGTCGGCTGCCCGGTGGAACTATCGGAACTTCAGATCCGTTGCCGGTGCTCGAACAGACGGGCGATCCATGCCTGATCATTACGTCTCAACCGCGTCCCGCGTACAGACCCGACCTTCGTACCGAGGAGGCTGACGTGGCCAAGTCGACAGCTACAGACGTTCGCATCGCCAAGGACGAGACGCAGCGTGGAGGCCAGACGATCGCATTCGCGCTCGCAATCGGCGCCACGCGGCAGGTCTGTCATCTCGAGACCTGCTTTTGCACCCGCAACCAGGCGTTCGCCTATCTGCAGCGAAACCGCACGGCGTTCGAGCAGATGGCGCGCGAGCAGTTCGCCCGTGGCGAGGTGACCGACGGCGTCATCCATCTGCGCATGATCTGAGGCGATCCGCCACACGCGGGCCTCTGAAGACGCTGCCCGACGCGCAACGCGCCGTTGCTGCTACTCCGCCTTCTGTTTGACCGGAAGCGGGACGCGCTCATAGGACGCGGGCAGATTGACGGGCCGGTAGTCCTGCGATTCCGCGATCCGCATCAGCACGCTCTCGTGGATGAACGCGCCCTCGGGAATGAAGCGCGGCTCGCAATTCGGAACGTACAATCCGAAATGCGCCTTGCGCTCCGGCCACTCCTTGTACGTCGCGCTCTTCGGCAGCCATTCCAGCAGCCGCCAGGCCGGCGTCATCGAATCGTGCAGGGGGCCCTGGACGCTCGGCGCCACATAGGAGAACGGACTGTTCTTGCGCTGCACGCCCCAGGCGAGCTGATTCACCGTGCGCGGATTGACCGTCAGCCCGGCCTCGACCGCCTCGTCGATCATCCACAGCAGCGGATATTTCGAAGCCGCCGACCGCACCTCGGGATAGCCGCCGCCGACGTCGGAATGCACGCCGGCGAACCACACCTGTTTGGCGTCCTGCGGTCGCGCCTGCGCCTTGTTGAAGCGGTTCGGCGTGAAGGTCTGCGGCATCCCCCACGGCTTCAGCCGGAACATGCAGCGGCGCTCGTCGATCGCCGCAGCCTGACGGAAGATCTTCACGCTCGGGTTCTCGATCGTGAAGGCGAGCTCCTCGAGGCTCGGCAGCGCAAACAGCCGGTCGGTGCGCGGCACGATCACGCTCGCCACCGTGTCCCACACGCCGACGAAATGGATCGTCGGCCAGCGCGTCGAGGTGATCCGCGCGAACTGCGCGGCCTGGTCGGCGCGGCTCTCCGGGATCGGCCCGTCCTCCTCGGTGCTCTCGAGCTCCTTGGTGATGCCGCGCCCGGCCTTCGGATTGTCGGAGGAGTACTTCTTGTAGGCAATCACGCCTGGGCCGACGAGATTGATCTGACCCGGCGAGATCAGCCCGATCTTGTGGATCAGCCCGGCCAGCACGCGCACGGTGTAGGCGCCCCGCGAGAAGCCGAACAGGAAGATGCGATCGCCGTCCTGGTACTGCGTGGCCAGGAAAGAGTAGGCGTTGATGACGTTGTCGTCGAGGCCGTAGCCCGTCGCGAGCCCCAGCACCATGTTGAAATTGGCCTTGAAGCGATGCCAGCTGTCGGGCTGCGTCAACGTGCCGACGCCGGGATCGTAGAACACGACCTGATGCGGTGTCGTCTTGTCGGTCTTGCGCAGGCACCGATAAAGCTTGAGCACGTTCGAGATGTTCTCGCTGATCTCGTTGCCGGTGCCGTCGCAGCAGATGACAATATTCTTCATGGCAAAGGAATGTCCGCAATAATGCTACCGCAACGAGTGTAGAGCATCCGGCTGGTGTTGGGGAGGTCGGTTCCCTATGGCACTTCGTCTGGGTCGCTGTTGCGCGCGGCGCGGCGGACATCGCGAAGTGACTGCGGGGCGCCGTTGTACGAACGGATGGTCACCCGACCAGTCCTGCCGCCCCACGCCTGCTGCCCGTGTCCAGAGTTGTCAGTTGGTCACGGCATCCGCAAGCAAAACGGCCGGATCTCTCGACCCGGCCGTTTCGACATCTCGTTCAGCTTGAAGCCGCGCCCGTGACGCGTCCGGCTTCTGCATCAATCCTGAATTTCGGCGCGCTCTCTCAGCTCGCCTTGGCGACCGGGGCAGCGTCCGCCGCCTTCTTCTCGATGGCGCGCTTCAGCTCCAGCGCGCGCGGCGACAGGGTCGCGGCGTTGGCCTTGAGCAGATAGGCATCGAGGCCGCCATTGTGGTCGACGCTCTTGAGCGCGTTGGTGGAGACGCGCAGGCGCACGTTGCGGCCGAGTGCATCCGAGATGAAGGTCACGTTGCACAGGTTCGGCAGGAAGCGCCGCTTGGTCTTGATGTTGGAGTGGCTGACCTTGTGGCCAACCTGGGGACCCTTGGCCGTCAGTTCACAGCGCCGCGACATGGCAATAAATCCTCTCTCATCCCCGCACCCTTCGTCCGCCTGTGTCGGCGGGCCGCGGGGGTCCAAAACTCGTCCAGCTCGTCTCTGGGAGATGCGGTCGTATAGGGGGGATGCGGCTTTTCGTCAAGGTTTTGAAGGCCGCAGCGAATAGAGGGAGCCGGGCCGGCGAACCCGAAGGGCGCGACCCGTGCATCCTCCTGGTCGGGCCGAAATCGCCAACCAGCAGAAAAGCAGGCGTATAATCAATAGTATAGCCGATAGTTTAGACCATATAAAGGGCGCATTCGGACGTGATGGATGGATATCCCGCGAACAGTCCGAAATGCCGGAATGGCGGCATGCTGGCGCGGTCGGAGGTTCGCGGCTCGGTTCCGGCAGAGCTGCGGATGACGGTCTGAGTGCTGTTCAGCTGCAAAGCGCTGGACAAACCGCCATTGTCGGACGGTTCGCGTTGTTTGAAGGCGTTTTTGGCTTAAGTAGCAAGGACGGCGCGTCGGATCGGTCCGGCGCTCAGGCAGGCGGATCGGTAGGATCATTCGTCACGTGACCATCATCTCGGTTCCCTCATTTCTCTCCTGTCGCCTGGCCGCGGCCGGGGCAGCGCTCTGCCTATTGTTGCCGGCGCAAAACGCCCAGGCGCAGGCTCGGTTGGACGCTCAATACGAGGCTTCCCTGGCTGGCATCCCCGTCGGCAAGGGCACCTGGGCGGTCGAGATCGGGGATGATCAGTATGGTGCCGCGGCTCAGGGCGGCACCGCCGGCCTGCTCAAGAGCTTCTCGCAAGGATCAGGCACCGGCTCGGTGCAGGGGCGCGTCGTCAACGGCGCCCTGGTCGGCCAGAGCTACCAGGCCTCGACCACGACGGGAAAGAAATCCGAGCAGATCCGCATCAATCTGCAGAACGGTACTGTGAAGGACTTCGCCATCGAGCCGGCGCCTCCGGTCGATCCCGACCGCATTCCGGTGACGGATGCCCACAAGCGTGGCGTGCTCGATCCGATGACGGCCTCTCTGGTGCGCGTGCCGGGCAACGGCGAGCTGCTGTCGCCGGACTCGTGCCGCGGCGCTGCGCCCGTGTTCGACGGCCGCATGCGCTACGAGCTCAAGCTCGACTACAAGCGCATGGAGAACGTCAAGGCGGACAAGGGTTATCGTGGCCCGGCGCTGGTCTGCGCGATCTACTTCACGCCAGTCGCGGGCTACATCCCGGACCGGCCGGTCATCAAATATCTGGCTCAGGCCCGCAACATGGAGATCTTCTTCGTGCCGATCGCCGGCACCCGTGTGCTGGTGCCGTTCAAGATGGTGATCCCGACCCCGCTGGGGACCGCGATGCTGGAAGCGACGTCGTTCATCACCCAGGCGGCGCCGCACGTCGCCAAGACCCAGTAGTGCGTCGTTTCGCTGCTCCTCCACATCGGAATCTCGTCGTTGCGGCACAGCCCCGTCAGCGGCCGTGGCGTGAAGGCCTGACGGCATGCCGTCCGCTATCGCTTGAATCCGATGGAGATTCGGGGTTCGCGCTGCATGATCTCCGGACTGACGGGCTCATGAGCTCCGATTTGTCGGGACCCCCTATGGATGCTGTCTGCTGCGCGTGAATCCGTTTGACTCTTCCCTGATTCTGATTCGACTCGGGACGCGCTGAACGCGCGCCAGTTCCATCGCGAAAGCGTTGCTTGTGGAGCCCGCGAAAACTTGATCTAGTGCTGGCTTGATGGCAGAGCGCGAGATGTTGCGGTGAACGAAGCCGGAAAGCCGACGGAGTCAGCGATTCCTTCGCGATTCGTTCTCAAGGCGTTCCGAAGCTTAAGCTGCGTCACTATATGCGTCACAATGTGAGACAGGGGTCAGCATCGCAGCCTCTCCAGACACACGATTATTCCGCATCCGTCGCGCGTGAACGGCGCGCTTCCAACGCCGGCTTCGAGACCCACATTTAACGAATGGCTTTTTCGTCCTCTTCGGCTGCCTCGCCTTTCGAGCGCACGTCCGACCGCGCTCCCGGAAGCGGCGTCACCGCCGTGCTCGGCCCCACCAACACCGGCAAGACGCATCTGGCGATCGAGCGCATGCTCGCGCATTCCTCCGGCATCATCGGACTGCCGCTGCGGCTGCTCGCGCGTGAGGTCTACAACAAGATCGCCGATCGCGTCGGCAGCGAGGCCGTCGCGCTGATCACTGGCGAGGAGAAGATCAAGCCGAAAAATCCGCGCTACTGGGTGTCGACCGTCGAAGCGATGCCCAGGGATCTCGACGTGTCGTTCCTGGCCGTCGACGAGATCCAGATCGCGTCCGATCTGGAGCGCGGCCACGTCTTCACCGACCGCATCCTCAATCGCCGCGGTCGCGACGAGACGCTGCTGCTGGGTGCTGCGACGATGCGCCCCATCATCGAGCGCCTGCTGCCGGGCGCGTCGATGGTGACACGGCCACGATTGTCGCAACTCGAATTCGCCGGTGATCGCAAGATCACGCGACAGCCGCGCCGGACCGCCATCGTGGCGTTCTCGGCCGACGAGGTCTACGCCATCGCCGAGCTGATCCGCCGCCAGCATGGCGGCGCCGCTGTCGTGCTGGGATCGCTGTCGCCGCGAACCCGCAACGCGCAGGTGGCGATGTTCCAGAACGGCGACGTCGACTATCTCGTCGCCACCGATGCGGTCGGCATGGGGCTCAATCTCGACGTCGATCACGTCGCCTTCGCGTCCGACCGCAAATATGACGGCTATCAGTTCCGCCGGCTCACGCCGTCGGAATTTGCCCAGATCGCCGGCCGTGCCGGACGCGCGACGCGCAATGGCACGTTCGGTACCACCGGACGTTGTGCGCCATTCGAGCCCGAGCTGGTCAATGCGCTCCAGAACCATGCCTTCGATACCGTGAAGGTGCTGCAATGGCGCAACTCCCGGCTTGATTTCGCGTCCTTGAGCGCGCTTCAGGTCTCCCTGGCGGTCGCGCCGGCGCATGAGGCGCTGACGCGCGCGCCGATTGCGGAGGATCTGCGCGTGCTCGATCACGCCGCGCGCGATGCCGAGGTGCGCGACATGGCTCACGGCGCGGCCGCGGTCGAGCGTCTGTGGGAAACCTGCCAGATTCCCGACTATCGCAGGCTGTCGCCGGCCGCCCATGCGGAGCTGGTGACCACAGTGTTCGGCTTCCTGATGCAGAAGGGGCGTATTCCGGACGCCTGGTACGCGGCCCAGGTCGATCAGGCCGACCGCGTCGATGGCGACATCGATACGCTGTCGGGGCGGATTGCACAGATCCGTACCTGGACCTTCGTGGCCAACCGGCCCGACTGGCTGCGCGACCCTGATTATTGGCAGGGGATTACCCGCGAACTCGAAAATAAATTGTCAGACGCCCTTCATGAACGGCTCACGGAGCGTTTCGTTGATCGTCGTACCAGTGTATTGATGCGGCGCCTGCGGGAGAACAGTGTTTTGAATACGGAAATCGGCAAGACCGGCGAAGTGATCGTTGAAGGGCACGCGATCGGCCGCCTGGATGGATTCACCTTCGCGCCCGACGCCGCCGAAGCCGGCTCGGAGGCCAAGGCCTTGCAGGCTGCTGCCCAGAAGGCGCTGGCCGGCGAGATCGAGGCGCGCGCCGAGAAGCTGTCCAGCGCGCCCGACGAGCACATCGTGCTCACCGCCGACGGCACGGTGCGCTGGACCGGCGACGCGGTCGCCAAGCTGGTCGCGGCCGACGACGCGCTGCATCCGCGCCTGCGCATCATCGCCGACGAGCGGCTGACCGGTGCTGCGCGCGACAAGGTCCAGGCGCGGCTCGATCTGTGGCTGAAGACGCATATCGAGAAGCTGCTCGGCCCGCTGTTCGAGTTGTCCAAGGCCGAGGACATCACCGGCATCGGCCGCGGCATCGCGTTCCAGCTGGTGGAGGCTCTCGGCGTCATCGAGCGCGCCAAGATCGCCGCCGAGATGAAGGATCTGGACCAGCCGTCGCGCGCCACCTTGCGCAAGTATGGCGTCCGCTTCGGTGCCTACCACATCTACGTCCCGGCGCTGCTCAAGCCCGCCGCGCGCGCGCTCGCTGCGCTGCTGTGGGCCGAGAAGCAGGGCAATGTCGACATGTCCGCGCTGACCGGCGCGCAGCATCTGGCGAGCTCGGGCCGGACCTCGTTCCCGGTCGACAAGGCGCTGCCGCGCGATGCCTATCGCGTGCTCGGCTACAAGCAGGCGGGCGAGCGCGCCGTGCGCGTCGACATCCTGGAGCGGCTGGCCGACCTGATTCGTCCCGCCCTGGCCTGGCGCGACAATGCACCGGGCGAAAAGCCGGCCGGCGCCTTCGACGGCCGCGGCTTCGTGGTGACGCAGGCGATGACCTCGCTCACCGGCTCGGCCGGCGAGGACTTCGCCTCGATCCTGCGCGCGCTCGGCTATCGCATGGAGAAGCGCCCGCCGCTGCCGCCCAAGCCGATTGAGAAGCCCGTCGAGGCTGCTGCCGCCGCGGGAGCCGCTGCGGAAGCCGCTCCGGCTGAGCCGGCAGATGCGCAGGCCGTGCCGGGCGAGGACCTCGCAGTTGTCGCCGGCGAGCCGGCCGACGAGCAGGTTCCCACCGTCGCGGAGGCCGCCGTCGCTCCGGTGACCGAGCAGACCGTCGCCGTGCCCGCGGTGGTCGGTGAGGAGCAGGCGGAAACCGCGTCGGTGTCGGCCCTGGCATCGCTGCCGACCGTCGATTTCGTCACGCCGGATGTGGCGGACGAGGCGTCCGTGGCCGAGTCGGCTGCCGAAAGCGTCGTCGCCGAGGCGGAAACCGCCGTCGCTGCGGATGCGCCGCAGGCCGAAGCCGCCCAGGCCGTCGCGAACGAGGCAACGAGCATCGGCGACGCGTCGGCTGAAGCTGCCGCGCCGGAAACTGCTGCTGGATCGACCGCTACCGAGGCTTCTCCCGCCGAGGCCGCGCCTGCTGCCGAGCCCGTCCTGGTCGAGGTCTGGCGGCCGGGCGGGCGCTCGGAGGAGCGCCGGCCGCGCCATGACCATCATCATCGCGGCCGGCCCAACCGTCCGCAGCATGAGCGCGGGCAGGCTGCCGGCGGCGGCCAGGCACCGGCCGGGACCGCTCCGGCCGAGGGCGGCGAGGCACGCGAGCGCCATCACCGCGGCCATGGCCGGCGCGACCGGATGAAGGAGTTCGGCAAGGACTTCCGCAAGGGCCCGCCGGAGGCTGGTGCGGCTCCACCAGCCGAGGGCGCATCGGCACCGGCGCGCGAGGATCGCGGGCCGCGCCGCGATCATGATGCCAAGGGGCGCGACCAGAACCGGGATCGCAACAAGGGTGGCAAGTTCGGCGGTGACCGCGAGGGGCGCGGCGGCCGCGACTTCGGCAAGGGTGGCCGCGACAAGCGCGACAGCGGCCCGGCGCTGCGGCCCTACGCATCGAGCAGCGGCGGCGGCCGGGATCGCGACCGTCCGGTCGATCCCAATTCGCCGTTCGCCAAGCTCGCCGCGCTCAAGGAGCAACTCGCGGGGAACAACCGCAAGGACTGAGCGGCAAGATCGGTTGGCAAGATTGGTTGGAAGGACAACGCCGACGTCCGACACCCCGTCAGAGCGCCAGCGCCTCGACAGATGGCTGTGGCATGCGCGGCTGGTGAAGGCGCGCACCAGCGCCGCGGCGCTGGTGTCGTCGGGGCATGTCCGGGTCAATGGTGTGCGCGAGACCTCGCCGGGCCATGGGGTGAAGACCGGTGATGTGCTGACCATCGCGCTCGATCGCAGCGTGCGCGTGCTCAAGGTGACCGGCTTTGCCGAGCGTCGCGGCGACGCTGCCTCGGTGCGCGGACTGTACGATGATCTGGATGGCGGACGATCCTGATCGATTGCGCCGGAGCAATGTCCGGTTCAGTTCTTCGCCCCGCTTCACTTGCGGCACATCACGTCCTGCGCTAGTCCAAGCCAGCCGAATTGTCGATCCGTTCCGGAGCCTTGGATGACTTACGTCGTCACCGAAAACTGTATCAAGTGCAAATACACCGACTGCGTTGAGGTCTGCCCGGTAGACTGCTTCTACGAGGGCGACAACATGCTGGTCATTCATCCGGACGAATGCATCGATTGCGGCGTGTGCGAGCCGGAATGCCCGGCCGACGCGATCAAGCCGGATACCGAGCCGGGGCTGGAGAAGTGGCTGGGCGTGAACGCCGAATATGCCAAGTCCTGGCCCAACATCACCCAGAAGAAGGACCCGCCGGCCGACGCCAAGGAGCACGACGGCGAGGATGGAAAGTTCCAGAAATATTTTTCGTCGAAGCCCGGCGCCGGAGACTGACGGTCGTCTCGCCACCTGCGCGTCACCAGCGCGCCCCGGCCTGCGGGGCGCCATCGCGCCGATCGAAATCGTTGCGCGGAAACAATGGCCTAGAACACCTCATGCGGTGAGCGGGAACCGCTGCATGAGTTGTTCTATTCCGGCACGTTGCACTTAACCCTAACTTCGTGGATCCGTCACAATACCGCCCCTGCGGCCTCTAAATCATTGATTTTTGCGGCAAATGTGCTATATATAGCACATTCTCAGAGCCGAACCCGGCCATGCGTAACCTTTTTTGGCCGCCCTTTTAGGTTCCCGCAACATCAAACAGGGGCGTGGCAGTTCCGCGCGCAGGCTGTGTCACAGAAAACGCGTAAAAAGAGTGCTTCCAAGAGTACAAAAAAAGCCGCCGCGGCCAGCCGCAGCGTTTCCAAGGGCCGTGCCCGGGCTCCTGTAAAGGAGATTCGGGCTGCCGCGAAGGCCTCGGCTGCCAAGTCCACCAAGAACAAAAGAAGCGCAATGCCTGAAAAGACTGCCAAGACTGCCGCGAAAGCATCCGCCGCGAAGACCACTCTTGCAAAGGACTCTGTTGCCAAGGCTGCGCCTGCCAAGGCCGCCGCTGCGCCCAAGGCTGCCACCAAGACCGCCGTTCCCGCGGCCGCTGCCCCTGTTGCCAAGCCCGCCGTCGCCGCCAAGCCGGCTGCTCCCGCCGCGGCCGCGCCGCGCGTCGAGGAAAAGAAGCTGCCGACCCAGCGCCAGGGCTTCAAGACCAACGAATTCGTCGTCTATCCGGCTCACGGCGTCGGCCAGATCCTGGCCATCGAGGAGCAGGAGATCGCGGGCGCCAAGCTCGAGCTGTTCGTCATCAACTTCATCAAGGACAAGATGACGCTGCGGGTGCCGACCGCCAAGGTCGCCAATGTCGGCATGCGCAAGCTGTCCGACCCGGCGCTGGTGAAGAAGGCGCTGGAGACCCTGAAGGGCCGCGCCCGCGTCAAGCGCACCATGTGGTCGCGTCGCGCCCAGGAATACGAAGCGAAGATCAATTCGGGCGACATCGTCGCGATCGCGGAGGTCGTGCGCGATCTCTACCGTTCGGAGTCGCAGCCCGAGCAGTCCTACAGCGAACGCCAACTCTACGAAGCGGCGCTCGACCGTCTGTCGCGCGAGATCGCCGTCGTGCAGCACTCGACCGAGACCGAGGCCGTCAAGGAGATCGAGACGCAGCTCGCCAAGAGCCCGCGCCGCGGTGCCAAGACCGAAGCCGATGCGGTCGCCGAAGGTGATGCCGACGCCGAGGGCGATGATATCGACGGCGACGATACCGCCGTGGCCGACGAGGCCGCCTGATCGACCGTTTGCACGTTTTCCAATTAGTTGCTTAGCGAAGCCCGGCCGCGAGGTCGGGCTTTTTGCTTTGCGCGTTTCGCCGCGACTCTCGCGTGGTTGGGCAGATGATAGCGGATTGTCGGCCAAAGGCCGCTCCATCACATAGAAGGCCGCAACCGTAGCCCGCTCGCGCCCCGCGCAGCCCGACCGGAGCGGCGATACCGGCGCGCTGGCGCAGCTCAAGCAGATGACCGCCAAAATCGAGCGGCGCGCGCCAGTGTTCGGCGAAGCGCAACCTGCGCGACGACCGCCGTCAGGCTGGCCGTTCTGAGCAGATCATTTCCGAAGTCGTGGGCCGGCTGCTGAAGGCCCGTTCGCGTCCGCTCACTCCACCACGATCTTGACCCGGTCGCGGACCTTGACCTGGGCGCGGGCGTCGAGGCCGTTGAGAACGCGGAAACGCTCGACCGGGCGGTCGACGCCGGTCATGCGGTGCGCAAGCGATTCGACGGTGTCGCCCGGCTGCACGGTGATCACCTTGATGCGCAGCGGCCGCGCCGACTGGATCTCCTCCAGGCTGAGCCGGCGGAACGAGTTCACCGTCTCCCGCGCATTGCGCTCGCTCTCGGTGGATTTCTGCCGCGAGGCGAAGATGAAGCGGTAGACGTCGCTGCCGACGCGCAACGCGTAGACCTTGAACTGCCAGGGATCGCCGCTCGCCGTGGTCGAGGCCGCCGGGAAGCCGTTGATCGTCAGCTCCTCGGTCGCCGACTTGTCGACGTTCTCCATCCAGCCGGAATTCAGATAGTCGCCGAGCGTCTGCTGGGCCGGCACGCGCACCACGTCGAAGCGCATCGCCTGCGCGCCGCCTTCGCGCACGCCGATCACCGCCTGCGCGGTGTTGTCGAGCGTGAAGTTCTCCGGCGCCTGGAAGGTGAAGCCGAGCTTCGGATGCAGGAAGCGCCGGCCGCGCACGAAGCCCTCGCTCGGGTCCTCGCCGTAGACGATGTTGTCGACTGCAGCCAAGTAGGTCTCGCGGTCATGCTCCCTGGCCTCGGGGGAGACGTATTGCTTGGCGATGGCGGCGGCGTTCTGCACCCGCTCCGGCGTCGCCGGATGCGACGACAGGAAGTCCTGCGCGCGCGGGTCGATTGCGACTTTACCGGCCTTCAACTCGGCATTGCGCTCCATCGAGCTCAGGAAGCGCGCCGCGCCGTAGGGATCGAACTTCGCCTTGGCGGAGATGCCGACGCCAATGCCGTCGGCCTCGAACTCCTGAGTGCGCGAGAAGCTCGCCATCGTCAGCTTGGTCTTGGCGAGCGCCAGCGCCGTCAGGTCCGGATCGTTGCCCATGTCTGAGACGACGCGGGTCACCACGGCGGCCTGCCGCGCCTGGTCCTCGCGGATCGCGGCATGGCGCGCCAGCACGTGCGCCATCTCGTGGCTCAGCACCGACGACAATTCGGAGGTGTCGTTGGCGAGCGCAATCAAGCCGCGTGTCACGTAGAGCTGGCCGGTCGGCAGCGCGAAGGCGTTGACCGCACCGGAATTCAGGATCGTGACCTTGTAGCCCTGGTCGGGGCGATCGGACACGGCCACGAGCCGGTCGACGATCTTGCCGATCAGGCCCTCGAGCTGGGGATCCTCATAGGCGCCGCCATAGGTTGCGAGAATGCGCTCGTGCTCGCGATCACTCGCCGGCGTCGTCTGCACCATCGCCGGCTTCGGCCGCGGCGTCGGCATCGGCGCCGTCGCCTGCTGCAACTTGCCCATGTCGCTGCAACCGGCCAACGCCAGTCCCAGGCACAGCAGCGCCGGTGCGATCCGCGAACCGCAGTTCATCACCGTCATGCGCTTTCGAACAGACAGGTTCACGTCGCTACTCACGTACCTCAGCGGTCAATTCCCGCTCAAAATCTCGATCTGGGCAGTCTGTGTCAGTTCCAGTCTCGGACCCGCATGCGCCTCAACCCAACCGCGCACGCGAACCTGCCGATTCGCAAGTGATTTGACGTCGATACCGGCACCTTCCAATACCGCCATCATACGCTTTGGAATAATCACCGCGAAGCCCCGTGTCCAGCTACGAGCGAAGTTCAGATAAGTTGTTGTCCCCGTCTGTCGTACGGACAACACCTTCCCTTCGACAACCGTAAATAGCCCTACGCGAGACAAAATATCGTCTGGACTTTCCGTGTTTTTTATGACGGTCCCAATCTTCCAGAGGCCGCGCCCGGCGCTGCGTGCCTCGGCTTCCGCCGCGCCCAGGCTGAGGGCGCAATCCCGGTCGGGCAGGTCGACCCCGCGCAGCACGGCGCCCTGCCGGAGCAGCTCGCTCTGCACTGGCTGGTCCGCGCCGGCCACGAACGCGAAGGCCCGCTGCCGGCCATAGCGGTCAGGGGTGTCGTCCTCTCCGCGCAGCACGACGTCGCGGCCGCGCAGCAGCACGCCCAACGCATCCATCGACGTCACGCGCTGCTCCTCCGGCGGCACCTCGATGCCGGCGAGCCTGACCTCGCGACCGTCGTCGAGACGGAAGCTGCGTGCATCGATGATCTCGCTGACGTGGCCTTCGCCGAGCTCCGCGAACATGCACGGTGTGGCGTGACTCGCCGACATCATCGCGATGGTCGCGACGCTCGCGCCGAGCGCGATCAGCCTCCGTCTGCTCCGCATCCTGCGCTCTCTCGTCATGCTGCATCATCGCACGAAATTTCCATTCCACTGAGCGGAAAGCGGCGACCGGCGACGCTTTTGCTGAGCGTGCTGAGCGCTTGCCGCATGCGAAAGCGTGGGCCATGATGCGAACTATCAAAGAGGCCGTCGCCATGTAGCGACGCGCCCGGCAGGGAGGATATCGATGAGCAGAACCATCCGCGGCGCGGCGGCGTCGTTGTTCATGCTGGCGTCGGCGCTGACGTTGTCCGCAGGCTTGGCGCATGCGCAGAGCAAGCCGCCGCTGAAGATCGGCGGCATTCTCGACATGTCGAGCCTCTACGCCGACATCACCGGTCCCGGCAGCGAGACCGCGGCGAAGATGGCGGTGGAGGATTTCGGCGGCGAGGTGCTGGGCCGCAAGATCGAGGTGATCGCGGCCGACCATCTCAACAAGGCTGATCTCGCCGCCAACATCGCGCGCGACATGCTCGACAACCAGGACGTCGAGATGATCTGGGATGTCGCAGCCTCCGCCACCGCGCTGGCCGCCGGCGAGATCGCCAAGGCGCGCAACAAGATCATCATCTTCAATGGCCCCGGCTCTGTCAGGCTCTCCAACGAGGCCTGCGGCCCGTACACCGTGCACTACGTGTTCGACACTTTTGCGCAGGCCAACGTCACGGGCCTGGCGGCGGTGAAGTCTGGCCTCGACACCTGGTTCTTCCTGACCGCGGACTACGCGTTCGGCCAGGATCTGGAAAAGGACACCACCGCCGTGGTGGTGAAGTCGGGCGGCAAGGTGCTCGGCAGCGTGCGTCATCCGCTCAACACCTCGGACTTCTCCTCCTTTCTGCTGCAGGCGCAGGCCTCCAAGGCCAAGGTGATCGGGCTCGCCAATGCCGGCGGCGACACCATCAACGCGATCAAGCAGGCCGCCGAATTCGGCCTCGCCAAGGGCGGCCAGAAGCTGTCGCCGCTGCTCGCCTTCGTCTCCGACATCGACAGCGTCGGGCTCGAGACGGCGCAGGGGCTGCTGGTCGCGGAAGCGTTCTACTGGGATCTCAACGACGACACCCGCGCCTTCACCAAGCGCTTCATGGAGCGCACCAAGCGCGTGCCGACCTCGGCCCAGGCCGGCGTCTATTCCTCCGTCACGCACTATCTGAAAGCCGTGAAGGCCGCGGGCACCACGGATGCGGACGCCGTCATGAAGCTGATGCGGGCGACCCCGATCAACGACATGTTCGCCAAGGGCGGCCGCATTCGCGAGGATGGCCGCATGGTGCACGACATGTATCTGTTCGAGGTCAAGAAGCCATCGGAATCGAAGAGCAGGTCCGACGACTACAAGCTGCTCGCGACCGTGTCTGGCAACGAGGCGTTCCAGCCGCTGGAAGCGTCGCGCTGCCCGCTGGTGAAGAAGTGACGGCCGGGGCGACGGCATTCCGGGGCGCGCCTGCGCAAGGCGCAAACGCTGCCGCGACATCCGTCGTTCCGGGGCAACGCGCAGCGTTGAACCCGGAACCTCGATGTGAGTCCATCAGCTCGGGATTCCGGGTTCGACGCTGACGCGTCGCCCTGGAATGACGGAGACATAACACCGGGAAACAACAAGGAGCGCCGGCCATGACCACCAACACCACAGTTCTGCAGCACCTCGAGTCCGGCCTGCTCACGATCACGATGAACCGGCCGGAGCGGCGCAACGCGCTCAACAGCGACTTGACCAAGGGCCTGGTCGAGGCGGCGCATCGTGCGGCCAATGATCCGGATGTGCGCGCGGTGCTGCTCAAGGGCGCCGGCGGCACGTTCTGCGTCGGCGGCGACGTCAAGGCGATGGCCGAAGCCAAGACCGCGCCCTCGTTCGAGACCAAGGTGACGACCTTGCGCGAGCGCATGGAGGTGTCGCGGCTGCTGCACCAGATGCAGAAGCCGGTGGTGGCGCAGATCGACGGCGCGGCCGCCGGCGCCGGCCTGTCGATCGCGCTGGCCTGCGATCTGCGGGTGGCCGGCGAGTCGGCCAAGATCACGACGGCCTTCGCCAAGGTCGGGCTGTCGGGCGATTTCGGCGGCACCTATTTCCTCACCCAACTGCTCGGCAGCGCCAAGGCGCGGGAGCTGTATCTGACCTCGCCGGTCCTGACGGCGCAGGAGGCGCTCACCCTGGGCATGGTCACCAAGGTCGTGCCCGACGCCGAGGTCGAAGCGGCCACGCGCGCGCTGGCGATGTCGCTGGCGCAGGGGCCGAGCGTGACGCTCGGCTACATCAAGCGCAACATCAACAATGCCGAGACGATGACTCTGGAGGCCTGCTTCGACGCCGAGGCGATGCATCACTCGCGCTGCAGCGACACCGAGGATCACAAGGAGGCGGCGAAAGCCTTCGTCGAGAAGCGCGCGGCGGTGTTTCAGGGCCGATAGCTCCGCGTTCTCCGTCATTGCGAGCGCAGCAATCCAGGGTTATGGCCTGAGCTCTGGATTGCTTCGCGTCGCTCGCAATGACGCCGCGGGCTTGTGTGAACAGGGGATTCCGCAAAGAGGGCTGCGATGGCTTACCTCCACCTCCGTCAGATCTGCCTTGTCGCGCCCCGGCTCGAGCCGGTGGCCTCGGACATCGCCGCGATCATGGGGCTGGAGGTCTGCTACCGCGATCCGCATGTCGGCAAATACGGGCTGGAGAATGCGCTGCTGCCGGTCGGGCCGATCCTGCTCGAGGTGATCGCGCCGACCCGCGAGGACACCGCGGCGGGACGCTTCCTGGACAAGACCGGCGGCCGCGGCGGCTACATGGCGATCTTCGCCTGCGATGATCCCGATGGCCGTGCCGCCCGTGCCAACGAGATGGGTGTGCGGACCGCCAACGTCATCGATCATCCGCCCTATCACGGGGTGCAACTGCATCCCCGCGACTGCCGCGCCGCCTTCATCGAGCTCAATCACACCGAGGGCAGCGACGATGTGCTCGGCCCGTATCCGCCCGCCGGGCCGGATTGGACGCGAGCGATCCGCAGCGACGTGACGTCGGCGCTGACCGAGGTGGTGCTGCAGAGCCCCGCGCCGGCTTCACTTGCCGCGCATTGGGGGCGCATTCTCGATGTGGTGCCGACGGCCGGCAGCGATGGTGTTGAGCAGTTGTACTTGCCGAACGCCCGTATCCGTGTCGAACCCGGCGAGCGCGAACTGATGAGCGCGCTGACCTTCCGTGTCGCCGATATGACGTCCGTCAGCGACGTCGCGCGTGCGCGCGGATATGCGGTGTCAGACGGCGACTTCGAGATCGGTGGCGTGACGTTTGCGCTCACGGCGTGAGATTCGTGCCTGGAGGCAGTCTGGCGGCGGGCTCGGTGTACCTCGCCCCGCTTGCGGGGAGAGGTCGGATTGCATCGTCAGATGCAATCCGGGTGAGGGGGTACAGGTCCAACCTCTGGCACCACCCGTGCGTCTGCCCCTCACCCCAACCCTCTCCCCGTAAGAACGGGGAGAGGGAGCGCAGCGTAGATCGCGGTGTTAGTTGGCATTTCCAACGGCGATCGCTCACCGGCCCTTGAAGTTCGCGAAGCGGCGCTCTTCGGTCGCCTTGACGCCTTCCTTGAAATCCTCGGTCGCGCGCAGCCGGGTCTGTTCGGCGAGCTCGTGCTCGGTTGCTGCCATCACACGGTCGGCGAGATTGGCGCGCATCGTGGCGCGGGTCGACAGCAGGCCGAGCGGCGAGCATTCGGCGATTTCCGCGGCGAGCTTCATCGCAGCCGTCCGCACCTGGTCCTGCGGCACGCATTCATTGGCGAGGCCCATCCTCAGCGCTTCCTCGCCGGTGACGCGGCGGCTGGTGTAGAACATCAGCTCGGCGTTGTTCTTGCCGACCAGTTCCGGCAGCGTCACCGTCAGCCCGAAGCCGGGATGGAAGCCGAGCTTGGTGAAATTGGCGGAGAAGCGCGCTTCCGGACAGGTGACGCGGAAGTCGGCCGAGACGGCGAGGCCGAGCCCGCCGCCGATGGCGGCGCCGTGCACGGCGGCGACCACCGGCTTCTTGCAGCGGAAGATCCGCACCGCCTGCATGTAGAGATGGTTGATCGCCCCGAGGCTGTCGGCCGGATCGCCTTTGGCGCCGGCCGCTTCCTGCGCCTGGCGTGCCGGATCGGTGAAATTGGCGCCGGCGCAGAACGCCTTGCCCTGCGCCGCCAGCACCGAGGCGCGGATCTCGATGTCGCGGTCGAAGCCTTCGAGCGCGTCGGCGATCTGGTTGATCAGCGCAATGTCGAAGAAATTGAGCGGCGGCCGGCGAATCTCGATCAGGCCGACATGGCCGTGGATCTCGACGCCGATGTCAGGGAAGTGGGTCATGGTGGGTCTCCGATTCTGCTTCTCCAGCGTCATTGTGAGCGCAGCGAAGCAATCCAGACTGTTGGTGCGGTCCTGGATCGCTCTCTGCGCTCGCGATGACGGAGCTACTTCCCCGCGCGTGCGGCTGCGATGATCGCGGCGTGTCGTCGACCCTCACCTTAATCCCAGCCCGCGCGCGATGATGCCGCGCAGCACCTCGGTGGTGCCGCCCTGGATCGTCAGCTTCGGCGCGGTCTGCATCGCAAAGGTCAGCTGGTTCTCCAAGGTTTCGCGATTTCCTGCGTTCTCCTCGACGAACGCGGCGAGGTCGCGGACGCGGTGCGGCAGCTGCTGCTCCCAGATCGTGCCGACGTCCTTGACGATCGAGGCCTCGACCACCGGCTCCTTGCCGGCCTGCAGCATGCCGGCGACCGACACCGACATCCGCCGCATCGTGTGCAGCTGAGCCACCAGCCGGCCGATGCCCTCCGCGCTGCGCGTGTCGGGGTTGGGACCGACCGCGCGCACCAGCTCGGTCAGCACGTAATAGGTTTCGAGGAAGCGCTCCGGTCCCGAGCGCTCATAGGCGAGCTCGGAGGTCGCTTGCTTCCAGGCGCCGTCGATCTCGCCGAGCTGATGATCGTCCGGCACGAAGGCGTCGGTGAAGACGACCTCGTTGAACTCCTTCTGCCCGGTGATCTGCCCAATCGGGTTCACTTTGATGCCGGGCGTTTTCATGTTCACCAGGAACTGCGTCAAGCCATGACGCCTGTTCTCCTTGGTCGACGGCGAGGTGCGGAAGATCGCGATCATGTAGTCGGCCATGTGCGCCGACGTGGTCCAGATCTTCGAGCCGTTGATCAGCCAGCCGCCCTCGGTCTTCGTCGCGCGTGTCTTGGCGGCGAACAGGTCGGAGCCCGAGTTCGGCTCGCTCATGCCGATCGCGAAGCACAGCTCGCCGCGGCAGATGCGCGGCAGGATGTCCATCTTGATATGCTCGGGCGCGTAGCGCAGCAGGATCGGCCCGCTCTGCCGGTCGGCGACGAAGAAGCGCCTGACCGGCGCGTTGGCGACGCGCATTTCCTCGGTCACGACGTAGCGCTCCAGGAACGAGCGCTCGTGGCCGCCATATTGCTTCGGCCAGGTCATGCCGATCCAGCCGCGCGCGCCGACGCGGGCTGCAAACTCGCGCGCGTCGGCGTCCTCGCGCTTGGGCTGGTACGGGTTGAAGGTGCCGGCCGCGATCTCATCAGCGAGGAAGGCGCGCACCTCCTTGCGCAGCTCCTCGCATTCCCTCGGCAGCCGGATCGGATCGAAACGAAGTGCGCTCATGCAACAATCCTCTTCGTGGTCAGCGCGAGGCGACCAGCGGCCACAGCTCATCGGCGCCGCGCGCAGCGACGCGCTTGCCGAGCTCGACGGCCCAATGACTCTCGGAGCCGAAATCGTCGCGCCAGGCCAGCGCGCGCAGCGAGAAGCGGTGCAGGATGTGCTCGGTGGTGAAGCCGATGGCTCCGTGGACCTGATGCGCGATCGCCGCGCCCTTCTCGGCGGCCTCGGCGCAGCGGATCTTGGCCGCGGCGGCTTCGAGAAACACCGCCTCGTCGAATGCGGCGGCCCGCGCGATCGCATCCGCGGCGGATGTCGCGGCCGCGCTCGCGGCGGCGCTCTCACCGGCCAGCCGTGCCAGGTTGTGCTGCACCGCCTGGAATTTGCCGATCGGCTTCTCGAAGGCGACGCGCTCACCCGCATAGTTGACGCTGATCGCGAGCAGCCGATCCAGCGCGCCGGCGATCTGCAGTCCGCGGGCGACGCCGCCCATCAGCATCAAGGTGGTGGCGTCGAAGCCGGCCGGTGCCGGCCGGCATGCCAGCGGCATGATCTTGTCGAACGTCACCGTGTCGCTGGGATCGTTGGCGAGGTTGAGGCCCGCGTCGATGCGCAGCCGCGCGGTCTCGACCAGCGCGATCGACACGCCGTCTCCGCCCTCGGCGAGCACGGCAACGTGCTGCGCCGTCCTTGCGAACGGCACGCCGCGGGCACGGCCGGACAAGGTGCCGTCAGTGTCGAGTGTGATCCGGTCTCTCGGATGAGCCGGCGCGATCGTCATGGCGCCGTCGGGGGAGGCAATGCCGCCTTGTTGCAGCAGCCAGCCCGCGAGCAGCGTCTCGGCCAGCGGCACCGCAATCGCAAAACGGCCGGCGGCATTGATGATCTCAAAGCCATCGGCGAGGTCAGTGCCGGCGCCGCCGAACTCCTCGCCCACCCAGGCGAGCGTCAGGCCGGCCTCGCTCAGCGCCCGCCACAGCGGCGCCGTCCAGCGGCCGTCCTTGTCGTGGTTGATCGTCTGCGGGTCGGCGAGATCGGCGAAGATCCTTTCCGCGGTCGCAACGACGATGTTCTCAGCTTCCGCCACAGCGCTCCTCGCCCTCGTTGTCGTCGGTCTCGGCGCGCCATGTCCTGCGCGCGCCGGCGATGTTTTGTCGGCATGATGAGCGCAAGCGACGGCCCTGACAAGCGTAGCCCGCTGCAGGGCCCCGTCCGCTCGCCGCATGGAGGCGAGCGATTTCCGCGCTGCGGAGATTGTGCCGATTTTGCAGATGCAGCGATGTTGGCTAAGAAGAAGCAAGGCAAACAGGGAGGTGCGGAATGGCTGAAGGTCTGTGCGCGGTCGTGACGGGGTCGGCGTCCGGCCTCGGAGCCGCGACCGCGTTGCTGCTGGCGAAGGCCGGCATGCGCATCGTCGTGAACTATTCGAACAGCAAGAGTGAAGCCGAGCAGACCGCTGATCTCTGCCGCAAGGAAGGAGTCGAGGTCGTCGTCATTCAAGGCGACGTGTCGCGCGATGAGGATTGCCGCAAGATCGTCGCCGCCGCTGCGGCTTGGGGCCGGCTGGATGCCCTCGTCAACAATGCCGGCACCACCAAGCACGTGCCGCACGATCAGCTCGATGGCCTTTCGGCGGAGGATTTCCAGCGCATCTTCGCAGTCAACACCATCGGCCCCTTCCAGATGGTGCGCGCCGCGCGGCCGCTGCTGGAAGCGGCGGCCAAGGCGACGGCGCGTGCGTCCGCGGTCGTCAACGTCTCGTCGGTAGCCGGCATCAGCGGCATCGGCTCGTCGGTCGCCTACGCCGCCAGCAAGGGCGCGCTGAACACGATGACGCTATCGCTGGCGCGCGCCCTGGCGCCTGCGATCCGCGTCAACACCGTCTGCCCCGGCTACATCGATACGCCCTGGTTCACCAAGGGCCGCGGCGAGGCCGGTGCCAAGCAGGTGCGCGATGCGGTGGTCGCGCGGGTGCCGCTGCGCGCGGCTTCATCCGCTGAGGACATCGCGCAGCTCGTGGCGTTCCTGGCGAGCCCGGCGTCAGGCCACATGACCGGCGAGGTCGTGCGCATGGATGCGGGGATGCATCTGTTGGGGTGAAATCGTCATGGCGAGCGGCCGCTGTGGTCGCTCGCGATGACGTGGCGCGAGGCCGTTACCGATTGAAATCGCGGATCGTGCCGCTCGCGACCAGCCTGTTCCAGATGAACAGCACCACGATCGCGCCGAGGGTTGCGGTCACGTAGCCCGCGCCCTGGTCGGGGCTGTAATGGCCGATGGCCTGCCCGATCGCGGTGGCGATGAACGCGCCGACGATTCCGAGCACGATGGTCAGGATGAAGCCGGAGGGATTGTTGGGACCCGGCGATAGAAGCCGCGCCAGGAAGCCGGCGACCAGCCCGACGATCAGAATGTGCAGCATGAGTCTCGTCCTTCCCGTCAACGATCGCGGAGCGTCAGATCCGGCCCGCCAACTCATGCTCGGTCGGCAGCCGCCCGTCCGGCGTGAGCTGATCGATCACTTTCGGCAGGTACTGGCTCAGCCCGTTCAACAGCTCGTCGCGCGACAGCCCGCTCTGCGCGGTGAGCTGATCGATCTGATCGGCGCCGAGCGCATTGGCGAGATCGCCGGGCGAGATCGGCTTGTTCTCGCCGGGGGAGACCCAGGAGTTCGCGGTGTCGCCATGGCCCTTGTCCTGGAACTGGCGCAGGAGATCGCCGAGCCCGCCCGACAACACGCTGCCGGCCGCGCCGCCCGCAAGCAGACCGCCCAGGCCGCCGGCGATGATGTTGCCGAGGCCGCCACTCAATCCGCCACCAAGCGCACCGCCGAGCGGTCCGCCTTGATTCCCGGTCGGCTGGGGCGGCGGGACTGGCGCAGGCGCCGCGTTCGGCTGCTGTCCATTCTGCGAGAAATGCTTCACCGCTTTCCACGCCAGCAAAGCGAGGATCGCCATCGTCATCGGCGACATGCCGCCGTTCTTCTGCGTGGTCGGATGACTCGGCCCGCTCGGGCCGTTCTGCATGCCGTTGAGGATATCGAGTAGACCCATGACCTGCTCCTGCGCCCCGCGCCGACAAACCTATGGGCTTGCACGCGGCGTTACAAGCCGCGGTCAGATTCGTCGCACAGGGGAACGTGTCGCGCGCGGCTCAGTTCCGGGCTTCGGCCCGTTTCGGCGCCTTGGCTCCGGGCGGTGCGGCTGCGGCCTGGCTCGGGCCGGTGAACATCCGCTTCAGCTCGTCGAGCTTCTCCGACAGGACCGGAAAGTTGCAGGAGAACGAATCGCGGCGCCAGCCGTCCTTGGCGCATTGCGCTGCCTTGATGCGGGCGCGTGCCTCCACGTTCGACGTCGGCGGCGGCAATCCGCCCTGCGCGGTCGCGGCCGGGGGCTTGTTCGGCCGTTGCGGCGGCGGGGCCGGCATGGCCGGCTTCGGCGGCTCGATCGCGGCCCGCGCCGTCATGTCCCGGAGCGAGGGCTGGAGGTCCTGCGTTTGCGGCCGCGACATCATCGCCGAGCTCATGTTGGCGTGGCGCTGGCGCTCGAGGTATTGCGTATACTGCTGGTCGATGAACTTCTGCTCTTCGGCCGTGGGATTGGGGCCGGCGATGTCGAAGCTGCGATCCTGCATGAAGTCGTAATAGACGTAGCCGCCGCCCGGCTTCCGTCTCCCGGCAAATTTCGCGTTGCATTGCGCCAGCGCCGCCGTCTTCTCCTCCTTGGAGGCGGACTTCTCGGCAGCGTCGGCACACTCCTCGAAATCCGTCGGGGAGCGGCTCCACCATTCCGCATGCGCGCGTTGAGGTTGCACGGCAGGCAGGCAGGTGATCGCTGCAAAGACCAGTACTGGCAGGCGGGGTGGGTACACGAACGGTAATCCTCAGCGGCTCCCCGCCTCAGATGACGGGAGATTGTCGCCATTTTGCGGCGGGGTGTGACTCCAATGCTGCGTAAATTGAGACTTTCTTCTTTATCTGCCGTGGTTCCGTGATCTCGTTGCCACAGTCGGGCCGGCAATGACGGCAGCGCCGTTCGTGAATCGCGCCTTGCTGTGGCGCCGGAACGATACGCAGCATTTTTCCACCATTTTCATCCCGCCGTAGTTGACGAAACTAATCTTGACGTTGGAAAGATTGGTGTTGACGAGACCGGGCAAGCGCTTCTATGAATATCTTGACAATGGAAAGATGAGCTGCGCCGCCCGGTGCGGAGGAGAGGCTGCGATGAAAGTGTTCCTCACGGTCAAGCTGGCGCTGTTGCCGTTCGTCGCGTTCTGGACCCTGCTGGCCTGGCATCAGCCGGCATGGGCGGTGTGGTCCGCGCTGGCCCTGGCGCTCGCCGCCAACGTCTGGCGAGCCTCCCGGAGCGAGCTCGCGCTGCTGGAGCTCGGAAGCCTCGCCCTTTTCGTCGTGCTGGCGATCGCCAACGACGTCGCGCCGAATTGGACGGCCGGCAACGCGCTGTGGCTGTCCTTCGCAGGGCTCGGCCTCATCAGCTTCGCTTCGCTCGTCGTCGGCCGTCCCTGGACCGCGGACTATTCCCGCTCGGCCTATGCCGACAGCGCCTCGACGCCCCAATTCCACCTGATCAACATGATGATGACCGGGCTCTGGGGCGTCCTGTTCCTGGTCCTCGGCCTGTGCCGCTGGGCCGGCGTCGCCTCCTGGATCGCGACGATGATCGTCGTCGGCGGCGCGCTGATCTCGATCTTCGGCCCGCGCTTCGCAATTCGCCAGGCCTTGCTGCGCATGCGGGCCGCGCGCGAGGAGTGCCATTGGCCGGCACCGGGCTTCACCCCCGCGGCCGGCGTCGACTGCGACGTCGCGGTGATCGGCGCCGGAATCGGCGGGCTGACGGCCGCCGCCCTGCTCGCGGAGTCCGGGTTGAAGGTGAAGGTGTTCGATCACCACGTGGTGCCGGGCGGCTTCTGCCACACTTATCTTCGCAAGGCTCACCACGACAACAAGCCGGTGCTGTATCGCTTCGATGCAGGGCCGCACGATTTCTCCGGCGTCTGGCCGGGCGGGCCTGTCGACAGCGTGCTGCGCCGGCTCGGCGTCGCCGACCGCATCCAGTGGCGGCGGGTCACCCACTCCTACCGTCTCGCCGGCCGCCGCGTCGACGTGCCAGCGGACTGGCGTGCTTATGTCCGACTGCTCTGCGAGATGTTTCCCGCCAGCGCGGACGGGCTCACCCGGCTGTTCGACACCATCCATGCCATTTTCGAAAGCATGTACGCGACGGGGCAGGGTCGCAGCGGCATTCCCGGCATGCCCGCCACATTGGAGGAGATGCTGGCCTTCCCGCGCAAGCATCCGCAGGCGTTCAGGTGGATGAACCGGCCGTTCGACGAGCTCGTCGCCGCCCATGTCTCCGATCCCGAACTCATCGCCTATCTCAATGCGCTGTCGGGCTATCTCGGCGACGGCAGCGAGACGCTGAGCTGCGCCCAGATGGTCCCGATCTTCGGCTACTATTTCAAGGGTGGCTTCTATCCGGTCGGCGGCTCCGGCCGCCTCGCGGACGTGCTCGCCGAGGCGGTCACCGCCAGGGATGGCGAGGTGCATCTGAAATCCAGGGTCACCCGCATCCTGGTCGAGGAGGGCCGCGCCGTCGGCGTCGTGCTCGGCAACGGCCGCACGGTCCGCGCGCAGGCGGTGGTCTCGAATGCCGATCTCGGCCGTACCTTCACCGAGCTTCTGAGTCCCGACGATCTGCCCGCCGGTTTTCGCGAGCGTGCCCGCACCCTCGCGCCGGCGACGTCGTGCTTCTCGGTGCATCTCGGCCTCGACATCGTGCCCGACATCGCGCCCGCCACGCATCTCGATACGCCGATGGGAATCGGCCTTGCCGTGATGTCCAAGCTCGACCCGTCGGCGGCGCCCGAAGGCCATGCCACGATGACGATCATCACCCTCGTGCCGCACGATCAGGCCACGCGCTGGTTTCCGGGCGAGGGCGGCGACGACTGGAAGGCGTGGCGGCGCTCGCCGGACTACGAGGCCCGCAAGCAGCAGCTCGGCGATGCCATGGTTGCCGCTGCCGCGACCGTCATTCCCGACTTGTCCAGGCATATCGTCTATCGGACCGACGCCAGCCCGGTGACCTATGCACGCTATGATCTCGCCAGCGCCGGCGCGATCTATGGCGTGGCGCAGTCGCGACGGCTGAAGGGCGCGAAGGCGCCGGTGCGCAATCTCGTCATCGCCGGCGGCGGCAATGCCGGAGCGGGCGTCGAGGCCGTGGTGATCTCGGGCGCGGAGGCGGCCGAGGCGCTGGTGCCGGGTCTGCTGGCGCGCGCATCGGCAGTCGCGTCGGACGCGGTGACGGCGCGGCCGCGGGCGGCCTGAGCGCGGCGCCTGCCGCAGCTCGGGCGTATCAAGGCGTATAGAGGTAGCGCAGCAGGGTGCGGCCGACGGTCTCCAGGCTCTGCGCCGAGCACTGCTCGATCGTATCCTGCGTGGTGTTGAAATAGGGCTCGTAGTCGAAGTCGATGACGAGGAAGCTCGGAATGCCGGCCTGCTGCAGCGCCGTGTGGTCGTCGCTGATCGGATACGCCGTGGGCTCCGGCGAGAACGCCGATGGCGCGATACGGCTGCCGATGCTCCAGAACCTCTTGACCTCGGGCAACGCCGAGGCCAGCGACGACGGCTCCGGCTGCAGCTTGAGATCCTTGTCGCAGACCATGTCGAAATCGACTGCCTTCTCCGGCTTGTGCGTCGGATAATAGGTCTTCAGGTTGGCCGCGAAATGCGGCGAGCCCAGCGGGCGCCAGGTCGGATCGCCGGCGCCGAGCGATTTCGGCCCCTCCTCGCCGTCGAAGAAGATCATGTCGATGCCGACGTCGGGCTTCGGCGACAGCGACAGCACGCGTGCGGTCTCGAGCAGCAGCGCCACCGCCGAGGCGGAGTTGTTGGCGCCCGGCATCGGTGCGTCCGGCGATTTGGGATCGCGATAGGCCTTGATGATGCTGTCGTAATGGGTGGCGACGATGACGCGCCGCGGGTTCTGCACCTGGAAGCGGGCGATGATGTTGGTCAGCGGGATCGCCTTGCCGTCATCGCCCTTGGCGGTGAAGCTCTGCGTGAGCACGGCGTCCGGCGCGCTCTTGGCCATCGCTGCCTTGATGTAGTCGATCGTTTTCTGATGTCCCGGCTCGCCCATCGATCGCGGCGTGAACCGCAGCAGATCGGCGATGACAGCCATTGCGCGCTGACCGTCCCACAATTCGATCTGCGCGTCCGCGGCGTAGGCGGTCGGCGACATCAGCAGCAATACGGCCGCTGTCGCGGTGGCGGCGAGGCGAGGCCAGAACTCAGTCATCCGCAAAGCTCTTCAATGATGAAAATCAGGACGTCTTCTTGCCGAAGGGAATGAACAGGATGCCGGCGCAGCCAGCCAGCGCCACGGCGAAATAATAGGTGATCGCGCGCGAGCCGATCGTCGGAATCAGCGCGAACGTCGTGACGAGCGTGCCGACGACGTTGCCGATGGTCGAGACGCCATAGACCAATCCGGCGACACGGCCGGCCTCGCCGGCCGAGCGCGTCAACAGGCTGACGGCGATCGGCGAGAAGGTGCCGAGCAGGGTCAGCGGCACCAGCAGCAGCGCGGTCGAGGCCATCAGCGTCGCCATCGGCCCGTCGCCGATACTGTCGAGGATGTCGGCCATGACGGTGTCGGCGGTCGCCGGCACCAGCGCCATGTAGGCGGCGGCGATCAGGATCATGGTGCCGATGGTGCGCGTCGTCGGCTGCCGGTCGACGATGGCGCTGCCGGCGAAATAGCCGATCGCGAGCGCGCACAGCACGGTCGAGATCAGGCTGGCCCAGGCGCCGATGCCGCTGCCGAAATACGGGTTGAGGTAGCGGCTGCCGAGCATCTCGAAGCCCATCAGCACGCAGCCGACCAGGAACGAACAGAGATAGATCGCCAGCATGCCGGCGCGGGACACCGGCGCGCTCATGGCAGCTTCTTGTTGTGGCGCTCGATGCTCTTCAGCGCCTCGACCGGCGCGAAGTCGTCGGTCAGCACCTTGGCCTTGGCGTCGATCACCTGGCCGTTATCGATGTCGATGCGCTTGCGCTGCGCCAGCATGTCGGCGAGCTTGTAGCGGAAGCCGAATTCCTTGTCGCGCTCCTGCGCGATGGCGGCGAGATCCTCGGGCTTCCGCTCGTCGCCGGGATAGGCGACCATCACGATGTTGCCGCCGGCCTCGTAGAAGTCGACCTGCGGGAACACGCTGTGGATGGTCTTGACCGCGGCGTCGAACAGCATGGTCGACGGCTCGACGTTCTGCGCCACCACGCCGCCCTCGGCGAGATGCTCCTTGACGAGCTGGTAGAATTCCTTGGTCAGCAGGTGGAACGGCACGAACGGTCCGCGATAGGCGTCGATCAGGATGATGTCGTAGCGCTCCTTGGATTCCTGCACGAACAGCCGGCCGTCGCGGTTGGCGACGTGGAAGTTCGGCTCCTCCTTGATGCCGAAATATTTCTTGGCGAGCTCCAGCACGGTCGGATCGAGCTCGACCGACGTCACCTGCACCTTGGGCAGGAAGCGGTGCAGGTACCAGGCGGTGCGGCCGCCACCGAAGCCGATCTCCAGGACCGAGCCGACATTCTTTGCGTACATGACGCTCGCGGTCATGAAGCGGGTATAGTCGACCGGCAGATCGAGCTCGTCCTGGGTGTTGTAGACGCTCTCGGTATAGATGCGCCGGTTGTGACCGAACGTCATGCTGCGGTAGGGCGCCTGCTCATAGACATAGATGTTGTTGTAGAGCGACTCCTTCGACTCCAGCAGGTGGCGGGTGTCCTGCGCGCTTGCGGCGGCGATGGAGAGGAAGCTCGCGAACACGCCTGAAATGACCGACCGGATGAGCATCGACTTGTCTGTGTCCCTCGGCTGAAATGGGCAGGCGCGCTGGATCGAGCGGACCTCGTGGCGCCGGACGCCTGGCCGGCCACGAGATGCGCTCAGGCACGACCAATACGGCAATCCCGAGGCCGGGTTCCGGATTGGCGCCGTTCTCTTAGACCATCGGCTGCCGTCCGGATAGTCAAACCGCCCCTCCCAAACGGGGGTGTGATCGGGCATGAGCGGCCCCGCTCTAACCGGGATCGCGCGGCTGCGTTCCCGTCGCCGTCCCCTCAGGGGACCCGAACATCGTTGTGCCCCGGTCGGCCGCCCGGTCCAGGCTCCGACCGGAGAGGCTTCCGGTCGGTGGCGGGGTCTGCTATGGAGGCGGCGAAGCAGGTGCACTTCGGTGCAGGCTCCGGTCCCGTAGCTCAGCTGGATAGAGCGGCGGTTTCCTAAACCGTAGGTCGCATGTTCGAGTCATGCCGGGATCGCCATCTGCCGCAGCCTTGCACGCGCAGACAATCTCCAGATCAAACCCAGGGCGCGCCTGATCCGGCCCGTTCGGGAATCGGGTGGAGCGCTTCGCTGCCATCGAGGAACTTCTCCGAGTGAGACGGCGGCCTGAGCCCCGTCCGCGCGGCGCGCGCAATCGCCGCCGAGATGCATCACCCTGGAGAGCTTTCCATGCATACGACCATCGAGCCGGGCATCCTCTATTTCGGGACGCCGGTCGTCCTCATCAGCACCGTCAACGAGGACGGCGGCTTCAATCTCGCGCCGATGTCGTCGGCATTCTGGCTCGGCTGGCGCTGCATGCTGGGCCTCGCCGCCGGATCGAAGACGCCGCAGAACATGCGCCGCACCGGCGAGTGCGTGCTGAACCTGCCGTCGGTCGATCTCGTCGCCGCCGTCGATCGCCTGGCGCTGACCACGGGATCGGACCCGGTGCCGGCGATGAAGCAGCGCAAGGGCTACCGCCACGTGTCCGACAAGTTCGCCGCCGCCGGGTTGACCGCAACGGCGTCGGAAACCGTTGCGGCTCCGCGCGTCGCGGAATGCGCGGTGCAGCTCGAAGCCCGCATCGAGTCGGTGCATGGCATCGCCGACGACGACGCGATCCTGAAGGGGCACATCCAGTGCTTCGAGGTGCGGGTGCAGCGGGTCCATGTCGATGAGGCCATCCTGATGGACGGTACGCGTGACCGCATCGACCCGGACAAATGGCGGCCGCTGATCATGAGCTTCCAGCAGTTCTATGGCCTGGGCGCGCGCCTTCACGAGTCGCGGCTGGGCACCATTCCGGAGGCGGCCTATCGCACGCCCGACGTCGAGCGCGCCCGCGAGGCGGCCATGCGAATGGAGGTGGCGGCAGGCTGAGCCGGCTCGGCCTGGAGTCTCGCCTGGAATCGCCCGGCCGCACGTTGAAGCTTGCATTCGAGTGCGAGAGGTGGGGACATCATGGGGGCTGTGGCTGTCGACCGGCTGCTGATCGAGGCGGCTGATCATTACAATGCGGGGCGCGCCGGTCCGGCCAAGGCGCTGTGCAGCGACATCCTCCAAGCGGTGCCGGATCATCTGCCGGCGTTGCATCTGTCCGCGATCCTCGCCTTCGCCGACGGCGGCATGGCGGAGGGTGCGGAGCTGCTCGGGCGCGTCTTCGCCCGCGATCCCCACCATGCGCCGGCCTATGTCACGCTCGGCGATGCGCTCGCCGTGAAAGGCGAGCGCAAGGGCGCCGCCGATGCGTTCGCGCGCGCAGCGGCTTTGCGGCCGCTCGATGCGGCGATTCACAGCAGGCTCGGCAGCGCGCTGCTCGAGCTGTCGCGCTTCGCCGAGGCCGAGGCCGCCTATCGCCACGCGCTGGCGCTCGATCCGGCGCTGTTGCACGCGCGCTGGAATCTCGCGCTCGCCTTCAACCGGCAGGGGCGGCTTGCCGAGGCGGAAGCAGCCTATCGCGCGTTGCTCGAGCGCGAGCCCTCCTATCCCGGTGCATGCCGGGCGCTGGCGCATGTGCTCGCCGACCAGGCCAGATATGACGAGGCCGTGCCGGCCTATCTGCATGCGCTGGCGGCGCAGCCGGCCGATGCGGGCCTCCACCTCGCCCTCGGCGACGTGCTCTACAAGCAGCGCGCCTTTGCCGACGCCGCGGTCCAGTATCGTCAGGCCTGCGATCTCGCGCCCGGCGATGCCAATGCCGCGCGATTGCTCGGGCACGCGCTGCATGAGGCCGACCGCCCGGCCGAGGCCGTCGAGGCCTATCGGCGCGCCGCCGTGCTCGATCCCACCGATGTGGTCGTGCTCAGCAATCTCGCGGCCTGCCTGTGCGGGACAGGCCAGCTCGATGCGGCGATTGCCGCCTGCGAGCACGCGCTGGCGCTGCAGCCCGATCACGCCCCGGCGCATACCAATCTGGGCATCATCCATGAGATGCGCGGCGAGACCATCGAGGCCGTCGCGGCGCATCGCCGCGCCGTCGCCTCCGATCCCGGTTACGCCAAGGGTCACGCCAACCTCGCGGTGGCGCTGCGCAACGCCGGCGACATCGACGCGGCGCTGGCCGCCTCGCATCGTGCGATCGCGCTGGCGCCCGACAATGCGCTCGCCCGCTACAATCACGCGCATTTCCTGCTGATGTGCGGCGACCTCGTGAACGGCTTTGCGGAGCATCGCTGGGGCCGCGACTGTCCGGACCTCTCCGCGGGCATGCCGCGCTTCGACGCGCCGGAATGGCAGGGCGCGCCGCTCGACGGACGCACGCTGCTGCTGTTCGCCGAATATGGCATCGGCGATGCGCTGCAATTCGTGCGCTACATCGATCGCGTCAGGATGATGGGGGGGCCGGTCGTGCTGCAAGTGCAGCCGGCGATCGCGCCGCTGCTGCGCCGTCTGGAGGGCGTGACCGTGGTGCCACGCGGCGCGCCGCTGCCGCCATTCGACCTGCAGGCGCCGCTGATGGATCTGCCGCGCATCTTCGGCACCACGCTGGAGACGATCCCGGCCGAGGTGCCGTATCTCGCGGCCGATCCGATCAAGATGGCCGCGTGGCGCAACGTGCTCGGGCGCGCGCCGTCGTTGAAGGTCGGCGTCGTCTGGGCCGGCAATCCCAGGCACAAGGGCGACCGCCAGCGCTCGCTCACCGCGCAGGCGGTGCTGCCGCGGCTGGTGATGCCGGGCGTGCAGCTCTATTCCTTGCAGAAGGAGCCGCGGCCGGATGATGCGCTAGGGCTCGCCGAGCTTGGCACCGACGTCATCGATCTCGCGCCGCTGCTGAGCGACTTCGCCGAGACCGCGGCCGCGGTTGCCGCGCTCGATCTCGTCATCTCCGTCGACACGTCGGTGGCGCATCTCGCCGGCGCGCTCGGCCGTCCGGTCTGGGTGCTCTTGCCCTATGCGCTCGACTGGCGCTGGTTGCGCGATCGCGCCGACACCCCGTGGTATCCGACCATGCGGCTATTCAGGCAGGAGAAGCCCATGGCTTGGGACGGTGTGCTGGCGCGGACGGCAGGGGAGCTTGCGCGGCTGGCGGCAGGTGAGCGCGGGCCGTCGTTGCCCGGGCTGGTATGAGGCGGTGAGCGATGTCGAAGGCTGACAGGGCCTGACGCTTATCGCATGGCCATGCGTGCGAGACCGGTCTGATCCGAGCGCGTGGACGGAGACGACAATCGCCACAAGCTGAAGAGCATCGGGAGTTGGAAAACGAAGCTGATCGCCGCAGCGCCCGCCAGCACCTCGAAACGTTGTGCCTCGATCAGGGCCTTGGCGCTCGGGACCACGTGGACCAGGCCGTCGGCGACGTAGACAAGCGCAACGGTCCGCCAGATGTTGGCGGACAGCCAGCCCATCCTGAAGGCGTGATCGAACAGCGCGAGCAATCCGCCGAGCGCGAGCGTCGAGCTCGCCATGTGAGACGGCGTGTCGTAGAAGCCGGGCTCCAACGCGGCCTGGACGAACCAGAGTCCGTAGACCACCGCGACGATCTTCAGCAACATCAGTTCGTTCCTAGGCTCGCGAGCTTGTCGTCTGCCTCCGGGCAACCGATCGGATTGCGCCCCCTTGATCGGAGCAGGCACGCGCGACATCGAGCCTACGATGCGTGTCACGAAGGCTCTGTTAATCGGCTCGCTTGGATTGTCCTGAACGAGCCGTTTTGCTCGCGCCCTTGATCCAGGTCCGTGATGCAAGGGCCGGGCGCGGTTGCGGACATGGTGAAGGACCGCGTAGCCGGCCTACTGCTCCGCCAGCAACTCCCTCACCCTCGGCACCACCACCTTGCCATACAGCTCGATGCTCCGCATCAGTTTCGCATGCGGCAGCGGACCGGCTGAGTATTTCAGCTGAAACCGCGACAGGCCGAGCGCCTTGATCGTCGCGGCGATCTTCTGCGCCACGGTCTCCGGCGAGCCGACATAGAGCGAGCCGTGATCGGCCTCCTGGACGAACTCGTCGCGGCCCATCGGCGGCCAGCCTCGCTCGCGGCCGATGCGGTCGCGCATGGTCTTGTAGTCCGGCCACAGCTCCTCGCGCGCCACTTCGTCGGTGTCGGCGACATAGCCCGGCGAATGCACGCCGATCGGCTTCGTCTCGCGGCCGAACTGCTTGAGCGCGCGATGGTACAGCTCGACATAGGGCGCGAACCGTTTCGGGTCGCCGCCGATGATCGCGAGCATCAGCGGCAGCTCGTAATGCGCGGCGCGCACCACGGACTCGGGACTGCCGCCGACGCCGATCCAGGCCCTCAGCCGTCCATGCTCGACCGGCGGATAGACCAGTTGATCCCTGAGCGGCGGGCGCAACCGGCCCTGCCAGGTCAGTGGCTGCTGCGACAGCAGGCTGACGAACAGATCGAGCTTCTCCTCGAACAGCGCCTCGTAGTCCTTGAGATCGAAGCCGAACAGCGGGAAGGACTCGGTGAACGAGCCGCGGCCGAGGATGACCTCGGCGCGGCTGTTCGACACCGCGTCGAGCGTCGAGAAGCGCTGGAACACGCGGATCGGGTCATCCGAGCTCAGCACCGTCACCGCCGAGCCGAGCTTGATCTTCGTGGTGCGCGCGGCGATCGCCGCCAACGCCACCTCGGGCGCCGAGATCGCGAAATCGCCGCGATGGTGCTCGCCGAGCCCGATGAAATCGAGCCCGAGCTGGTCGGCGAGCACCGCCTCCGCGACAACGTCGCGGATCACCTGGGCATGGGCGGCCATCGCGCCCTCCGCGTTGCGGGTGACGTCGCCGAACGTGTCCAGGCCGAATTCGATCGCTGTGCTCATGTCTCATTCCGTTGCGTCGGGCCGTCATACGGCCTCTGCTCGTCAGCTGGAAGGGGCCGCACCGGATTGCAAGCGGAGGAAAGCGAAACACAAGGTTTCCGTGAGCTTGAGCGCATCACGAGAAGGTTGGGCCGTCGCCATTCTCCGTCATTCCGGGGCAATCGTCGATGCGCAGGCGCGGAGCGGCTGCGTGTTGACGATTGAACCCGGAATCTCGAAGTCGTTCAGAATGGACGCAAGACAATATCGAGATTCCGGGTTCAAGGCCTCTCGGCCTTGCCCCGGAATGACGGTGGTCGTGATACCGGGCGGATCAGACGGTCCGGACGACCGGCAAAAATTTTTCTTTCGTTTTTCCAGAAAGTGTGCTCTACTGCGCCCATCCTGCCTCATCGATGAGGGGCGTACGCGCGGTCGTCACGAGACGCGAGGCAGGGATGCGGTGGCCGTAGCGGGTCGCAGCGCGGTGTCGCGCCGACGAACGATCCGATGCGGACAGTCAAGTCGCGTGGTCCTGGCCTCCCGATGCTGAGGTCAAGCCGGATGATGGTGCGGAAGCGCATCACGCCGACGATGGGGGCAACACAGCCGGTCCCCAGGGAGAGCGCGAAGCAGCTGTTAAGACCATCGCGCAGGGAAGGCCGGGATGTCCCAGCCGAACCTGTGGTTCCTGCCGCCTGCATTTTTTTCGCAGGCGGGCCATGGGGGCGGCGAGCTCCCGGTCTTCCCTGCGCCCTCACGTTTCAGAGGGCACGCGATCCGGACAAAGCTCGGGCTTGAGCGGCCGCGAGGGTACGAACCCATGGCCTCGGCTGATGCGATTGCCGCCTGCGCCTCTTGCGCGGTCATGCCATGCCAAAAAATGGGCGTGTGAGCCGGTGACGCATCACGTAGGCTCAAGGCACCTCTCACCCGGACACACGCACATGGCGACCGGCAGCGACTATCAGATCTTCGAGGCAGGCGACGTCGTGCTGCAATCGGGCGTGACGTTCCCGTCACTGCGGCTCGCCTACAAGACCTATGGCACGCTGAACGCGGCCAAGGACAACGTCATCTTCTATCCGACCTCGTTCGGCGCCCAGCACGTCGACACCGAGTGGCTGGTCGCGCCCGGCGGCGCGCTCGATCCGAGCAGCTACTTCATCATCATTCCGAACCTGTTCGGCAATGGCCTGTCGTCGTCGCCCTCGAATACGCGCGAACTGTTCGGCGACGCGCCGTTCCCGTCGATCAGCTATCACGACGCGGTCGCGGTGCAGCGCCGGCTCGTGGAGGAACAGTTCGGGATCAGCCGGATCGCGCTGGTCTATGGCTGGTCGATGGGCGGCATGCAGGCCTATCACTGGGCCGCGCTCCATCCGGACATGGTGGAGCGTGCGGCGGTGGTGTGCGGCAGCGCGCGCTGCTCGCCGTATAACCATCTGTTCCTGGATGCCGTGAAGGCGGCGCTGACGGCCGATCCCGCGTTCCGCAACGGCCGCTTCGTCGAGAAGCCGGTCGCCGGCCTGCGCGCCATGGGCCGCATCTATGCCGGCTGGGCGATGTCCTATGAGTTCTACCGCGACGAGGTCTGGCGCGAGCAGGGTTTTGGCTCGCAGGAGGACTATCTCGCCGCGACCTGGGACACCGCCTTCGCGCATCGCGACGCCGATAATCTGCTGGCGCAGATCGCGATCTGGCAGGGCGGCGACATCAGCAATTGCGCGGCGTTCGGCGGCGATCTCGATCGGGCGCTGTCGGCAATCGCCGCGCATATGCTGCTGATGCCGGGCCGGACCGACCGCTATTTCGACTGGCGCGACAATGAGCGCGAACTGCCCGGGCTGGTCAACGCGCGCTCCGCCGTGCTGCGGCCGATTCCGTCGATCCACGGCCACCGGGCCGGCAATCCCGTCCGCATCCCGGCCGATCGCGACTTCATCAACGCCAACGTCTCCGCCCTTCTCCAGAGCTGACACCCGAGCTCGACATGACCGACGTGCCCACCGACGAATTCGCGCCCCGTCCGAAGCGGCTGACACCGCCGGTGCTGCAGCAGCTCTGCACGCGCTCCAACATGCAGGGCGTGCTACGCACGCTCAGCCATTACGGCGCGATCATCGGCGTGGGTGCGCTGATCGGAGCGATCGCATCGACGCATGGTGTGCTCTGGGCGCTGTCCTTGCTGCCGGTGCAGGGCGTGCTCATCGCGTTCCTGTTCATGGCGGTGCACGAGACCGCACACAAGACCGCCTTCGACAGCCGCAGGCTCAACCTCGCGGTCGGCTATCTCTCCGGCTTCCTGATCGGACTGCCTTATGAATATTACTGCCTGTTCCATTGGGAGCATCACCGCCACACCCAGGATCCCCTGCGCGATCCGGAGCTGATCGTCGGTCCCAAGCCGCGCTCCGAGACGCAACTCGCGATTGCCTATTCCGGCCTGGTCCAGGTGGCCGGCCGTCTCAGGCTGCTGCTGAAGCATGCGGTGACCGGCGAGGTGACGGTTCCGTGGGTCCCCGCGGGCCGCCGGGCGATCGTCGTGCGGGAGGCGCGCGCCTATGTCGCGGGCTATGCACTGCTGCTCATCGCCTCGCTGGTGCTGCACAGCGCGCTGCTGCTGTGGGTCTGGGTGCTGCCGCTGCTCGTCGGACAACTCATCCTGCGGCCCTATCTCTACGCCGAGCACACCGGCTGCGATCATGCGAGGAGCGCCTTCCAGAACACGCGGACCACCCTCACCACGCGGTTTGTGCATTGGCTGGCCTGGAACATGCCGTATCACGTCGAGCACCATGCCTATCCGGCGGTGCCGTTCCATGCGCTGCCGAAGCTGCACGCGATCGTCGACGGCGAGATCAAATATCGCGGGCAGGGATACGTCGCCGTGACGCGGCAGACCTGGGCGTGGTTTCGCGCGCAGTGGAAGGAAACGAAGTCTCATCCATGATGAGTTTGGATCCGAGTTATCGCCGCTCGGCCGGTGCGCTCCCTCTCCCGCTTGCGGGGGAGGGCTGGGGTGGGGGCGCCACAACGGCAGTCTTTCCAGAGCATCCCCCACCCGCATCGCATCTCTCGATGCGATGCGACCTCCCCCGCAAGCGGGGGAGGCGCAGACCGACCACGTCGCCAGGGATGTCAGCAAGCCATCGTGCCCGACCGGTGCGCGTCCTCCCGGCACGCCCCTTGTGGGAGAAGTGCAGTGATTGGCGTCGTGTTGATATGGTCGCAGCGACGCTGGCTCACCGCCATCGCTCGCGCATCCGCGCGCCGAGATCGATGCGCGGCCCGGAGCGCGCATATGCCGACCCCGGCTGCGCCCGCGGCCAGCTCGTGCGTTCGAACAGCGGCACCAGCGCCTCCGGAATGAACCGCGTGCGCGAGGCATAGACGTGACGATCGCCGCGCACCGGCTGGCCGTGGACGAAGAACCGCTGCGGCACCAGGAGATGCAGATCGTCCTTGGCGCGGGTCATTGCGACATAGAGCAGCCGCCGTTCTTCCTCCAATTCGGCGCTGGAGCCGGCGCCGAGATCGGACGGCATGCAGCCGTCGACGACGTTGAGGACGTGCACGGAATTCCACTCCATGCCCTTGGCGGAATGGATGGTGGAGAGGATCAGATAGTCCTCGTCGAGCAAAGGCACGCCGGACTGATCGGAGGTGGCGTCGGGCGGGTCGAGCGTCAGCTCGGTGAGGAAACGCTCGCGCGACGGATAGCCGCTCGCGATCTGCTCGAGCTGCAGCAGGTCGGCGGTTCGCACCTCCGCATCCTCATGAACGCGCTCGAGATGCGGCTGATACCAGTGCCTGATACGCTCGATATCTCCGGGCCATTCCGAGACGCGCAGCTGCTCCAATGTGCGCACGAACGCGGTCCAGTCATCGCCGGCGCGCGCCGGTGCGGACTGCTCGCACAGGCGCGCGATCGGATCGGCACTGGCGCTGATGGCATCGAGCAGACGCTGCGCCGACGCCGGGCCGATGCCCGGGATCAGATGCAGCACGCGGAAGCCGGCGATGCGGTCGCGCGGATTGGCCACGAAGCGCAAGCAGGCCAGCACGTCCTTCACGTGGGCGGCATCGAGGAACTTCAGCCCGCCGAACTTCACGAACGGGATGTTGCGGCGCGTGAGCTCGAATTCCAAGGGACCGC
Source organism: Bradyrhizobium sp. SZCCHNR1017 (assembly GCF_032381375.1). Classification (NCBI taxonomy): domain Bacteria; kingdom Pseudomonadati; phylum Pseudomonadota; class Alphaproteobacteria; order Hyphomicrobiales; family Nitrobacteraceae; genus Bradyrhizobium; species Bradyrhizobium sp. SZCCHNR1017. The sequence continues at coordinate 54,176 of NZ_JAUHIR010000006.1, read as the reverse complement.
TGTGCGACGACGTGCGGAACAGCACGGCCTGTTGCTTCAGCACGATGCCTTCCTCGCGCTTCGCCAGCACCTGCTCGACGATGTAGCGCGCCTGATCGGTCTCGTCGCTGACGGTCACGAGCTGCGGCTTGCGCGAACTCGTGCGGTCGGTCCACAGATTCTTGGTGAAGCGCTCCCGCGCCAGCCCGATCACGCCGTTGGCCGCCGTGAGGATCGGCTGCGTCGAGCGGTAGTTGCGGTCCAGCGTGATGATGTCGGCGCGCGGACTGAACTGATCGGGAAATTCCAGGATGTTGCGCACGGTGGCGGCGCGGAAGGCGTAGATCGACTGCGCGTCGTCGCCGACCACCGTCAGTCCCGCGCCGTCGGGCTTCAAGCCGAGCAGGATCTGCGACTGCAGCCGGTTCGTGTCCTGATATTCGTCGACCAGCACGTGGTCGAAGCGATCGCCGATCTCGCGCGCGATGGTTTCGTCCGCCATCATCTGCGCCCAGTACAGCAGCAGGTCGTCGTAGTCGAGCACGGCATTGGCCTGCTTGGCTTCGACATAGGCGGCGAACAGGCCCTTCAGCTCGCCGGCCCATTCCGCGCACCACGGAAAATGCCGCACCAGTGCCTCGTCGAGCGGCATGTCGGCGTTGACGCAGCGCGAATAGATCGCAAGGCAGGTACCCTTGGTCGGAAAGCGTCGCTGCGTGTTGGACAGGCCGCGTTCGTGCCGCACCAAATTCATCAGGTCGGCGGAATCCTCGCGATCGTGGATCGTGAACACAGGGTCGAGGCCGACGCGCTCGGCGTAGTCGCGCAGCATCCGCGCGCCCAGGCCATGAAACGTGCCGGCCCAGGTGAGCGCGGCCGTGATCGGCTCGGCCTTGCCGCCCAGCACCTTGCGGGCGATGCGCTCGACCCTGCGGCTCATCTCGCTCGCCGCGCGGCGCGAGAACGTCATCAACAGGATCCGGCGCGGATCGGCGCCATTGACGAGCAGATGTGCGACGCGATGCGCGAGCGTGTTGGTCTTGCCCGAGCCCGCGCCGGCAATGATCAGCAGCGGCGGGCCGGGCGCGGCGCAGGCACCGCCATGCTCGACGGCGCGGCGCTGCTCCGGATTGAGATCGTCGAGATATGTCGCAGCCGTGGCCTGCACGAATCGTCCCTCAGCCTGCAAGAATCAGTGATTTGCGCCGCATGTGCAACGCGATGGCCCGGTCGCGGCAGCGTTTTACATGATTCGCAACCGGTCTTTTTTGTCACGGTTGCCCACAGAGCGTCTGCCAGCCGCTTGCGCTGGCGCGCGTGCACTCCTATCCAATCAGCCCCGTCACGAATCTCGGAAGAACACCGTGTCGAATTTTGCCTCCATCATCGCTGCTGAGCTCTCAGTCAAGGATGCCCAGGTCCAGGCCGCGATCGACCTGCTCGACGGCGGCGCGACCGTGCCGTTCATCGCGCGCTATCGCAAGGAGGCGACCGGCATGCTGGACGACACGCAGTTGCGTACGCTGGAGGAACGGCTGCGATATCTGCGCGAGATGGATGCACGGCGCACCGCGATCATCGAGAGCATCAAGGCGCAGGGCAAGATGACGCCCGAGATCGAGCTGGCGCTGGCGACCGCCGACACCAAGGCCCGGCTCGAGGACATCTATCTGCCGTTCAAGGAGAAGCGCCGCACCAAGGCGCAGATCGCGAAGGAAGCCGGGCTCGAGCCGCTCGCCGACATGCTGATCGGTGATCCGATGAAGGCGCCGGAGGTCGAGGCCAAGGCCTTCATCAAGAAGGATGGCGACAACCCGGTCAAGGACGTCAAGGCCGCGCTCGACGGCGCCCGCGCGATCCTGGTCGAACGTTTCGCCGAGCATGCCGACCTCGTCGGCTCGCTGCGCGAGGAGATGTGGACCCGCGGCGCCGTGAAGTCGTCCGTTCGCCATGGCAAGAAGACCGAGGGCGCCAAGTTCGCTGATTACTTCGATTTCTCCGAGCCGTTCACCAAGCTGCCGTCGCACCGCATCCTGGCGATGCTGCGCGGCGAGAAGGAAGAGGTGCTGCAGCTCGATTTCGGCGATGGCGAGCCGGAGGATTCGAAGGACCCGTCGCTGTATGAGAACCGTATCGCCGTGACCTTCGGCATTTCGCGCCAGGGCCGCCCGGCCGATCAGTTCCTGTCGGACTCCGTGCGCTGGGCCTGGCGCACCCGCATCAAGACCTCGCTGGCGCTCGATATCCGCATGCGGCTGTGGCAGGAGGCGGAGAAGGAGGCGGTGCGCGTGTTCGCCGCGAACCTGCGCGATCTGCTGCTCGCAGCTCCCGCCGGCGGCCGCGCCACGCTCGGGCTCGATCCGGGCTTCCGCACCGGCGTCAAGGTCGCGGTCATCGACCGCACCGGCAAGTTCGTCGATCACGCCACGATCTATCCGCACGAGCCGCAGCGGCAGTGGAACGAAAGCATGCTGACCCTGGCGCAGCTCTGCGTGAAGCACGGCATCGATCTCGTCGCGATCGGCAACGGCACGGCGTCGCGCGAGACCGAGAAGCTCGTCAACGATTTGATGAAGCTGAAGCCGGATCTCAAGCTGACCAAGGCGATCGTGTCGGAAGCCGGCGCGTCGGTCTATTCGGCCTCGGAGTTCGCTGCGAAGGAATTCCCCAATCTCGACGTCTCGATCCGCGGCGCCGTCTCGATCGCGCGCCGCCTGCAGGATCCGCTCGGCGAACTCGTCAAGGTGCCGCCGGCCTCGATCGGCGTCGGCCAGTATCAGCACGATCTCAACCAGTATGAGCTCGCCCGCGCGCTCGATGCCACCGTCGAGGACTGCGTGAATGCCGTCGGCGTCGATCTCAACACCGCCTCGGCGCCGCTGCTGGCGCGGGTGTCGGGCATCGGCGAGAGCCTGGCGCAGAACATCGTCGCGCATCGCGACGCCAATGGTCCGTTCCCGACCCGCGACAAGCTCAAGGAGGTGCCGCGGCTCGGACCGAAGGCGTTCGAGCAGTGCGCCGGCTTCCTGCGCATCCGCGATGGCGACAACCCGCTCGATGCCTCCGGTGTCCACCCGGAATCCTATCCGGTCGTGAAGAAGATTCTCGAGACGACCAAGAGCGACATCAAGGTGCTGATCGGCGACACCAAAACCTTGAAGACGCTTAATCCGGCGAAATTCGCCGACGAGCGCTTCGGCGTCCCGACCGTGACCGACATCATCAAGGAGCTGGAGAAGCCCGGCCGCGATCCGCGCCCGGAGTTCAAGACCGCGACCTTCCAGGAGGGCGTCGAGAAGATCACCCATCTCAAGCCCGGCATGATCCTGGAGGCGACTATCACCAACGTCGCGGCGTTCGGCGCCTTCGCCGATATCGGCGTGCACCAGGACGGCCTGATCCACATCTCGGCGATGTCGGAGAAGCGCATCAACGATCCGCGCGAGGTGGTGAAGCCGGGGCAGGTCGTGAAGGTCAAGGTGCTCGACGTCGATGTGCTGCGCAACCGCATCTCGCTGACGCTTCGGCTGTCCGATCCGCTGCCGGCCAAGGGCGAGAAGCGGACCAGCGCACGCCCGCCCGCGGGGCGCATGACCTCGCGTGAGGAGAAGCCGTCTGGCGGCGGCGCGTTCGCCGCGGCGATGGCCAAGGCCGCAGAGCGGCGCAAGGGCGCCTGAGGCGAATGGTGACGAGGCGCCGCGGAGGGAATGTCTCGTCTGCGGCGTCATTTCTGGGGCGCCATGGCATTCGGCGTCGTGTCGTTGCGGTCTTCCCTATCTCCGCGGCCAGGCTTACCTTGGGCGGCGAGTTGTGAGTGGGGGCCGCGCATGACGAACCGGACCGTGATCATTGCCGGCGCGACTGGGCTGGTGGGACGGGAGCTGCTTCGCGGTCTGCTTGCCGACCCGGCCGTGGATCATGTGCATGTCGTCGGCCGCCGCGCGCCGCCTGACCATTCGCCCAAGCTGACGGCGCATGTCGTGGATTTCACCGCGCTGCCGTCCCTGCCGCCGGCCGACGAGCTCTATCTGGCTCTCGGGACCACGATCAAGGTGGCCGGAAGCCAGGCCGCCTTCCGCGCCATCGATCACGACGCCAACCTCGCCGTCGCCAAGGCCGCGCTCGCGAGCGGCACCAGGCGCGTTGGTCTGGTCAGCGCGATGGGCGCCGACAGCAGGTCGCGCGTCTTCTATAGCCGGGTGAAAGGCGAGCTCGAGGACGATCTGACCGCGTTGCCCTTCGAGGGACTGGTGATCGCGCGGCCTTCGCTGCTAGTCGGCCCGCGGGCGGAGCTCGGACAGCCGAGTCGTCCGGGCGAGGAATGGGGCAACAGGCTGAACAACATCATCGGCTTACTGATCCCGGCGAACTACAAGCCCATCGCGGCGGCGGACGTCGCCAACGCGCTGCTGATGGCTGTTCCTACGGTTGCCGGCAAGCGAGTGATGCTGTCAGGGGCCATGCGCCGATGATCGAGCCTGCCGCTCTTGCGTAGCGGCCCGGTCTCGCTATTTACGGTAAATCGAAATCTGATATCGCGCCGCGCCTCAGGCCCGGATCGACTGGTCGACGGCGCTCCGTAGTTTTACGGCTCTCTCGCATGCGACTATCAGCGAGTGAATGGCTGGAGCGGGCAAGACGGGAATCGCATCTTAACATCTTAACCATATCTCGCTGTTAGTTGTGCATCGAGGAAAAACAGCCCGGTGTTTTATGCGCAGACAGCTGCTTGAATTTTGTTTCTTGGCATTGGTGGGAACCCTGCTCGGATCCCAAGCGGCGACGGCGTCTCCGCGAATGGTGTCGCTGGTCTACAACTCGCAGATTCAGAACCCGCAGCAGGTCGGGTCGGACGAATTTCGCGTGAAGCTGCAGGCGTTGGCCGGCAAGCGGCTCATCATTGATGAGCGTGCGGGCAACGCATTCGGCAGCGAGGCGGCGGTGCTGGCTGCAACCCGGAGCGGCGCAGTGGACGTGGCCGTGGTGTCCGGCGGCATCGCCAGCGCGGTGGTCCCCGAGCTTGGCGTCTTCGACATCCCGTTCCTGTTCCGCGACACTGCGCATGCCAAGGCGGTTGCGCAAGGGCCGGTCGCCGCCGCGATCGGCGCCAAGTTCGCCGACAAGGGACTGGTGCTGCTGGCGCTGGGCAAGCAGGGCTTTCGCAATCTCACCAACTCGAAGCGCCCGGTCCGTACCGTCGATGACGTCAAGGGACTCAGGATCCGCGTGATCCCCAATCCGGTCTACCAGATGACTTTCAAGGCGCTCGGCGCCGACGTGATGCCGATGGATTTCCCGCTGGTCTATGCCGCGCTCAAGGACGGTCGGCTCGACGGTCAGGAAAATCCGGTTGCCACCATCGCGGCCAATCGCTTCGACGAGGTGCAGAAATATCTGACGCTCACTGGGCATTTCTTCGCGCCGATCGCCTTCGTCGCCAACCGCGCGATGTTCGACCATCTCGATGCGGCGGATCGTGATGCGCTGGTTGCCGCCGCCAAGGCGGCTGCGGAGGTCACCTGGCAGGCCCAGCTCGATGCGCAGAAGCTCGATGAGTTGCGCAAGACCGGCATGGAGGTGATCGAGACGTTCGACCGCAAGACCTTCGTCGATGCGGTCAGGCCGCTCGATGCCGACTTCGAGAAGCGCTTCGGCAAGGAGCTGCTCGCCACCATCAGGTCCACTCCGTGAAACAGCCGGGCAAATCGATGAAATTGTCTTCTCTGATGTCTTGGATCGGCGTCCGCCCGCGCATCTTCGGCGGCTTCGCCCTGATCCTGAGCTTCCTGGTGTTGCTTGGCGGCTTCGCCATGGTCCAGGTCGGCCGCATCGGCGGCACCGTGGATGAACTCGTTACCAGCGCGGCCGGGGACGCCGGCATGTCGCAGGTGCGTGCCGCGCTGCTCGGCGCCAACGGCGCGGTCGAGAGATTCGTCCGGACCTGGAACGTCGGTGACAAGGATGCGGCCAGCAAGGCCATCGACGCCGTCGGCGGTCTCGCCGATCAGGTCGAGAAGCAGTCCGGCGGACTGAAGGTGCTGGCTGACGGCGTTGGGCCGGTACGGAACGCGCTGGCGGCCTACCGCTCGTCGTTCGCTGCCGCAGCCGAGGCCGTGGACCGCCTGCGGGCGGCGACGACCAAGACCGACGCATTGGGCGCCGTTGCCGGCATCAACATGGGCGGCATCCAGGTTGCCCTTGCCAATCGTGTGGGCAGCGAGCCGCTGATGAATCCGTTACGTCTGGCCAGCGTCGTCGACGCGGTTCGCATTGCGGTGATGCGCTATACCAACACGTTATCGAATGGCGATGCCGACGATGCCAGGCTCACCTTCGTCTATGCGAAGCTCGCGATTGCCGATACGGAGGGCGAGATCGCGGGTGTCGATGATGCCAAGCTGAAGGCGCTGGTTGCTGCGCTGAAAGAGGCTCTCACGGCGGATGCCGCCGCGCTCGAGGAGGTGATCAAGGTGGCCGCTGACCTGCGCGCCAAGCAGGCGGAGCTCGCCAAGGCGAGCGCCTCGATCGATACCCAGGTCAGCCAGATCAACCGGCAGCTTGGTACCGCGCGTGCAGAGCAGGCCGCGAGGACCGGCGTCGCGGTCGAAGATACCAAGCAGACCGTGATCGTGACCGCAGCCGCAGCGGTGATATTCGGAGCGGTGCTGGCTTGGCTGATCGGCGCCAGCGTGTCGACCCCGATCCGCGGCATGACCGACCGCATGCAGTCGCTGGCGGCCGGCGAATTGGATCAGCCGATTCCCGGCGGCGAGCAGCGCGACGAGATCGGCCGGATGGCGCGCGCCGTGGAGATTTTCCGTGACAACGCGCTTGCCGTGCGCCGCATGGAGCAGGAGGCTGCGGCACAGCGTGAAGCTGCGGAGGCCGAGCGCGCCCGCATGATGTCCGATCTGGCTGGTCGATTCGAGCAGGGCATGCAGGGTGTCATCACCGGCGTCGGCGGGCGTGCGACTGAGATGGGCGAGAGCGCCAGCGAGCTGGCGCGCGTCGCCGAACGCGGCCGTGGCCTTGCGGAAGCGGTCGCCAGCCGGGCCGAGCAGGCCTCCGTCAATGTGCAGACCGTGGCCTCGGCGACCCAGGAGCTCGCGGCCTCGATCAGGGAGATCTCCTCCCAGGTCCAGCGCTCGGTCACGGTGTCGACCCGGGCGACGCACGAGACGCAGCGGACATCCGAGCTGATCGACGGGCTGTCCAGCGCGGCGGAGAGGATCGGCACCATCGTGCAGCTGATCCAGGCGATCGCGAGCCAGACCAACCTGCTGGCGCTCAACGCCACCATCGAGGCGGCGCGCGCCGGCGAGGCCGGCCGCGGATTTGCGATCGTCGCGAGCGAAGTGAAGAACCTGGCGTCGCAGACCGCGCAGGCGACGGAGCAGATCTCGAGCCAGATCGCGACCATCCAGAGCGCGACGCAGGAGACGGTCGGCGCGATCGCCCAGTTCGGCACGACCGTGCGGGAGATTGCCGAGATCTCCAATGCGATCGCCGCCGCGGTTGAGCAGCAGGGGGCGGCGACCAGCGAGATTGCCCGCAACGTCGAGCAGGCGGCCAGCGGTACGGCGGCGGTCACGCAGGAGATCGGCGACGTGCGCAACGTGGCCGGGCAAACCGATGCCGGCGCTGAAGCTGCGCTGGCGGCGGCCGCGGCGCTGCAGCAGCAGGCCGCTTCGCTGAAGAGCAATGTCGCCGACTTCCTGCAGACGATCCGAACGGCGGCGTGAGCCGCAAACCGGTGGCGAGTGGAGTTGACGCAGGGGACGCAGGCTCACACTCTGGCGCATGACCGAGCACCAGCCGCGTTCCCTTGCGTTTCCCGTCGACGGCGCGGACATCGTGTCCGCGCTGTTCATGGCCCCGCCGCGGCCGCGCGCCTGTTTCGTGTTCGCCCATGGCGCGGGCGCCGGCATGACCCACGTCTTCATGAACCAAGCGGCCGCAAGCCTTGCCGCGCGCGGCATCGCGACGCTCCGCTTCCAGTTTCCCTATATGGAGAAGGGCAGCAAGCGCCCTGATCCGCCCGCGCTCGCTCACGCCGCGGTGCGGGCTGCCGCGGCGGAGGCCGCGCGGCTCTGTCCGGGGCTGCCGCTCGTAGCGGGCGGCAAGTCGTTCGGGGCGCGCATGACGTCGCAGGCGCAGAGTGCAGCGCCGCTGCCAGGCATAGCCGGGCTCGCCTTTCTCGGCTTTCCGCTTCACCCCGCCGGCAAGCCCTCCATCGCGCGCGCCGATCATCTCGATGCGATCGAGGTCCCGATGCTGTTCCTGCAGGGGACGCGCGACAAGCTGGCGGAGATGGAGCTGCTCGCGCCCGTCGTGAAGCGGCTGGGACCGCGTGCGACCTTGCATTGGATCGATCAGGCCGACCACGCCTTCCACGTGCCTGCGCGCTCCGGCCGGAATGATCGGGCCGTCATGGAGGACCTGACGAAGGCGTTTGCGGCGTGGCTGGAGACTCTCGAAGCGTGTGCCGGCTGACGCGCCTAGCGCCTCCTTCGGAGAAAAATGGCATGAGAACAAAAACAGAACTTTTCTGTCACCGGAGGTTGAGGCATAGTCATATTGAAAGGTAGGGAGGGGGTTCGATGAAGTCAGCAGTGGTGGCGCTATCGGTGTGCGCGCTTGGCGTGCTGATGATCTCTGCAGCTCCATCGCTCGCCGATGCCAGGCTGACCGGCATGGTGGTCGTGAAGGGAACTTGCCAGAAGCTCATCGTCGCGGGAAAGGATCGCAGCTCGGAATGCAAGGGCGCGCTGCTCAATACCGACTATGACGATCAGCGCACCGGCTTCTACTTCACCTTGCTCGACGGCAGCGTGGTCACGTTCTCGAACCGCGGCGATCTGCAAGAGCAACCGGGGCCTGACAAGTTCGTCACGCCGGTCGACATGATGATCATTGGCCAAAGTCGCAAGACGATCAACAAGGTGACGGCCAAGGGGCAATGCCGCCACGGCAATCCATTCAAGGGACCCGACCTGCTCGAATGCACAGCCGACAGCGAGATCGGCCGTTTTGAAGGGCTATTTCTGTCCAATGGCGAGAAGCCGGTGATGCAGACCTTCTGAGGCCGTGACCCCTGCGCACAAGCAGGATGGGCCAGCAGGAGAGTTCGTCGCGGCGTCGCCGGTCGTCACCCGCCATCGTACAGTCCACGCGACAAATCCGGCCCGCTCGGCAATATCCACTTTGTCAGAAGATCGCGATGAGAAAGACAGCTTCATCCGTTTGGCTGCTGGCCCTCGGCGCGGCGAGCCTGCCGGCCATGTCGGTCCGTGTAGAGGACGGATTGAAGGAGATCGAGACGTTTCACGGCCCCTGCAGGAAGCTCACGGTCGCGGCAAAGGACCGGACCGCCGATTGCAAGGGCGTTTAGCTCAATACGCGTTACCGTGACGGACGAGGAGGCTTGGAGCAAGACGCCCGGCCTCTGAGGCTGCGATCTCCCGACTCCCGAAAATTTGGCGCGACATCAAGCGCGAAATATTGCAACAAGTCGGCGTCGTGGGTGAGGCCGGGTGTGCGGGTCGCCAGATCTTGGAGAGTGTGATGTTCCGATACGTTGGCGTCGTCCTGGGGCTGCTCTGGAGCCTCGTATCGATCAGCACCGCGCTGGCCGACGACGCCAAGCTCCGGATCGGCGTTCTCCGGCTGTCCTCGTCCGCGCCAGTGTTCATCGCGTTGGACAAAGGCTACTTCCGCGAAGCTGGACTGGACGTCGAGCTGAAGTTTTTCGATGCAGCGCAACCGATCGCCGTGGCGACGGCCACCGGCGACGTCGACGTCGGGGTGACCGCCTTCACCGCAGGACTGTATAACCTCGCAGGCAAGGGCGCGTTGAAGATCATCGCCGGCATGAGCCGTGACCGCCCGGGCTTTCCGCTGATTGGCTACTTTGCCAGCAACAAGGCCTATGAGGCAGGTCTCAGGACGCCGAAGGACATTGCCGGCAAACGCGTGGCGATGACCCAGGTCGGGTCGAGCTTTCACTATTCGGTGGGGCTGCTGGCCGATAAATATGGCTTCAAGCTCGCCGACGTGAAGATCGTGCCGCTGCAGTCGATGTCCAACATGTCGGCGGCCATCAAAGGGGAAACCGTCGACGCGGCGCTGATGCCGGTTTCGGTGGCGCGCAAGCTGATGGAGGAGGGCGCCGTCAAGCATCTTGGCTGGGTCGGCGACGAGACGCCGTGGCAGGTCAGCGGCGTGTTCGCGGGGCCGAAGACACTTGCCAACACGGCGCTGGTCGGCAAGCTGCTGGCGTCGCTTCAGCGCGCCGAGCGCGAGTATCATGATGTCGTGCTCGCCTCGGTCAAGGACGGCACCGCCGCCATCGACGACAAGACCAAGCCGTTGCTCGAGATCATCGGCAAGTACACGAACCTGCCGGTCGAGCAGGTCGTGGGCAATTGCGCCTACATCGATCCCGACGGCAAGCTCGATGTGAAGAACATCGAGAGCCAGATCAAATGGCTGCAGGCTCAGGGGTTCGCCGACCAGGGCTATGATGCGGCCGCGATCATCGCCAAAGACTTCGTGAAGCCGGATTGATGAAGGCAGGCGCAGCGCGGGCCTGCAGCGGGATCGCCTGATATGGACCTGATCGCCGAGACCATCAGCCACCGTTTCGACGCGCTCGATGTGCTCGACCGCGTGTCGTTCACGGTCGGAGCCGGCGAGGTGGTCGCCCTCGTTGGGCCGTCCGGCTGCGGCAAGAGCACGCTGCTGGCAATCCTCGGAGGGTTGTTGCAGCCAAGCAAGGGACAGGCGGTGCTGCGCGGAGCTCCGCCGCCCGGCAGCCTCAATCCCCTGACGTTCGTGTTCCAGGACTTCGCGCTGCTGCCGTGGGCAAGCGTCGCCGACAATGTTGCCTTTCCGCTCCTCCATACATCCCTGTCGACGCAGCAGCGCGCCGCCGCCGTCGACGATGCGTTGCGGCGAACCGGCCTGGCAGACTTCCGGACCGTCTATCCCAAGCAGTTGTCGGGCGGCATGCGACAGCGGGTCGGGATTGCCCGGGCGCTGGCGGTCCGCCCGGCGATCCTGCTGATGGATGAGCCGTTGTCGGCGCTGGACTCGCAGACCCGCGAGCTGCTGATGGAGGACTTCGTCGATCTGCTCGCCGACGGCACCATGGGCGCGGTCTATGTCACGCATAATCTCGAGGAGGCCGTGCGGCTCGCCGACCGCATCGTCGTGCTGTCGCGTCGTCCCGGCCGCATCCGGAAGGTCGTCAGCGTCCCGGCGACGCGGCGCAGCCGCGGCGATGCCGGAGTACGCGCGCAACTGCTGGACCTGCAGAACGAGCTCTGGGGGCTGATCCGGACCGAGGCAATCGATGCCGAGCGCGAGGTTCAGAATGCTTGAACGCTCCCCGGCCGGAACGCCTGAGGTCGTCGGCAAGCAGAGCCGGAAAGTGCCGTTCCGGGGCGGCGGCTTCACGCCAGCCGCAAGCCGATGGGCCGGCTGGCTCGCGCTCGCGGCGGCTCTCGGCCTGTGGCAACTCATCGGCAGCCTCGCACTGGTCAACCCATTGTTCCTGCCGGCGCCGCTGACGATCTTGCGCGCCCTGTATCGATTGGCCGAAAGCGGCGCGCTCTGGCAGCATGTCTCGGCATCGTTCGTGCGCATCGTATCCGGCTGGGCGCTCGGCACGGCCACCGGCATCGTCGTCGGCTTCGCGATCGGCCTCTGGCGCATTGCGCGCAGCATCGGCATCACTTTCGTCTCTGCGCTGTTTCCGATTCCGAAGATCGCCGTGCTGCCGCTGCTGATTCTTTGGCTCGGCATCGGCGAGCAGCCGAAGATCGCGACGATCGCGCTGGGCGTGTTCTTCTCGACCACGATCTCGGTCTATAGCGGCGTCGATGCGGTGCCGCGCAACCTGATCCGCATGGCGCAGAGCTTCAACGTGCCGTTCCCGACCATCGTCCGCCGCGTGATCTGGCCCGGCGCGCTGCCGTCGATCCTCGCCGGTTTCCGCATCACCGCGTCGGTCGCGCTGATGCTCGTGGTTTCGGCGGAGATGATCGGCGCCGAGACCGGCATCGGCACCTTCGTGCTGCAGGCCGGCAATCTGATGCAGACCGATCAGCTGATGGCGGGGATCCTGATCCTGTCGCTGTTCGGTCTCGCCGTCGGCCGGCTGATCAGCATGCTCGAAGCGCGGCTCCTGCGCTGGCGTTGATCCGGCGGTGTCAGGCGTTGCCGCGGTCTTCCCGGAACAAGTCGAGCTTCTCCTGCACCGGGCGATCCGAGAACGAGAACAGTACCGCATCCTCGTCCGGCTCATGGCTGACCCATTGCCAGCTCGGAACGACGAACAGGTCGCGCGGGCCCCATTCGAAGGTCTGGCCGCCGATGCGGGTGCGGCCCCTGCCTTCGATCGCGGTGAACACGGTCGCGTCGGTCGAGCGATAGCGCGCAGTCTTGAAGCCCTTCGGCAGCAGCTGGATGAAGGTGCCGATCGTCGGCATCGCGAAATCACCGGTCTCCGGGTTGGAGAATTTCAGCTTCAGCCCGTGGCAGGCGTCCCATTCCTCGCTCCGCCTCGCGTTCTCCAGCGCCTCGCGTGTATAGGCGTAGGGATAGTTGAAGATCGGCGATGTCCTGGATTTGCGCTTCGCATCGACCGGCAGCAGATTGTGGCCGTAGCGGGCGAAGCTGTCGCCCGCGGGGCGCGCGACCTTCTGCTGGTCCTCCTGCGCGCCTTGCGCGAACGACGCGTCGAGAAACTGCACCAGGGGAATGTCGAGGCCGTCGAGCCAGAACATCGGCTCGGTGGTCTCATTGCCGTGATCGTGCCAAGTCATCGACGGGGTGATGATGAAGTCGCCCGGCTCCATCAGGGTGCGCTCGCCCTCGACGGTCGTGAAGGCTCCCTTGCCTTCCAGCACGAAGCGCAATGCGGACTGGCTGTGCCGATGGGCGGGCGCAACATCGCCTGGGATCACCATCTGAACGCCGGCATAGAGCGAAGTGGTGATCTTGGACTGCCCGCGCAGTCCCGGATTCTCCAGGATCAGCACGCGCCGCTCGGCTTCCTTCGCCGTGATCAGCCGCCCGGCCTCGACCATGTAGTCGCGGATCGCCGCGAACTGCCACAGATGCGGGCGGCAGGCGCTCTTCGGCTCGGGCGTGATGAGATCGCTCATCACGGTCCACAGCGCCGTCATGTTTTCGCCGTCGATCTTCTTGTAGAACGCCTCGCGCTCCGGTGTCGAAACCGCGGCCATGCGCGCCTCCCATGATCAGATGTCGTTCTTGATTGACAGTATACTGCCAATTTGATTACCGTCAAATACAACCAGAGCTGTCGCATCGGGAGGACTGCCATGATGAAGCTGCACGGCTATTTCCGCAGCAGCGCATCCTATCGCGTCAGGATTGCGCTCAACCTCAAGGGTCTCACGGCCGAGCATCTGCCGCATCACCTCCGCAAGGGCGAGCAGCGCGCGCCCGCCTATCTCGCGCTCAACCCGCAGGGTCTGGTCCCGGCGCTCGAGGACGACAGCGGCGCCACGTTGATCCAGTCGCTTGCGATCATCGAATGGCTCGACGAGACTCATCCCGAGCCGCCGCTGCTGCCGAAGGATTCGTTGCGACGCGCCCAGGTCCGCGCCTTCGCGCAGGTGCTCGCCTGCGACACCCATCCGGTGCAGAACCTGAAGGTGCTGGCGCGGCTCCGGGAGCTCGGCCTGCCCGAGGACAAGGTCGCGGCCTGGGCCGGCTGGGCCAACCGCGAGGGGCTCGCTGCCTGCGAAGCGCTGATCAAGCATGAGCCCGGCCCATTCTGCTTCGGTGCGGCGCCAACCTTGGCCGATCTCTGCCTGGTGCCGCAGCTCGGCAATGCACGCCGCTTCGGCGTCGATGTCGCAGCGTTTCCGCGCCTGCTGCAGGCCGAAGCCGCGGCGAAGGCGCTGCCGGCCTTCGCCGCTGCTGCTCCGGAGCGTCAGCCCGATGCCGAGTAGGCCGGCCGACATCACCATGGACGCAGTCTACACCAAGCCGGGCTATCTGTTCCGGCGGATGCAGCAGATTGCCGTGTCCATCTTCGTTGAGGAGTGCCGCGAGTTCGACCTGACGCCGGTGCAATATGCGGCGCTGGTCGCGATCCAGACGCACCCGGGCATCGATGCCACCAGGCTGTCGGCGGTGATCGCCTTCGACCGTTCGACGCTCGGCAGCGTGATCGAGCGGCTGGAGAGCAAGGGCCATATCGAGCGCAGGCCGTCGGCCGAGGACAAGCGCGTCAAGCTGCTTTATCTGACCAGGGCGGGCGGAGCCCTTCTCCGTGCGATCATGCCGGCGGTCGATCGCGCCCAGGCCCGCATGCTGGCGCCCCTGAAGGCCCCGGATCGCAAGATGCTGATGGCGCTGCTGGCGCAGCTCGTCGATCTCAACAACGAGGTGTCGCGGGTGCCGCTGCGCGCCGAGGATGCGCTGGAGCATCTCGGCAAGACCGGCTGATCGCGGAACTCCGCGGTTGTCGGGCGCAAGGCGTAGGCTCACAGCCGCATCACCGCCTGACGATCGATCTTGCCGGTGCCCGTCTTCGGCAATTCGTCGATGAAGACGATCTCGCGCGGATATTTGTAGGGCAGCAGTTTCGCCTTCACGTAGTCCTGCAGCGCCTTGACGGTCGGGATTTGGTCGGGGGATCCGCCGTTGGTGACCACCACGGCCTTCAGGCTCATGCGACGATCCGGCAGCTCGTGCGCAAACACGGCGCATTCTCTGATATCGGGATGCTCGGCGAGGCAGAGCTCGACCTCGAGCGGATAGACCCATTGGCCGGAGATCTTGACCAGGTCGTCGGCGCGGCCGCGGAAGAAATGGAAGCCGTCGGCATCGCGCACGAAACGGTCGCCGGTGTAGATCCAGCCGCCATCGCGGATCGTCTCCGCGGTCTTGTCCGGACGGTTCCAGTAGAGCGGCGTATTGGAGTCGCCGCGTACCCAGAGAATGCCCTCTTCGCCGTTGGCGACCTCGCGTCCTTCGCCGTCGCGCAGCGCGATCTCGTAGCCGGGAACGCGCAGTCCGGCGGCGCCGAGCTTCTTGCGGTCCTCGCGGTTCGAGAGATAGACGTGGAGAACCTCGGTCGAGCCGAGACCTTCGACGATCTCCAAGCCGGTCAGGCTCTTCCAGCCGTTGAAGACCTCGGCCGAGAGCACCTCGGCCGCGGAAACCGCGAGCCGCAGTGACGAGACGTCGGCCTGCTTCGCACCCTCGGCCTTGGTGAGCGCGGTGTAGAGCGTCGGCAGGCCGAAGAACACGGTCGGTCGGAAGCGGCCGATCGCATCGAAGATGGCGGCGGGTTTCGGCTGGCCGGGCAGCAGCAGCGTCGTCGCTCCGGCCGAGAATGGAAAGGTGATCGCATTGCCGAAGCCGTAGGCGAAGAAGATCTTGGGCACCGAGAAGCAGATGTCGTCCGGCTTGAGCCGCAGCACGTTGCGGGCGAACGCCTGCTCGCTATAGGCCATGTCGTGCTGCAGATGGACGATGCCCTTGGGGCGTCCGGTCGAGCCGGACGAATACATCCAGAATGCCATCTCGTCGCGGTGGGTGTCGGCCTCCGCCAACTGATCGGTGAAGTTGGGCAGCCACGCATCGACCGCGACCGTCGTTGCGACGGCGGTGGCCGGCGCCTCGCCATTGACGACGACCAGTGTGCGCAGCGCGGTCTCGGCGCAGGCCTGTGCATCGAACCGTGCGGCAAACTCGGCGTCGGCGACCGCGATCTTGGCGCCGGAATCAGCGAGATAGAATTGCAGCAGATCCGGCGGCGTCAATGTGTTGATCAGCAGCGGCACGAAGCCGGCGCGCACTGCGCCGAAGAACGCGGCCGGATAGGCCGGTGTATCGTCGAGGAACAGCAGGACCCGGTCGCCGCGGCTGAGCCCGAGCGCGGTGAAGCCGTTGCCCCAACGGCAGGCGTCGGCACACAGCTCGGCATAGCTGCGCTGGCCGGCCGGACCGATCAGCGCAGTCTTGTTGGCGTTGCCCTTGGCGAGGTTGTCGAACAGCACGCGGCTGGCATTGTAGCGGGCGGGAATTGCGAAGCCGATCTCGCGCGCGCCGGCGCTGTCGCGCGGAACCTGGTCGGCGATCTCTCTCGTCATGCGCGTGCTCCCGTGTTCCGAGATGCCTCGTAGCGGGCCATGAACTGCGGAGCCATCGCGCGCAGCCTGGTATCATCGATGCGCCCGGACCGGGTGATGTAGCTGTAGGCAAAATCCAACAGGCTGAGCGTCATGTGAGCCGGGAAGGACTCATACCAGTCGCTGCTGGTCCGGGCCGCCGTCACCAGCTTCTTCACGATCGGCTGGCGCTCGGCCTGATAGCGGGCGAGGCCGTCCGAGAGGCTGGTCTCGGCATCGAGCGCCTTGGCGAGCGCGATCGCATCCTCGATCGCCAGCCGCGTCCCCGAGCCGATCGAGAAGTGCGCCGTATGCAGCGCGTCGCCGATCAGCACCATGTTCCGGTGCCACCAGTGCTCATTCCAGACCCAAGGGAAATTGCGCCATACCGATCGGTTGGAGACCAGCGCGTGACCATCGAGCGTGGCGGCGAACACCTGCTCGCAGACGCGCCGGGATTCATCGACCGACATCTCGGCGAAGCCATGGGCGTGCCACGTGGCGCGATCGCATTCCACCAGGAACGTGCTCATGTCCGGCGAATAGCGATAATGGTGCGCGTTGAAGCTGCCGCGGTCGGTCGCGACGAAGGTCTGCGACAGCGTGGCAAAGGTCTTCGACGTGCCGTACCATGCGAACTTGTTGCTGGAGTAGGAGACGGAGAAGCCGAAATCGCCTTCGAAGCTGCGGCGAACCAGCGAGTTCAGCCCGTCGGCAGCGACGATGAGGTCGTAGCCTGCGAGCTGGTCCAGCGACTGGATGGTCGTGCCGTAGCGGGCGACGACGCCCACGCTCTCGGCGCGGGCCTGCAGCAGCTTCAACAGCTCGAGCCGGCCGATCGCGGAAAAGCCGACGCCGTCGATCTCGACAGTCTCGCCGCGCAGATTGAGCGTGATGTTGCGCCAGCTCTCCATGTGCGGCGCGATCGCGTCCACGGTGTCGGGATCGTCGGCGCGCAGGAATTCGAGCGCCTGATCGGAGAACACGACGCCAAAGCCCCAGGTCGCCCCGGCCGGATTCTGCTCGAACAGATCGACCACGGCGGCGGGGTGCCGCTTCTTCCAGAGATAGGCGAAATACAGCCCGCCAGGGCCGCCGCCGAGCACGGCGATGCGCAAGGGCGTCCTCCACATTGACAGTATACTGTTTATTTTGGATCGGAGAATAATCCCTCATCTCGATCGAGGCCAGGGAAATCTTATTGCTGGAAATCGGGCCGGCGGCCGCAAGTCATCCCGACCGGCCTCTGCCGAAGATCGCGTCGAGCGCGGCGAAATATGTGCTTTCGACCAGCTCCGGCGCATGCTGGCCGAGCGCCTCCATCTTCACGCCCGAATTGATCTCGAGCACCTGCCAGCGTCCATCGGCCAGCACGAGGTCGACCGATGCGTAGCGGATGCCGATGACGCGCGCCGCCGCGGTGGCGAGTGCGGCACAGAGGTCCCGCTGCGCGCCTGGTTCGAGCAGCACGGGCTGAGCTCCGAATTCGAGATTGTGCCGCCAGCTCAGCAGGCGCTGTGCGCCGCGCGGCACGACGGCGCGCAAGGCCGACGCGTCAAATTCCGCATCGAGGCGCCGCAGGAGCTGGGCGTGCCCCGTGGCCGGAGTGGCCGCCAGCGCGAGGGCGAGCAGCGGCTGCAGGCCGTCGCCGGTCACGATGGGGCGCTGCTTGCGGTAGACGATCAGGGACGCGTCATCGAGCTGCACGACACGGACTTCGTCGACGATGTCCATGAGCGGCGCGATCGCGACATTCGCGCCGGTCTCGAAGATGCTGTTCACTGCGCGCAGCAGGTCATCCTTTCCCGCGACGCGGACCACCGACCGTCCCGAGGTACCCTCGTTGGGCTTGACCACCAGCCCGCGCGGATGCGTTTCGAGCAGCGCCAGCGCGGCCTCGGCCGTCCGCGCGGGCTGGCCGCCAAGGGCCGGCGCCAGAAAGAATGCGTGTGGAACCGCGGCAATCCCGTCGGCTCTCAGCAGCGCCGAGGTCGCCGCCTTGTCGCAGGCCAGTCTGTGCGCCACCGCACTGTTCAGGCCGAGATCATAGCCGAAGATCAGGTGACGCCGGGTGGCATCCTCGAGCACCAGCAGCCAGCCGTCCTCCCGCACGTCGAGCGCGATGCCTCGTTCGGCGCAGTAGCGGGTGATGGCGGCGAGCTGGGCCTGCGGATGGTTAATCATTGCTCAAGGATTGGGCCAGGGATGCGGAATTAAAGTGCTGGAAAATCGGAATATCGGCAAGTAAATTACCCATATCGTTTGTGTACGAACGAACAGCCGATCGAGGCGAATCCGGGCATCAGCCGGCATGCATTTGATCGTGATCAATGGTGCGTCCATGCGGGTTGATTATTCGCTGTTTTCACGTACATCAGGCGCCGAAATCGCTGGATCTATAGGGGTTTTGCGGTCCTGCCTCCGTCACGACTTGTTTCTTCCAACTTCAGCCCACGTGAAAAAACAAACGACATGAGCGCGTTCTATAAAGAGAAAGTTCTTTCCGTTCACCACTGGACGGACACCCTGTTCTCCTTCCGAGCCACCCGCGATGCGGGCTTCCGCTTCCAGAATGGTCAGTTCGCGATGATCGGCCTCGAGGTCGAGGGCCGCCCGCTGCTGCGCGCCTACAGCATGGCCAGCGCCAATCACGAGGAGGAACTCGAGTTCTTCAGCATCAAGGTGCAGGACGGTCCGCTGACCTCCCGGCTGCAGAAGATCAAGGAAGGCGACACCATCCTGGTCGGCCGCAAGGCGACCGGCACGCTGATCCCCGACAACCTGCTGCCCGGCAGCCGGCTGCTGCTGCTGTCGACCGGCACTGGTCTTGCCCCGTTCGCCAGCCTGATCAAGGACCCCGACGTCTACGAGCGGTTCGAGAGCATCGTGCTGGTCCATGGCTGCCGCCAGGTCGCCGAGCTCGCCTATGGCGAGAGCGTCGTCGCGAAGCTGCGCGAGGACGAGTTGTTCGGAGAACTGCTCGACGGCAAGCTGCAGTATTATCCGACCGTCACACGCGAGCCGTTCCGCAACCGTGGCCGCATCACCGACCTGATCTCGTCGCAGCAGCTGTTCAACGATATCGGCCAGCATGAGCTCGATATCGCCAAGGACCGTATCATGATGTGCGGCAGCCCGGCGATGCTGGAGGAGCTCAAGACCATGTTCGAGTCGCGCGGCTTCCTCGAAGGCAGCGGCAACGAGCCGGGCCATTTCGTGATCGAGAAGGCCTTCGTCGAGCGCTGAGCCGTCGACCCTTCGTCTCGACTTTTCTGAAAGAGCGCCTCGACGCAATCGGGGCGCTCTTTTCGTCGGCAATATCCTCCTTGCGCGTTTCGAAGCGGCTGTGCGATTTTCGGCAGCAAGACCGGACCTGCAGACGTCCGGCGCGACACAGGGAGGGGACTTGGATTGCCCGAGCGGCGGCCATCCCCGATACAATAAGGGGTACGGCCATGGATTCCATCGTTCGCAGACAGACGCTCGGTGACCTCCTGCGGCGGAGCGCGGCGCGCACGCCGGGAAAGACGGCCGTGATCTGCGGCGAGGTCAGCTGGACCTACGCCGAGTTCAACGCCATCGTCGACCGCCTCGCGGCCGGCCTCGCCACCCGCGGTGTCGGCAAGGGCGAGCGCGTGGCCATCCTCGCCCGCAATTCGCATGCCTTCGCGGCCTTGCGCTTCGCGCTGGCGCGGCTCGGCGCCGTGCTGGTGCCGATCAACTTCATGCTCAAGCCCGAGGAGGTTGCCTACATCCTCAAGCATGCCGGCGCGCGGCTGCTGGCGACCGACAGCGGCTTTGCCGGCGTGGCCCGCGCCGCCAAGACGCTGGTGCCGGCGGTCGAGCAGATGATCTGGCTGCCGTCGGAAGGTCCGAGCGAGCGGCAAAGCGACATGATCGACTTTGCGGAGCTCGCGGCGTCGACGGCGACGGTGCCTGCCGTCGAGATCGCCGGAAGCGACGTCGCGCAGATCGTCTACACCTCTGGTACGGAGTCGCTGCCGAAGGGCGCCATGCTCACCCATGACGCCGTCATTTGGCAGTATGTGAGCTGTATCGTCGATGCTGGCATCGCCGCCGATGACGTCACCCTGCACGCGCTGCCGCTGTATCATTGCGCGCAGCTCGACGTGTTCTTCGGCCCTTCGATCTATGTCGGCGCGACCAACATCGTCACGGCGTTTCCGACGCCCGACAATCTGCTGCCGCTGATCGCGAAATATCGGATCACATCGTTCTTCGCGCCGCCCACCGTCTGGATCTCGATCCTGCGCTCGCCGCTGTTCGAGACCACCGACGTATCCACTTTGCGCAAGGGCTATTACGGCGCCTCGATCATGCCGGTCGAGGTGCTGCGCGAGCTGGCGCAGCGGCTGCCCAAGGTGCGGCTGTGGAATCTCTACGGCCAGACGGAGATCGCTCCGCTGGCGACAATGCTCGGACCCGAGGATCAAGTGCGCAAGCCGGGCTCTTGCGGTCGCGCCGTGCTCAACGTCGAGACCCGGGTCGTCGATGACGACATGAATGATGTCGCACCAGGCGAGGTCGGCGAGGTCGTGCACCGCTCGCCACATCTGATGCTCGGCTACTTCCATGACGACGAGCGTACCGCCGCCGCCTTCCAGGGCGACTGGTTTCACTCCGGCGATCTCGCGACCATCGACGACGAGGGCTACATCACCATCGTCGATCGCAAGAAGGACATGATCAAGACCGGCGGTGAGAACGTCGCCAGCCGCGAGGTCGAGGAGGCGCTCTATCTGATCCCGGAAGTGTCGGAGGTCGCCGTCGTCGGCCTGCCGCATCCGCGCTGGGTCGAGGCCGTTGTGGCGATGGTCGTGGTCAAGTCCGGCTGTGAGCTGACCGAGGAGGCCGTGCTTGAGCAGGCTTCGGCCACGCTGGCCTCGTTCAAGACGCCGAAGCGGATCGTGTTCGTCGATGCGCTGCCCAAGAACCCCAGTGGCAAGCTGCTGAAGCGGCAGTTGCGCGAGACGCATTCGGGGCTGTTTGCGCAGGGGTAAGCGGCTGCCGTCGTCGAGCAACGCGTAGCGGCGCCGGGAGTCCCGGAGGCCGGCCCGGCGCTGCGGCTCGATCCCGCAGCGCGGCAGTCGATAGAAGGCGGCTATCGACGTTGTGATATGATCGATGGCCGATTGCGCGCGCTTGTGTAACGATTGCTTCGCGATACGCGTAGTATGGTGACACCAGACCTCCCACGCGCCGCCCCGAGGCCTTCCATGGATACGCTGCTGCTCCCGTTTTCGCCGCGCTTCATCGTCCTGACGATCTGCGCCACGGCGACCGCTTTGCTGCTGATCCTCGGCATCTACGATCGCAAGATCTTCGATCTCGTCCTGATCCCGCTGTTGATCTTCGGCGCGCTCACCCTGCTCGGCGTGCGCGACCTCATGCAGAAGAGCCATGCGGTGCTGCGCAACTACCCGATCGCGGCACACCTGCGTTTCCTGCTCGAGGAGATGCGGCCTGAGATGCGGCAGTATTTCTTCGAGAGCGAGAAGGACGGCATGCCGTTCTCGCGCGACACCCGTGCGGTGGTCTATCAGCGCGCCAAGATGGTGCTCGACAAGCGCCCGTTCGGCACCCAGGAAGACGTCTACCGCGAGGGCTATGAATGGATGCACCATTCGATGTCGCCCAAGCCGCGTGCGGAAGAAAAATACCGCATCACCATCGGCGGCCCCGACTGCGCAAGACCCTATTCCGCCTCGGTGTTCAACATCTCGGCGATGAGCTTTGGCGCCCTGAGCCCGAATGCGGTGCGCGCACTCAATGGTGGCGCCAAGCGCGGCGGCTTCGCGCACGACACCGGCGAGGGCGGCTTCAGCCCGTACCATGCCGAGATGGGCGGCGACATCATATGGGAGATCGGATCCGGCTATTTCGGCTGCCGCCGCCATGACGGCACGTTCGACCCCGACGCGTTCGCGCGGGTCGCAGCCGCCGAGCAGATCAAGATGGTTGAGCTCAAGATCAGCCAGGGCGCCAAGCCCGGCCACGGCGGCGTGCTGCCGGCGGCGAAGGTGTCCGAGGAGATCTCCAAGATCCGCGGCGTCGCGATGGGCGAGGACTGCATCTCGCCGGCGGCGCACCGCGCGTTCTCGACGCCAATCGGGATGATGCAGTTCATCGGCGAGATGCGGCGGCTGTCGGGCGGCAAGCCGGCCGGCTTCAAGCTGTGCATTGGCCATCCCTGGGAGTTCCTTGCGATCTGCAAGGCGATGCTGGAGACCGGCATCTATCCCGACTTCATCGTGGTCGACGGCAATGAGGGCGGCACCGGCGCGGCGCCGCTGGAGTTCATGGACCACCTCGGCATGCCGATGCGCGAGGGCGTCAATTTCGTGCACAATGCGCTGGTCGGGCTGAACGTCCGCGATCGTATCAAGATCGGCGCCTCCGGCAAGATCGCCACCGCCTTCGACATGGCGCGCGCGATGTCGATCGGCGCCGACTGGTGCAACTCGGCGCGCGGCTTCATGTTCGCGCTCGGCTGCATCCAGTCGCTGAGCTGCCACACCGACCGCTGTCCGACGGGCGTCGCGACGCAGGATCCGACGCGCGCCCGCGCGCTGGTCGTTCCGCACAAGATCGATCGCGTCTACAACTATCATCACGCGACCCTGCATGCGCTGGCCGAACTGCTCGCCGCAGCCGGCCTCGAGCATCCGCAGGATCTGCGGCCCATCCACTTCTCACAGCGGACGTCGACCACCGATGTCTCCTCCTTTGCCAAGCTGTATCCATCGCTGCGGCCGGGCGAACTGCTCGAGGGCACCCAGGACGTCCGCTTCCGCGACGCCTGGGCGATGGCGCGAGCCGATACGTTTGCGGCGGTGCAGTGAAACGCCTTGCGAGATCGTTCTTGGGAACCTTCCGGCTCCAATTCCATCTAAGCCACGTGTACTCAGCTTGGATGATCGACAATGCCTTGGACCACAGCGACCACAGTCTCCGCGGCGACGAGCGGCGAGGATGACCTGATCCGACGGGCGAAGGCCCGCGACGAGGCGGCCATTCGGGCCATCCTGCAGGCCAACAACCGCCGCCTGTTCCGGATCGCCCGCGGCATCCTGCGCAACGACAGCGAGGCGGAGGACGTCGTGCAGGAAACCTATGTCCGCGCACTCACCCACCTGGACGCGTTTCGCGGCCAGTCCAGCCTGTCGACGTGGCTGGTTCGCATCGCGATGAACGAAGCGATGGGGCGGCTGCGCGGGCGGCGACCGGCGCTGCAACTGGAAGCGGAGCGAGAGAACAAGCCTCGGGCCGAGGTGATCCAATTTCCCGCCACGTCGAGCGATCCGGAGAAGTCGGTGGCACAGCGCCAGATCCAGGCCGTCGTCGAGCGGGCGATCGATGAACTGTCCGAGCCGTTTCGCCTGGTGTTCATCGCCCGCGTGATCGAGGAGATGAGCATCGACGAGACGGCGGACTTGCTCGGATTGAAGCCCGAGACCGTGAAGACGCGCCTGCATCGCGCCCGCGGCATGTTGCGCGAGAACGTCGAAAAAGAGATCGGTCCCGTCCTTCTGGACGCGTTTCCCTTCGCCGGCCCGCGTTGCGAGCGGCTGACCGAGGCCGTGCTCGATCGTCTTCGACGTCCGACCTGAAGATTCTCGGGAACGTCGGCTCCCGCTTTTCATCCAATCCCTGTGCAGCCATTCACCCGCCGGCCACGAGGTCCGGCGGCACAGGAGATGAGAACCATGTTCAAGCATATCGGTACAATCGCCCTCGCGCTCTGCCTCACGAGCAGCGTCGCCCTGTCGCAGGGCGCCAAGCTCAGCGATCCGCAGATCGCGCATATCGCCTACACCGCCGGCGAAATCGACATCAAGGCGGCGAAGCAGGCCTTGGACAAGTCCGGCAGCAAGGAGATCAAGGAGTTCGCGCAAGGCATGGTGCGGGACCACGAGGCGGTCAACAAGCAGGCCCTCGCCCTGGTCAAGAAGCTGAAAGTGACGCCGGAAGACAACGACACCAGCCGCGCGCTGTCGAAGCAGGCGAGCGAGAAGCTCGACGAGCTCAGCAAGCTCAAGGGCGCGGCATTCGACAAGGCCTATATCGCCAACGAGGTCGCCTACCACAAGACGGTGAACGGCGCGCTGGAGACGCAGCTCATTCCGTCCGCAACCAACGCCGAGCTGAAGGAGTTGCTGCAGACCGGCCTGAAGCTCTTCCAGGGCCACGAGCAGCACGCCGAGCATGTCGCGGCGGATCTGAAGTAGGACGATCCGATGCTGTCGGGACGCATCACTCTCGTGAGTGTGGTTGTGCTCGCCGCCATGAGCGTTCCGGCGCGCGCTGCCACGATCCGGATCTTGGTGGACAAGCTCGAATTCTCGCCGGCCGCGGCTTCGGCCAAGGTCGGCGATACCGTCGAATGGGTCAACAAGGATGCGCTGGCTCATACGGCCACGGCGCGGGATGGCGCCTTCGATGTTACTTTGCCGCCGAGCAAGACGGTGAGCTCGGTCCTCAAGAAGGCGGGCACGGTCGACTACTACTGCCGCTTTCATCCCAACATGAAGGCGACACTGACCATCGCGCCGTGACGCCGTTGGCCTCAATGCGGGTTCTCCAGGCTGAAGGTCTCGGACTGCTCGTCATAGGCGAACAGCTCGGCATAGCGGCCCCATGACACGATGGTGTGCAAGGTCTCGTCGGCGTAGTGCTCGGACATGTAGTCCTCGAGCTCGATGCGGAAGCGGGCGGCGGGGGCGGCGTGCGAGGGGCGGTCGTCGAGCACGCGGCGGATCAGCCCCATCAGCGGCACGTTCTCCATCAAATGCTTCGCGAACAGCTTCTTGCGCTCGTCGGTCTCCTGATGGGCGAACCGCCGTCCGGCCTCGGTCAAGGTCAGGTCGCCTTCGCTGAGCTGGGCGAAGCGCAAGAGCTGCAGCGCCTCGGCCAGCGGAAAGATCTCGTCGACCTCGAGCTGCAGATGGCCCGCCAGCACCGGCAGGTCGGCATGCCCATTATAGGGTTCGCCGGCGAGCGTCTCGATCAGGCCGGAGATCGAGTTCGACGACACG
Organism: Bradyrhizobium sp. SZCCHNR1017; assembly: GCF_032381375.1. Taxonomy (NCBI): domain Bacteria; kingdom Pseudomonadati; phylum Pseudomonadota; class Alphaproteobacteria; order Hyphomicrobiales; family Nitrobacteraceae; genus Bradyrhizobium; species Bradyrhizobium sp. SZCCHNR1017. The sequence goes on along the minus strand of NZ_JAUHIR010000006.1, from coordinate 28,987 downwards.
TGGTTGAGCACCATGCCGACGCCGGCGCTGGCGGTGCTCGGCAGCTTCGGCTCGGGCCGCTGCGTCATGCGGGCGTAGAGACTGTCGACGAGCTGGCGGAACGCGGGATCGAGCCGGTTGCGCGGATGCGGCAGGTCGATCCTGAACTCGGCGGCGACGCGGCCGGGATTGGACGAGAACACCAGGACGCGGTCGCACATCAGCACCGCTTCCTCGATGTTGTGCGTCACCATCAGCACCGACTTGATCGGCAGCCGGCCGTCGGTCCAGAGATCGACGAGGTCGGTGCGCAGCGTCTCGGCGGTCAGCACGTCCAACGCCGAGAACGGTTCATCCATCAGCAGGAGATCAGGATGCACGACGAGCGCGCGGGCAAAGCCGACGCGCTGGCGCATGCCGCCGGAGAGCTCCTTTGGAAAAGCGGATTCGAAACCGTCGAGACCTATCAGGTCGATCGCGGCCAGCGCGCGTTTGCGCCGCTCGGCACTGTCGACACCGAGCGCCTCCAGGCCGAGCTCGACGTTCTGCAGCACGGTGAGCCAGGGAAACAGCGCGAACGACTGGAACACCATGGCGACGCCAACAGGGGGGCCGGCGATGATCTCGCCGCGGCATCGTGCTTCGCCTGAGGATGGCGACACCAGGCCGGCGATGATCCGCAGCAGGGTCGACTTGCCCGAGCCGGAGCGCCCGAGCAGGCCGACGATCTCGCCGGCTCGGATCGTGAGGTCGACCTTCTCCAGCACGACGAGATCCTCGCCGCTGCCCTTCGGGAAGAGCCGGCTGACGCTCTTGATCTCGATCAGCGATGTGTCCTTGACCTGGTCGCGCATGATGATCTCTCCCGGTCAGCCGAGCCGCAGCCGGCGCTCGCCGAAGGCATACAGCGGCCGCCACAGCAGCCGGTTGAACAGAGTGACGAGGATGCACATCACGGCAATGCCGAGTACCACGCGCGGAAAGTCGCCGCGCTCCGTCGCCGCCGCGATGTAGGCGCCGAGGCCAGACGCCGTCAGATGCGTGTCACCCCAGCTCGCGACCTCGGCGACGATCGCCGCGTTCCATGAGCCGCCCGAGGCGGTGATGGCGCCGGTGATGTAATAGGGGAAAATTCCGGGCAGCACGACCTTGAACCACCAGCGCCAGCCGGTCAGGTGCAGGCTCGCGGCCGCCTCGCGCAGGTCGGTCGGGAAGGCGCTGGCGCCGGCGATGACGTTGAATAGGATGTACCATTGCGTGCCCAGGATCATCAGCGGGCTCAGCCAGACATTGGCGTCGAGGCGAAAGCGCACGATCAGCACGACGAACACCGGGAAGGCGAGGTTGGCCGGGAAGGCGGCGAGGAATTGCGCCAGCGGCTGGATGCGCTCGGCGAGCTTCGGCCGCAGCCCGATCCAGACGCCGACGGGCACCCATATCAGCGAGGTCAGCGCGATCAGCACGGCGACGCGAATGAGTGTGATCAGGCCGTAGCCGATCGCGCCGAGGACATCGGCCGGTGACAAGGTCGCCGAGAGATAGAGGGTGGTCTTCCAGCCGGCATAGGCGCAGCCGAGGATGACCACGGCAAGCCAGAGAGCGTCGACCATCTGCGACGGCGGCGCGTGGCGCACGGAGCCGCTCCAGGCTTTCGGCCAGTTGATTCGCAGGTTCGAGAAGGTGCGGTTGAGCGCAGCGAACGGCATCGACAGTGAGCGCAGCGCACGCGTGCGCCGGAACAGATCGAGCATCCAGGAGGTCGGCGGATTGCCGGAGGCGGTCTGCTCGAAGCGGAACTTGTCTGCCCAGGCCACGATCGGGCGGAACAGCAACTGGTCATAGGCGGTGATGACGAGCAGCATGGTCAGCAGCGCGGCGCCGATCGCCGCCAGATCCTTCTGCTGAATTGCAAGTGCAACGTAGGAGCCGATGCCGGGCAGGGTGACGGTGGTGTTGCCGACCGTGATCGCCTCCGACGCGACGACGAAGAACCAGCCGCCGGACATCGACATCATCGCATTCCAGATCAGGCCGGGCATCGCGAAGGGGACGTCGAGCCGCCAGAAGCGCTGCCAGCCGGAGAGGTGGAAGCTGCGCGTCGCCTCCTCCAGATCCTTCGGCACGTTGCGCATCGACTGGTACATGCTGAAGGTCATGTTCCAGGCCTGGCTGGTGAAGATCGCGAACACGCAGGCGAGCTCGGCGCCGAGCACCTTGCCCGGGAACAGGTTCATGAAGAACACGACGGTGAAGGTCAGGAAGCCGAGGATCGGCACCGATTGCAGGATGTCGAGCAGCGGGATCAGCACGATCTCGGCGCGCCGGCTCTTGGCCGCGAGCGCCGCATAGACGAACGTGAAGACGAGCGAGCACACGATTGCGAGCAGCATGCGCAAGGTGGTGCGCAGCGCGTAGAGCGGCAGGTTGGACGGATCGAGCGAGACCGGCGCTGTGTCCAGGGCCGACAGCGGCAGCGTGGTCTGCTCGCCGCCATAGACGATCAGGACCATCGTCCCGACCACGATGATCAGCGCAACGACGTCCCAGACATTGGGGCGCACGGCGTCGCGCAGAACGGTGGTCCGGAGGTCCTGAAGCATCATCCGCGTGTCTCGTCTCGTCGTCCGCAGCCCTCGGTCATGGCTGCGGACGTGTCCTCGTCGTGGCGCTGGGGCTGGCTCGCGCCGGCAGGGCGGCCGGCCGAATCCGCACCCTAGGTGCGCTGTGTGATGATTTGATTTCAAGTGGCGGCCGGGTATCCGGCCTCTTGGCCCGGCCTATCAAAGGATACGCAGGCCGCGTCTTCACGTTCCCGCGACATCGGCTGTCCGGGGTATGCCTGATCGCGCGCCGCTCGCTCGATCTGCGCCTCCGCCGCGTGCGAGGGAGGTCGCATCGCATGGCAGATGCGGTGCGGGTGGGAGAATGCTCCGGCGGGACGGCTCGTGTGCGCCCCACCCCGGCCCTCCGCCGCCGGCGGGGGCGGGGCGCACTGTCGTTGCGGCGACAGCACGGGTTCAACTACCCCACATTCGGCTCGCCGCCCTCCGGCGCGAGCCTGGTCGCCAGGATCTTGTCGATGCGCCGGCCGTCGAGGTCGATGATCTCGAAGCGCCACCCTTGCAGCTCGAAGCTCTGGCCGACCTCGGGCACGCTGCCGAAGTGCTGCAGCACCAGGCCGGCGACGGTGTGATAGCCGCGATGTGGCGGCACCTCGATGGCGAGGACGTCGGCGAACTCGTCGAGCGGCATCCAGCCGGAGACCAGCAGCGAGCCGTCGTCGCGGCGGACGCAGGCGGGCTCCGGCGGACCTTCCTCCGAGGAGAACGCGCCGACGATCGACTCCAGGATATCCGCCGCGGTCACGACGCCTTCGAACGCGCCGTATTCGTCGTGGACCAGCCCCATGTGCACGGGGGCGACTTTCAGGATCGCGATCACGTCGCGCGCATCGACGGTGGAGGGAATGATCGGCACCTCGCGCACCAGGCTGCGCAGGTCCGGCGTCTCGTCGCGCAGATAGGCCGCCAGCAGGTCCTTGGCCTGGAGCACGCCGATCGGACGGTCGCGCTCGCCGTCCGACACCGGCAGGCGCGAATGCGGGCTCTTGGCGAGCAGCTCGCGAATGGTCTTGGGATCGTCGTTGAGGTCGACGACGTCGACCTCGGGGCGCGGCGTCATGATGGCGCCGACCGGGCGGTCGCCGAGCCGCATCACGCCCGCGATCATCTCCTTCTCGCCCGGCTCGAGCACGCCGGCAGTCTCGGCCTCGCGCACCAGATGATGGATCTCGGCCTCCGAGACTTTCTCCTCGGCCTCGCCGGAACGGCCGAGCAGCGTCAGGATCAGCTTGCCGGAAAGGTCGAGCAGCACGACCAGCGGCAGCGAGACCTTGGCGAGTACCTGCATGGCCGGCGCGACGCGGACGGCAATCGCCTCGGGATCACGCAGCGCGAGCTGCTTCGGCACCAGCTCGCCGACGATCAGCGTGGCATAGGTGATGATGGTGACGACCAGGCCGACGCCGACGATGTCGGCGACGGAAGCCGACAGGCCGAGCTCCAGCAGCGATTGCGTCAGACGCTGGCCGAGCGTGGCGCCGGAGAACGCGCCGGAGAGCACGCCGACCAGGGTGATGCCGATCTGCACCGTCGACAGGAATCGCCCCGGGTCGGACGCCAGCGTCAGCGCCCGCCGCGCGCCGGACACGCCTTTCTCGGCCAGCATGGCCAGCCGGGCCGGCCGCGACGAGACGATCGCGAGTTCGGACATCGACAACAGCCCGTTGACGACGATGAGGACGACGATGATGGCGAGTTCGACTGAGAGCATTTCGACCTGTGAGCGCCCGAAGGGGCGGGGAATGGAGACAGGTCCTAGCATATGGGGACGGCAAGCGCCCAATGCCGCATTGCGGTGGGCGCATGGGGGACTGCACCCTGGCGGCAGGTCAGCTTGGCGCACCGACGGGCGCATCATCCTCCGCTGTCGACCCGGCCTTGAGCCGGAACGACACCCATTTGTGGCGCGAATTGTGGCTCTCATCGGCGCTCGACTGCAGGCCTCGACGGCGGCGCAGCCTGTCGCCCTCAGAAATCCCCGTGCAACCGCCCGGAGAAGATCGACACCGGGCCGCGGTCGGCGTTGTAGGCGGGGTTGCTGACGAACTGGTAGTCCGCCGTGAAGGTCAGGTATTTGTTGATCGAGTAGGCGTAGTAGGCCTCGATGATGTTCTCGCGCCGATAGTTCAGCGCACCATCGCCGATCAGCGGGCCGAGGCCACCGGCGGCGAGGAAGGCGCGGTGGTCGCGCGACAGCCCGTTGGTCACGCCGGCGAGGCCGATCGTATCATCGGGACGGCCCCAGCGCGTGCCCTTGATCGAGGTGCCGAACGACAGGCTGTTGTCGATGTCGGTGAAGGCCATGATCTCGGTCTTGCCGTCGTTCCAGCTCCAGCGACCGAAAAGGCCGAGCTCGTCCGACAGCGCCTGGTCGAAAGAGACAACGTAGCCGTATTTGGGGCGGCCGCGGCGGGTCTGGGTGATGTCGGCATTGAGCGCGGGATTGTCCAGCGTCTCGCGGTAGCTGCCGGAGAAGGTGTTGTTGAAGAAGCCGATGGTGCGCAGGTGGCCCGGCTGCGAGAACAGCTGATAGCGCGTCTCCAGCTCGACGACATAGCTGCCGCGCCTGAACACGTTCGTGTCGAAATTGTTGGAGTTCGAGGTGGCGTCGACCAGGAAATAGCCGGCGCGCAGCGCCCAGTTCTTCTGGTTCAGCTCGGCGGTGGCGCCATAGGTCAGGCCGAGCTTGTCGGCGGCGTAGTCGAAGGCGCCGGGCGCCCAGATCGACCAGTTCATGAAGTCCTTGCGCGCATCCTTGGCGTAGGCGTTGCCGTCGAACACGTCGAGCACCGGAAATTTGCCGATCTGCACCGTGAGACGCGAGATGTCCTGCTTGCCGGAGAGCTGCAGCTGGCCGCTGCCGAGCTGTTCCTGCTCGCCGCCGAAGCCGAAGGTCTGGCGCAGGAACAGCCGCGAGGTGTTGTAGTGCGGATAGGGGAAGTCGGACTTCTGCGCTTCGCCATTGGGGAAGCCGCCGAGTCCGACGGTGTTGCTGAGGCCGAAGCCCTGCAGCAGCTCGGGATTGTAGTAGACCTCGCCGCCGTCCCACAGCCGCGCGTTGATGTACAGGCTGTTGCTCCAGGTCTCCTGGAATTGGCGCGCGGGTGTCAGGCTGTTGGCGCCGGTGTAGGCGGCGCGGAACGCCGGATAGCCCTGGCCGATCACGGTCGCCTGGCCGTGGATCTCCCAGCGGTCGGATTCGGGATCGGACGGATCGCTCTTGAGCTTCAGGTCGGGACCGCTGGCGAAGTCGAGCTTGCGGTTGAGCCCGACCCGCAAGGTCTGGAAGTCGAGCTGCGAATTGTAGCTGGCGCCGTTGGAGAAGCGGACGCCACCGTTCTCGAAATGGCTGTAGAGATATTCGAGGCGCCAGCTCCAATGCGGCGCAAAGCTGCGTTCGATGCCGGCGCCGGCGGCCCAGCCGAGCCGCGTCGTCAGCAGTTTCTCGGTGTCGCCGGCTGCATTGGTGTTGATGAAGCGGCCGCCGGTCCAGGCAAGGCCGCCGGTGGCATAGACCAGCCAGTCGCCCCTGATGTAGCCGACGCGGCCGCGGGCGGTGGCGAGATAGTCCCACAGCTCCGAGACGTTCGAGCCGGGCGTGCCGAGCATCGCGACGGTGTGGTTGGAGGTGAGATAGTTGGGAAAGCTGAAATCGCCCTCGAGCCCGAGCAACAGCCCGGAGCGGGTGACCCAGTTGTAGCCGGCCTGAACGCCGCCAGTGAGACCGCTGAAAGGGCTGCCGCTGCTGACCGTGCCGCTCGGGTCGGTCAGGGTCGCCCGGCCGTGGTCACGTGTATAGCCGGCATGGACGCCGACATAGACGCCGGTCCAGTCGAACACCGTCTGCGTCATCCGGGCCTTGACCGGCAGGTCGGCGGCAGCGGCGGGGGCAGCGAGCGCGGCGATCATGGCGCCGGCCGCGATCATTTCCCGGGTGCAGTTCGAACGGATCATGGCGGCGGATTCCCAAGGCAAGGCAAACGACACAGGCAACGTCACAACTGATTGCCCGCGCACAGTCACGAGAAGATTACGGAGTCGTCGATGTTCGATCGGAAGTGTGGATGACACGCGGCAATTTAGGGATGATTTATATTGCGATTAATTCGCAACAGCAAGCGTCGAGCGATCTCACCTGGTTTCTGATCGAGGGTGTGGCGTCCATGCAACAATCAGCCCGCCCGGGCGGCCGGGCGGGCTGTCGAGACCGCAGATCGGGGCAGGTAGACGCCCGGCCTTGGCGAATTTGGCGAGGCGAGCCTTGGCCGCGGTTGGGCGGGGCGCGACGAACGCCGCAGCATCAATAGCCGCAGGCCCTCACGCGGCCGACATACTGGCCGTAGACGTCGTACTGCGGCACCCAGCGGCAGTACCGATAGCCGCCGCCATAGTAGTAGCCGTCGTTGCTGGCGGCGATGGCGCTGCCGACGACGGCGGCGCCGACGAGGCCGGCACCGACGCCCCAGCCCCAATGGTGATGATGGAAGCCGTTGGCCGCGGCAGGCGTCGACGTTGCGGCGATGCTGCCGGTCACGGCGAGAGCGGTCAGCGCGAGGACGGCAATCTTGGTCTTGATCGACATGGTGAAGGCTCCTGTTTGTTGTTGCGGCGGCCGGCGTCGGCCGCTTGCCAAATTGGACGGAGCCTTTTCGAAACCGGTTCGAATCGCCTGATCGCGATCGACGCCGTTCGAAGATTCATCAGAAGATCCAGAGTGTTATCTCTGGCTCAGCCGCCCGGCAGGGGGCCGCGGCGAAGCGTGTTCACGTCGAAGTTATCGATGTCCGCCAGCAGCGCACAGAACGCCCGCGCGCCGTGGTCGAGCACGCGCTCGCCCTTCTCCGCCGACGCCTGCGTGGCATCGCCGACCGCGCCGCTCGCATTCAGGTCCTGCGTCTGCCAGGCCATCGGCGCCGGCCGCTGCGTCGAGAGCACCTTGTAGGTCGTTTCCATCTCAGCGCCGCGCGAGGAGAATGCGGCGATCGCATCGCTGCGCACCAGCGTGGGATGGCGGGCCAGCATGATCGAGGTCTCGACGGCGCCGCCGTGAATGCCGTGCCGCAGCTCATCGGGCGAGAACAGGCCGTCGGGCGCACCGAAGCGCGACCACGACGTCGTCACCACCAGCATGCGGTGATCAGCGCGCAGATCCTGTGCGACCAGGGTCATCGCGGCACTGTTGCCGCCATGGCTGGTGACGATCACGAGCTTCCTGATCCCGGCGCGCGCGACGCTGTCGCCGAGCGCACGCCAGCTCCGCAGCGCGACCTCGGTCGGCATGGTCAGCGTGCCCGGATAGTCGATATGCTCGGTCGAGATCCCCACTGGCTGCACCGGCAGGACCGTCACCGGCAGCGACGGCGGCAGCAGCGCGCGCACCTGGGCGAGATAGGCCTCGGCGATGTAGACGTCGGTGCCGAGAGGCAGGTGCGGGCCGTGCTGCTCGGTGGCGGCGAGCGGCAGCACTGCGATCCAGCGCGCGCTCTCGGGCGTTCCCGCCTCGGGCGTTGCCAAAGCGGGCCAGTGCAGCTCGGTCCAGTCGCGGGGCGGCAGGGTCATCGCGCGGGCAGTTTCCTTCGTCCGTGGGGCAGGGTAGGTATCACCCGAACGATCTTAACATGTTCAGCCAGAAAGAACCGGGGAGACCAGACATGGCGCAGGCGCTTCTGCCGCGAACGTTAATGGCGGCATTGCTGGTCCTCGGCGGGACTTTGGGCGGGACGATTTCGGCGGCCCACGCCCAGACCCTGGACAAGGTCTCGTTCGGCACCAACTGGGTTGCCGAGGCCGAGCATGGCGGCTTCTTCCAGGCGGTCGCCGACGGCACCTACAAGCGCTACGGTCTGGACGTGACGATCGTGCCGGGCGGTCCGAACGAGAACAACCGCATGCTGCTGATCTCGGGCAAGATCGAGTTCTTCATGGCCGCGAACACGCTGATGTCATTCGACGCGGTCGCCAACAACGTGCCGGTGGTGTCGATCGCGGCGATGTTCCAGAAGGACCCGCAGGTGTTCCTGACCCACCCGGAGTCCAGGATCACCAAGCTCGACGAGCTGAAGCCGCTCACCCTGTTCGTCTCCAAGGAAGGCATCTCCAGCTACTATCAATGGCTGAAATCGGAATACGGTTTCTCCGAGAAGAACGTCCGCCCCTACACGTTCAATCCGCAGCCCTTCATCGCCACGCCGCAGAGCGCAATGCAGGGCTATGTCACGTCGGAGCCGTTCGCGGTCGAGCGCGCCGCCGGCTTCAAGCCCGGCGTGATCCTGCTCGCAGACAACGGCTTCAACACCTATTCGACCCTGATCGAGACGCGGCGCGACCTGATCGAGAGCAAGCCGGACCTGGTGCAGCGTTTCGTCGATGCCTCGATCATCGGCTGGTACAACTACATCTACGGCGACAATTCGGCGGGCAATGCGCTGATCAAGAAGATGAACCCGGAGATGACCGACGACCTGCTGGCCTATTCGGTCGCCAAGATGAAGGAGTACGGCATCGTCGATTCCGGCGACAGCGTGGAGAAGGGCATCGGCGCCATGACGGAGGAGCGCATCGCCAGCTTCTTCGACAAGATGGTGCGGGCCGGCGTGGTCAAGTCGACGATCGACTATCGCAAGTCCTACACGTTGCGTTTCGTCAACAAGAGCGTCGGCATCGATCTCCGGCCGAAGAAGTAGGACGCTTGAGCGGCACTTTCAGCAAATGAGCTCCCCCCTTTCGTCCGAGCGCGCCGTCGCGACCGCGGTACGCCTGCGCGGCGTCACCAAGGTGTACGAGTCCGGCGTCGCCGCGCTGGGGCCGATCGATCTGACCATCGCCAAAGGCGAGTTCGTCTCGCTGCTGGGCCCCTCCGGCTGCGGCAAGTCGACGGCGCTGCGGCTGATCGCAGGCCTCGCGCGCCCGAGCGGCGGCGCGGTCGATGTCGCGGCGTCCGCGTCCGAGACGCATCCGGGCCATCGCATCGGCTTCGTGTTCCAGGAGCCGACATTGATGCCCTGGACCAGCGTGCGCGACAATGTCGGATTGCCGTTGAAGCTTGCGCATGTCCCGGCCATGGAGGCGCGGCCGCGGATCGATGCGGCCTTGGCGCAGGTCGGCCTGTCGGATTTTGCCGATGCGTTCCCGCGCGAATTGTCCGGCGGCATGAAGATGCGCGCCTCGCTGGCGCGGGCGCTGGTGACGCGGCCCGACATCCTGCTGATGGACGAGCCGTTCGCGGCCCTCGACGAGATCACGCGCTTTCGCCTCAACAACGACCTGCTGGCGCTGTGGCGCAGCCTGAACATGACCGTCCTGTTCGTCACCCATTCGGTGTTCGAGTCGGTCTACCTGTCGCAGCGCGTGCTGGTGATGACGGCGCGGCCCGGCCAGCTCAGTGCCGAAATCCGGATCGACGTCGACTCGCGCGATGATGCGTTCCGGGCCTCGCCGGACTACGCCGCATACTGCCGTCGCGTGTCCGACGCGTTGGCGCCGGCCTACACCGGAGTGCATGCGCTGTGAGCGGTGCCTCCGAGCGAGCGACATCCGTTGCGGGCGAGCGGCTGGCGAGCCTCGCCTTTCCGGCCTTGGTTTTCGTCGCAGCGATGACGGCGTGGGAGTTGGTGGTGCGCGTCAACGGCATCCAGCCCTATGTGCTGCCGGGGCCGCTGCTCATCCTGAAGACGTTGGTTGCCGACTGGGACATTCTGGCGCAGTCGCTGCTGACGACACTGGTCACCACGCTCGAAGGCTTCATCGCCGCCGCGCTCGGCGGCATCGCGCTGGCGCTGTTGTTCAACCAGTCGAGATGGCTGGAATGGGCGCTGTTTCCCTATGCCGTGGTGCTGCAGGTCACCCCCGTGATCGCGGTCGCACCGCTGCTCCTGATCTATCTGCCGCAGCAGACCGCGGTGGTCGTATGCGCCTGGATCGTCGGCTTCTTCCCGGTGCTGTCCAACACCGCGCTCGGGCTCAACTCGGTCGATCGCAATCTCGCCGGCCTGTTCCAGCTCTACGGCGCCTCGCGCTGGCAGACCTTGCGCTATCTGAAATTGCCCGCCGCTCTGCCCTACATTCTCGGCGGTCTGCGCATCGCCGGCGGCCTGTCGCTGATCGGCGCCGTCGTCGCCGAGATCGCCGCGGGCAGCGCCGGCGCGGGCTCAGGGCTCGCCTATCGCATCGCCGAATCCGGCTATCGTCTCAACATACCCCGCATGTTCGCAGCGCTGGTGCTGCTGTCGGTCGCCGGGATTGTCATCTATGGCTTGCTGGCGCTAGTTTCGCACCTCGTTTTGCGGCGCTGGCACGAGAGCGCGCTTGGAAAGGACAACTGATGGCGGCCACTTCGTCTGACAAGATCGATGTTCTGATCTATGGGCCGCTGCGGCCGATCCTGGAGAAAGGGTTCCCGGACGGCTTCACCGTGCACCATGCGACGACGCAGGCCGATCTCGAAGCGCTGCCGGCGGACGTGAAAGGGCGGATCCGCGGCGTCGCCGTGACCTTCCACACCGTGAAGACCGATGCCGCCGTGATGGCGATGCTGCCGAAGCTGGAGATGATCGCAAGCTTCGGCGTCGGCTATGACCATATCGCGGCCGCCCATGCCGGCCAGCACGGCATCATCGTCACCAACACGCCGGACGTGCTGACCGAGGAGGTCGCCGACGTCGCGCTCGGCCTGCTGATCGCCACCTGCCGCGAGTTCATCAAGGCCGATCGCTTCGTGCGCTCCGGCGAGTGGACGTCGAAGCCCTATCCGCTGAGCGTCGGCTCGCTGCGCGACCGCACCGTCGGCATGGTCGGCATGGGCCGCATCGGCCAGGCGATCGCGCGCCGGCTCGAAGCCTCGCTGGTGCCGGTGGTCTATCACTCGCGCAACCCGGCGGCGGGCGTCACCAACAAGCACTATCCCGACCTGCTCGCGATGGCCAGGGACGTCGACACGCTCATCGTGATCGTGCCCGGCGGCGCCGGCACCAACAAAATCGTCAACGCCGAGGTGCTGAAGGCGCTGGGGCCGCGGGGCGTCGTCGTCAACGTCGCCCGCGGCTCGGTGATCGACGAGCAGGCTTTGGTCGAGGCGCTGAAGTCCGGCACGATTCTCGGGGCCGGCCTCGACGTGTTCGAGAAGGAGCCGGTGGTGCCGGACGCGCTCAAGGCGATGGACAATGTCGTGCTGCTGCCACACATCGGCTCGGCTGCCATCGTAACCCGCAACGCGATGGATCAGCTGGTGGTCGACAATCTCAAGGTCTGGTTTGCCGGCAAGCCGCCGCTGACGCCCGTTCCGGAAACGCCGGTGAAAGGCCGCTGATGAAACGCTCGCTCCCAATGCTGATCGCGCTGCTGTCGTCAGTGGCGAGCGTCCCTGCCGTCGCGCAGGACGCCGCCGGCCTGAAGAAAGCGATGATCGGGCAGTGGGAGCTTGCGACCACCGAGCGCAGCAAGACCTGCGTCGTGACCCTGAAGCCGGACGCGGCGCCGCGCGGGCAGAAGCTCGAGCTGGAGCCGAGCTGCGCCGCCGCGCTGCCCTTCACCAAGGACATCGCCGGCTGGAACGTGAAGGGCCTCGACATCGTCAGTCTCCAGGCCGCCAATGGCGAAGCGGTGATCGACTTCACCGAGGTCGAGGCCGGCATCTTCGAGGGACTGCGCCAGGGCGAAGGCGTCTACATCCTGCAGAACCTGGCGGCGGCGCGGTCGCTGGCGAAATCGATGGACCAGATGATCGGCGACTGGGCCATGGTCCGCGGCAATGGCGCCACGATCTGCAGCCTGGTGCTGACCAACAACGACGCCGGCCACGACAACTTCCAGGTGTTCGTGAAGCCGAAATGCGACCCCATGATCGCAGCGTTCGCGCCGAGCCAGTGGCGGCTCGAGCACGGCCAGATGATGCTGATGTCCGACCGCGGCGAGACCTGGCGGTTCGAGGCGGACGACAATGCGCAGTGGCGGCTGGTGCCCGACAGCGCCAATCCGCTGATCATGCTCAGGCAGTAGGACGAGACGCGCGCCGTTGAGCGCCCTTGCCGTGCGGCGGGCAAGCTTCTTCCGGCATCGGATTTGGTTAACGGCCGGTTACACGCCTGTTCCACTGATTGGAACTTGTTGTTTACGCATCTTGCGTCTGATGGTTGTACTCCATCGAGGGGGACCGCCATGCGTGAGTTGTTGCGCCGGTTCAACAGGTCGCTGCCGTCGTTCAGCCTCAACGACAAGATCTCTGCGGCTGCGGCCGCGTTCGCCGTCCTGGTGATGCTGTCGACACTGGGCGCGCTGTCGGCGCTGCGCGAGCAGCGCCTGTTCTACGATCGGCTCGAAGCGCTTTCCATTGCAGCCCGCAACATCGAGCGCACCAACGCGCTGATCTACGCGGTCGTGATGGAATCGCGCGGCATCTACATGTCGTTGGACCGCACCGTCGCGCGGCGCTACGCCGATTCGCAGCTTGCGAAGATCGCGCAGCTGAGCAAGGTGGTTGACGAATGGGAAAGCCGGGTCACAGATGACGACGCCGCGCTGTTCGCCCCGTTCAGGAAGCGGATCGATCAGTTCGTCGCATTCCGCACCGAGATGGCGCGGCAGACGATCTCGGTCGGATCGTCGGCGGCGCGCGAGCTCGGCGACAATGACGAGAATCGCGCGGTGCGCACCGCGCTCAACGAGGACCTCGAGAAATTGTCGCGGCTCTATGCCGACCGCACCCGCGAGCTCGGCGAGGCGGCCGACGCGCGCGGCATGGCCGCGTTCTATCTGGGCGCGCTCGGGGCGGTGATCATCGTGCTGATCGCGGCCGCGGCGCTGGCGCTGCGCTGGGGCGTGCTGATGCCGCTGCTGGACATCGCCCGCGTCACCGACCGCATCGCGGCCGGCCGCATCAAGCTCAAGATTCCCCATGCGCGGCGCCATGACGAGATCGGACGGGTCGCCCATGCGGTGGAGACTTTCCAGAACGGCGCCTTCCGGATTCAGGAGCTCGAGCAGCACGAGGTCGAGATCGAGCGCCAGCACGCCGACATCCTGCGCGAGCACGAGCGGCTGGAGCAGGGCGCGCTCAGCAACCAGCAGCGTCTGGATGCCGCAGTCGCCAACATGGCCCAGGGCCTGATCATGCTCGACAGCTTCGGCTATGTGCTGATCGTCAACGAGCAGTACCGCAAGCTCTACGGCCTTCCTGCCTCGGTTGCGAAGCCCGGTGCGCATGTACGCGAGATTCTCGCACATCGCGCCAAGCTAGGCCTGCTGCGCGAGAAGCCGTCGGAGTTCCTCGCCGCGCTACGGGAGCGCCTGAAGGAGCGAAGGGCCGAGATCGTCGAGGTCGAGCTCGCCGACGGCCGCATCATCCGCATCTCGGAGCGTCCGATGGACGGCGGTGGCTGGATCGCCACTCATGAGGATTTCACCGCGCAGCGCCGTGCCGAGCGCAAGCTCGCGCGCGCCGAATATTTCCTCGCCGCATTGCTGGAGAACATCCCGCAGGCGGTGCTGGCCAAGGATGCGCAGTCGCTGCGCTACATGTTCGTCAATCGCGCCGCCGAGCGTCTGTTCGGCGTGCCACGCAGCGACATCATCGGCCGCACGCCGGGCGAGCTGTTCTCCGCGCCGACCGGCGCAATCCTCGAGGAGGCCGCCCGCGACCAGCTCGCAGAGCATGGCGACGATGAGCCGCGAGCCCATAGCATCCTCACACCCGGGAACGGTCCGCGCGACATCGTCGTGCGCCGGCTGCCGGTCTCGATCGGCGAGGGCGAGCCGAGATATCTCCTCAGCATCATCGAGGACCGCACCCAGGCTCAGCGCGTGGCGGCATGATGCGCCGCGTGGCAAGGCCGTGGCTTGCCCTGCCTTGACGTCGCCTTGATCTGCATCAAGAACGGCCGCGCCGGGCGGACTAGCGTGCCCGGAACGGAGGCTTGTCCATGATCCGACGTCTGGGGATTCCCTTTGCTACCCGCCTCGGCGCTGCGGCGCTGCTCACGCTCGCCGTCGTCGCGCCGGTGCATCAGGCTGCCGCGCAGGACGTACTCGGCGGAGCGATCCTCGGCGGCGCCGGCGGAGCGATCCTGGGCGGCGCGATCGGCGGCGGCCGGGGCGCTGCGATCGGCGCCGTGATCGGGGCCGGTACCGGAGCTGCAATCGCGGCCGATGGCGAGCGCCGTCGTGGCGGCTATTATTCCTATCGCAATGGCTGCTATTTGCAGCGCGGCGACGGCTCATGGGTCCGCGCACACCCGCGCTACTGCTACTAAGTCTTATCGGTCGGCTGAATTGACCGCCTGGCGGCGCAACGAACGCGCGGCCGGTGGCTTTGTCGCGCGCTCCAGCGCGTTGATGACGCGCGGATCCTCGCAATGCGCGACGTTGAAGCGCATCATCGTCGCGGCGGATTGCGCCGCGCTGAAGACGTCGCCGGGCGCGAGCACCACGTGTTCATCGAGCGCGGCCTGGGCCACCTCGATTGCCGTACAGCCGTCCGGCAACCTGCACCACAGATGAAAGCCGCCGCGCGGCATCAGCCATGGGGCGATACCGATGCGCTGCAGCCGTGCCGCCACGCGCGGCCGTGCTCGCCCAAGCCGTGCGCGCAGCTCCTCGACGTGCTTGCGGTAGCTGCCGCTGGTCAGCACCTGGGTCAGGGTCTCCGCGGCGAATTGTCCGGGACCGCCGAAGCCGGTCGCGATCTGCAGGTCGATCAGCGGTTCGATCCAGTCCGCGCGCGCCGCGATGTATCCGCAGCGCACCGAGGCCGACAGTGTCTTGGAGAAGCTGCCGACCAGGATCACCCGCGTCAGCCCGTCGAGTGCGGCGAGCCGCGGCGACGGCTCGGGTTCGAAATCGCCGTAGATGTCGTCCTCGACGATGATCGTGTCATGCGCCGACGCGGCGTTGAGCAGCCGGTGCGCCGTCTGCAGCGACAGCGTCGCCCCAGTCGGATTGTGCAGGCCGGAATTGGTGATGTAGAGCCGCGGGCGCTCGGCCGCGAGTATCGCCTCGAACTGCGCGATGTCGGGTCCGCCCGGCGTCATCGGCACGCTGATGATCCGCGCCTGATGCGCGCGCAGCAGCGCGAGGAAGTTGAAATAGCAGGGATCGTCGACCAGCACGGCGTCGCCGGCACGCAGCAGCATGCGGCAGATCAGGTCGATCGCCTGCGTGCCGGACGAGGTCAGCACCAACTGCTCGCTGAACGCGTCGATGCCGATGCCGGCAAGGCGGCCCTGCAGCAGCCGTCGTAGCGCCGGCGATCCTCGCGCTCCGCCATAATCGCTCAGAACAGGGCCGGCGCTGCGCGCCAGCGCGCGGACCGCGCGCCGCAGCGCGTCCTGCGGCATCCACTCGGCCGGCAGCCAGCCGCAGCCGGGCGTCAGCGTTCCCGGTCCGGCGTCGAGCGACTGCCGCGACACCCAGAACGGGTCGACCGCGCGCGGACGGCGCGGCTCGCGATCGGCGAGGGCCAGCGGCGGCAGCGCCGTGTCGGCGACATAGAAGCCGGAGCCGCGCCGGGCACGGATCACGCCCTCGGCGGCGAGCCGGTCATAGGCCTCGACCACCGTGGCCGGCGACACGCCCATCGCCGCGGCGAAGGCGCGGATCGAGGGCAGGCGCTGGCCGGCGCTGAGCGCGCGCGTCGCCAGACGCTGCCGGATCGCATCGACCACGGCGATGGTCCGCGAGCCGCCTCGGCGGGAATCGGGCGTCCCTGGTCCCAAGTGTGTTGCCCTTTGCATCAGTACAGATTGTCAAAATTGTATCGGTCTGTCGCTGCCGCAACAAGCCCGATCGGGCTATGGGATCTGCAAGGAGGAGCCGTGCATGAAGGGATCGATCGAAGGCTGGGGGAGCGGCATCATCGGCATGACGATCTTCAGCGGCTCGCTGCCGGCGACGCGGGCGGCACTGGAGGGTTTTTCGCCGCTGTTCCTGACGGGCGCACGCGCGACGCTCGCGGCCGTGCTGGGCGCGCTTTGTCTCACGCTGTTGCGGCAGCCGCTTCCCGGCCGGCGCGACCTGATGTCGCTGGCGGTCGTGTCGCTCGGTGTCGTCATCGGCTTTCCGCTGCTCACCGCCCTGGCGCTCCAGCACATCACCTCGGCCCATGCGATCGTGTTCGTCGGTCTGCTGCCGTTGTCGACCGCCTTGTTCGGCGTGCTGCGCGGCGGCGAGCGGCCGCGCCCGTTGTTCTGGCTGTTCGCAGCACTTGGCGCTGCGGCGGTCTCGGGCTTCGCCCTGTCGCGGGACGGCGTCGCGGCGCCGATCGGCGATCTCGCGATGATCGCTGCGATCGTCGTCTGCGGCCTGGGCTATGCCGAGGGCGCCATGCTCACCCGCCGGCTCGGCGGCTGGCAGGTGATCTCGTGGGCGCTGCTGTTGTCTGCACCGCTGATGCTGTCGATGGCGGTGCTGACGCTGCCCGGCGCGTCACACGACATCACGGCCGCGGCGTGGCTGGGCCTCGCCTACGTCTCCGTCTTCAGCATGTTCGTCGGCTTCGCCTTCTGGTACCGCGGGCTCGCGCGCGGCGGCACTGCGACGGTGGGCCAACTGCAACTGCTGCAGCCCTTCCTCGGCCTCGGTTTCGCGAGCCTGCTGCTGCATGAGCCGGTGTCGGCAACGATGATTGCCGCAGCCGGAATCGTCGTCCTCTGTGTGGCAATGGCGCGCCGCTGGGCATGAGCCGTCGGCGGCTATTTGCGATGATAGAGTCCAGTGAAGCTGACGCCGGCACCGCCGCAATCATTGTTGTCCTCGACCAGCAGAAGCGCGCCGATTCGCTGCAGGCGCACGCGGCACTCGTCGCCGGCATTCGGCCGCTCGAACGGTGTGCTGCCGTCGTCGACGAAGGCGATCAGGCCGCCCTTGGGCTCTGCCGTCGCGCCGAGCGATCCGTTGCGCAACTCGCGCCCGGCCGGCAACACCTGATCGCCTTCGATCCTGAGCCGGTTGCCGGCCTCCTTCCTGATCGTCAGTCCCCCTCCAGGGTGCTCCCAGCTTCCGGACCAGTCGGCCGTCGCCGGCGCGGCCATCGGCTCGACAGCGGTGAGGGCTGCGCGCGGCAACCAGCCGGTGGTCCAGATCTGGGCCTTCGCATGCGGCTGCTGGTAGCTGACGCAGACGAAATCGCCGCGGGTCCTTCCGATCAGCACGAGGTCGTCGCGGACGAGGTAAGCCTTCTTCCGGCAGGCGTCGGTCGCAGCGGGACAGCCTGCGGCCTTGAAGTCATCGTCATAGGGGCTCTTGACGAAGTTCACGCGTGGCTGGCCGCTCACTTTGGCGACGACGAGCGGCCGCGCATCGTCCCAGCCGATGCCATTGCAAATGGCGGGATCGTTGGCGTCGTAGGCAGCCGCCGCCGTGACGGTCAGGACGCTCAGGATCAGTCCGATGAAGGGCGCGCGCATCCGTCATTCCTCTCCACGCTTCGCCCGCATTAGCCGGCGCGGGAAGACGTCCGGTTCAAACCGGCCCGACGTTTCGTCCATCCCGCGGCGATCTTTTGGCAGCTCCGACCGCAGCACGCTGCATGCGTCGTCTCGTCGGCGTCGCGCCTTCACATCACCCCGATGCTCTTCAGGCTGGTGTGGCCATTCCTTCCGACGATGATGTGGTCGTGAACCGTGATGCCCAGCGGCTTGGCGATCTCCACGATCGTCTTGGTCATCCGGATGTCGGCCTGCGACGGCGTCGGATCGCCCGAAGGGTGATTGTGCATGAGCGTAGCGCCGCAGCTATGTAATTGAAGAATAACGGATTTGGCAGGCCGACCATCAAGCGGGGGACGGAGAGTGGGGACGGTAGTGCACGCCAAATCGTGATCATCACGCCTGATCAGGCCCAGTCATCGGTGATCGTCCTGGCGCACGGCAGGACACCATGTTTCTCTTGTCCCAAGCATCGAGTTCGCCAACCGGATATAGGACCGCTTTCCCGATTTTGACGAAGGCGGGTCCGACGCGCATCGCTCGCCAGTTGCGAAGGGTCCCGACGCTGACCGCGCCACGGTAGCGCTCCGAGACTTCCTCTGGCGTCAGATATTTTCGATCGTCCATTGCCGCACTCCCGATCACGCGACCATGAATTCAGTAATTCACGGTCCTGACCGCTCTCGGAAGCTGGATGCATTGTCGATAGTGAAAGAGAAGGCTAACGGCCACGCAAAGGCGTATCGTCCACGTCAACCCGAGATCGAGCCGAATATTTCGACGAGATCGAGCACGTGAAAATCACGAAGGACATGCTCGAGCCGAAGGACCTCCGGAAGATCCTTCTCGTCAGCCCGGATCGAGCTCGGAACTCGGACCCGCGGCGTTTTCACAGAGTTAGGGTCAAAAGCGACCGTCACAGCGCAATCGCGTTTTGGTCCGCTTTCCCTCCAACACCGGACGCAGCCGGCGTCGGTGGCAAGGTCAGAGATGGACCAGAAGCGGAAGTATCCGCGAGAGTAGCGGATGCCTGAGGCATTTGCCGCGCTCCAGAAGTCGAGTAAAAATCCAATCAGAACTCGTAGCCCTTCTGACCGATGGCTTGCCAGTTGCACCAACTTGTGCTCGGGGGCATGTTTTTAGAGTCCTACGCCACTTGTACGGTTCTCTATCTGAGCCAACAATCGGGAGGCACGAACAAGGTCTTGCGTACCAAACCCTTCGGTGAATTCGCCAAAAATCGGAGCGAGCAATTGAACCGCGTCTATCTCGCGGTTTGTCGCCGCCCAATGAGCGGCGAGGTCGGTGGCGATCCGAAGCGCGAAAGTTAACGCGCCGATAGCGCGAGCTTCAGCCAGCGCCTCCTTTAATAGCTTTTCAGCGCGGACTGTTTCGCCATCCTCAAGAAGGATAGATGCATTGACTCGCTGAAGTTCCGAGCGGCACCAGCGCTCGCCCTGCCTTTCCTGATAGTCGATGGCGCGCGTGACGGCGTCACGCGCTTGCGCGATCCGCCCTTGCCGCAGATAAGCACGAGCGAGGAAAGCCAGATAGCTGCCGATCCGCATCAGAAAGCGGCATTCGATCAGTTCGTCAATCGCGGCCCGAATATCCTCCACCGCGCGCGGATCGCTGCGCAATTCGCGCAGGCAGGCGGAGAAATAGCGCTCGACCGAAACCCAGCGCCAGATGCGCTCGCGTTCCAGATTGCGACGCAGGCGTTCCGTGAACATATCGAGCGCGTCAAGATCGCCGATTTCAAGCGAGATAGGAAGTGCGGCGAGCCCAAGTGCGTTCGACTGCGACACCCAATGGCCACCGCGGTCCGCAGCATCAACGGCCTCACGCGCCAGTCGAGCGGCGTAGTCGGCCTGCCCCTGCATCCACACTACAAAAGGCATGTTGGTGCGGACGGTGATGAAGCGGTAGACCTCATTCGCATCCTTGCGCGAACGCCCCCGGACTAGCGAATGGGTTGACGCGAGACGATCGAGAACCGGGCGGCTTTTGCTTAATTCGCCGGCGAAGGCGTGGGCCCAGGCCAGGGCCTTGTCGGCTTCGGATGTCGCCGTCGAATCGGGGTCTCGGTCGGCCAGCGAGGTGGCCTCCTCGAGATAAGTGATGGCACGTGCGATCTCGCCGATCTGGAGCAGATAGAACGCAAAACCCGTCAGCGCGCGCTGCTGAAGGTCGACACTGTCAGCACGCCTTGCGAATGCGATTGCGTCAAGCCAGGTGACTTCGTTCTCGTTCGAACTCTTGCGGGCGTAGAAGAGGCTCCATCCGAGGGCACAGGCGAGCTTTGCCTTGGACAGATCGTCGCATGGAACGCGCTTGGCCAACGCGAGTGCGACCTCCAACCGCGCTTGCGCCTCCGACAGGATGGAGGTCTCCGACCACAGGGTGATCGCAGCAACCGCAAGCCTGATTCCGAGGATGTCATCGCCCTGCTCGCCGAACGACCATGAAAGCGCACTTCTCAAATCGGCAATGCGGCCAAGGTAGCGCTCGGTCCAATCGGTCGGCTCGCGCCATTTCCAATCCTCCTCGGATTGCTCGAACAGCGCAGCCATGCGCTCCGCATGGCGGCGCATCGCCCCGCTGCACGCCGGATCGCCCCGACGCCGCTCGGCGGCATAGCGACGCGTGCTATCGAGCAGCCGGTAGCGCAGGCTCGCGCCCCGCGCCTGCGCGCTCAACAGTGATTTGGCGACGAGACTGCCGAGTGCGGTCGCGACGTCGATCGGCGTGAGACCTGCCGCTTCCGCGACGAAGACCGCATCCTCGTGCTCGAACCCGTCACTGAACACTGACAGCAGGGCGAAGAGCCTGGCTTCCGTCTGCGACAGCAGCCGGTAGCTCCAATCGATCGTTGCCATCAGGGTTTCATGGCGCGGCGGCCCGGCGGCGGCCCCGGTCGCGCTAAAGCCAAGCCTCTGATCGAGGACGACCAACAGCTCCCGCGGGGTGAACCTGCCGATCTGGGCGGCAGCCAATTCGATGGCTAGGGGAAGCCCGTCCAGCGAATGACAGACCGCTGCGATGGCGTCGCAATCCTCGTCGACGAACTCGTAATCCGACCATTCGGCGGCGCGTCGAACGAACAACTCCACCGCCGGGAATCTGACGGCCTGATCCACCGACAGCCCAAGGCCTGAACTCGGAGCAGATAGAGAGCCAAGCCGCACGACGTGCTCAGTGGTGGTGCCGAGCGGCTCGCGACTCGTGGCAAGCAGCCGGGATGGCGATGTGTCCGTCATGAACTTGCTGGCAAAGATCGTGGCGGCTGGCAGCACATGCTCGCAATTGTCGAGGATGAGCAGCATCTGCCGCGGCCTCAGATAGTCGAGGACAGCAGCCAGCCCCATGTCCGTATTGCCTCGGATACCGAGTGCCGTCACGAGCGCCGCGCCGAACAGGGTAGGATCGGAGATTGTCGCGAGATCGATGAAGCAGACGCCGTCGCGATACCTTGACACGAACGCCTGGGCGACGGCCAGGGCTACGGTCGTCTTACCGATCCCTCCTGCGCCGGTCAGGGTCACGTGCCTGTCCTCGGCGAGCAGATCGGCGATTTCAACGATATCGGCTTCGCGGCCGACGATGCCGCGCGGCGATGGCGCATGCGAAAGCGGGAGCGGATCGGCCAGCGCAGGCTCCCCCTCGATCTCGCCGATGCCGACCCGGACATCGGCGATGAACTTGTACCCACGCCGCGCCACGGTCGCGATGTAGATGGGCTCGATCTGGGTATCTCCCAGCGAGCGCCGCAAGCTCCACATATTGACCTTAAGATTGCTGTCGTGGACGAACGTGCCCGGCCAGGCTGCCGCCATCAGCTCGTTCTTGCTGACCAGCTCGCCGCGGCGCTGCACCAGCAGCCGCAAGAGCTCGAAGGCGCGTCCGCCAATCTTGACGGGGCGCTCGTCTAGAAGAAGCAACTGACGGCCGGGGACCAGTCGAAACGGGCCGAAGCTGAATGTCAGCTTCTGTCGAGGTGCGCCCCGTTGCCGTCTGGCCGTCCGCATTTCGCATTGCCAATCGATCGAAGAGATCGCTTGGTATTATCATGCACTGCAAACTTGTTGAAGTGAGCCGTTCTGACTTTCACGACCGCTGCGCAAAACCACGCGGGTGTGGCTATTTTTTTGGCTTGCGAAGAACCGCTGTGCTCACAATCTCGACGCATCATTGGTCGGAACCTCGGCGAACCACCCTCTCACACCCACTTCAACCGGGGAGCGGAGCTGCGGAGTTGACGAGCGCCTGCGAGCGCAGCTCGCGCCAGAAATCGACGGGGACGACTTCCTCGAGCGCGGCGCGATCCTCGGCAATGCGGCCTGGACGGCTCGCGCCGGGAATGACGGCAGCCACCACCGGGTTAGCCAGCACGAACTGGAGGCCCGCCGCCTTCATGCTGATGCCGTAGCGGTCGGCGATTGCCTTGATCCTCCCCACCTTGTCGATGATTTCCGGGGGCGCCGGCGCATATTCAAAATTCGGGCCGCCGACGAGCGCGCCCGAACTGTAGGGGCCGCCGACGACAATCGCGAGCTCATGCTCCGCAACCATCGGGATCACACGCTGAAGCGCCCTCGCATGGTCGAGCAGCGTGTAGCGGCCCGCGAGAAGGAAGCCGTCGGGGCGCGGCTCTTCCAGCGCCAGCAGCAGTTCGATCGGCTCGACCCGGTTGACGCCGAGGCCCCACGCCTTGATCACGCCTTCGTCGCGTAGCCGGTCGAGCGCCTTGAACGCCCCCTTGCGTGCGCTTTCGAACACCGAAAGCCATTCGTCGCCGTAGAAGTCCTGCGCCACGTCATGCACGAAGGCGATGTCGATGTGGGAGGTCGCGAGCCGCTTCAGACTGTCTTCGATCGAGCGCAGCGTCGCGTCTTCGGAATAGTCGTTCACAATCTTGTTCGGACGCCCGTATTTGAACACATCCCCCTTCTCGCCGAGGTCGCGGGCGCCGACATCCTCGATCTCGTCCAGGATCAATCTTCCGACCTTGGTGCTGACGACATAATCGCTTCGCGGCCGGTCGGCGAGCGCGGCGCCCATGCGGATCTCGGCAAGACCCGCGCCATAGAAGGGCGCGGTGTCGAAATAGCGGATGCCGTCGTCCCAGGCCGCACTCACCGTCGCGAGCGCTTCCTGCTCCGGGATGTCGCGAAACATGTTGCCGAGCGGCGCCGCGCCGAAGCCCAATCTTCCCGGCAGAATATTCTTGAGGGCCATGTTGCGTGTCCTCGTCTGCGACAGGCAAGTCCGCCCGTGCGCGGCGCCGCCCGTCTCATTCGGTCGCGGAGGTATCCGCGCTTCTGATGAAGGCCGCGACCTCGCGCGGATGCGACAGCATCACCGCGTGGCCGCTTTTGATCTCCGTCACCTTCGCGCCCGAGCGCTTGGCCATGGTGCGCAGCCAGGTCGGCGGGATAATGTGATCCTCCATCGTGACCATGTAATAGGTCGGCTTGGTCTTCCAGGCCACGCGGTCGACCTTGGACTGCACCGCCTGCAATCCAAACGGCAATTGCGCCGCAGCCATGAAGCGCGCGGTCGCAGCGTCGACGCCGCCGGCGAAAGAGGTCGGGAATTTGTCGCGGTCGACGAAGATCAAGTTGCCTTCGACGACGAGCGGACCCTTTTGCTCGCCGGCGGGCACTGAGCCTTCCGACAGCGTGCTGACAGACTCTCCGGCGTCGGGAGCATATGCCGCGAGATAGACAAGGCTCTGAACCTTCGGATTGTCGCCGGCCTCCGTGATGACCATGCCACCATAGGAATGTCCGACGAGGATGACCGGATGCCGCGCCTTGGCGATCACGCGTTCGGTCTCCGCGACATCGTCACGAAGCGAGATCGTCGGCTGCTGGACGACGAGCACTTCATAGCCCGCATTCGAGAGAATGTCGTAGGTGTCCTTCCAGCCCGAGCCGTCGACGAAAGCGCCGTGGACAAGGACGATGGAAACGGTCTTCTCGGCGGCCACCGCGGGGACGGCCGTTGCGATCGACATTGCAACAAGCGCGGAAATAAGCGGCTTCATAGCAGGCTCCGATCCTTGATACGGCGACATTGCCGTTTGATGAGCTTCATTAGCGCAGCTGAGAAGTTGCGGTATTCCCGATTCCTGCGCGACGATGGACGCATCTTGCTCATCTTCGATGAGAGCAGCTTTCGAAGCGGCGGTGCGCGTGCTCCAACCTTTTGCTTTGCTTGCCTTTTACTTCTTTTAACCGTGCCGCCTCTGGACTTCGCTATCGGTCCTTGTGAGAAATTCAGGATCGGCGTGGCAGCGGGCCGGGGCTGCACTCATTTACCGGATGGAATGATCGCTCTCTTGCGATACGGGGCCGGGATTCGCCGCAACTTGCGGAGGTCGTGATGGCACTCGTGACTCATGGAGATCAGAAGTACCAGAACAGCGAGAAGCTCGCGGCGGCCAACGATTGGCCAGGGCTGAGCATCGAACATCGCAAGTTCGAAGCGGGGCGCCAGGCGACGCCGGTGCCTATCTGCACCGAACTGGTAATGCTACTGTCCGGCGGCGGGATGGTGTGTCGCACCGGCAACGGTGAAGTCCAGAAAAGCCTCGCGCGCCCCGGCATGAGCTACCTCGTTCCGGTCGGGACGCAGGAGAGCCATCTCGAGCTTTCGGACCGGATGGAGTGTCTTCACCTCTACCTCCCGCCGGCGCTGCTGGACCAGAGCGCGCTTGCGGACTTCAATATCGATCCGGCAAGGATCGAGATCGCCTACGCCCACGGTCTGACGGACCAGGTGCTCTTCCACATCTGCTCGCCGCTTCGGGATCTGCTTCATCGTCCGCGCCAGTCGACTGACGCGCTGTTCGTGGAGGGAATTCAAGTCGCGCTTGCAGCGCATCTCCTGGGCAACTATACGATCGACCGCTGGCGTGCGCCCGACAGGTCTCCGTCGCTCGATCCACGGCGCCTGCAGCGCGTGCTCGATTATATCGAGTCGTCTCTGGGAGACGAAATCAGACTCGAGGATCTGGCGGCTCAGGCCTGTCTCAGCCCCTATCATTTCTCCCGGCTGTTTCGCGAGGCGACGGGATTGTCACCGCACCGATACGTGACCGATCGGCGCGTCCAGGCTGCGCGGCACGAGCTCGCGCGCAACCGACTGTCGCTGGTCGAAATCGCCCTGGAGTTCGGTTTTGGCTCGCAAGCAAACTTCACGCGCGTCTTCCGCAAGGCCGCAAGCCTTACGCCGGGGCAGTATCGCGAGTTGTGCTGCGGCCAGATCGAGGTGAATGCCGATCGTTCCGATGCGGAGTACCGCAGGGATTGCTCATGATCCCGCAGGATTCGGAAATACGGTTCTGGGCCGCGCGGGTAGTGTCGTTGCGGCGCTCTTCGACTTTATGGATACCTCCAGGAAACGAATCATGACTCAACACGTCCTGTTTATCGTCAGCAACGCAGCGGTGATCGGCCCGCAAAATCGTAAGACGGGCTTCTTTTTCGCCGAGGTCGCGCATCCGTTCGATGTTCTTGACAAGGCAGGCATCGCCGTTGAGTTCGCTTCCTTGAGAGGCGGATGGACGCCCTACGATGCCTACGACGAGAAAGATCCTGCGGAAAAGGCCTTTCTTGAAAGCAAGGCTTTTCGCCGCCTCAATCGCAGCCGCAAACTTGCCGAGGTGGATGCTGCGGATTTTGATGCCATTCTCGTGCCCGGCGGGCTCGGGCCGATGGTCGACATCCAGCGTAACCCCATCGTTCAAAATGCAGTCGTGCGCGCCTGGAGCACGGGAAAATTCGTGACGGCCGTTTGTCACGGTCCGTGCGCGCTTCTCGGGGTGGACCTTGGCGATGGCAAGCCATTCGTGCAGGGCAAGAAGCTGACTTCGTTCTCGAAGAAGGAAGAGTACGACTACGCGCGCGAAGATGTTCCCTACGAACTTGAGGACGCCCTGCGGGCAGAGGGCGCCGAATATACGTCCGTGGCAAACTGGGAACCTCACGTTGTCGTCGATGGACGTCTCATCACCGGCCAGAATCCCGCCTCAGCCGGGCGCCTGGCAAAAGAGCTGCTGGCAGCACTGAGAAAATCATAAGACAGGCAGCCGAACATCGCCTGGCTGAACTGAAGCCAGCAGTCACTCTGAAAAGTTTTGGTCGATCGCGATGCCGTCGAAGATTACTGCTCTTCTGGTTGCTCACCCCGGCAAAAGCGATGAGCTGAGAGAACTTCTGGTCGGCCTTGCGCCGCATTGCAGGGCAGAGCCCGGTAATCTGCGTTGGGACGTTTGGCGCGACACTTCGAACGATCATCGTTACGTCCTTGATGAGCTCTACCGAGATATCACTGCGGTCGAAGCACATCGCGCCTCGCAACATTACCAGGCCTACTTGGCCAGGGTTCCCGAACTGGCCGAACGTACGGCAGTAATCGCGGAATCCGTAGACGTGAGATAATCGGGTTTGAGGAACGACGTACCGTATAAAGGAGTTGCCATGCGCCTTTCTTGCGCGACTCTCATCGCCTTAACCATTGTCAGCGCACATCCATCGCTCGGGAGGTCCACGGCTTCTGCATGTGGACCGGGGGCAACGCCCGCTCATCGTTGCGGGCCAATGCCCGGCGGCAGCGTAGGCGATTTAACCGTTCATTACCGCACGGCCGCCATCAGCGGCGTGAACGTGTTCTACCGCGAAGCTGGGCCAGCAGATGGGCCCGTCGTTCTCCTTCTGCACGGCTTTCCGACGTCCTCACACATGTTCCGCAATCTGATTCCGAATCTAGCCCACCGATACCGTATCATCGCGCCGGATTACCCCGGCTTCGGGCAAAGCGATGCGCCGGATCGCAACCGCTTTTCCTATAGTTTTGCGAACTATGCCGAGATGATCGACGCCTTGCTGAATCAACTCGGAGCGAAACGCTACACCATGTACGTCATGGATTACGGCGCACCGGTCGGCTATCGCCTCGCCCTCAAGCATCCGGAGCGCGTGACTGCCCTCATCATCCAGAACGGCAACGCTTACGAAGAAGGATTGCGGGAAGCTTGGGACCCGATCAAGGCGTATTGGAGGGAAGGAACGGAGGAGCGGAGGAATGCGCTTTCATCCCTCGTCTCTCTCCGCGCGACTAAATTCCTATACACCGATGGCGTCCGCGATCTGACGCGCATAAGTCCTGACAATTGGGTGCAAGACCAAGCGCTGCTGGATCGTCCCGGCAATAAGGACATTCAGCTCGACCTGCTCTACGACCACGCGACCAATATCCCGCTTTATCCGGCGTTCCAAGCGTTTTTCCGCGAAAGGAAGCCGCCCGCTCTAATCCTCTGGGGCAAGAACGACAAGGTCTTCGCTGAAGCCGGCGCACATTCCTATTTGCGCGACTTGCCAGACGCCGAGTTACACATCCTCGACACCGGTCACTTCGCACTTGAGGACCAACTCGACGTGATGGCGCCGCTGATCAGCGACTTCCTCGACCGAACGAATGAACGGCCCTGACGCAAGACTTTCGCACGAACTTAAAGGTAGCCGATCTATCACGACGCCCCACAACACGAAAGGAATTCCTGTGAACTATTTGGCATCTCTGCTGGCAATGTGCGCGCTCGCTATCACGTCGAACTCCGCGGGAGCTCAGCAACAGAAAACGACATCGGTCGTCCTTGTGCACGGCGCGTTTGTCGATGGCTCAGGCTGGCAAGCGGTATACGATCTCCTTAAAAAGGGCGGATACGAAGTGCTGGTGGTCCAGAATCCGACCATCACGCTCGAGGGTGACGTCGCCGCCACGGAAGCCGTGATCGCAGCAGCCAAATACCCTGTTGTGCTGGTTGGCCACTCGTATGGCGGCATGGTGATCACACAGGCTGGCGACAATCCGAAGGTCAAGAGCCTGGCTTACATCGCGGCCTTTGCGCCGGACGCTGGCGAATCTGCCGCATCCCTGAATGACTGGCCGGCAGAGCCTGGCGAGGCGAAGGCGCCCCTGCTGCCGCCGCAAGACGGTTACCTGCTGGTCGATCCCGTGAAGTTCCCGACTTCCTTTGCGGCGGATTCCCCTGCGGCGCTGACTGAGTTCATGGCGGCCGCGCAAGTGCCATGGGGACTGAAAGCCGTCGAAGCCAAGACCACAAAAGTGGGCTGGAAGGCAAAGCCGAGTTCCTTCCTGATCCCGTCTCAGGACCGCATGATAACCCCCAGTTCACAGAGAAAGATGGCTAAGCGAAGCGGTGCGCGAGTGGAAGAAATAAATAGCAGCCACGCAGTGATGCTGTCTCATCCGCGGGAGGTGGCCGCGTTCATCGAGTCTGCCGACCGGTAATCGACGCAAAACGGATCAACTTATTCGAGGCCTAGCGACGTTAATGAAGACGGCGGGTTGTGTGCCGATGGGTCAGCGCAGGATGCATCAACCTCGGGGCGCGCGAAGGATTATGGCCTTCGTACGCCAAGCCCGTCGTACAGCTCGTCTATCCGCAACCAACGAAGCGCGGGCGCAGGTTGTTTGTCCTCTCAGCGATGCCCAGACAGATCGCAATTCTGATCGCGCATATGCTCAGCCCAGCGCTGCAAATACATTCAGCAACTGGATTGATTAGAACAGGCTGGGGTGCGTCATTCGCTGGCAGAGTGCCTTCGCGAGTTGCGGCTATAGCGTGTGGAAGCAGCTGCTTAGTATCGTCTGGTGATAGTAACCGATTGCTGGTCTAATTCGCCAAAATTTCTCTATACCGTCCGCGTGGGCTAAGGAGCCGTTGAACAAAGTGCGGATGTCTTTGGACCAAAACCAGTCTTTCGCCGGGGATGCTGCCGCTGATCGGCTTTGGGTCGATTCCGTTGAAAAAGTCGGCAGTAGTTTCGTCGTGAACGCCATCTGTTTCGAGGACGAATTGGCGCGGTGTGGTTCACGCGGGCGTCAGCGCGGGCATCGGGATCAGCTTGGCCATCTTACGAAGGTTCTGAGCGGCTGCAGCGA